>CAYUPL010000031.1:14753-34732 GCA_964446655.1 uncultured Desulfopila sp.
CATGCCGACACTGGAATTCAAGGGCAAGCAGTTTGTCTATTCCCACCATTTAAGCGTGCCCTTTCGTGAGTTGCGGGTGGAGGCAGAAAAGTCTCTGCCTGCCGAAGGACAAAAGCCGTCACTTGATGACAATCTGATCATTCACGGCGATAATCTCGAGGCCTTGAAGGCCCTGCTGCCCACCCATGCCGGCAAGATCGACTGCATCTTTATCGACCCGCCCTACAACACCGGCAACGAAGGGTGGTGTTACAACGACAACGTGCGCTCGCCCCTGATGCGGGAATGGCTGAAGAAGTCGGCCAATCCGGTGGACAAGGAAGATTTGGAGCGCCATGATAAATGGCTTTGTATGATGTGGCCGAGGTTGAATTTGTTGCGGGAATTATTGGCCGAGGAAGGCGCTATTATCGTCACCCTGGACGATAATGAGATTCACAGGATGCGCGATCTCATGGATGAGATTTTTGGTGATGAGAATTTTATTGCCACCTGCATTTGGCAAAAAAATTACTCTCCAAAAAACACAGCGGAATTCTTTTCAAGTGATCATGACTACGTGCTTATCTATGCCAAAAATAAAAGAGCCCTTTCCATTGGCTCTCTTGACCGAACTGAAGCTCAAGAAGGCCGCTACAAAAACCCCGATGATGATCCGCGCGGGCCTTGGAAAACAAGCGATTTGTCTGCTCGTAATCCATACAGCGAAGGTTTATATGCGATCCAATGCCCCGGAGGTCGCATGATTGATGGGCCACCGAAAGGGAATTATTGGCGGGTAGCGGAAGCTAAATTTTGGGATATGGATAAGGATAACAGAATCTGGTGGGGTAGTGACCAAAATAGTATTCCGCAAATCAAACGATTTCTAAATGAAGTCCGTGAAGGGAGAGTGCCGCAAACCATCTGGTTTTATAATGATGTCGGCCATACGGACCAAGCCAAAAAAGAGATCAAACAAATTCTATCCTTTGAAAACACAACCGATGTTTTCATTACCCCAAAACCAGTTAAACTTGTAGAGCGTGTTCTTCAGATTTTTACAGAACCTGACTCCATAATCCTCGATTCCTTTGCCGGTTCCGGAACCACGGCCCACGCCGTGCTGGAAGCCAATCGGAAAGACGACGGCAACCGCCGCTTCATTCTGGTGGAGTGCGAGGACTATGCCGACACCTTGACCGCCGAGCGCATCCGGCGGGTGATCAACGGCTATTCCTTCACCGGCACCCAGCGGGAAGAGCTGCACAGCGAAAAAATCACCTGGTCTAATTTCGCTAAGAAACACCACCAGATCATGCTGGAGGTGGAGCATTTCGAGGAGAAGGCGCGAACCTCCTTTGACAAGGTCAAAAAGGAAATCAAGAACGGTGTGCTCACCGTCACGGGGGAAAGGCGGATCGAGGCAAAGGTCCAGGGCCTCTCCGGCAGCTTCACCTTCTGCACCTTGGGCGAGCCTATTCAAGTAGAGAGTCTGCTCACCGGCAAGGGACTCCCCGGCTTCGAGGCCCTGGCCCGCTATGTGTTTTATACCGCCACCGGCCAATCCGTGGAAAAGGTTGGCAAACCTTCGATTGACGGCTTTATCGGCGAGACCGATCTGTTCCGCATCCATCTTTTTTACCAGCCGGATCCCGCCTGGCTCCGTTCCAATGAAGCGGCCCTGAACGCCGAACGGGTTGAGGCGGTGGCCAAAGGAAACCGCGCCGGCAAGCGGGCCATCGTTTTTGCGGTGGCCAAATTCATGAGCCAGAAGGAACTGACTAAACGCCGCATCGACTTCTGCCAGTTACCCTACGCCGTACACCGCATTCTGGGAGATTGAACCATGGAGTTGAAGGAGTACCAACAGGGCGTTCTCCGGAAAATCGATCGGTATCTTGGTATATTAACAGAAAAGCGAGAAGATGCCGAAGCCTTTGTCGCCTTTCAGAGAAGCCGGGGCAAGGAAGTCGAATTGGCCGATTATTGTCGCGATGCCTGGGGCCACCTGAATCATGAGCGGATGCTGCCCTATCTGCGGGATAATGATGGCAACACCTTTGTCGCTCCATGGCTTTCCCGGCGCGACGGGCTGCGTCGAATCATCCCCAACATCTGTCTAAAGGTGCCCACCGGCGGCGGCAAGACCCTGCTGGCCGCCTGTACATTGGAGCGCATCCAGACCGATTATTTCAAACGCCAGACCGGTTTTGTGCTCTGGGTGGTGCCGTCTGATGCCATTTACCGGCAGACCTGGAAACAGCTTGCCGACCGCGAGCATCCCTACAGGCAGATCCTTGAGCGTGCTTCCGGCGGCAGGGTCAAGCTTCTGGAAAAAGGGGATGGTTTCAGTCACCGTGAGGTGGAGGGGCAGTTGTGCATCATGTTGTTGATGCTGCCGTCCGCGGCCCGTAAGTCAAAGGAAACTCTGCGGCTGTTCCGGGACAGCGGCCGTTTCACCTCGTTTTTTCCGCCGGAAGACGACAGCGATGCCAACCGGAAGTTGCTGGATATGGTCCGAAATCTCGATATAAACGATCTTTCCGATCAGGGCTGGATGCAGGGCATCGTCCCCGGCGCTCTCTCCATTAAACAGAGTCTCGGCAACGTGCTGCGGCTGGTGCGACCGGTGATGGTAGTCGACGAAGGGCACAAGGCCTATTCGGATACGGCCCGGGCCACGCTGTGCGGCTTAAATCCCCGTTTTGTCGTTGAATTGTCGGCTACGCCGAATACCAAAGGGAGGCATCAGTCCAACGTCCTGGTCAACGTGCCGGGAACGGATCTCAAGGATGAGGAAATGATCAAACTGCCCATCAATGTGATCAACGAGGACAAGGGGGGCTGGAAACACACCTTGACCGTGGCCCACGCCAAGCTTGACGATCTTGCCCATGCCGCCGATCCCTTCCAGGCGGAAACCGGCCGTTACATCCGGCCGATCATGCTGGTGCGGGTGGAGCGTACCGGCAAGGAGCAACGCGATACCGCCTTTGTTCATGCCGAGGATGTGCGCGAATATCTCCTTGACAAACTCGGGGCGAGGGAAGAGGAAATCAGGCTGAAGACCTCGGAAAAGGATGAATTGGGCAGCGAAGATCTTCTGACCGAGATCTGTCCGGTACGCTTCATCATTACCAAGGACGCCCTGCGGGAAGGATGGGATTGCCCTTTCGCCTATGTGCTGGCCATCCTCTCCAAGACCACGGCTAATACGGCCCTGACCCAGATGATCGGCCGGGTGCTGCGCCAGCCTCATGCTCGTTTGACCGGTAATGCGCTCCTTGATGAATGTTATGTTTTTACCTTTGATCAAGACGTGCGGGAAGCGGTCAACGGGGTCCGTCGAGGGTTGGAAGATGAAGGTATGGCCGATCTTGCCTCAGGCGTCAAGGCCGGTGACAGTGAGGGCGGCGCTAAACGAATGATCCGCCGTGAGTCCATAGGCCGTCGCGATGGTTTCAACAAAGTGCCGACTATCTTTTTGCCGCGGGTATTGCATCGTGACGAAAAGGCTTCCGAAGGTTACAGGGTGCTTGATTACGACCGCGACATTCTCGGCCACCTGGATTGGGAGTCTTTTCATTTTTTGGCCGCCGACAGCGTAAATGTTGAGGCGGACGAAAAACTAAAACGGACCATTGCCCGGATTGACATAGCCAGGAATGGGAAGCAACACGGCAAAACCCTGTTCGATTTTATCCAGGAACGAGTGGAGAACCTCCCCGAAGAAGGGCTTGACGTCTCCTTTCTTGTCCGCCAGTTGCTCGACGTTATTCCAAACCCTTGGCAGGGCATGCGTATCCTCGAGGAAACCCTGGACACCTTGCGCGATCGGGGAGTGAGTGAAGAACGGCTCTATGCGAACCGACTTGATCTCGTCAAAGCCATCAAACTCGACTTGCGCGGGCAGGTGAATCGGGAAGCCGAGGAGCTGTTTCGGCAAAAGCTGGAAAGCGCTGAAATCGCTCTCAAGCTGGTGACTTCAAGAAATCCCGAATTGAATTGGGCGTTGGCCAAGACCCTGGAAGTCGAGGTGTCCGAGGATGACCGTATTCTGTACCGGAAGGACGGTGACATGCTGGAAAAATGCCTTTTCGATAAAGTCTACCAACGTGACTTCAACACCTTGGAAAAAGAGACGGCCTGGTATCTCGACAGCCGCGACAGCGTCTACTGGTGGCACCGGATTGCGGTGAATCAGCAATCCTATGGGCTGCAGGGCTGGCAGAGGCAGCGGGTTTATCCGGACCTGCTCGCCTGCCTGCACGGTACGGATGAAGGGAAGTTCCGCTTTTCGGTGCTGGAGACCAAGGGAGAACATCTGAAGGGTAACGACGACACAGAATATAAACGCAAAATGTTTGATCTACTGACCGCCCACGCCAACACGGCAATTCATGCCGGGCAATTAGAACTGTGGGAAGAAAACCAGGGAATGAGTTTCACTCTGCTTATGGAAGACTCATGGAGAGAGGAGCTGGCAAAAGCGGGGATACGCTGAAGGTTCGGCTACGGCTTTTGTGACATGGGCACGGGTAAAGCCGGAGTGGGGCGGAGTCGGATGCTTAGGATTCCTGTTTTAAGGCCTGCGAGCGTATCAGCTGGCCGAAACCGATTATCGAGCGGAATACAGACCCCGTGATTAAAATCTGGCGAAACCGGCGCCGCCGTGAGGAACGGGTGTGTTTATGGCTGGTAAAGGAAAATTACCTGGTCATTCTGGCGGATCGTGGGGAATACATCCTGCCGTGGACGGCTTACCTTGTTGAGCAGCCGCACAGGCAACGGAAATTACAGAGAGAATATGAGGAATACCGGCGAAAACAAGGCTCAAAAAGCTGAAGCCGCCCCAAAGGACGGCCTCGTTACTCCTTCCACACATGGTAGATGAGCTATATAAACTATCGTTTGTTTGCACTGAAATGTCAACAAATTTGTCCAGGATTGAGTTTTGAAATCAAGGTTTCTTTGGACGATGAGTACTTAGATTTTCAAACTGGGCTACCGGGCGGAGAATGCCCATCAACTCATTTCTATCTTTATGAGGCGCCGACTATCACTGTCAGCAGGGTAATGGAAATACTAGACATAAAATATGTACCGGCCAACAGCCTGATCGCGTCTCTGGTGGATATGGGAGTACTGCAGGAGGTCTCCGGGTACCAGAGGAACCGGATTTTCATCCTTCGGCGTTATATGAATATCTTCAGAGATGGAAAATAGAATACACCAAACCTTATTATATTTTTTGCTTGACGTGGATGCGGCAAAATTTGTTTGATCGTTGTTTGACAGTTGACATCGATAGAACCGCCGTTTTTCTGTTTTGTTAAATATATTCAGAATCTTAACCTTTTATTTTTGTTTGATGGATAATTGATCTCGGCATGCATTTGGAAAACGAATCGGGAGCATACTAGTGAGAATTCAAACCATTGAAATAACCGACTGCAAGGCCTTTCTCGGCACCCACAAGATCAAGACCGAGCTTACTGGTGCCATATAAGCGGTGTGAAATCTCAAGGCTGAATTGGCGAATAAAAGACAAGATTTGGTTTGCAAATGATTTTTACGAAACATTTCGCACCAAGTAAAATTAAGGTATCGGCTCACCAAAGAGCCGTTTATAATCCTTTCTATACGATTTAGGTTTATCTTTGAGGTATTGCCAGTAGGAGGCGATTGCTCTGACCTGCTCGATGGTGATGTGGTCGCATTCATACATGATTTTCAACAGTTCGAGGGTTTTGTATGCCGTGACATTGTATTCCCTGGCGAGAGCAAGAAGGTCTGAGTCATCCGTTACAATTGGTATTTCAAGAACGTACGAGTGTGCTAAACAGATAATATCGATCCGTGACATTCCCATTTGCAGATCTCGCACTGTTTCTCGAATAAAATAGAAGGCGTTGTTGATATCAGTCTTTTGTTCCCTTGATAAAGTAAAACACCTCTTTCTATTTTCCGCATACTCTGCTTGATCGACCCAGAAAAATTTATGCTTTAGTGAGGAATTTTTTTTGCATTCCTCCTGCAGCTCTTTGATGACGCCAAGAGAATGATGTTCCTCACAGAAAGGTATCTTGAGAAGGGGATGCAGACTGTTTGCCAGGCGGAAATATGAGCAGGAGTCAACTAGGATTGAACACAACATCAGCAGATTTCTTCTTGGAGTGAATGCGTATCCGCCGGAGAGAGGTTGAGCAGTTCCTGGAGAAAACTGACGGATTTTCTGGAAGGCTCCATTTTTTTGAGAGAACTAAAAAATGGGGTGTTAAAAATTTCTTCTGCAACAGCAATGTATTTTCTTGGTGAGGGTGGAAGGTTTTCGAAAAGGTATTCGGCAACAGACTTATATTGCTTCTGGAAGACGGTGGTTGCTCTGAATATTTCATTGTTGGAGTCCAGATCAATCTTTGCTTTTTGCGTATGTTCTGCAAACCTGTTGACCTCGTAGTAGACAGTCAGTGGGGAGACAACCAGTTCTTCGGCAGTTTCCTTAATCCTGTTAATCTGTTGACCTTTGTTTCGCATTTCAGCAAGGGTGTGGTATTCCTCTTCGGCAAGATCTTTGCCCACGAGTAAAGCTGCTGCAAATTGATCGGCAAAGTCTTCCGAGACATCCTGCCTCAAGTCCGGTGTCTTAACATGCCCCAGCTCATGCGCCATCCAGAACTTAAAGTCGTGAATTCTACTGTCCAGGTTTATATAAATCCAAGTCGTCATCGATGCTGGTAAGTAGACATGCAGTGCATTTTGATGGTGATCGACATTGCCCCAGAAAACGGGGATAATGACTGCATGGTGGTCGATAAAGAAATTGATTAAGTCTTCAAAACGAATTTCATCCCAGACCGATTTATTAATATCCTGACGAACCCTGTTGGCCGTCTGTTGGATATAGTTGTAATCCAGTTGCGGATTGATGAGAGAAGGGGGCCGTGAAAGATTGTCAAAAGGGAGATAGTCAACAAGTTGTTGCAGGAGATATCCCTTGTCTTTTGCGTCCTCTAGATACGCATCGGAAATTTTGTGATTCCCTTTTTTTCTAAAGGCGACTATTGGATCAAGGGAATTGTCTGTTTTGATAATCAGATCACCAAACGGTAACTGGAGCAGTTTTGACAATTGTAGCAGCTTTGCGGGGCGGGGAAATTTGACCCCTTTCAGCCATTGAGATACGGTCTGCCGGGATACACCTAAGGTTTCAGCAACGTAGGCTTGTGTGAGACCCAGAGTTTGCAGGTTTGACTCAATAGAATTCAGATTCAATCTTTTATTTGTGGTGGTTTTGTCCATAGTATGTTTATATATTACTTGTCACCTTTTGTCAACTTTTATCAGTGTGATTTAATAAGGATGAATCGAATATGGCTAAATGTACCATCTGTAACTCCCGCAAAGGGAAACGAAAATGTAAATCAACCGGGACCTTTATCTGCAGCCTGTGCTGCGGTGAATCCCGCACGGGGGAAAAATGTGACGGCTGCTCTTTTTTCAAATCAGTTGGTGCCAGGAACTATCGGAGTGTTCCGCACTACACGACCGAGCAAATGGCGGCCAACCCCGATCTGGAAAGTATCGCATATGTGATTGAGTCCGCACTCTGCCGGGTCTGGGCAAATGATCAACAAAATGTGAATGACAGAACGGTGAGCCGGTTGGTTGAGATGATGATCGACAGCTATCACTTCAACGATGACTCACCAATGGCGGACTCGACGGTGCTGGCTGAAGGTTTTCGCATGTTTTCGGACTATACCGGTAAATCATTTTCTCAGATTCACCCCGAGGAGGTGGTCAAGGTTCTGGCTGCCGTGTATCGCTCCATTCAGCGCCGGACAATGGGTGGCGCCAGCTACCTCCAGTTTGTCAACCAGTTCATCGGCGTCAATCCGGGTGATCAGGGCAACAGGTGATAATATTTATTGTGCAGCTGAACAATGGGACAGTATCGCAATATCAACAAAATGCCGGGGTTTTTTCTCTATTAGGGGCTCTTTTTTGCTGGTTTTTCCGCGCTGGAGTGGTATTTTCGTGGTTGGCATCAGGAAAATTTCTCCCATCAATCATTTAGAGAGATTCAGATAATGACCCATAAACCGGAAACTCCACCGCAGGTGGTACCGATTGTTTCTTCGGAGCATCTCACTTCACCGGACAGTTGGCATCTCAGTGAATTCGAATATGGTATGATCATCGCGCACAACGCCTTTTCCCGCTGGATGATACGCTGCATGACTGCTGCGGGGTATCGGGATTTCAGCCCGCTGGATATTCTTGTCCTTCATAATGTCAACCACCGCAACCGGGAGAAGCGCCTGGTCGATATCTGCTTTGTTCTCCATATCGAAGACCACCATACTGTGAATTATTCGTTGAAAAAGCTGGTCAAGCTGGGTCTTGTGCAGAAAGAGAAACGGGGCAAGGAAATATTCTATACCCCGACCGAGGAGGGTACTGCTGCCTGCAAGCAATACCGCACTATCAGAGAGCGCTGTCTGACTTCTGTCTACCGCAATCTGGAACAGGATGGAGAGGATGTCAGCGACGCCGCCTCAATGTTGCGCCTGCTGTCGGGACTCTATGATCAGGCTTCCAGGGCTGCGGCATCACTGTAAGAGGCGATCTGTTTTGTCTTTTCTTTGAGATCTTTGTTGTTTTCCCGTAGCCGTCGCCGGCGGAAAGGTCTTGTTACCCGCCTGAGCGTCAATTGCCCATCATATCCGGCAGGACGGTGACGATTTCAGGGAATATAACGATCAGCAGCAGGGCGAGCAGCAGAAGGAGAAAGAACGGAATTGCGGCATAGGCCACCCGGAGGATATTCAGACCGGTAAGCCCCTGGATAACAAACAGATTGAACCCAACCGGCGGAGTGATCTGCGACATCTCCACCACGATAACCACAAAAATACCAAACCAGAGCGGGTCGATGCCCGCTTGCTCCACCATGGGCATGATTACTGAAGTGGTCAGCACCACCACTGAAATACCATCGAGGAAGCAGCCGAGAATAATGAAGAAAAGGGTAAGGGCGCCCAGCAGGGCATAGGGCGACAGTTCCATGGTGGTAATCCAGGTGGCCAGCATCTTCGGGATACCGGTAAAACCCATGGCGACGGTGAGGAACGCGGCACCCGCCAGGATAAAGGCGATCATGCATGAGGTTTTGGTGGCGCCCATAAGTCCGCCAAGAAAGGTTTGTCGGGTCAAGGTGCCGGTGTACTTGGAAAGGAGTAAGGACAAGACGACCCCCACTGCCGCGGCGTCCGTCGGTGAAGCTATGCCGGAATAAATAGAAAGAATGACACCACCGATCAGCAGAACTACCGGAATAAGCCTCCTGGCTCTTTTCAATTTTTCCAGCAGTGAAAGAGATTCCCCTCCTCCGGGAATTTTGCCGGGATTAAGGAGAGACCAGAGAACGACATAGCCGACAAAAAGAGCAACCAGCAGGATGCCGGGGAGAATGCCGCCGATGAAAAGCCTGGCGATAGACTGTTCTGTGGCAACTCCATAAACGATCAGGATGATTGATGGAGGGATTAGAAGTCCCAGAGTGGCCGAACCTGCCAGGGTGCCTATAAGGAGGTTTTGAGGATATTTTCGACCGGCCAGTTCAGGGATGGACATCTTGCCTATTGTTGCGGCTGTTGCTGCCGATGAACCTGATACGGCGGCGAAAATCGCGCAGCCGAAAATGTTGACATGGAGCAATCGGCCCGGCAGACGGGTAAGCCAGGGGGAAAGACCTGCAAACATATCTTCGGAGAGCCGGGAGCGAAAAAGAATTTCTCCCATCCAGATAAAAAGGGGTAATGCGGCCAGAGACCAGGAATTGCCGGCACCCCAGACCGTGGTGGCCAGAATATCGCCCGTAGGCGCGCCGGTGAAGAACATGATGCCGACCATACCGACCATCATCAGAGAAAAGGCGACCCAGATACCGCTGCCCAGCAGGATAAAAAGCAGCACCATCAGAAAAAACATCATGGTTACTTCCGGCATCGCGTATCTCCGAGTTGCTCTGGTGTGGGTTCGTCGTCATTGCCGAGGAGCTTCTCTCCGGCCCCGACATAACTCGGTTTTTTTCCCGATAAAGACAGGATGAATTCATCGAGCAGGGCAATGGCCAGTATAAGCAGACCCACCAGCATGGCGGACTGCGGTATCCAGAGAGGTACCGCTACCATGCCGGAGGAAAGGTCCTGGTACTCGAAAGAATCCAGCACCAGGAAAAGGGTGTACCAGCTGAAATAGATGGTGACGAGAGAGGCCAGCAGGAGGCACCATATTTCAAAGAAATGCCGCACTCTTTTGTTCAGGTTTGTTATGACAAGGCTTACCCGGATATGGCCACCCATTTTCAAGGTGTAAGCCAGGGCCAGAAAGGATGCAGCAATAAGAAAAAAGCCGGTGAAGTCGGCATATGACGGGATGGTCAGGCCTATTGCCTGACCAGTGAACAGGCCGCTGAGCCGGTCCAGCAGGTTGAGGCAGACCTGGCAGACCACCAGGAGGCAGATGGAGGCAATGAATCCTGCCGCCAGCCATGCACTGCCGAGATACAGTCTGTTTAAGTTGCGGCGCAGAAGGCTCTCATTTTTTGGCGTCATATTTTCACCAGGTTTTCCGGTACATATCTGCATCCTTATGGTCGGTAGATCAGCAAGGTTGTTGCTGATCTGCAGAGAACAGGCATGCAGGATCCTATTTTTGATACGCCTCAAGCATTGCTGCGCCTTCGGCACCGGCCTCTTCGGTCCAGCCAACCAGCAT
This sequence comes from uncultured Desulfopila sp., assembly GCA_964446655.1. Lineage (GTDB taxonomy): Bacteria > Desulfobacterota > Desulfobulbia > Desulfobulbales > Desulfocapsaceae > Desulfopila_A. The sequence goes on from CAYUPL010000031.1 coordinate 25,521, forward strand.
TTCCAGGCCGACGGCTTTAAGTCCGGTCATCAGTTGGTCGCTCGGGGTGACGATGATGACGCCGTTCTCTTTCAGGATGGCAGTTTGCGCTTCGGTTTCCTGCATGCTCATTTCCCAGCCGCGTTTTTCCGCGTCCGCAGCAGCTGCAAGGACGACATCCTGTTCTTTTTGTTCAAGTTTACGGAAGGCACGCTTGTTGACAAGGACGATGTTTTTGGGAACCCAGGCCTGGATATCGGTATAGTGGGTAATGAAGTCCCAGGCCTTTGAATTGGCGCCGGTGGAAGGCGAAGTGATCATTGCTTCGACTCTACCCGTGGCAAAGGCTTGTGGAATATCAGGCACTTCAACCTGGGTGGGGGCCGCTCCTACCAGATTGGCAAATTTTTCCAGAGTGGCGTTATAGGCACGGAACTTTATTCCTTTAAGATCGTCGACGGTGTTGATCGGTTTTTTGGTATAAAGCCCCTGAGGAGGCCAGGGCACCGAAAAAAGAGGCATAATACCCTGCTTGTCCAGCAACTCGGTTATGACCTCTTTCTGGGCAGCCCACAATTTTTTTGCTTCATCATAATTGGTGGCCAGGAACGGCTGGGAGTCAGCTCCGAAGACGGCGTGCTCGTTAGAGAGAAGGGATACAAAAATTTCGCCGATGGGTACCTGGCCGCCCCGCACGGCATTCTTGATCTCAGGATGTTTGAAGAGTGAGCCTGCCGAATGAATCTTGATCTGGAGATTACCGGAAGTAGCCTTATCTACTTCTTCGGCAAATTGGGCGATGTTGCGGGTATGGAAGGTTTTGTCGGGGTAGGGTGTAGGCATGTCCCAGGTTGCGGCGAAACTGTTGGCGGCCAGGCTGCAGACTCCGGCCATGGCGGTGAGACTTAGAAATAATTTTCGTCCAATAGATCTCATGTTGCTTCTCCTGTTCTGAATTCATTTTTGTCCAGATGGCAAACCATCTGTCTTTAAGTTACTGCTTCTTCTCCTCTTGAAAAATCGTGTATTGATGTGAAGCTCATTATGAATTGCTCCTTACAGCATACCTGGAAAAAATGATATACTGCAATAAAGATGGCGTACTTCTGCAAAAAATGTTTGCCGGTCATGCTTCAAGGGTGGATATGACAGCGCCATTGTTGCCTTGCAAAATACAAAGATAATACAGCATACTCTACAGTGCCGGCTGAGAAATATCTTTTGCCGGCGGAATGGTGTTGACATTTACGCCATTCCTTGACATCTTTTCATAATATTGACAATTTGTCGACAAAAAATTAACATTGTGAAGATGTTTAACAGGTTTTACGTAATTGTAAAATAGAAAATTAAGAGAGAGTGGGAGCGAGAACAATGGGCAAATGGCAGGTCTGGATTGATCGAGGCGGTACCTTTACAGATGTGGTTGCCAAACGGCCCGATGGCAGTCTGGTGACACATAAACTCCTCTCGGAAAACCCGGAAAGTTATGACGATGCCGCGGTTTACGGCATTCGCGAGATTCTGGGACTGAGTCGGGATGAGCCCATTCCTGAAGACGTCATTGATAATGTTAAAATGGGCACCACGGTGGCCACAAATGCGTTATTGGAAAGAAAAGGAGACCGTACCCTCTTTGTCACAACCGGAGGGTTCGGTGATGCCCTGCGTATTGGCTATCAGACCAGGCCGAAACTCTTTGAGCGCCATATCATCCTGCCTGAACTTCTCTATGAAGAGGTTCTTGAGGTCAGTGAACGTCTTGACGCCCATGGCAATATTCTAGTTGCCGTGGATGTCGAAGAGATACGCAAAGGTCTGCAGGCGGCTTACCATAAAGGGATCCGTTCAGTGGCGATTGCTTTTATGCATGGCTATCGTAACCCGCTACATGAGCAGCTTGTTGCCGATATCGCCCGGGAGACCGGTTTTACCCAGATCTCCATAAGTAATACGGTCAGTCCTTTGATGAAGCTGGTTTCGCGGGGAGATACCACCGTGGTTGACGCCTATCTCTCTCCTATACTGCGGCGTTATGTTGAGCAGATAGCCGCTCAACTCGGCCAGGGACCTCGCCTGATGTTCATGCAGTCCAACGGCGGTCTCACCGATGCCAGGCTTTTCCAGGGAAAAGATGCCATCCTGTCCGGGCCTGCCGGAGGGGTTGTCGGTATGGTTCGTACTGCTTCCATGAGCGGTTACGACAAGATAATCGGATTTGATATGGGCGGCACATCCACCGATGTAGCCCATTACAACGGGGAATTCGAACGAAGTTTCGAAACCATGGTAGCCGGTGTACGTATGCGGGCACCCATGATGCATATCCATACCGTTGCTGCAGGCGGCGGTTCTATCCTCCATTTTGACGGATCACGCTATCGGGTCGGGCCGGATTCCGCCGGAGCTAACCCCGGACCGGCCTGCTATCTGCGCGGCGGACCACTGACCGTCACTGATTGCAATGTTATGCTGGGCAAGATCCAGCCTCATCACTTTCCCTGTGTTTTCGGTCCTAAAGCCGATCAGCCCCTCGACGCCGATGTGGTGCGAAGACGGTTTGCCGAGTTGGCCGCAAGAATAAGAAAAGCCACTGGGCAACCACTCCAGTCCCCCGAAAAGGTGGCCGAAGGATTTCTTAAGATTGCCGTGGAGAACATGGCCAATGCCATTAAGCAGATCTCGGTACAGCGTGGTTACGACGTCACCGAATATACCCTGAACTGCTTTGGTGGCGCAGGTGGCCAGCATGCCTGCCTGGTTGCCGACGCTCTGGGCATGAAGAGGGTCTTTCTACATCCTTTCGCCGGGGTTCTTTCCGCCTATGGTATGGGGTTGGCTGATGTACGGGTCATGCGGGAGACCCAGGTGGAGAAGGTTTTTGATTCCGATGCCGCGGAAATAATAGGTAATGTTGCCCTGCCACTGGAGAAGGAGGTCCGAGTCGAGGTGGCCGGGCAGGGGGTGGCGCCTGCACGGATTAAGGTGGAGATCAAGGTACATTTACGGTATGAGGCGACCGATACTTCGCTCTTCGTTGATGCCGGTACGACGGAAGAGATGCTGGCAGGCTTTGAAGCGGCACATAAGCAACAGTTTGGTTTTGTTGCCCGGCAGAGAGCCCTGGTTATTGAAGCGGTTTCCGTGGAAGGCATCGGGGTTACCGAGCCGGTGGTTGATGCAGAGGAGGAGATGCCGTCCTTGCGCCAGGATCCGGCGGCAGAAGATATTGTACGGATGTACTGTGAATCCGGACCAGCAGATGTGCCGCTTTATAAAAGAGAGAACCTTGTTATCGGTCAACGGCTCCAGGGCCCTGCTATAATATCCGAAAAAACAGGAACCGTTGTTGTCGAAGACGGCTGGCAGGCCCGGCTGAACTCGCGCAATCATTTGATTCTCACCCGTTATAAAGAGCGTCCTAAAACCATGGCCATCGGCACGGAGGTGGATCCGGTGATGCTGGAGGTTTTCAATAATCTCTTCATGTCCATTGCCGAACAGATGGGAGCAACACTTGCTAAAACCTCCTATTCCGTCAATATCAAGGAACGGTACGATTTCTCCTGCGCTATCTTTGATGCGGAAGGACAACTGGTGGCCAATGCGCCGCATATTCCGGTGCATCTCGGCTCCATGGGTGAGTCTGTTAAAACCATCATCCGTGAAAATGGCGGCGCCATGAAACCGGGTAATGTCTATATGCTCAACGCGCCCTATAATGGAGGCACTCATCTTCCTGATGTTACAGTAATCACACCTGTTTTTGACAAAAGAGATGAGTCGGTACTTTTTTACGTTGGGGCTCGCGGCCATCATGCCGATATAGGTGGACGAACCCCCGGGTCGTCTCCGCCGGATTCTACCCATATCGACGATGAAGGCGTTCTGATAGACAACTTTCTGCTGGTGGACCAGGGAGAGTTCCGTGAGGCGGAAACTCGTGCCCTGCTCGCTTCAGGCAGATATCCGTGCCGTAATATAGATCAGAATGTGGCCGATCTTGCCGCTCAGATCGCCGCCAACGAAACCGGCCAGCGTGAACTTTTAAAAATGATAGACCATTTCGGTCTCGAAGTGGTGCAGGCCTATATGGAACATGTCCAGGACAACGCCGAAGAGTCGGTGCGCCGGGTGCTGGAGGTTCTCAAGGACGGCGAATTTACCTATCCCATGGATGGCGGTAATGTCATCAAGGTGAAGATCAGGGTCAATAAGGAGTTGCGTCTGGCTGAAATTGATTTCAGCGGTACATCACCGCAGCACAGCGGCAATTACAATGCTCCGGTCGCCGTGTGCAAGGCAGCCGTCCTGTATGTCTTCCGAACCCTTGTCAATGATGAGATTCCTCTCAACGAAGGCTGTCTCAAACCTCTCAATATCATTATTCCGCCACGCACCCTGATCAGCCCGGAGTACCCGGCTGCTGTGATTTCCGGGAATACCGAGGTCTCTCAGGCCATAACCGATTGTTTGTTCGGCGCTCTGGGGGTGCTGGCCTCTTCTCAGGGAACCATGAATAATTTTGTCTATGGCAATGAGACCTATCAGAATTACGAGACCATCTGCGGAGGTACAGGGGCAGGCAGGGATCATGACGGCACCAGTGCTGTACACTCCCATATGACCAACACCAGAATGACGGATCCGGAGGTCGTGGAATGGCGTTTTCCGGTGCGGTTGGAGTCATTTGTCATTCGCTGTAATTCCGGTGGCGACGGACAATATCGTGGTGGTGACGGCGTGGTGCGGAAGATGCGTTTTCTTGAGACGATGACCGCCACCATCCTCTCCTCACACAGAGAAACGGATCCATATGGACTCTACGGCGGTTGCCCCGGCAAACGCGGAGAAAACAGTGTTATTCGCCGGGACGGCAGCGTGGTAACGGTAAAGGGAAACGATCAGGTGGAGATGAATCCCGGAGATATCTTCATCATCAAGACCCCCGGCGGCGGGGGTTATGGTGCGCCGTAGCCGGGGGGGTATCCGGCTGCAATAATCTCTTTGGAAGAAGAGGATATCTGCCGTTTCTTATGCCGTGGCTGACCCGTTTTGAGGAAGTGGTACGTCCGGCTTGCAAAATGGGGATGGATCAGGTAAAAAGGGTTTAATTTCGTTGTTATATAGAGCAAATCACATTGACTATTTGCAATAGTTAGACCCTTTGAATTTCCTTAGCCAAGAGTTTGCAATGCAGTATCTTGATATCCGTAACGGTGTCTATCGTTCATCTTCAGCAAAGGTTTCACTGCTCTCCAGGATAGTTCCCTCATTGAATTTTTACCCGAGATTCTTCAGAGTAGTGCTTAACGCTGCAGCCAAAGCGAAAAGTGGACGTTATCCCGATGAGGAATGGGGCTTGAGCAGTCTGCGGGTTTTGCGACTGCTTGAAAAGACAGGCCTTCAGTTCCACGTCGAAGGCCTGCGGAATCTCGAAGGCCTGGGAGGACCATGTGTTCTTATCGGCAACCATATGTCCATAATGGAGACCCTGATCCTGCCCGTGATTGTTCTGCCCTATACAAAGGTAACATTTGTGGTGAAGGAGAGTCTGCTGACCTATCCGGTATTTAAACATGTCATGATATCGCGTAACCCGGTGGCGGTGACAAGGACTAATCCCCGACAGGACCTCAAGACGGTAATGAATGAGGGCGCCGAACGCCTCAGCAATGACATCTCTGTTATTGTTTTTCCCCAGACCACCCGGTCGACGGACTTTGATCCATCCCAATTCGGCAGCATAGGAGTTAAGCTTGCCCGAAAAGCAGATGTACCAATTGTACCGATTGTCCTGAAAACAGATGCCTGGCAAAATGGTCGGTTCTCAAAAGATCTGGGCAGAATCTACCCAGAGGTGCCGGTGCGGATAGCTTTTGGGAAACCACTGCGAGTCGGTGGTAAGGGGAATGAAGAACACCAGCGGGTTGTGGAATTTATATCAAACATGCTGCAGCAATGGCAGTAAAACAACTGAGTAGCTGCCCGCTGTTTGGTTGAAGGTGTCTGGATAAAGGGTGATGGATCAGTTCAACTCGCCAAAATCGTCGTCTTCGATATCGTCATCGTCATTCATGTACTCCTCCTCCTCCTCTTCTTCTTCTTCCTCCTCGTCGTCGGTATCGTCGTCCTCGCCCTCGTCTTCGCCATCAATAACATCCTCGTCTTCTGCATCTTCGGCGGCTTCCAGATCATCTTTTTCCTGCTGCAGGCGGACGGCTTTCGGTATTTTTGAGTCCGGCAGAATGAGTTCGGTTATTTTTTCAATTTCGTCATTGAGGTCGGGGTCTGTAAGACATGTTTCGCAGGTGGCAACATGATTTTTGATGAATTGGATCATCCTGGCAGGTGCCATAGTCTCGTCTTTGACATGGAGATACCAGTTTTTTGCTAAACTAATGAGCCTTTCGCACTTCATAGAAACGTTTTAACTCTACTTGGAAGCTGATATACAGCAGTAAAAAAAAGCAGGTATCTCTTTTTTGTTACGATTTCAATACCTACTGCCAAGATTATCCTGAGAATGCATTTAGCACCTTCACATGGTTGTGCTTTTAATAACAGCCCATGATAACCATTTAAATAAAATTTGTGAACAGGGAATTAAAGATTATAATAAAAAGTTGTTTTTAAGGTCAATACCTAATACTATAGCAGTTCTTGATCGCGACTGCGGAAGTGGATAGGGCACTGGTGGCTCTCCCGGACTTCAAATCCGGTGTGAGGGGTTAATAGCTTCTCGGGTGGGTTCGATTCCCATGCACTTCCGCCATTTCTGTTAAGATACTCCGTTGGTGATTCACTGTGTAATGCAGCACAACACTTATGCCGATACTCCAAACGCAGAACATCCGCTCAAATCGCAGGGCACCTTCCGTTAGAATCCTGTCATCCTCGCTGACTTTTTTGGTGTTGAAGCCTCTTGTATTCTTATTGGCCTGTACCTTGTTTATCTTTTTGAATGGCTGCGGCGGAGCCGGAAACAGGATTGCTGTTGAGACGGAGGAGCCGGTGAAGCAGGCTGCGTCTCCGCTGGACGTCCCTTCTTCCCAGCAGATACCTGAAAAAACGGTTGTTCCATCTCAGCCTTTAGAAATTGTCGATATTGTAGCCGTTAAACGGAAAAAAATTGTGGAATTTGTTGAAATTGAGGGAAAACGTTATCAGGTTCCTCCACTGTGGAGGGGGAGAAAGATTACCGAGAAGGCAGCAGATGTTGCTGAACTGAGACAGATCCCTATCAAATATACATGGCAGGAGACAAAATTATATATCCATGACAAAGCCTGTAATGCTTTTGTTGCCATGGCGGCGAAGGCCGAAGAGGATGGTGTTCGCCTGCAGGCCCATTCCGGATTTCGCAGCATTCATTATCAGAAGAAAATTTTCAGCAAAGGCATGGCCAAGGGGAGGTCCTGGGAAGATATGGTGCGCTATGTGGCACCTCCGGGATATTCAGAGCATATGCTGGGGACTGTTGTTGATCTGTATCCCAGTGACTGGCGCTTCGCGGCAACTGCGGCCTATGAGTGGCTCAGGGAGCATGCCGCGGCATATGGTTTTGTGGAGAGCTATCCGAAAATCAACAGTGAAGGACTGCCCTGGGAAGCCTGGCACTGGCGTTATATTGACCAGCCATAATATGGTAACTTCGAGCACTCAAGAGGAATATGCTGCGGGCCAGCAGTATGTGTCTTTTGTCAGGTTTCGGCAACCGGATATCGTCAGGACTTTCTCTGTAGTTCTTCAAGCAATAACATTTTTTCCGTTTCGCTCAGTGAGGCAACGTATTTTTTCCACCCGGGGCACCAGAAGGTGTGCCATTTCCAAATTCTGCCAAGCAGTGAGCGGGGATTTTTTTTATAAGATATCCTGAAAGTGCAGGTATCGCATTTATGTTTTTCCATCGGTGACATCCTTTATTCTTTCGAAGGTACAGGTTTATCTTCTCTGGATATTCTGGTCTTTGAGGACGTAGATCAGCATGATAAAGAGAAGAAAATCGATTATGGATGCCGTCATATAGAGGGAGAAGTCCAGTACGACGAAAAGCACGGGACTGAATTCCCTGAGAGGGCTTAATTTGAAATGGGAAAGGAGTACCAACATCTCGGAAAGTAGCGCCATGAGCAGTACCGGTGCCGAGGCGGCGATGTTCTGGAAAAAAAAGCGTACGCCGTAGGTGATGGAATCCCAGATTTTGCCGGAGACGAAATAGGCCGGAATGACATAGATGAACAGCATGCTGAACATGAGTATGGTCAGCATCACAGAGGCGGTGTTGCCTGTAGCCTGAGTGGTGGACATCAGCAGTGCCGTAGTGGTGATAATGGGAATATACATGCAGAACAGTACCAGCAGGTAGCCTCCGACATAGGTTCTGAAGATGTTGGCTATAGAGCTGTATTTATCCTCAATTATTTCATAATAGATACCATAGAGAACCGGGGTGACGAATATGGCCGAGACAATGGAGAAGCTACTGATAAGGTCCGCGAAACCGCTCTCTGGAAAAAAAACGGCCATGCCGTTCAGCAAGCCGACCACGGCGAGAAAGAGCAGGATTACAGGATGAGTGCGAACGATATAAAGGGCGTAAAGCAGATATGTCTTCAGGTTGAGATTTTTCATAAATTCCGGTTAAGTAAAGTGTCAAAGTCTAGGAGCCTGTCGGAGTAATTGAGCGCTCTTATGTTCCGCTGCACCAGCGTACCGAACAGAGACAATAGCCTATTTACCTCCCATTTGTCACGGCACAAATAAGAAAAGAGTAACAGGTGATCATCACGAATAGACGGCTATTGCCCTGGTGGGCGAGCCGTCCGCTTCTGCGATTTTCAGAGGCAGGCAAAAAAAGGTAAAGATCGATTGAGGCAGTATGTCGAGGTTGTTGAGGTTTTCGATGATCAGCATATTCCGGAGCAGTAAGGTGGTGTGAATCGGCAGGGTTTTGGATTCTGCCCTGTCTGCTGATATGGTATCAAAACCAACCCCTTTGAGGTTATATCGACTTAGTTGTCGGGCCGCTGCTTCGTTAAGAACCGGATACCCCTTGAAATATTCCGCTGTGCCCCACAGTCTGCTCCAGCCGGTGGCAAAAAGAACAAAATCTATCTTCGATACAGTTTGTTGCAGCGGTTGTAAACAGTTCTCGTTAATGATTGCTCCGTCAACGGCAATGCAGATTCCTGCTCCCACAAAGCAGTCAAGGGTCAGGTCATCGAGATGGG
>CAYUPL010000031.1:34832-40819 GCA_964446655.1 uncultured Desulfopila sp.
CATCGAGATGGGTGCCGTTATGGGTATGAAAGGTGATTCTTTTTTCGGCAAAGCCGTCTTTGGCACAGGTGCTTGCCTGAGAAATCCGGAGCGGCGCGGTTCCGGGGTAGACCGGCATTGCCGGTGAAAAGGTCTCTTCAATATGAAGAGAGGAGCGAAAAAAACTTCGTTATTATCTTTGTTTGGATTTTTTTGGCAGAAAAAAAACATTGTATTTGTTGGGCGTATCTTGAATAATGTTGAAAATTAGTCGAAGCTGGTTAAGCTACGGCTTTGAGGGGAAAGAGAGTCTGATCCTGACAAATATTGTGTTTTTTTATACTATGATTCATGGAGTATGACAAGTGGTGTTGTAGTCCGACGTAATCCTTCTTTTCTATAGGTTGGAAAAAGTCTGCTGCCTCGGCAAGCAGTCGTGAGAGGCAAACAGCATGTGAGTGGTCCATGATATATACGTCCGGAGGTATTACATGAAGATGATTTGTCCCCATTGCGGGGTGAAAGGTTCTGCCGCTGATTCGCTTCTGGGGAAAAAGGCGAAATGTCCCAAGTGTATGGAGATATTTGTAATTTCTCCGGAATTGCTCCAGCCCATTTTGGTGGAAGAGACGGAACTGCAGCAGCTTGATGATCCGGTGGATACCCGTATGGACATTACCAGTGAGGAAGAGGTGGACGATGTCTTCAGCAAGCTTTTGGGGGGCGGGGCCAACAGTTCCGAGGCAGTTGAGAAAGAAAGAGACGTTGCCGACCTCGTTGCGGCGCAGCTGGATGAGCAGGAGGATGAGGTAATCGCCGCCTTGTCGGAAACCGAGGAAGAATCCGCTCCGTATAATGAGTGGCTGGGAGAAGAAGAGGACGAGACGCTTACCGTCATTGAAGATTTTTCAGAAGAGGTTGTCGCAGGGAAGGAGCAGATTATACCTGAGGACAGCGAAGACATCGAGCTGCCTGAAGAGGAGATGACGCTTGGTACACAGAAGGCCGACTCCTCCGTTGCAGCGGGAGAGGAAGAGTTCTGGGGGCAGGAGCAGAAGGATACAGCGGATCAGAGTGAGGCAGACATACTTGCCTTCGAAGATGAGCTGGAGGACACCTTTGCAGAGGACTTGCCGGCTTCGGACGACGAGACGGATGTTCAGGAAAATCTCTGGGAAGGGGATGGAGTTGAGGATGATGAGGAGCGTGATCAAATTGAATCGGCTGACATTGATGATGTCGAAGAACCTCCGGTTGCTGGTGACGAAGCGGAGGAGATCGACCATGGTGTTGTCGTGCAGAAATGCTCCGCCTGTGGGGAATATGTCGACCATGATGCTAAACACGAGCATGGTTCGCTTGTGTATTGCGCAAAATGTGTTCCGACAGAGCTGAAGAAGGAAAACCATGAAATACTCGAGCAGGCGGCGGCTGCCAAAGCCGGTACAAGCCTGCACGCATTCAATGATAAAGCTGCTGAGAAGGAAGACGATCAAGATACTGCCGTTGAGGCTGTTGCCGGTCGCTTTACCATAGCGACCCTGATAAAAGACGCCTATCACTATTCCAAGGGCGCCAAGGGCTCCATCTGGGCCGGAATAATTGTAATGTACCTTGTTCTTATAGGATTGGGGGCCGGCTCTGTTTTTCTTCTCCCTCAGTGGATGGAGCAAGACGATTCTATGCAGGCCATTCTTGTAGAAGGTGGCCTGCAGGCGGTATTCAGCTTTCTCTCTTTTGTCTTTACGGCAGGTATTCTCCTGATAGCCGTCTATAAAATCGGTCAAAAACCATTCTCCTGGAAGATGGTATTTTACGGTTTTTCACGCGTCGGCTCGCTCCTGCTCCTCTTTATCCTGCAAAGCATCATGCTGGTCATTGGTTTTCTGTTGTTTATTCTGCCGGGAATCTATCTCAGTGTTGGTTATGTTCTCGCTATTCCCCTGCTGTTTGTGAAGGGCCTTTCCCCGTGGCAGGCGTTGGAAGAATCCCGCAAGGCCGTGCATAAGAGATGGTGGACGATCTTTTTTGCCATGATCGCCATGAGTATTTTGCTGGGATTATCGGCGATCCCACTGGGGCTTGGCCTTATCTGGACCGTACCGATGTTTGTGGTACTGGTCGGGGTTCTGTATTACCATTTTTTTGGAGCAGAGGAATAACGGACAGCAGACGGGAGCAAAAGGTTCCGGACATTGTGAAAAAGACGGAGCAGAAGGGGAAAGTGGGCGGGCAGAGCCGCCAATCCCGGATAGGTATTCATCTTCTCATGCTGGTTTGCGCGTTGCTGGTGTCAACCTCTTTTACCGTCGGTAAGGCCATTACTACAGGGCTTGATCCCGTGGTTCTGACACAGGTGCGCTTTTTGGTTGCAACGGTGCTGCTTTTTCCTTATGTCATAGGTATGCATGGCCTTCATTTCAGTCTGCCGCTGGTGTTGCGCTGCAGTGCCATAAGCCTGTCACTGGTTCTATTTTTCTGGTGCATGTTCCTTTCATTACGGTATACAAGCGCCCTGAACACCAGCGTTATCTTTACTCTGGTTCCGTCCATTGCCGGTTTTTATGCCCTGCTGCTCCTGCGGGAACGACTCAGTCGGGCGAAACTGATTGCACTGCTCTGCGGCATGGTTGGCGCCATATGGGTAATATTCAGAGGTGATATCAGTCTGTTGCTGCTGATGCAGTGGAACAGGGGGGATCTGATTTTTCTGGCCGGCTGTTTTGCCATGGGCCTGTATACCCCGCTTGTTCGTCTTTTGCATCGGCATGAACCCATGGTTGTTATGACGTTCTGGATTCTGGTGACCGGCTCCATTTGGCTCCTGCCGGTCTCCGCCGGGCAGATGGCTGTTTTGAACTGGAGTGGCGTGCCTTCATCTGTCTGGATAGGGGTGGCCTACCTGGCTGTCTTTACGACCGTAATCACCTTTTTTCTGACCCAGTACGCCACCACCTTTCTTGGTCCCACCAGAGTAATGGCGTATTCCTACCTCTATCCGGCACTGGTTCTGTTCCTTGACATACTGCTGGGCAAGGGCTTACCGGAGACCCGTGTTTTACCGGGTGTACTGGTTGTTCTGCTGGCCATGTTTGTGATCCAGCGGTCGGTGCAGCGTCAGTCTGCCGATAGTGAATAGGAGGCCTCCAGGGAGTGCTGCGCACCTTTTGCTGACAGTTTGCTGGAGTAAAGATCGAAGTATGTGACCTGGAAGCTTTCGAATTCGAGGAAGGCATTGCCCGCCAGAAAGCTGGTGAGGCGGTTGACCGGGGGATTGTTCAATCTGGCAAAAGTCACATGGGGGGCAAACTTTCTACTGTCCGGCGGGAGGCCGCACCCAATCAAAGAAGCATCAATTCTTCTTTTCAGAGTGATGAGCTGTTCGCTTGGTTCAAGCCCGGCCCATAGAATCCGTGGTTTGCCGCGCGGTGGAAAATGACCGACTCCGCGGATGGCAAGATGGAAAGGCTTGCCGCTTACACCGATGAGATTCTCTCTGATATCGTGAAAAAGTCCTCCCTCGACTTCGCCGATGAAGCGCAGGGTGATGTGGATCTGATCTTCCGGTACTGCTCTGGCGCCGGGCAGGGATCGGCCCATCATGTGTAAAAAAGATTTGATCCGGCCGGGTATCGGTACTGCGGTAAAGAGACGTATCATAATTTTTATCAACGGGAAGGCAGACAATCAACCTGGCTTAGCCAGTGCTTGTCTGCAACCTTGTCATATTTTTCCAGAAAAAGTCGCTCACTTTTGTAGAGCTTGCCGGTTTTGTTTCGTTCCGGAAACTTGTTAAGCTGGGCGGGACCGCCATTATACAGGGCATAGAGCCAGGCGGCCAGGTATCTTTTTTCGGCAGCGCTGCTGATTTTCTTAAGATTCTGCTGTTTTGCAATATAGCGGTTTAGATAAAGGTTAAGGATTTCAGCACCGGCATTACTGTTATATTCAATATTCCAGCGTAGTCCCTGCAAGTCATAAATGCCGCGCCATACTTTTTCGTTGATCTGCATTATACCGACAGATGTATTGTTGTAGGAGAGCAGATAGGTGATTTTTTCATCTTTTACGATAAATTGTCTGAAACAGCTTTCCTGCCAGGCGGTGGCATATATCATTTTTTCTGCCCAGTTCGGTTTTCCACCTCCTCTGTCCAGAAGCTCATTTACCGAGCCGGCCAATTTAGTCAGTATGGTGAGAACTCTGGGCAGAAGGTTTTCCGCCTGGTTCAGTTCCGCTGTCCAGCTCCGCACTTCCTGAAAGCTCGGCTGCACTGCTGCACAGGCTTCGGCTGGACCAAAAAGCTGCAGCCATGGGATTCGGAACAGTTGACTATCGATTTGGTATAGAAGAGAGGAAAGAGGCTTGTTGGCTGAGGCATCTTTGTCGTTGTGCGGAGGGGTACCCCGGGCGTCTTCTTTTGCGGGTGTATGTTCCGTTTCGGTCCGGCTTTCCTCTTTCTCCAGCGGCGGCGGAGATATGTCGGGTTCCAGTCCCAGTATGCCGCGCAGACGCGGATCTACAGCCCCGCCTTCATTGAGTGTTGCATCGGCGCTTAGCATATGGGCCAGGCGATAAAACCCTTCGCGACTGATATCCAGGCCCATGAGCGGACCGATGCGGTCCAGAACAACCAGGGCATCGGCTGCGGTAAAAAAGCTCAGATACCCGAGAAGATTACCGGATGGATCGGGAGTAAGATGGTTGCGAAAGAGCGATTTCAATGCCTGCCATGAGGCAATGAACTGATGACGAACAAAGCCGGTGGTTAACGCCGGAGTGCCGATAACCTCACTGAATTCGTAGCGCACCCGGAGCAGGGTGTCAAGGAGGAGTCTACGGTCGTCATCGCTCAGCTCCCGGCCCGCTATTTGACCAATCATATGAACAAGCAGGGCATCCCAGGTCTGCCACAGGTTCATAAGCTGTTCCTGTTGCGCGGGACTGTCCAATGGTTCAACAGCTCCATTGTCAGGGCGAGTTTGGGGAATATCCGCTTCAGCCAGAATATTGATGGACAGGCCATTGCTTCTCACTTCCGGTATGCCCGGATGCATGTCGGCCAGGAATCGAGCAGCGGCATCTAAAGGGCGGTGGGCAGCCTGCGGGGCTATGAATTGTTTGAGATTATCGACCGGCGGTGCGAGATTCAGGACTATACCGTCAAGGTAGGAATGCACATTGGTTTTTACCAGATCCCAGATCAGACCGCTGAGGGGAGCCCGATTGCCGGAAGAATCAAGCAGAATGGAGTCGTGCGTCTTGAAACGAAGTTGCCAATGTCTGTCGATGATGGGCTGTTGCCGGAGTGCTACTGCTCCTGACCAGTACAGGGGGGCAAAGCAACTGCCGCCCACCGGAGTGCCCCAGGCAATACTGATGTTGGTTCGGAATCGAATGAAGCCGTTGTCTTCCTGTATTTGCGGTCTGTTTAATCTGATTTCATTGCAGCCCCGGTTCATGGCCACAATCACGGCATTTTCTCCAGGATCCCGATATGCCTGAGTAATTATCAGCCTTTGAAGGAGCTGAAAGTCAAAGGTCATGGGTAAGCTGACGATTTCGGCCACCGCCTGCAGGGGTGCAATGAAGATCAGAACGAAAAGTCCTGCTGGTCCGACAAGGTTGCCAAGTCTTTTTCGATATAATCGCCCTAGCATATTGATTGTCTCCTGAAGAAAAGCTCCATTACGTTTTTGTGACAATATTGGCGAGAAACAGGGCGGCACGATCTTCCGTCCAGTACGTCTCGGTATGCCGCTCGCCGATAAAACCGACATGACCGCCATATTTGGGAATTTCAAGATAAAGATGCGGACTGCATGTCGCTTCGCCCCTCGGGTAGCAGCTGGGCGGCAGAAAAGGGTCGTCCGCAGCCTGGACCAGCAGTGTCGGAATGGTGATCTTCGGAAGGAACTGTTTTGCTGAGCAGCGACGGTAGTAGTCTGCCGCATCGTGGAACCCGTGGATAGGGCCGGTATATTTGTCATCAAAGGCGGCGAAGGTCT
>CAYUPL010000032.1:0-40743 GCA_964446655.1 uncultured Desulfopila sp.
AGCTTTTTTATTTTCATCTTCATTCATTCACCTTACAATATGCTGTAATGTTATTACTGTATAATATACGAATGTGCGAGATGTTTGCCAACCCCATTTTGCAAAAATTCCATTTCTGCGCTTTCAGCGCCATTTTCCAGAGGCTATCCGCCCCGTATTATGGCCGAGGTTGTAGTGGGACAACCAACGTGCGACACATTTGGCTATTGGCCGGTATGTAATTGCCAATGAAGGAAAATTCAGAAAAAACACAGGAGCTACCCGACACGTTCTCCACCTCTCCTGTAAGTAAGGTGCAGAGAAACCAGAACACAGGAAAAACTCATGGATATTAATGATTTGCTTGACGGAATTGCCGAGGCGTTTCGGCAGTATCAGGCGGAAATGACCCAGCAAGAGCAGGCTTCACTCAACCCCAATCCTGCTGGACTTGAGCCCGAAACAGAAACTGAGAAAACGGAGAAGAAAGTGGCAACAGAGAAGGGAATAGAACAAAATTTCCCGAAAAAGGGGGTGATTGTCGAGTGTTCGACAAAACGCGCTATTCGACGTAAGTCGCTAATTTATAGAAACAAAAAAACCGATCCCGCGTGCCGGACTCGGCAACAGGATCGGTTTGTTTAAAAGTTAATGGTGGAGGCGGCGGGAATCGAACCCGAACGCAACAACCAAAGCAACTTACTGTAATTATGTGTTTTAAAAAGTCTGTACTTTGTCGAATGGACCACTGAAATGGCACACCTAATTCAAGGCAATACCTCCTTGTACTCAGCCTTCAGAAATAACATTTAAAAAATCAACTATTAGTATTGAAACCGCATCCACTATGGTCATAACAGTTATTATCTGGACCACATCCAGCGAACTTGGCCTCCTGGCTATGTGTCCTTTTGAAGTGCAGTCAAGTAAGAGCACCAAATGAGGGTTACTTGGAAAACCATTTTTCGCTTAGAGCCCTGCTTCTACCATCTTCATCATGAATAACATACCATTTACTCGCTGTAGCAAATTTATGTATCAGTTGAACATCTTGTCGACATTGACCTGCTCCATGTTTGCTAATGCATTCTTCAATTTCTTGTTCGATTTTCCTTATTTGCTCAGATGACAATGCTTCTACTTCTCCTGTTGAAAGACTACGGTTAGGGTGAATATACTTCTCCTGTGTTGTTCGTTTCGCTGAATCCTGTTTACTGTTATTATTCGGTCTATCTTCTTTGTTTCCAGGGATAACGTTAGTGTAGTAAAAATTGCCGTGTTCATCCACCATCTTAACAAAATCACTTGCCCATGCATGAACCGAGAAGAAAAGAATTGAAAAACAAAGAAATATAACTTTTATAAGCATCTGTCGCTCCCTTAATAAATGTATGATCAGGAATAATAAATCCTAGTCTACAGGCTTCCTTTCATCAGAACAAGACAAGAAGCAGCTGCCTCAGAAACCTTAACATTCTGCGATTGCTTCCCTTTCGACATTTCATCTATACAAGCAACAAGGTCATTGGCATATGGTCTTATTGTATCCATATCACCACTGTCTCTGACCTGTTTCTCAATACTTCCTATGCTAATTGCCATATCTGCTGCTGTAGCTAGCTTATTTGAGAAAGTTGCAGTCTGCCATTCATGAAGTGTTTCCCTATGTAAATTTCCACCACTATACCATCTAACTTCATTATATGACTTATTACTGCCACCAAACATCAAATAGAGACCGATTATCACACCAGTCACTATTGACCCCATTACAATTGCAACGTTTTTATAAGATATGTCAGTGTCGCTGGATTCAGGCCGCCCTATCGTTTGTTTTGTGCTTATCGTATTATCCCCCCTTAACTCCCTGTGCTTCTTCTCTCTCAACCATTGTTTCTTTAGGTAAAGCTGAATATCAACGCCACACTCACCGCATTTTATAGTTCCTGCTTCAAGTTTTGAGTTGCAGTTAGGACACTTACGAGTAGCAGCGGTTGGGCCTAAAGAAGGTGTTTTCCTAGCTACCTTGTTGTTGTTGTTGTTGATTAAAATCTTGTTGCCACATTTTTTACAAGTTCCTTTTACTTTTCCTTGGGGAATCTTGCTAGGATCATATGTTAATTCAGCACCACACCCCTGACATGTTACTTTCTTAAGGCTCTTGCCAGCCATAGTATAATTCCCCTCCTCATTGCTCACCGGATATGACAACATAGAAAATCTAAAGCGGATAGATATCAAAAAAAATGGGCATGACTAATGCCATGCCTACTCAAAAGCACCGCCAAGTGCTCATCGCAAAACACAACAGAAGCCACACCCAATGGGTAGGCTCCTATTAGCTTCGTTTTGCGATAAAAAATTTTGGCGGTTTCTTGAGTAGGCAAAACTACAGGAACTAAAATCAATATATTGTTATAAAAATCAGAATCTTCCTATAATATCTCCACCTTTTGTTTATCTATGTAGTACCATTTTTTCCAACTTCGTGTATATCATACTTGATATAATTCTACAAATCTATTCCTGGAAAGCAGGGAACTTATAACATGGTTGTGTCTCATTGGTTCCAGCTTCAGAATAGACTTGTAAGAATTTTTTTGTTAGCTATTCAAGTTGCCCTATATTGCTAATTAGGTAAATTATGTATTCAAATACACTTATTGGTTTTTTCGATATTCTTTCTTACTCTGCACTGATTCGCCAAAATTCTTTTGAGGGTATCAAACAGAAGATTGAGCACTTATTTTCTGCAACAGCTTCAGCATCTCATACTTTGTTATCACCACAATCTAAATTCTCGTGCGCTATTGATCCAAAATCTATAGTTTGAGGCCAATGTTCCAATTGTAAATCCATAAGTCCATCCAAGACACTAACTAGGCTGAGGAGCAAATCCTCCGCCTCTTTCTTCTTCAAAGCCTTTGCCTCGTTTATCAATTGATCTGCAACTGTCCTCTTTGCCCAAAGGGAAAATAACTCTTCTCCAGGTCCGATTAACGGGCCAACTCGTTCGGAAAACACAGCCATTGACCTTATTCTCTGAGTATGCTCTATGACTTCATTCAAGAAATAAACCCCAGCTCGAACCCTCTTATCTGAGATTTTCTTTAACTCTTTGTCAATATAGCACTCATTTTTCTCAATATTTAATAGGCTTCTACGATCTTTAACATCAGGTGGACACTTGCACCCTCTCATCACTGAATGCAAACGAAAAACGCCCCCCTTCTGGACATCACTGGCAATGTCCCCTTTATTTCCTTTTTTTCTGTGCTTATCAATAATTTCCCTGTATATATCCTGCTCTTTTACACTTGCTTCTTCTGCTCTTTTCAATTGCCCCATTTTCACTTCATTTTCTGGGGTTACCTCTGCTTTCATGTCATTCTCCAGAAAAAGTTTCGATCATGCTAAAAAAATCGTATTGCTCAGCGCCTATATGTATCTGAGGCAAACCATTACATTCTTTACAATGGGCATTCGTATTCCCGTTACAATTAATACCTGCCCTGTCAAAAACCATTTCAATGGCTTTCAGCTTAACCTGCTCAGATTTTGCATTGAGCATCAAATTTTGTAATTCATCGATGGCGCTTGAAACTAAAGTCTGCAACTGAATTTGAGAGAGAGTCAGAGTATCATCAGCAAATGCAGCTAAAGCCTTTCTAAAAGCCTGGTTGTGATTAATCCATTGAGATATAGTTGCGGGATTTACATTGAGAGTATTAGCAACATCCTTTCCACTGCTTCCTGCTGCTATGAGAGGGATAGCTTTTCTCTGCTTTGGCGTGAGTTTTTCTAACAACAATTTGAGAGTCATTTGCATTAGATTCCTTTAGGTTTCTTTGCTTCTAACTCTCTATATAGAACCTCCGTGAACGATGTTCAAGTATGTATTTACGTTTATGATATTAAGCGTTTTTAATTGAATCCAAGACATGAGAAAACTGCTCCCAAATATCTCCAGGTCTCCACCATGGTGGCATTGATTTTTTCAATCGTGCAACAAACTCTTTCTTTTTATGTTTTGTTAATCTTGCCAAGGTAGCTTGAGCACCTTCAAAACATGCTAGAACTAGAAACAGATCCCACAGCTGGTCTTTACCATCACTTTCTCCCGGTGATGACACTACCATTGGTTGGAAGGGATTCTTGATAGCATACATACTTCCGAAAGGTATTTTTGGAAAAAGCCTTATTTCCACCCTCAAGATGTCTTCTCCGGGCAGAGGTACTTGATACTGTGAGTTATAATACTTTTTCAAATTACTTGCTTTCAGGGCAGGAATACGGTCATAAATTGCCACTCTCTTTCCTACCTTAGTCTTGCCTCCCAAATACTCCGTTCGGCCAGATTTTGTATGCACCTCCGTATATTGGAGCTTAGGATAGTGATAGTATAAATTGCCAACCTGTTCTCTGCTAATATCTACAGCTAAATCAAACCGTGTTACCTTGCCATTATCCAGGATGTAATTAAAATTTAATCCCGGGATATTAAGCCAATTCTGATTGACAATCGCTTTAAATACAGGAACATCTAATTTAGCTGGATTGAAGTCTATTCTTAAAAAGCCAACCCCAGACATTTGTGGATCACATTGAATATATGCACTTGTCAGTTTGTCCTCTTCAGAATGCGAATATGGTGGTGGATTCATAGGTAAACCATCAATCCATTTTGATAGCTTATACCCCTTGGATGGCTTAGCCCCATCCTGAATCAAATTATGTTTGACCAGCTCTTGTATTTTGTACGGTACCTCACAAGTCAATGTTAGCCTATCGCAAACTAGAGGATATACTTTTGCATTGTACTCAGATTTGAGTGTCTTTGAATAAAGCGTTCCATCTTTACCATACTTTATAAATAGAACTCCCATTATTCTCCTTACATTTACCTTTTTTAGCTCCCATTATCTCCCTATTAGAATTGGCTCACCCGACAAGATTAAAGTACTTTGGTACATCAATCGGAAACTCCAATTTCTCGACAATCGGCTGGAGAGATTTAGGTGTATACTTATTGCCATAAAGACCTGTCGTAATTGAATCATCTTTGTGCCCCACCAATGCCTTTATTAATGCTTCTTCAACGTGACGTTGCTTAAGATAGTCTATAACTGTATGGCGAAAACTGTGAAAGACTTTCCGCTTATCAGTGACACCACACTTCTTCTTATATCTCCCGAACCACTTGCTGGCATTTTGAGAGTAACCATCCCTCCCTTTCTTCAGCTCAGGGAACAAACGTTCTCTTTTCTTCTTCCGCAATGATTCGACATGCTCAATCAAACCAAGCTCTATCAGCCTGCCATGTATAGGAATCACCCTTTTCCCTGCACTTGTCTTAACTTTTTGACCTTCCTCAAAAGTTGATATACGAATAACCCAAAGCCCTTGCTCCTCATATATATCCGACAGATACACCTGACATATCTCTTCTATCCTTGCACCTGTATACAAGGCAATAAGAGGCAACCAGTAATAGTAAGGGTGCTTAAAATCACCCGCCTGAAATACAGGTGTGGTAAAGAGCTTATCAAGGTCCCCATTCTCAAATGGCAGACGGCTCTCGGCATCTGCAACCTTCTTTTTGATCTTCAACCCATGAAAAGGGTTACTCACCACATATGCATTCTTCTGAGCCCAGGTGAACAATGATGACACTCGACCAAGGCATTGGTTTATTTTGGTAACCGACAACAGGTCTTCATCAGGTAGCTTCATGTGGAGAAGTTCATTCACGCTCTTATCTCGATAAAGAGGTTTCTTCTTCCTGTTGGCTGGTAACCTCTGTATCGTTTTTTTGAAATACCGTGCATCATCCGGTCCTACGCTTTCAATAGGCCTTTCGTTAATGACCTCTATCAACAATTCATACTGCGCCTTATACTCTTGGGTAGTTTTCTCCGTCCAATTCCCCCCCTTCACCCTCTCCTCGCAATACTCCTCAATTACAGCCTTTAAAGAATGCCCTTTGTTCTCAAATGGTTGCGGTGCCGTTGCATTCTTAATCGTATTACCGTGGTTGCCAGATTTGAATGAACGGGCAGCACTGTTTAAGTCAATCCTCCCCTGCGATAATGCTATCAGCATCTGCAATGTAGCTTCACATACCTGCAAATATTGTTCAGGCGATTCAAAGAGAGTATCGTGTTCTTTGAAGGCATCATTGACTGCCTCCTCGACAAATTGAGGTACTTCGATATACTGCAACCCATCTCCTCTCTGTATCTCCCTCGATAATCTTTCCAGGAGGTTCCTCAGATATGGCAAGGTAGCAATTTTCAATTCGCTCTCCAGCCCGATGGTACAGGGGCCGTGCTTACGAATTTTCTCTTTCTCCTCTGCAATTAATTGCAATAACTTCTCGTCCAATACTGCTTTGATCTTTTCCCACTCCACGATATCTACCTCTCCAGCCACAGAGCGCTCATCGAATAACCACCTCATCGCCCTACCCAATCTTCTGGCTAAATGAGGACTCCTGGTCTGCAATGACCTCCGATACTCTTTTTTGACATTACATCCTTTTTCGGTAACGTGGACTATAACACGAAAATAAAAAACATTGTGCCTTGAAAGATACAGATATCTCTCCCCTGAACGCATAAAAGCTCCTGTTGAATGGATCACTATAGTGGATCACCATTCGACAAAAGCTTTTTACGTAATCCTTATATGTCTTTTATTTTCAGACACATAAGCTATGTTCTGGTGGAGGCGGCGGGAGTCGAACCCGCGTCCGCAAATGCTCCCCTCTCGTATCTACATGCTTAGTTCCCGGCTTAAGGTTTCGCAGAGGATTTGCCGCGGGAACAGAGCGGATCCTGTGCTAGTCTATGAAGATCTCGTCGCCTGATGTACAGACACCATCAATTGACCAGCCCGTTGAGTCGACGCCCCGGCCCAGTCTTACGGGCAAAGACTGGAGGGACGGCAGCGAGCTTTAAGCAGCTACTGCGTAGTTATAATCGTCTGCGATTATATTTATGGTCCGTCTTTTTTACGAGCTGACAGGTGCTCGGCATGCAACTCAAGCTTCCACACCCACGTCGAAGCCGTTTCGCCCCCATATTTTTTTATCTATTCACGGTTATGGCGCATGGCGCGCTCTACTTCGCGGTCGCTCTGCTTTTTCTTCAGAGTGGCGCGTTTATCATACTGTCTCTTACCACGGGCAAGACCCAGTTCCACTTTTGCCTTGCCGTTACTTACAAAGTATATCTTTAATGGTATCAGGGCAAGACCTTTCTCCTGCAGCTTGCCGATAAGCTTCTTTATCTCGCGCTTATGCAGCAGAAGTTTGCGGGGCCGCAGCGGCTCATTGGGGTTGTGGGTGGCAAAGGTATAAAACGAGATATGGACATTGTGCAGCATTGCCTCGCCTCTTTCATTCACCCTGGCGTAGCCGTCGCGCAGATTGGCCTTACCGGCCCGCAGAGACTTGACCTCCGGTCCGCTGAGAACCATGCCCGCCTCGTAGGTCGCTTCGATAGTGTAATCGTGGTAGGCCTTTTTGTTTTTACAGACAACTTTGCCGCTCATTCCCGTACTATTCCTCTCCTGTTACCCGCAATGCTTCTTCATAGGTTGTTACACCTTCTTTTACCTTCTTCCAGGCGTCCTCGCGTAATGTAGTCATTCCCTCACGAATAGCAACCTGCCGCATTTCCGAAGTTGGCGATTGGGCCGCCACCATGGTCTTGAGCCGCTGCGAAAGAGGAAAAATCTCGAAAATTCCCTGGCGGCCCCTGTAGCCGGTCTGACGGCATTCCCGACAGCCTTTACCGCGCTGCAGTATCTGGGTGCCTGTGCGGCTTACCGGGAAGCCGAGTTTATACAGCTCCGCCCCGTCAATTTCGAACTCCTCGCGGCAATGATCACAGATCTTCTTGACAAGCCGCTGAGCCATGCAGCCAAGCAGCGTTGACGAGAGGAGAAAGGGCTGCACACCAAGGTCGACAAGGCGGACGATGGAAGAAACGGCATCATTGGTATGCAGGGTGGAGAACACCAGATGCCCCGTCATGGCCGCCTGGATGGCATGGGATGCGGTATCGAGATCGCGGATCTCACCAATCATCAGGATATCGGGATCCTGCCGCAGGATGTTGCGTAAAACAGTGGAAAAGGTAACATCGATGAGGGGCTGCACGGCTATCTGGTTAAAATCCTCATAGACCATCTCCACCGGGTCTTCGATGGTGACGATATTTTTTTCCGGTGTGGCAATCGCCTTCAGGGTCGAATAGAGAGTAGTCGATTTACCGCTGCCCGTCGGACCTGTCACCAGTACAATACCATGGGGTGAGCTGACCATCTGATTATAAATCGTCTGATCGCGCAGCGAAAAGCCCAGCTGCTCGATATTCTGAAAAATGACGTCGGGGTCGAGTATGCGCAGTACCGCCTTTTCACCAAAGGAAACCGGCACCGTGGAGACACGTATCTCCACATTTTTACCGTCACTGCTTTCGATTTTGATCCTGCCGTCCTGCGGCCGTCGTTTTTCGGCGATATCGAGACGGGAGAGAAACTTGATCCGTGAGACAATGGCGGAGTGGACCGCCTTGGGCAGCTTGTAGATAGTATGCAGGGCGCCGTCTATACGGAAGCGCACCATGCAGATATCGCGCTTCGGTTCGATATGAATATCACTGGCACGCTGATCCAGGGCATAATGAAACAGATGATTGACGGCGGACTTGATATGCTGATCGGAGGAGGTGATCCCCTTGGCCGAAGTGAGTTTGACATATTGTTCGAGATTGCCGATATCAACGGAAGTCGCCACACCCGGAGTGCTGAAATGATCCTCGGCGGCACTGATTGAACTCTGGAACCCGAAAAACTCCGCGATTATTTTCTTTATCTCGGTTTTAGTGGCCAGATAGCCCCTGACCTTCATCTGGTTGGCCTGCTCGATGTCCTCGATAACGGTCTTGCAGTCGGGATGATAGGAGGCCACTTCAAGGACGCCGTCATGAATATTGAAAGGCAGGATCAGCTGGCGGATGGCAAAGTTTTTCGGGATAGTCTTGGTAACGACATCCATATCGAGATCGAGAGGATCAAGCTTTTTAAAGGGGATGCCGCGCACATGGCCGACAGCGCGCATAATGGTCTCTTCGTCGAGCAGCCTGTCTTCCTGTCCCGCAATTACCAGCTTGAAGGAAACAATTACATCAATAAGATCAGGAAAGTTGGGGTCGAGCTCGTCTCTTTTGCCGAACTGCTTCAAGAGCTTCTGGCGCTGCTTGCCCTTCTCCAGCACGATGAATTTGGCCTGCTTGGCACTGAGCAGTTTACATTTCACCAGCATGTCAAGAAGCGCATCACTATAGAGAAACTTCATCTCTTTCACCTTTTAACAGGAAAATTGCTATAATAAAGAGGCATTGTCGCCTTTTATGCAAATTTTCGCAAGTCCATTTCGTTAGCACCAACCAGGGATATTTGCAAAGACCGTCCCAGGAGGACGCAGAACACAGAGGTTTACTTCTGCAGTAAGCCATGCAGGATCTGCAGGTTGTTCCTGTCGGCTTCAAGATCCTTTTCTTTGGGAGTTTCCAGGATCATGGCGAGTTCAGCAAATCTGCTGTCGTTGACCAGATGCCGAAAACCTTCACAACCGATATACCCTTCACCGATGTGGGCATGTCTGTCAACCTTGCTGTTCAACTCTTTTTTTGAATCATTGATATGGAAGAGCTCTATTCTGTCGAGCCCGACAATCCTGTCAAACTGTGCCATGGTCTGTCGATACGCCACCGCCGATCTGATATCGTAGCCGGCCGCAAAGATATGGCAGGTATCGACACAGACGCCAAGGCGTGAACTGTATTTCGATCCGTCCAGAATGGCGCCGATCTCTTCAAAGCGGCTGCCCAGGCCGGTACCCTGCCCTGCTGTTGTTTCCACCAGAACCCTGGTATCTGATTTGGCTGTCTCCATGGCCCAGTCCAGAGCGCGGACACACCTTTCTATACCTTTTTCGATACCGGCACCACCGTGAGAACCGGGATGAAAGACAAGGCCTTGTATACCCAGCTGGTCACAGCGCTCCAGCTCCGTTACAAAAGCGCTGATGGATTTATGAAGCAGATCGTCTTTCTCCGAAGCGAGATTGACAAGGTACGATCCATGCGAAAAAACATCCATGGGTGTGCACTGCCGGCGCGCTGCTACAAAATCATCGATCTCTTGTTCGGTAAGTTCAGGTGAGTTCCACTGCCGCTGATTGCGGGTAAAGATCTGCAACGAGGTCCCTCCCACCTCTTCAATACGGGATAAGGCACGATGCAGGCCACCACTGACGGACTCATGCGCTCCCAAAAAAGGCATTCTCCTCAGCCCTCCCGCTCGACTGGAAGAGGTGGTTTGTTGACTATCTCTTTCTGAGACTGCAGGTCCTCACGATAGGTTATGGTCTGGAATTTCTCAACTTGAGATTGATAATAATCGCTGTTTTCAGGATCTACAAAAACGGCCTGCTTTGCTGTCTCTACAGCCCGCTCGGAAAAACCATTGGCCCATAAGGCCATAGCCAGGGTATCGAGGATATAACCCGTAGGCTTCAGAGCTGCCGCCTGTGTAGCAAATCGAAGTGCCTTTGCCGGATCACGCAGACTGATGTCTGTGCTGGTCAACAGCAACCAGGCAAAGTTGTTGAGCAGATCCGGTTGGCGCTGCTCTTTCCGCATAGCCAGTTCAAAGGCGATAACAGCCCGTTTTTCATAGTTGTTTGCCTGAAAAAAAGTGCCGGCAAAAAAAAGCCAGTGGCCAGGATTCTCCTCTTGAGCTGCCGTGTAGAGCAGATCGGCCCGGACATATTTATCCTCATAGATGGCCATACTTTCTTCAAAAGATATTCCCCGAGCCAGGAAAAGGGCCGAAACCAAAACAATGATATAGGCCCCCAGGACGGTTGCCACTTTTTTATGATGCCTCCTGATGAGACCAGGGCTTTGCTCACATTTTTGCAGAAAATCGACGCGCTCGCCAATGCCGAAATGATGCCAGCTCGGCTCCTCTCTGATATTTCCACTGAGAATGGCAATTTTCTCAAAAGCTGAAATAATCGACCGGCTGTCTCCCAGAACCTCGAAGACATGGAGATCGGCCTGCCGTTCGAAATTGCGCATAAAATAGCCGAACACAAAACGGAAATAGAGGAGCAGGAAGAATAGCGCCGGGACAGCCACCGTAATATTACGGACCACCTCGGGCGAGAGACCTGTAGCGCCGACAAAAGAATAAAAATAGTCTTGGGAAAAAAACATGTAATAGAGCGGCTCGGCCAAAAGACCTGCGGCAATGGCAAACCCTGCTATGAGGAAGACATAGAGAGGGAGATGAAAACGTTTGACATGGCCGATTTCATGGGCCATAACGGCATCGATTTCCTCAATGGTCATGGTTTCCAGCAGGGCCGGAGTGATAAGGATATAGCGCAGTCCCGGAAGAATACCCATCACTCCCGCCGTGATGACCCTTCCCTCGAACAGGGGCCAGATATATATCTCGGTGAAAAAATTCTGCTTCCGGCAGAAACCGAGAAGATGATTGCGCAAGGGGCCGTCTTCCATCCTTTTGCAGTTCCACAGCCTCCTGACAAGCGGTGGGAAAAAGATGAATACAAACAGTACGAAAAGACCGAAAAAGAAAACATCTCCCCAGGGTGAGGCCAGAAGCTCCTGCAGACGGGGCCAGGGGATGAAGGCAACCAGATCATAGCACAGGGTGAGAACCATCCACGGAATAACGATGGGAAGATTGGCCTTGATATTGGAAAATATAAAGACGAAGCTCCGGTATTTTCGTGAAAAAACCAGTTCGTAACTCCGTCTCGCCCGGCCCCAGATCAACACGAACAAACCCAGGAAAACAGCCAACCCGGCAATATTAACAAGGGCAGGCATAGTGTTTCCCAGGGAGAGGAAGCTGAGATAATATTTCAGGTCAAGGCCGAAAACCATAAAGGCATAAACCAGCAACGCTGCAAAAGAGGCATGTTTTTCGGCACGGAAATATGCGGCGGAACTGCTGCCCCTTACCCGACGGAAGACAAAAGCGGCATAGCGATCGAAAAGCAAGCCGACTCCTGCAAAGGCCAGCAGAGCCGGGAAAACGGATAACGACGCCACTGCGGGGACTGTTGCCATACTGAAAAGGAATATGGCTGTAAGAAAATAGAGAAGATTATTATATATCACAAGTATCGGTGTCCTGTAGCGGGAAAATTGTGGGTAAACACATCGGTTTCCATCAGTTATTTGGGGAGGAGGCGACCATCATGTAACTGTATTGCCTTTTTTCACATTGTATAGTCTTTCGGCACTACAAGGATTGCGTTTTTCCCGCACTTTCCACCTTACGCGCGGAACGCTCCAAAAAGTAAATTGCCAATCTCTCTCCAGAATTTCTTATAAACAGGATAGTATACTCTTTTCCATTGACTTTTTCATCATGCAGTTTAAAATGGTAAGTTTACTTGTACGGAATGGGCGCATAGCTCAGTTGGCTAGAGCCACCGGCTCATAACCGGTCGGTCGTAGGTTCGAGTCCTACTGCGCCCACCAAAACTGTTGAATCTGATCTTTAACTCCAGGTTCCTTGAATAGATTACTCATTTATACATATAGAGAGGCAGAACAACAGACTGCCTACACAGGTGAAGTCGTCCCGGGCACAAAAACCGGGCTGCGACAGAGTGAACCAAAAAGGTACTTTCCTCCCGGGAAAGTACCTTTTTTTATTGGTTTTTTCGAAAATTTTACTCCAAAACCACGATGAAACCACTCATTACAGACATCCTTCAGGCTCTGGAAAGCTTTGCCCCTGCAGCGCTTGCTGAAAAATGGGATAATGTCGGCCTTCTGGTCGGTAATCCGGATAGTCCTGTCCGCGCCGTTCTGGTGGCCCTTGACCCGACAAATACATTGCTGGATGAAGCCATCTCCACCGGCTGTGACACCATCATTACCCATCATCCCGTTATCTTCAAGCCACTGTCGGCCATCGACACCAGCGATCCTGCCGGACGTCTCCTCCAGACAGCGCTTTCCCACAGCATTAATATTATCGGCTGCCACACAAACCTCGATTCCACCACTGACGGCGTCAACGACGTGCTGGCACGCGGCCTGGGACTCGTCGATCTGATGCCTCTGCATCCGGCTACTGCCGAAAAAGGGGAGAGCAGCGGCCTGGGCCGGATCGGTAGCCTTCCCCAGCCGATATCCGACACGGAGTTTCTCCGCCGACTCCACGACTTCCTCCATTTACAAACAGTACCTCTCGCCGGTTCACTGCCCCAGCACATACGCCGGGTCGCTCTGTGCGGCGGCAGCGGTTCCGAATTCGCCCCACTGGCCCGACGCCGCGGCGCCGATGTCTATCTCTCTGCCGAAATAAAACATTCCACCGCCATCTGGGCAAATGAATGCGGCTTCGCCGTTATCGACGGCGGCCATTATGCCACGGAAAAACCAGCCGCTTCTCATCTTGCCGCAAAACTGCGACAATTTGCCGAACAGGAAAAGTGGCGGATTACCATACAATTATCTGAGACGGAGAAAGCTCCCTTCGTCTCAATCGACACCTTAACGCCTTTACAGAAGAAACCATAACATACAGGAGAAAAGCTTTGAACACCGAAATAGCTCAACTGGTTGCACTGCAGGAGATTGATCTTGAAATTGACAAAATAGATAACGAGATCACCCAGCAGCAGGAAGCGCTCAACCAGCGCATCAAAAAACTGGCCGAAAAAGAAATCCGCATCAACGAACTGAAAGAGCAGATCGACACATTGGAAAAGGAACGTCGCACTCTGGAAGATGAAATGACCGACAAGATGGGCCATGTAAAAGAACGTCAGTCAAAGATGATGCAGGTACAGACGGGCCGTGAACAGACCGCCCTGTTGAAAGAGATTGAAGATGCCAAAAAAAGCGCCAAAGAAAGCGAAGAGCGCATCGTCGAACTCATGGAGAAGATAGAAACCCTCACCGCCGAGGCCGATGGGGAGAAGAATCTTCTCAAGGGAGAAAAGGCCCTGGTCGCCGAAGAAACTGAAAAAGTACGAAAGGCCATCGAAGACATCAATAAAGGGAAAAAAGAAAAAAGCAGCGTTCGCGAAAAACAGGCCGGTGAGATGAATTCCCGTCTGATCAAAAAGTACAACACGCTGCGCGAGCGCCGCAACGGTCTGGCCGTCGTCAACGTCAATGACGGTGTCTGCCAGGGATGCTTCATGAGCCTGCCGCCGCAACAGTTCAACATTCTGCTCAAAGGTGATCAAACACTTGACTGCCCTGTCTGCCAGCGCATTATTTATTACAAGGAAATGGCAACTGAAGAGCAGGAAAGCTGATTTACCAGGCAGATTTTGACGACCTCTATTTTTGCCGCTGCAGATCCTCCAGCGGTATGGTGAAATCCGGCACGGGACGGCACAAAATTTCCCAGTCACCTTTTTCTTGATGCGGAGCCTGGAAAATATGTTTACATTCTGATCTGGAGCGGGTGCATGATCGCTCCGGCTATATGCCGGAGAGGAAAGTCCGAACTCCACAGGGCAGAATGGTTCGTAACACGAACACCGGGTGACCGGTGGAAAGTGCCACAGAAAACAAACCGCCTGCATGCAGGTAAGGGTGAAACGGTGAGGTAAGAGCTCACCGCGCTCATGGTGACATGAGCGGCAGGGTAAACCCCATTCGGAGCAAGACCAAATAGGGAGGAATTAAGGGCTGCCCGTCCGTCGCCTCCGGGTAGGTTGCACGAGTTGCCGGGTGACCGGCATCCCAGTTAAATGATCATGGCCCCCAGCGGGTAACAGAATTCGGCTTACTCCCCGCTCCGTTTTTTATTGATAACAGCACTGCAAACGAAGTTGCCTTTGCTCGGCACGATCACGACCTACAGTGCCTCTTCAATCATCTCAGCTACAAGGTTTTCACCACGCCGCCTCCCTGGCGGCAGCCCATCTCATGAAAACATCAGGCGCCGCCATTATACCAGCCGCAGGCAGCGGCACCAGGATGAAAGCCTCCTGCCCAAAGCAGTATCTTCTCCTTGACGGCAAACCAATCCTCATACATACCGTTTCCGCTTTTCATGACAGCCCGGTCATTGCTGCCATTGTCGTAGTGGTACCGACAGACCGGGTGGATTCCACCAAAGAAATGCTGCAACACTGGCAACTTGAACAGAAAACCTCCGTAATCCCCGGCGGCCTGCGCAGGCAGGATTCCGTCAAGGCCGGGCTTGATTTTCTAGGCGATGATTTCGCAACAGTACTGGTGCACGACGGTGCACGTCCACTGGTGTCCGGAGAGCTGATCAGGCGCTGCCTCGAGGAAGCATCACTCCACGGTGCCGCCATCGCAGCTATCCCGGTTAAAGACACCCTGAAACGGGCCGACGGGCAGGGCAACATTTCCGGCACCGTTGATCGAGCACATTTATGGCAGGCCCAGACCCCCCAGGCAGCAGATGTTACGCTTCTGCGCCGTGCCTTTGAGACGGCGGACGGCATCGACGTCACGGACGAAGCCTCCCTGCTGGAACTGTCCGGAATTCCGGTAAGACTTGTGCCGGGCGCAGAGACCAATATCAAAATCACCCAGCCGGAAGATCTGAGTATTGCAGGGAAAATTCTTATGGAGCACTCCATGGGTAACTTTAAAATAGGACACGGCTTCGACGCCCATCGCCTGGTGGAAAACAGAGATCTGGTGCTGGGCGGCATTCGCATGCAACACCATCTTGGACTAGCCGGACACTCCGATGCCGACGCAGTTACCCATGCTCTGTGCGATGCTCTTTTAGGCGCCCTGGGCAAAGGCGATATCGGCAACCATTTTCCCGACTCCTCCGCCCTGTTTAAAGACATCTCCTCTCTTCTTCTGCTCAAAAAGGTCATCTCTCTGATGCAGGAAGAAGGGTATGCCATCGGCAATGCGGATCTCACCATCATCTGCCAGGAACCTAAACTGTCCCCCTACATCCCGGCCATGAAAAAATTACTGGCCGAAAGTTGCCTGAGTTCAAGGGAATCTATTAATATAAAAGCAACTACCACGGAAAAAATGGGCTACACCGGCAGAGGAGAGGGGATAAGCTGTCATGCTGTGGTTTTTTTGGTGAAATTGAGAAAGGAGTAAAAAATAGATGCAGGTTAACAAGGAAAGACTGGCCACCTTTTTTACCGAGCTTTGTTCCATTGAGAGCTTTTCCAGAAAAGAAGGCGGCGTGGCACACTATCTTCAACACCACTTCAGCAAACTGGGGGCCGACTCCATTTTTATGGATGAAAGCGGGGCAACAACCGGTTCCGAGAGCGGTAATCTCATCATCCGTTTTGCCGGTGACGACAGCCTCAACGACCCCCTCTTTTTTGCTTGCCACATGGACACTGTCGGTCCGGCAGAAGGGATTGAAGTCATTCGTGATAGTAATATTTTTCGCAGCAATGGTGATACCGTGCTCGGTGCTGACGATAAATCCGGCATTGCGCCGCTCCTCGAGCTTATCTCACTGCTCAAGGAACACAGTGTTCGCCACTGCCCCGTCGAACTTGTCTTTACCACCTGCGAGGAAATCGGCCTTCTCGGTGCCAAAGCGCTGGATTCCTCTCTCATTTTGGCACGCTACGGTTATGCGCTTGACTCAAGCAGACAAGGCAAGATCATAATCGGTGCTCCGGCGGCCAACAGGCTTAAGATCACCATACAGGGAAGAGCGGCCCATTCCGGTCTGGAGCCCGAAGCAGGCATCAACGCTCTTGCGGTCGCCGCCAAGGCCATAAGTCAGGTCACTCTCGGCAGGGTCGACAAGCAGTCCACCACCAATTTCGGCCTGATCAGCGGCGGCACAGCAAGTAACATCGTTCCTGAGCGTATTGTTCTAGAGGGTGAGGTTCGGAGTCACTCTGTAGAGAAGTTGGAAAAATACACCAAAGACATTGTTGATATCTTCAAAAGAGTTGCAGCCGATTGGCCTTCCGCCGGCGACGGCAAGCACCACCCGACTGTTTCCATAGATATTCTGGAAGATTTTCCAGTTATGCGCCTTAAGGACGATGCCCCGGTATTACGTCGTATCCGGAACGCCACCCGACTGGTCGGTCGCCCCATGTCTCCGGATGTTGCAGGAGGAGGCAGCGATGCTAATATCTTCAGCGCCAAAGGCCTCCCAACCGCCATCATCCCCACCGGTATGGCCAAGGTACACAGTACGGAAGAGCAGGTCGACCTCAATGACATGGCGGAATTGACCGAACTTCTTTTTGCTTTGATAACGGATCCAAACAGAGTCACGTAGTCTTGCTGCGATACTGCACAAATGTATTATCTTCCCCATCAAATAAGGACTGGCCGTACCTGACAGCCACAGCAAAATAGTAGCCCATTGCGAATGGTGATTACAGAAAAAGCAATTCTTTCTGGTTGAATTTCTGTTTCATTTAGAATAAGAATTAGAGCTGCGTTGGTTTAAAGGGCACAAAGAGCACCATCTTTGTGCCTTTCGCATTTTTTCCCAGTGGGATTGCATCCCACTGGGCAGCTCTATTACAAGGAAACAAAAATGGTACACCATTGTGATGATCAGGAAATATCACCTTACCCCAAGCATGAATGCGGGGTCTGCGGCATATTTGATCATAAATATTCGGCAAAACTTACCTATTTCGGTCTTTACGCCCTGCAGCACAGAGGGCAGGAAAGTGCAGGCATTGTGACCTCCGACGGCACCAAGGTCAACTCCTATAAAAACATGGGGCTGGTGCCGGAAGTTTTCTCCGAAGAAACACTGCAGAGTCTCCCAGGCCATATCTCCATTGGCCACGTCCGCTACTCGACCACCGGAGCCTCAAATATTGTCAACACCCAGCCTCTGACCGTAACTCACAAAGGAACAACCCTGGCGGTGGCCCATAACGGCAATCTGGTCAACTCCATCGAGCTGCGCAAAGAGCTGGAGGAAAAGGGGTCCATCTTCCAGACCACCATGGACAGCGAAATTGTTCTCCATCTTATGGCGCGAACCGCTCATCTCGGCCTGGAGCGAGCACTGTGGGAATCTTTTTCTTCCCTTAAAGGGGCATACTCCCTTCTCCTGATGACGGAAGACACCATGGTGGCCGTACGTGATCCCAACGGTTTCCGACCACTCTGCCTGGGTAAGCTCAACAACGGCGGCTGGGTAGTCGCCTCGGAAACCTGCGCCCTGGATCTTATCGAGGCGGATTATGTCCGCGATATCAAGCCCGGTGAAATTCTCATCATCACCAAGGACGAGATGCTTTCCATCCACCCCTGGCCCAAACAAAACACCAGCTTCTGTATTTTCGAAAATGTCTATTTTGCCAGGCCGGATTCTGAGATTTTCGGGATAAATGTTTATGAAGTACGAAAAAGGATGGGCCAGATACTGGCCCGAGAAAATCCCATAGCCGGCGATTTTGTCATGCCTTTTCCCGATTCCGGCAACTATGCCGCCCTGGGCTATTCTCAGGAATCGGGAATCCCCATGGAATTTGGCGTAATCAGAAACCATTATGTCGGACGGACTTTCATCCAGCCGACCCAGTCCATGCGCGATTTTAACGTCCGGGTTAAGCTTAATCCGGTCCGCTCCTTCCTCAAGGACAAACGAGTTATTATTGTAGAAGATTCGGTAATCAGAGGAACTACCGGCAAAAGCCGGGTGCGCTCCCTGCGTAATGCCGGCGCCAAGGAAGTCCATATGGTGGTCAGCTGTCCGCCGACCAGACATGCCTGCTATTACGGTATCGATTTCCCTTCCTGCGATCAGCTGGTTGCGTCCAACAAGAATGCTGATGAGATTGCCGAACTGCTCGGCCTTGACTCCATCTATTATCTCAGCAAGGAAGGTCTGGTAGCGGCGACAGGATTGACACAACAGGATTTTTGTCTGGCTTGTTTTGACGGCAAATACCCGGTAGCTCCGAACCTGGAGTTTCGTAAAAACGCACTTGACAAAAAATAGGCTGCAATCGCTCCGGCAATAGGCTTCGCCAATTATTATAAGCGGCAGATCACACAGTTTTTGCCGCTTTTTTTAGCCTCATACATGGTTTTGTCGGCACGCTCCTTCATGCGGGTGATATCTTTGTCCAGCTCCATCTTCGGGTCACGGCCGCAGGAGACAATACCTATGGAGAGAGTCGTTTTGCCGTAGTTGGACTCGATATAACGAAGCAGGATGCGCTGTACGATTTCAGTGGCCTGATTGGCGCTGGTCTGCGGCAGCAGCACTGCAAATTCATCTCCACCGAGCCTGAAGGTCATATCGACGTTATTACGGGTGCAGTCTTCCAGGATTTCACCCAAAGAGATCAGAACGTTGTCGCCTTCCTGGTGGCCGTGCTTATCGTTATATTCCTTGAAATTATCAATATCAATAATGGCGAGAAAAAGCTGGTAATCCTGCCGATGCGCCCGCTCGACCTCGTAGACAAATTTCTGGTCGAAAGCTCTGCGGTTAAAGACGGAAGTAAGGCTGTCCACCAGGGAAAGCTGCTCCAGCTCCAGAACCATCTTGCGTTCGCGAAAGGCCCTGGCAAGCTTGGCCTCCAGTTCTGCCTGGTCAATGGGTTTTTTGATAAAATCAATCGCCCCGGCCTTGATAACATCGGCATAGCTGGCTCGTTCGCTGAATCCGGTGGCAATAATAACATCAATATTAGAATGATTTTCCCGGACATAGGCAAGCAGCTCCAGGCCGTCCATGTTAGGCATAAGGACATCGGATAAGATAAGATCACATTTTTTCTCTTTGATGATTTCAACTGCTTCAATGCCATCACCGGCAAGCAGGCATTGATATCCCAGAGAAGTAATGAGAACATTCAGTGTTTTCAAAACAAGGTCGTCATCGTCAACGATGAGTATAACAGCAGGTTCTTTATCGGTTATCATTTCGGTGCCATGGTCTATGCTCTTTGTGCAAGTAAGGCGTTCTCCCCTGAGAGTGCCGCTAACAATCCACCACTGTGGTTGGTAACCATACATTTTAAAAACAAGAAAGTCCAGCGCTAGTCGAAAAAAACGTTAGAAATGAACGGAAAATGGACCGCAGTTACTGCCACTTATCGTCCAACTTGCATTGTCGTTGCCAAACGGATAAGGTGCAGTGATTAAATAGGGCGTCCCTAAGTTTTTGGATCTCGGCAGAATGCTGAAACTGCTTAATGTGCAACACTGCTCTGCAACATACTCCGGCAAAATATGGATACATCGTTTTTCACCAATATCGACCTGAACTGCATCTTCGAGGCAGGACACACCACTGACCCGCTGGATGAAATTCTCGCTTTGGCAGCGCAGATCTGTCCGGAAGCGGACTGCAGCCTTATTCGCCATGTGCATAAAGATGTCATCGCTATTTTTTCCGGCAAATATCCCGGATTTGAAGCAAGCATAACCGAATACCACAACCTCAGACATACTCACAGTGTGGTGCTGGCAACCATCCGCCTTTTTCACGGGCTCTATCATGAAAACAACAGGCTGCCCCACGATCTCATTCTTCAGGGTCTGTTCAGCGCCTATTTCCATGATTCCGGAATGTTGCCGCAATCAACGGATGAGGTTGAAAATGATACGGGATATACCATCCATCATGAAAAACGCTCCATAGCCATCCTGGATCTTTACCTGAAAAGTAACCGCTTTCCGGAAGAATATCGTACCAACTGCGCCACCATCATCAAATACACTATGCTGGACTGGGAAGCAGAGCATGACAGTGTCTCGGACAGTGACCTCCGACTTTGCGGCCAGGTCGTCGGTACTGCTGATCTGCTTGCCCAGATGGCCGATCGATATTATATCGAAAGCCTGCCTCTCCTTTTCCAAGAACACCGGAACAGCGGCATTGACAGACATGCTTCCGCCATCGATCTGATGCGCAGTACTCTCAAATTCCATGAACAGGTCATCAAGAGACGGCTTGACCAGACCTTAGGCAACCTGGCCCCTGCCATGCGCACCCATTTTCGTCTGCGCTGGAAGATAGACAGAAATATTTATCTGGATAATATCAATCTCAATCTCGACTATCTCCGTAAAATCACCAAAGACTGTTCCATGGACCTCAATTGCTGGAAAAAATATCTGCGCCGCACTCCGCCCGAGACAAAGCTGGAATAGCCTCGAGCAATCCTTTACGAAGCCGTTATTATTACTTTTGCCGAGGATCTCTGCCGGTTTCAAACATCTCGAAAAGGTCGTAAAACAGCCTTGCTACAGCACTGAAGTGCGTGGCAGCGCCTGAACCGGCGTAGGCCTTGGTGATTTCCATTGCCTTGGCAAAGCTTTCAGTACTGCCGGAACTCTGTGGATTTTTTAATACCTCCACCAGTCTTTCCCCAACTTCATTGTTCATTTTTTCTATCCTTTGACATCAGTATGTTCTGCTATTCCAGAAGCTACCATTCTCTTTCGGCTCGAGTTTCATGACAAAATCCGTCCAGTCAAAGGGAGTGTTGATAATTTCAAACCCAACCATTTTCCGAACTCCCGCTTGTCCGGACCATTTTGGTCTGACAAGCATTTTAAAATTCCTGTTAAGACCGCAAATTACCGCCGTCATTCTCATGGCCTTTTCGTCAAAACGAATGGGCAGATCCACCATGCGAATGCCGAATCTGGACACATCACTGACAACCCCTGGGAAAAAACCTTTCCCATCTGAAACATCCGCTTTCAGCCCATCAATTTCGATTCGCTGGTATACTCTTTTTCCCATGGCAACCTCATCGATTTACGAAGAACGGTTTCCCCACCTCTCCTTCTCCGATAAGAGATGAGTGCCGAATGTATGTACCTACAAATATTGTGCCAAAGAAAAGCCAGAAAATCAATTATGACTTTGATCCACATATCGAAGCGATATCGCCGTACCGGCTTCGGCAGCACTTTCAAAAAGACCAGACGCATCTTCCGGGAAAGAGGAATTACCAGAATCAAAAACAAATTTTTTGACTACTTTGCTCGCTCCCCTACTTTTTCGGCCTTTGTACTCTCCTGCAGCAGTTCGACAAGACCCTTGAAATGATGCAGTACCAGGGAGGCCGCAGATGAAATATCTTCACCGCTTGCGACAAAGCCGTGATTTTTCATAATAAAAAAGGACGGGCCTGTCCCTTGGAGCTTGAGAGCGGCTTGAGCCAATTCTCTGGTTCCGTATGGAAATTCTTGTGAAGTTACAGATATATTGAGAGTTTCGGCGTGGATATTGAGCAAGGCGGAATGACCATGCATGATGGCGCCTATACGAGGAAAATGGTGATAAATGGAGTCATGTAAAAAGCATTCAGAAGAAGGATTATTGCGTCCCCGGACACGGAAGAGCCCGTCTTTTTTGCAGTAGTCGACCAGGCAATAGTTTTCGGCCAGCATTTCAGCGCATGGCATCATTCCTGATCTGGTGATTACAAAAGAGTTCCCTTCCTTGCGGTACGAGTGATTGCCATAGGCGCCTTCGGCATGCACCGGCGCCAGACCAAGTTCTCCCAGGATAAAGACCCATCTGTTCAACACCGGCAACCGCTCGTCCACAGCAAAAAAATCTGCCTCCCGGCGCAGCTCAAACTTCACTCCGCTGTAGTGTTCCATAGAACTCTCCCCTTCTGTGAACTTTTCCGCACCGTTTTCTGTTGGCATCAAGGTTCGTCTTTCGTTACCATCATACCTATACTATGGTCCCGATCCCGTGTCCATCATCATAAGCTGGGTTGCTCTGCGTTAACCGATCGGTTGCAACGCAATATTGGAACCCGCCACGGGAGTCCAGGCGTCTGTTTTTTGTCACACTCTGGAAAAATAATTTGCGCCACTTTGCCGGCCTGAGGTACTATAAAAACTATACCAGCTCAGCTACGATAAGATATCGCCACCAACACGGATTCGCGAGCCCACCCTATGAACTCTGATACAGACAAATCAAAAGAGGAGCTACTTCAAGAAATTCAAACCCTGCGTATTGAGCTCGGCAAAATCCAGACCCTTTTTCCCGTCATCATATCTTCTCTTGAACGGGGTTCCGTTCTCTATATTAACAGCGCTGCTTCACGATTTTTTAATGTCCCCATTACCGAGGCAAAGGGGCAACATGCCACTAATTTCTGGCATGATAAAAAAGAAAGAGACGTTTTTATCAAAAAGCTCCTCCAGCAAGGGCAGGTCACTGAATATGAAGCTTGTCTCCTGACTGCTTCCGGAGAAGAGCGGCATGTGGTTCTCTCCGCCAATCTTGTAACCTACGAAAATCAGGACGCCGCCTATGCTATTTTCACCGATATCACGCAAAAAAAGGCCGCCGAAGAGGCCTTGAGAAAAAGCCGCCGTCGTCACCAGGATCTCTACAATCTCATGCGGCTCATGACCGACACCGTCCCCGACCTGATCTGGGCCAAAAACCTCGACGACCGCTACCTTTTTGCCAACAAGGCCATCTGTGCGAAACTGCTGCAATGCGAACCCGGCGAGAGCCCTCTCGGCAAGACCGACCTGTTCTTCGCGCAACGGGAGAGAGCAAGAGGACATCAACACACCTTCGGTGAAATCTGCCTTAACTCCGACGAAGTTGTAAAGCGCTCGAAACAGCAGGGAAAGTTCCTTGAGGATGGTCTGGTTCGTGGCAAATATCTGGCTTTAGACGTCCATAAAGCACCGATGTTCAACGAAGAGGGCCGGCTCATCGGCACCGTCGGAGCCGGGCGGGATGTCACAAACGACATCAGCACCAGGAATGAGTTGCGTAAAAGCGAAGCAATGTACCGACTGCTGGCCGATAATGTCCATGATGTCATCTGGACCACGGACAACCAGCTCAATATAACCTATGTCACGCCCTCCATACAAACGTTGCTCGGCTACACATCGGAGGAATTTCTGCGCTTACCTAAGGAAGAGCAACTGACCCCGGAATTTCGCAGACAATACCGGCTGGTTCGCCGCTATATTCTCAAAGAAGCAAAAAGAGGTCGCCCTAACACAAAATTATGGGAGTTTGAGTGGTATCACAAAGACGGTCATGCCATCTGGGTCGAAACCAGCACCTCGGCAATATATGACATGAAAGGTGTTTTTGAGGGCTTTATCTGCGTCGCCCGGGAAACCACGAAAAAGATGCATGCCCAAAACGAGCTGCAAAAGGCCAAGGAAGAAGCCCAGCTTGCCAGCCAGGCCAAATCCGAATTTCTTGCCAATATGAGCCACGAGATACGAACTCCCATGAACGGCGTACTGGGAATGCTCCAGCTTCTTCAGAAAACCCCTCTTGACAGCGAACAGACCGCCTATGTCGATACGGCATTGAGCTCCGGCAACAGTTTGCTGAAAATCATCAGCGACATTCTCGATTTTTCTAAAATCGAGGCCGGCAGGATCGACCTGGAACAACGGCCTTTTATGTTAGAGCCCGTCATTAGGTCCATCGTGGCGAGCTTTGAGAGTCTTATCAATCACGAACAGGTTCGACTGCAGACGGTAATCGATGAAAATCTGCCCCATTGTGTTGTCGGCGATGAAACACGCCTTCGCCAGATTCTTTTCAACCTGATCGGTAATGCCATCAAATTTACCGAAAATGGCGTCATTACCGTGCGCCTCAGCGCCACTGAGGCGGATGAAGGCAAAACCACACTCGTCTTTGCCGTACAAGACACCGGTATAGGTATTTCCTCGCTTAAAATCGAAAGACTGTTCGAACCATTTGTCCAGGCTGACGGCTCATTTCGTCGTAAATATTCCGGGACCGGGCTCGGTCTCAGTATCGTCAAGCGGCTGGTGGAACTGATGGATGGTGAAGTTGCGATAGAAAGCTGCGCCGGCCGGGGAACCACCATTTCTTTTTCCATCCCGGTCAACACATGGGCGGATGAGAGCAGGAAGGTTCCGACTCCCCTGACAGCAGACCAAGAGAAGAGCAGTTGTCAGCGGATTCTTGTGGTTGAAGATGAAACCATTAATGCCCTGGTGGTAACGGCAATGCTGGAAAAACTGGGCCATATTCCCACATTGGTCAATAATGGTCGCAAAGCCCTCGAAGTTCTAAGACAAGATGAGTTCGACTGCATTCTCATGGATATTCAGATGCCGCAGATGGACGGCAT
This sequence comes from uncultured Desulfopila sp., assembly GCA_964446655.1. Lineage (GTDB taxonomy): Bacteria > Desulfobacterota > Desulfobulbia > Desulfobulbales > Desulfocapsaceae > Desulfopila_A. Next base: position 25,142 of record CAYUPL010000032.1, read on the forward strand.
CGAGACAGCTAGAGCGATACGCGAAGAAACCGCAAAAAGCTATTGCGATGTCCCTATCATCGCTTTGACTGCCCATGCAATGAAAGGCGATCGAGAACGTTTTATGGAAGCAGGCATGAACAATTACCTCACCAAACCTGTGGAAATGGACGATCTTATCGCAATATTACAGCACTACAACAGAGCCGCAACCACAGAGAAAGAACAGTGACAGACAGGTCTCTGCAGCACCATTAGCGAAGGAGCGATTTTCCCACTCCCTCCAGCTCCAGCAGAAACCTTTTCCGAAAAATTCCAGACGAAAAACCGCCGATGCGGTTATTTGCCGCCACCACCCGATGACACGGCTGCAGAATGACAAGTGGATTTCTGCCGTTGGCATTTCCCGCGGCCCTGCAGGCCTTGGCCGAACCTGCCCGTTCTGCCAACTGCTTATAGGTGATGGTTTCACCATATGGGATTTTTGTCAATACCCGCCAGACCCGCCGCTGAAAAGGCGTACCGGCTGGACTGAGATTGATTTCAAAGGTGCGACGGGTTCCGGCGAAGTATTCCTGAAACTGTTTGGTGACAGCAGCCATCTGCATCGGATCGTGACGCCAATTTGCAGGAATGGCGGGAGTACCGTTTTCGCTAAAGAAAACTGCCTGCAGACCGTCCTGACCGGCAGCAAATACCAGATCACCAATGGCAGTAGGCAACAGGTCATAACAGATGTTCAGAGATTCTCTCATACATGTCTCTTTGCAAATTCTGCAAATTCTTGTCCCAGCTTCAAACACTCCGCGTGCCTGAAACAGGAAATTTCATGATCGTTCACCATGCCGATGGCCTGCATCAAGGCATAGATGATGGTGGGCCCGACAAAATTCATGCCCCGCTTTTTCAAATCTTTTGAAATAACCATAGACAGATCGGTTTGGGACGGCACATCCTCCATCGTTGCAAAATTGTTACATATGGGTAGAAAATCAATGAATTGCCATAAATATCTCGTTAAAGAGCCATATTCCTTCTGCAACTGCAGTACAACATGTCCATTTTTGGGGGCCGTTTCAAGCTTCAGGCGGTTACGTATAATAGCGGGATTGCTGAGCAGCTCATCGATTTTCCTATCATCATAGGCGGCAACCGTGGCCGGATCAAAGTTGTCGAAAGCCTCTCTGAAGCTTTGCCTCTTCCGCAGGACGGTCAACCACGACAGTCCGGCCTGCATACCCTCAAGAATCAGCATCTCAAAAATTGCTCTATCGCCGCTGAGCGGCACTCCCCATTCATGGTCATGGTACTGCAGGTAAAGTTCTACATCGGGGCGACACCAGCCGCAACGCTTTCTGTTTTTATCCATTTTCCAAAGACCCTCCGACCCGCTTCCCCATACGTAACATCAGTAAATCAGGCTGGTATTACTTAACAATCATAACAGGACAAGTCGCCATGTGCAGCACCCGGTTGGCAACGCTCCCGATGATCAACCCCTGCAGGTTTGACAAGCCTCTGGAACCCATAATGATAAGCCGGCATTTCTCGATCTCGGCCGTCTCGGCAATGGTTTCACCGGCCGGCTCTTCCAGAAGACGTTCAGTATAGGGAAGACCGGCCGCTTTAAGCTGTGCCAAGTAGGGTGCGACGCGTTCTTCGGTTTCATCCCGTATTTCCGAGATAATCTGGTCTCGATGGGGTTGTCCCAAAAGGCGCGGATATTTTCTGTGGCAATGAACGAAGACAATTTCCGCTTCCAGCAGACGGCCATACTCAATGGCATTTTCCATAACTTTTGCGGAAAAATCCGATCCGTCTACCGCGACTAATATACGTTTTTTCTCCATACTTTCCTCTTTTGCTCAATATCTTTTTTGTCGCTCAGCCTTCTTCTCAAGACAATCAGGCGTGACCTCGTTTTTCTATTTACCCGAGGTGGCGGCAAAGTCAAGGTGTCATTTCTTTATTTTTCCAACCACATACGGCCCGCCGGGAACAACGGCAACTTTCTTATGGCTTTGCAGCAAAGAATCAACCGTGGCCTGCACATCGTCGATTTTCACTCCCTGGAAACGATCGACATCAGCCTTGCTCAGGCCGGGAGAATAGATATATATCCGTCCTGCATGACCAAGGGCCTGATAGATATTCTGGGCACACCACTGATCAATAACAAAGTTTTCCGGGTTACCGTGATGTGTATTGAAATGCTCGGGCGTTGGATTTGAGCGCATGATGGTACAGAACTCTTCGCTGCCCAGCCCCTCCCGGCAACCGCAGGTCACCAGGATTGTCCCGTTTTTCACCAGGATATCGCGGGCACTGATCAGACATTTGGAAACCTGGTAAAAGGTCGTGTCAAGGGGATAACCGCCCGCGGAGGTGATCACCAGATCCACTTTTTCCTCAAGGTGGGCAACGGCATGGTCGGCCACAAGATCACATCCTGCCCTGTGAGCCTTCTCGTAATGACCGCCGAACACCCCGGCCAGTTCACGATCCTCATTGATGACCACATTGAGAATAAAATCAACACCAGCCAGCCGGGTTACCTCCATGGCATAGTCATGAAAAACATTGTTTTCCAGACGACAGTTGGCCTCATCGAGCTGCTCGATCACCCTGTAGGAATGCATGAATTTCATGGTTTCATAGCTGGAAATGCCGGGAAGAATAGATTTTCTGCTGCCGGAAAAACCCGCATAAAAATGCGGCTCGATCAGACCGGTGAGAATCTTCAGATCGGCATCGAGGTAATGGGTGTTTATCTCAACGGGTGCACCATCAATCCTGGTAATCTCACGTAATTCATCACTTTTCTGACAATAGTGATTCACGATGCGATACTGTTCCATGATTTCCCGACCAACCATACTCTCCAATTCTTCACCCAGATTAGGTCGATGCATTCCGGTCGCTATCAAAATGGTGATTTTTTCCCGGTCTATACCACTCTCTTCCAGTGTTCTCAGAAGCGGCGGCAACAGCACCTTGTTGGGTACCGGCCGGGTAATATCGGAGATAACCACACAGGCATTATCACGACCACGGGCAATTTGATGAAGGGGTTCGGTCCCTATGGGATGCTGCAGCGCTTCAAGCACAGTTTCTTCAGGATTACGCAGGGCCTGAGCCGGCTTGTTTTCAATGAGAAGAAAGGAATCCGGCAGCTCAATCGGCAGACTTTCTTTTCCGCATAACAAATTCACTTTCATATAGATCTCCTTTAAAGGGAAAGTATGATACTCCCCGGTTTCTATAACAGTTCAAACGTCGAAACAGAGCTATCCGCAACGCATAATACATGTTACATGATTTATTCCAATATACCTCAAAAATGCCGGACAATTCAAATGATGGTTTATAATCAAAACACATCCGGAATTCACACTAAAGTAACATATTTTCTCTGGTTTATAATACAGGTGTCCACAATCCCCAGCCCTTCCAATGGTGATAATTCTATCTTGTTCTTTTCGCCGGATACCGGTAATACAGAGGTATTCTTGCCCGCTGAACGTCTTGTCTTTGCAGCCTGGCTTGAAATCTCCGTAGGCGGTGAAACATCCGGCGGGATTAAAGAGACACTTTTCTTCGAGGAAAGCAGATGGCCGATATTTTAAAAACCACCAGAGAGGAGCGCAGCTGGATCCTCTATGATGTCGGGAACTCCGCCTTTGTCCTGGTGATGGTCACGGCTATCATGCCCATTTATTTTAAGGACGTGGCCGCAAGCCACTTGCCCGGTGCTCTTTCCACGGCATACTGGGGTTTTGCCAATTCGACGGCATCACTTATTCTTGCCCTGCTCGCTCCAATTCTGGGTGCTTTGGCCGATTACCGCCAGAAGAAGAAGTTGTTTTTTCTCATCTTTCTCGGTCTCGGCATCAGCTTCAACCTGACCCTCCCTTTTGTCGGCCAGGGCCAGTGGCTCCTCTGCCTCCTTTTCTTCATACCGGCCAGGGTGGGCTGGGCCGGCGCCAATATCTTCTACGACGCCTTTCTGGTTGATGTTGCCGGCAGGGACAGGAGGGATCTCATTTCCGCCCGCGGTTATGCCTATGGCTATATCGGCAGCGTAATTCCCTTTTTGGTGGTGATCGGCCTTCTTCTCGGTGCGGGGCTTGATCAGGGACTCCCGCAAAAAGAGGCGCAAATCGGTTTTGTCATCGTTGCCATGTGGTGGCTGATTCTCTCCATACCTGCCATAAAAAACCTGCAGCAGCGCCATTATCTGCCCTCTCCCCTCTCTCCGGTCAAAGACAGCTTCGCCAGGCTCTACCATACCTTGAGAGACATACGCAGGCATAAACAGGTATTCCTTTTCCTGGCAGCCTATTTTTTTTATATCGACGGTGTAGGGACCATTATCTCCATGTCCACGGCCTATGGCATGGATCTCGGCTTCGGCGTTGCCCTGCTGATTACCGTCCTGCTTTTTATCCAGATTGTCGCCTTTCCCTTTGCCTTACTGTTTGGACGCCTCGCCTTGATTTTCGGCACCAGGAAAATGCTGCTGGCCGGGATCGCCATATATTTTCTGGTGACGCTGCTGGCTTTCTTCCTGCCTTCCTTCGAAAATATAACCTTGAAAACAGGTCTTTTCTGGACTATGGCATTTTTGATAGCGTCGGCCATGGGCGGCATTCAGGCTCTGAGCAGGAGTTATTTCAGCAAACTCATCCCTCCTGAAAAAAGCGCGGAATTTTTCGGCTTTTACAATGTTTTCGGCAAATTTGCGGCAATCAGCGGGCCGGCCCTCATGGGACTGGTGGGCGGTCTGACGGGACATACCAAATGGGGTGTATTGAGTATCGCCATCCTCTTTATCATCGGCGGTCTGATCCTTCTGAAGGTAGAGGAAATCAACGGCTAACAGATATGTCGGTCGGCGACGGCGTACACTTACACCGTTTCCCTAGAGAGAAGTTTTCGGCCGATAATCATATAGAGAATTACGGAAGCAAGGATAAAGTAACCAAACATCTCCACACTCCTGGTTTTGAGAACGAAGGAGATGAGCACAATAATCATGGCGCAGGACATGAAAAACAGCGGCCTGGGAACCTTTTTTAAAATTATCCGCCCGAAATGGGCAAAATGTATCTTGCTGATCATCAACCCCACCGAAATACAGGCAACTCCCCACAGGATATGGGGCGGAGCAACAAGAGCGGCACCCAACACAACCAGAGCTCCAGCTGGACTTGGTAAACCGTTGAAAACCCCGTCCGGCAGGTCCGTACGCTTTTTATCCACTGTGACAAACCGTATGAGTCGATATGCCACCCCGGCAATATAGACAGCGGCCACGAGCCAGGAGATGGTCCCGCCGGTACGCACCATTACATAGGCGGGAGCAAGACCAAAACTGACAAAGTCTGCGATATCATCAAGATATGGGCCATATTTTGTCCCGCCATGTTTCTCCGCCATTCGCCCGTCAAACAGATCAAAAAGTTGCCCGACAATGATGATGACGATAGCCCTGGCAAAAAAACCATTATAGGTCAGCACCAGACTGGTCAACCCGCAGATAAAGTTCAGGGTCGAAAGAATATCGGCGTACAGCCGGTTTGGCACAAATTTGGATACCACTGACGCAGTAGAGAGGATAATACAGGCCAGCAGGATGTTATTGCCGATATCAATCACCCCGGGATTTTCGTCCAGCAGAGCGCAAAAAATTACCAGCCCAAAACAGATAATGGCCTTGATCTTGCCGAAGTTATTGGCCGCTCCTGAGATTTGGAGAAACGTAAGGATTCTTCTGGCCAAAAACTGGCCGAACAGCTCCACAGCGATAAGAATCCACACCAGCTTGACCGACAAAATCCCTAAATAGGCAAAACCAAGTAAGGGAGGAAGATAGGTCATCTTATCACACAACGGGTCGAGCCACTCTCCCAGCTTCGATACAAGATTACAGCTTCTCGCCACCAGTCCATCCACTCCGTCAAGGATGGCCGCAAATGTAAAAATAATAATGGCAAGCGACTGATACGATGAAAAAAAGTAGAGAAAAAAGCCACAAATAGCCATGACGGTGCGCCAGTAGCAGATGGAATTAGGATGCAAAAGCCACTGATGCCTCATGACAAAATCCCGCGTCGCTTTTCTGCGCAGCATCCAGGAAAACCAGTAGAAAAATCCTGTGCCCAGTATCGCCCCTACAGCTATTACGATGAGTCGTTCCATATCTTTTAGACAAGAGTTGATTGAGTGAAGAAAGGTTTGAGCAGCATCGGTATTTCCATCATTTACCGCCCGAAACGAGGCAAATTACAATACGCACTTTCCCTTTATCTACCATTTTCCATAACAAATGGCCAGCAGGTTAGCAAGGCTGCCAATCCGCGCCTATCTTACGATTTCCCAGGCCACACCGGCAAGCAAGACACGTCTTGTTAACGTCAGGACCAACTTACTTAACACATATAGCACTAATCTTGCGCAAATATTAAATTTTACATTGTATTTTTTTTGATGCATTCTATCATTATTTGTTATACAATGGGTGAAGATGAGAGAAGGACTCTCTTAGAACACCCAGTTCGACCAGTTCAAAAAACTATCGGTTTCCTGTTATTCTCACAGCAAACCGGAACGACTTCTTCGATAATGGCAACACCGGCAACAGACCCCCTTGGTTGTGCTGCCGAAACAGGATCTCATTTTTACTGTAATAGCCGGCGTCTGCCCCGCAAACGTCGACATGCGGTACTGAACCATATCCGTTGCCGGACCAAGCACTATATTTATACCTTGTCGCAGACACGGCACAGAGGTCAACCGGGCCATCCCGGCTGCTGTTTGTGACATAAAGAACAGCGTTCAATCGAACAGTGTCGGTTGGAATACCATTATCTTTTCCGCAAAAGGAGGTGACAAAGAAGTCTCACACTGCAGCGTTTTTTGTGTACGATCAGCAAGATCAACTTAAAAACAGGAGGAGAGCAGTAATGGAACCTAAAACTTGGGTGTTTACCTTTTTAGGCCTCTATATCATCTACTGTTTCTGGTGGGGACTACGAGGCTTTTTCACAGAAAAAACCGCTTCAGGATATGCCATCGGCGGGAGGTCGATACCGTTCGTAGCGTTTCTGATGGCTGCAACGGCTGCTTCATTTTCGGGATGGACCACCGTTGGCCACCCGGGTCTTATCTGGCGTGACGGACTGGCGTATGCCTTCGCCTCGTTCTATGTTCTGACAATTCCCATTACAGGCGCCTTCTTTGCCAAGCGCAACTGGCTGATGGGCAAACGGTACGGCTTTGTTACCCCGGGCGACATGTTTGCCTACTATTACAACAACGAAGCCGTCCGCTGGCTCACCGTCCTCTCGGCGGTGCTCTATTCCATGTTCTATTCCGGCCTGCAGCTTATCGCCGCCGCCAAACTGTTTGAAATTGTGGCGGGCGTCCCCTATACCGCCGGTCTTTTCTTCATGGCATTTATTGTCTGGTTTTATGTTGTTACCGGAGGACTGAAAGCCAGTACCTGGGTGGGGGTTATCCAATTTATTCTCCTTGTCCTGAGCATCTTCCTGCTGGGCTACTTTACCCTCACGGCACCGGCATTGGGAGGTTGGGGAGCATTCAGTGAAGCCGTGCGGGCACTGGAGACAAAATACGTGGAGGTTCCAAGCATCATCCACTTCGGCCTCGGCACGGGCGGCTGGACGACGGTGATGATCCTCACCTATATGTTCGCCCTGATGGGGATACAATCATCACCCGCTTTTATCCTGTGGAATTATGGCATGGCCAATCCCAAGGCTTTGCCATGGCAGCAGGTATTCATGTCTACTTTCGTAGTCGGCATCGCCCTGTTTTTCTTCACCGCATTCCAGGGTATGGGCGCGCGTGTTCTGCAGGGCATGGGGGCAATCAACCCGCAGGTTGACGGTGATGTGGTACCGATGCTGATGAACTATCTGCTTCCCGGACCGGTCATGGCCCTTGTTTTTCTGGGAATAATTGCCGCAATTCACTCCACCGCCGCGCCGTATATCGGCACGGGTGGAACCATTGTGTTGCGGGATGTCTACTGGCGCTATTTCAAGAAAAGCAAAGCAGGCCATGCTGAGCAGATCTGGGCTAACCGCGTTTTTGTCACCGTGCTCACCCTACTTGCAGTTGTCGTAAGTCTGACTTCACCCGGTGCGATCGTTATGATCGGCGGCTTTGCCACCGCCTTCGGCTTTATCATGTACCTGATGCTTTTAGGCGTCCATTACGGCTTTAAGTATCCCACCATCGGTGTGGTACTCGGTTTGATCGGCGCCATTGCGGCCTGCTTTATTACGTACTTTTTCTACAAATATCCTCTTTCCATGCATACGGCCTTCTGGGGACTTTTTACCGGCCTGGTAATTGCCTATCTCTGCCGCGCGGTCGGCATCAAAGACAACCAGGAAACCATGGAGCGACAAGCCGAGATAAGAGCCTGGCTCAACGATATCGATGGTCCCAGCGAGAGCGGCCAAAAATGGCGCAACGCTATGAAATTCCTGGTGCCCCTCTGGTATCTTTTCGCCATTGGCCCCTTCTGCATCATCGGCAACTCCTCTTTTGAATTTGCCGGATTTCCACCCCTGTGGTCATGGCAGATTGCCTGGTGGATTGTCGGAATCGTGATGATGTGGGCACTGTGCTTCAAGGCGGAAATGTCAACAACTTCAGCCGCACAGATCAAACGCGCCGATGAGGACCAGAACATTGTTGTACAGGAAATATAATTTTCACGGGAGGTCACACTATGGCAAAAGAAGACATATGGCTGGTGGTTGTATTAGCCATCGCCATCCTTTTTACAGCGAGTTTCGGTTGGGGACTATGGGGTTGATATTTTCCCATAACCTCAATCTTGTTAATGATCCTGTAAACCTGATCCCCCTGAAGCCATGATACTCAGGGGCAAAGCTTAATACATTTTTTAAAGCGAAAAGGCCGGTGCCGAAAAGAATTCGACACCGGCCTTTTTTTCCTGAAACCTATCTGCCGGGAATAACGCTGCTGCACTCAGAGCCGGGCGGACCGCTATTCCTCTTTCTTTTTCCTACTTCCCTTTAGCAAAAAATACCCGATAAATCCACCGACACCATAATAAGGGATCATATTATACGACAACTCTCCCCCCAAAAATGTGGTGTCAGCTATTCTGAAGGCAACTCCTGCTACCAGTGAGGGGAAAGCCATGGCGAAGAGCTGGTACCCGGACAGCACCACAAACAGAGCAATAAGCACATTTTTTTCCAGGGCTGTAAGAAAAATCGCCTGAAAAATCGCTCCCAGCAAAATGATCACTATAATCGCTGCAAGATAACTCCGCACAAACTCCTGATACGGACCGACATAAAACTTGGCACTCAGCCACATGGGCAAAAGGACAATCAGGAATTTCAGGAGAGTGGCGCGATTTTTATCCGCAACAGGATTCATCTGAACAGCGCTACCTTGTCTCTTCATAGCGGCACCTGAGTAGAGATGAAGTGAAGCGAAGTGGATAACAGGACATCACCTTGAAAGAAGGCGCCGGCTTTTCCACAATTTCCCTCCACTGATTTGTCAATCACTTCTACCCTATCCTCTTTCAGACGCCCTTACAAGCATTTTTAAGCTGTATCAGCTTCTGCACCTTTTTTGATCTATGCAGACCTCCACACCGTGCTGCGCCATAATCTTAGCCGGCTGCAGAAGATAGCCTGAAATTGTTAAAAATTGTTACATTTTTCAGTTGTTGTTGTTTTTCCCCGGCTATGTGGTTATATATTGACCCGAAAACATGCTACTGCTGCAATTCGATTGAATATTGCGGCACAATCACCAAAAATTTCCAGAGGAATATCATATGAACAGACTGTTTTTTTTCACACTCCTGTTGATCGTTATACTTGCCGCAGGCCCCGTATATGCTAGGGATGCGCACCGGCTCGGACTCGGGGCAACCTACTGGACGTCCGTTGATGACGTTGATGTGGACAATATCGATGACGACGGCTTTTCGTTCACGGCAAGCTATCAGTACTGGCCCACTCTGCTGGGCGTCGAGCTCAACCTTGAAATGATGCCTGACAAATACGGCGAAAATGCATTTTCACCCCAGGCCTATGTCCTCTTCGGCAAAGCAATATACGGAGGCGCCGGAATAGGCATAGACTACCGGGACGGGGATTTCGCCGAGGAGCCCTTCTTCGCTCTTCGGGCCGGGCTTAATCTCGAGATTCTCCCTGCAATATACTGGGATATCTATGGAACATACAGGTTCAACGACTCCGCCGACCTCGATGATGAGAAGAAAGATATAGACACAGATACGGTATACCTCGGCACCGCAGTGCGATTTGCCTTTTAGCCCGGACTGCAGCAGAGTTGAGCAAGAAGGAGCCTCTCCCCAATAAAAAAAAGCCCCAAACCGTTGCTGGCTGGGGCTTGAAAAGACTTTACAGGAAGTTTCAGGTTTTACAAATGGTGGAGGTCGCCGGGCATGGTCGTTACATTGGTCCCTGTTCCAGATCTTCAGCTATTTCCCTGAATTGTTCCAGAGCAGCTTGAAGATCCTCTACAATCTCTGCTGCAATAACACCCGGATCCGGCAGGTTTTCAGAATCTTCCAGCGATTCATCTTTAAGCCAGAAAATATCGAGACTGGCTTTATCCCTGCTCACCAGTTCGTCATATTCATAACAGCGCCAGCGGCCCTCGGGGTTCTCCTCCGACCAGGTCGATTTTCGTTCATGGCGATTTGAGGGGTTATAACACTCGACAAATTCCCGCAGGTCTTCTCGCTTCAACGAATTGGTTTTCAGGGTGAAATGCATATTGGTGCGCAGGTCATAGATCCATAACTTTTTCGTCCAGGCTGTTTCACTGGCAGGTTTGCGGTCAAAAAAGAGGACGTTAGCCTTTACCCTCTGGGCGTAGAAAACACCTGTCGGCAAACGAAGAAGCGTATGAACATCGCATTCAGCAAGTAGTTTTCGTCTAATCTTCTCTCCCGCACCTCCTTCAAAAAGGACATTGTCGGGCACTACGATAGCACAACGACCATGTTGTTTGAGCTGATTTACCGCATGCTGGACAAAGTTGAGTTGCTTGTTCGAGGTGGTCGTCCAGAAGTCATCCCGTTCATAGGTCTCTTTCTCCTGCTGTTTCTTGCCATCGGCGCCGATGATCGTCGTGCTGCTCTTTTTACCAAAGGGAGGATTGGTGATGATGATATCAAACCTGTCTCCCGAATCACCGGCAAGAGAATCGGCCACCGTTAACGGCAACTTGCCGCCATTGGTGCCGATGCCATGCAGCATAAGGTTCATGGCACACAACCGAGCAGTATTATGCACCAATTCCCAACCGGAAAAGGTCCCATCTTTGAGATATCGCTTCTCCTCTTTGTTCATATTGGGGTTATGATCCACTAGATAATCATGGGCAGCCAGAAGAAAACCACCCGTTCCGCAGGCAGGGTCAAAGATTGTCTCTCCAGGTTTTGGCTGGACAACATCAACAATGCCTTCAATCAAAAGTCGTGGGGTGAAATACTGGCCGGCACCAGATTTAGTATCCTGGGCGTTTTTCTCCAGCAGCCCTTCATAGGCATCACCTTTGACATCCGCGCTCATAATCGACCAGTTTTCTTTGTCGATAAGATCAATAAGTAGTCGTCTGAGTTTTGCCGGGTCCTGAAATTTATTTTGTGATTTATTAAAGATCAGGCCGAGCAGATTTTTCTCTTTGCCAAGCTTTTCCAGCGTATGTCGATAATGATCAAACAGTTCATCTCCATCCTTGGCAATGAGACTTGGCCAGTCATATCCGACAGGTAGTTTACTTTTCTCATTATATGGCGGCTTCGTCCGCTCATCAGCCATCTTGAGGAAGAGTAGATAGGTCAGCTGCTCGACATAGTCGCCATGGCTCATGCCGTCGTCACGGAGGACATGGCAGTAGTTCCACAGTTTTTGTACGATATTCTCTGAGGTCATTGAATTTGCTGTTATCTTTTAAATAGGCATTGACATTGTGCCTTTTTTCACATATTTTTTAAGGAGATCTTCGGATCGGTTGATCCTTTGCCTAAGGCTTTGGATCGTGGCATCGCCTCAGTCGCCGTTAAGACTGGGGCTTTTTTTGTCTCCATATATGCACTCTCTCTCCGAATTTTCGTCAAGTACTGCTTATCTGCTGGAAAAGCAGTTATAAAGACTAGCTCACCTTCTTTAAAAATATTACGAGTATGAAGACTTATGTTCTGTTTGGTCTTGCCAAAGAGCTCAACCATTTGGGCCTGAGTAAGCCAGACGGTATCATCCTGAAGCTGAACTTCCAGCGAGGTGCTACCGTCCTCTGCCTGGTAGAGGACTATTTCTCCGGTGTTATTACACATGTTATGCCGCCAAGGCCCCATTTAAGTCTTCAATCACCGTGATTACATCATCGCCAAAGAGCTGATAGACCTTGCCAAGCCCACCCTGTTGTGAAAATGGTGCATAATCAAAATCATCCGTATCGATGCTCAGGTTGGCGGCAATATGATCACGAATCATCTTCAGCCACTTGTGCCGCTCTTCGCTGAATTTTTGCCATCCGCTTCCTGCTGAGCCACCCATATTCGGAATTTGGCCTTCACCTTTTCCGGAAAGGGAATCAGCTCATTCTCCCGATGTATGGCAAAGCGGACCAACGATACCAAATCGGTGAGGATATGAGGAGCAGTAACTTTTTTTACCTTTGATTTCTCAAGTGCTGCGTAAGCGTTCCACAACGCATCCACCTTCATGGATTGAGGCGGTTTATCGATTTTTTCGGCCAGCTCTTTGATATCTTCAAAACGCAGCCGACTTTTGTAGGGAGTGGAAAACAGTAAAGCGGGTCTCAAAGCCGGTGGATTGGTAACAGAAAGGAAGCGGTGAAGCCCAGGCTGGTAGAGTATCTTTTTCTGACTGAGGCTCAACACCGCTCAGAGTTGTTCCTGCTTTTTTTGCTTCAATAACCCCCGCGGCCTTGCCATCAATATAAAGAAGGTAGTCCGCAAAACCAAATCCTGATTTTAGAGGAAACTCCCGAATGACTACGCCTCTTCCTGCGTGGGATGTTTGCACCATCTACATTCTGAACCACCCACCCTGCCTGCCTGAGCAAACTATCGATATGTTCCCGCGCCTTTTCTTCAGGTTTCATATCAGTGTCTTACTCCATAAAAACTGCAATAAAAAACAAGAAAACGGGAAATGTATTTGATAACTGTGAACTGACCCTTTACATCCAAGGCACTTATACCCCCTTGTGGGGTGTTAGTTAGTACCTGGTCAGATTTTATCTGTTGCCAGTTTGTTTCAAATGAAGAAGTCAGTTATTCCGCAGGCCAATATATCCGTACCAAAGGAATCAAGTAATTACCCATTATCTAACCGAGGAAATACCACCATTGTGTTATGGTTGCAAGATGATAGATACCACCGAAAGGATGGTGACTGGAAATTTCTTGTGCTTCGTTTCAACAAATCAACTTCAAGATAATGAATCGAGCCCAATATCCTAAATTTCACATGCCGTGGCCCAACCCCATATTACCACAGGTTTTGTACCGGAGCAGTTAACTCAAAGGAGGCCGTTGCGTCGGGAATTGGCTCAATAATGCTGAATAACTGCAGCTGTTCGATGACTGTCGCCGGAGCAGGATCTTCATCACTGCGAGAACCTTCAATGAGGTTGCGCAAATCTGCCTCGGTAAAACCCTCGCGGCGGTAGAAGAGATCAAGCAGCAGCGGATAATACCGGGCAGCAAAATGGAAAAAACTTTGCGGATTAACAGTCATCTTCCTATCTAAACGAATAGAGTTCTATTTTCCAGCTTCTTCCATTATGGAACTGAAATAATGAGGAAAAGAATCTCCTGAGCTATTATGAATATCTTTTCATGGATTTTTTTCACATAGGCCCAGATGTCTGGGACGTTACAACAATGCCTTCCGCACCTCTCCATTACCGATGTGTTTCGCAAACTTTTTGTAATTATGCTGCTCCCGTCGAATGCGACCAGCTGGAATTGCCGGGTGTATTCTCAGCGTGTCAGCAAAGGCGATAATTGCTGCTGCTGAACAATTTCCAATCAAGCCGGATTCGCGCCATTGATCGGCCGGAATGAGCACATCGGATGCCCAGCGATCAGCCTCGCCTTCAATATCATTTTCCGCCTGGCTGTCGAGATCATCATAGAACAGTTCCCAGTCGTCCCGGCCAAGATGTAGAGCGAGATGAGCCAGTTCATGGCACAGGGTAAACCAGAAATTATCTAATCGGTCATAACGAAGTGTCATGGCAACTACCGGTGCACCCGTGGGCAGAAACATAACGGCACCATCCAGGTGTGTACCGGACAGATGTCGCTCAAAAACAACATGGATACCGTTTTTCAAAAGGAATTCTTTTGCCAAAAGAGGACCGTTGTCAAAATAGCTGAGCTTTACCAAATCACGAACAAATTCCGAAGTAACGCTGCCAGGTCTATATGCCGGAGTACTCTGGTCCATTGCGAGCAGTGATACCCGGATACGCCAAGCAGCAAGAGAATAGGCGTTTGAGTTGTTACGCCCGCGAAAATGCTGCCGCATGAGTGCGGGTTGCAGAGCGTTGTTGCCAAGAGGAGCGGCCCACTTGCTGAGTAACTCTTCGGCATGCTCTTTTGCTTCCTGCAATGTGCCTGTGAACCGAAGCCATTTGCGCTTAAGCATTTCATTGAGTGGAAAGCTATCCCACTCGAGTCCTTCCGGGATCACCTGAAGCTTTGCTTCAGGCTCCTGCAGCAGCACTTCGGCTGGAATACCGAGACCGTTATGCAGCTTACGAATCATTTTCAAGCTCAAAGGCCGCTTGCCGGCAAGCACTTCGGAGACTTTGCTTTTGCTGCCGATGAGCTCGACCAGGTTTTTTTGTTTAAGGCCCAGCTGTTCCATCCTGAACATAATTGCACTGACCGGATCGGGTAGAGCTATTGGATACTTCTGTTGTTCATAGAGTTCCACCAGGGTGACGAGAAGCTCGAATTCGTTGCCTTCAGCGGTATCCGATACCGCATCCATCAGCTTATCTATCCGGGCAAGAGCCAGCTCATATTCTTTTTCAGTTTTTATTACTTTTGGCTGCATCAGATCACCTCCGCATCAATTTGATCGTACTCTTTATGAGTCCCTAAAAAGCGGATGTAAATGGTCGAAAACGTGTAATTTATCCTTACAATAAGACGGTATTTGTTGCCGCAGATGTTAAAGGCGACCCTGGAGTTTTTGAGAACACTAGCACTTTTGTACTGGGCTTTAATATCTGTGGAAGTCTTCCAGTCTGCCACCTTGGCCTCTGCATACCAAGCCCGCAGTGCCTTTTCCGCATCAGGTCGGATTTCCCAGAATTCCTTTAAGGTCTTTAACTTTATTATTCTCATTGAATAATATATCCAGTTCCCATAAATTGTAAAGAACAATAGTTCCCCCCACAGGGAACTATTGTATGTTTATTCCAAATGGTCAACCCGCTTCCTCCATAGCAAGGTCACAGGTAGAGCCAACGATCAACACGTACTGGTCGGCGAACTCCTTGAAATGCTCTCTGAAAAGCTCTAG
>CAYUPL010000033.1:0-38317 GCA_964446655.1 uncultured Desulfopila sp.
TGATTTTATTTTTCTTCTTCGAATACGGGAGACAGATTTATTTTCACAAAACAACTTGAAAAAAAATCAGTCCCCTCGGTCTTTCCTAGAAAAATTTAATCTGTCTCCCGGATAAAGAGATCATGGCTGAGGATTATACGTAATCAGATTTTTGTTTGCGAAGGTGAACCCCGGATTGTATTACAATGGGATGTTGGGGAAAAAAGCGGCAAACCAAGGCGCGGAGAAAGGCAATAATGAATGAATTGACTGTGGGGCTGGGAGAAAGATCGTACCCCATACATATAGAGGATGGATGTCTGCAACATATCGGACACGACCTGACGCAACGGGCTATTGGTAATCGCTACTGCATAATAGCCGATGACAGGGTAGCGGCTCTTTATGGCGAGACTGTTTTAAAGAGTTTGTCCGGCAACGGCATTGCAGCGGAACTGATCACCTTTCCAGCCGGTGAGGCAAGCAAGTCTCTGCCCACTTTTGCCCGGCTGTGCAGCAAACTTGCCCAAAAAGGGTACGACCGGCGTGATGGAATAATTGCTCTGGGAGGTGGCGTCAGCGGTGATCTGGCCGGTTTTACGGCATCCTGCTATATGCGCGGTATCCCATTTGTGCAGATTCCCACAACGCTGCTTGCTCAAGTTGACAGCTCCGTCGGCGGCAAGACCGGCGTCGATATCGAAGAAGGCAAGAATCTGGTGGGGACCTTTTATCAGCCTAAAGCGGTGTATATTGATCCCGGTGTTCTGGAGACGCTGTCGAGAGATCAGTTTATCGGTGGAATGGGGGAAGTTATCAAATACGGTGTCATCCGCGATGCGGAATTCTTCCACTCTCTTCGCCGGGAACGACAAGGTATTCTGGCTTTGGATAAGGAAGTCATCAGCCGGATCGTGTTAACCTCCTGCGCCATAAAGGCCGATGTCGTAGCAGAAGACGAAAAGGAATCCAATATCCGGCGAATTCTGAACTACGGTCATACCATCGGCCATGCCGTGGAGGCGACATCGAATTTTTCCATCATTCACGGCAAGGCCGTTGCCATTGGTATGGTCGCCGCCGTAAGGATTGCCGTAGCCAAAGGGATATGCGATAAGGCGGTGCAGGAGGAGATCGTCTCTCTTCTTGAGGAGTATGAACTGCCCACCACGATTCCGGCGCAATTGAGCAGAGAGCAGATCAAAAACTACCTTTTGCGGGATAAGAAAGTTGTCTCCGGCAAGGTTGCCTATGTTTTACCGATCAGTCTTGGCGAGGTAACCATTACCGACGAGGTGGATCCGGCCATCATTGAAACGGTTCTTGCTTGAAAAACAGTAAAGGAGTGCATCTATGAACAGGTTTGGCGGCGGTGTTTTTCTCGAAAATATTGAATGGTTTGACGAAACCGGTAAAGAGCTTGTCCACCGGCTGCCCGAGAACGGCTCGGGAGAAATAAAGTTCGGCGCACAGCTGACGATTCGTGAAAGTCAGGCCGGCGTCTTGTTTTACAAAGGTAAGGCCTGCGATGGGTTCGGACCCGGCCGACATACACTCAAAACCGGCAACCTTCCCATAGTGACCAAGATTCTCTCTATCCCGTGGCGCGGTGACAGCCCGCTTCGGGCCGAGGTGTATATTGTCAACATGAAGTATTTCACCAACCTGCAATGGGGTACGCGAAACCCTATTGCTTTTCGTGACTCGGAATTGGGGCTGGTGCGTCTCCGCGCCCATGGCATCTTTAATATCCAGGTCGTCCAACCGGTGCTTTTTATTAATTCCATGGTCGGTACCATGGGAAAATTTTCCACGGAAGATATCTCCACCTACCTGAAAAGAATTATCGTCTCACGCCTGAACGACTATCTTGGCGAGAGCCTCGATACAATTCTGAATCTGCCCGGTAAATTTGAAGAGCTTTCCATTCAGCTGCAGAAAAAGCTGATCAGCGATTTTTCCGACTTCGGCCTGCGACTCAGCCATCTCTATATCACCTCCATCACGCCGCCGGAAGACGTGCAGAAGGCCATTGATGACCAAGGGCGGCTCAATGTCATCCATGATATCGAAAAATTTATGAAAATGAAAGCTGCCATGGCCATGGAAAAAGCCGCCACCGCCCAGGGGGATGCCGGCGCCGGTATGGGCATGGGTATGGGCTTAATGATGCCTGCCATGTTCTCTCAGGCCTTCGCCGGGCAGCAGGCTTCGCCGCAAACGACTCTGGAAAAAACCGAATGCCCCGACTGCCGGCAGCTAATACCTGGGGATGCCAGATTCTGTCCCTTTTGCGGACACCAGCAGGTGATCAGCAGTCGCTGTGCTAAATGTCATAAAAATCTGGCGGCCAATGCACTGTTCTGTTCAAAATGCGGTGAGCCTGCGCACACAAAACCGGAACCGGTCACCTGCCCTGAGTGCCGGGCGGAAAATCTGCCCGGAGCCGTGTTCTGCAACCAGTGCGGCAGTAAAATTACCTGATATCTGTTATGGAACTCAGCTATATACAAAGTTGTCCTTCCTGTGGCGCACCGGTGGAGGTTGCCGAGGCTGACCGGCTTGTTGTCTGCAGGTATTGCGACAACAAAAATTATCTTGTTTCTGCCGGGCCGCTCCGCTTCGTGCTGCCCGATAGTATTCCCGGCTCGGTAAACGAAGACCGGATTCTGCATATTCCCTACCTCAGGTTTAAAGGTCATATCTATTCCTGCCGTGGCGCTTCTCTTGAACACAAGATAGTGGATACCACCCAGTTGGGGTATGCCGGCAGCGCTATGCCCGCCTCTCTTGGTCTCAGACCGCAGGCCATGCGGATTCGACTGGTGGGAGCTGATCATCGCGGCCGATTTGTTCGCTTGACGGAACAGGTTCGTGACATCTTCGCCAAAGCGGCAAGGTTGACTCAAGCTATGGCGGAAACACAGAATCGTCTGTATCACAGATCATTTATCGGGGAAACCATAAGCTATATCTATTTACCCGTCTATTTTGACCAAGGGCGTCTGATGGATGGGGTGCTCAACAGAGAGATAAGTGGTGATATAGAAGAAGAAACCTTGTTTATAAACTCGGAGTCCTATAAAAAACAGTGGCTGCCGCGATATATTTCCACTCTCTGTCCGCACTGTGCTGCTTCGATGTCTGCTGCTGGAGACAGCCTGGTTCTGCAGTGCCGTAATTGCCAATCTTTATGGCAGGAAGAAAAGGGCAGGTTTACCAGGGTTTTTTTTGCCGCAGCCGAACCTCTTCAGGGGGACACCTATCTCCCCTTCTGGAAAATCCAGGTGGACGGCGGCACCACTCTGCAACTGCAGAGTTATGCCGATTTCCTTCGTCTTACCAATCAGCCCGTCGTTATTCAAGAAGAGCATGAACGACTGCAGCTGTCTTTCTGGATGCCGGCGTTTAAGATCAGACCGAAACATTTTCTGGCCGTTGCCAAAAACGCCACCCTTTCACAAAATCGAATTCCTCCAGCCGAGGGGGAATTTACCACGAATCTCCACCCGGTTACTCTGCCGGTGGAGGAGGCCCGTCAGGCCATAAAGGCAGTACTGGCCGAGACTGTGCTGAACAAGAGGACGTTTATGCCGGACCTGCCCGGGATACAACTGACAATGGTGCAGCACGAGCTGGTCTATCTGCCTTTTTCTGTTTTGGGGCATGATCTGATTCAGGACCATACCTCCATAACGCTGTCGCGCAAAATTTTGTATTACGGCTCGACAATGTAGCGCGGCAATACAGCAGGAGCTGGAGTGGCGCAATGGAAATCCGGGTTAGGTATTCATTTCGTCTATTGAGGAGACAGATGAACAATGCATGAGAAAATGATGAGAAAAGCCCTTCGGCAAGCGCGCCTCGCTCTCGACAAGGGAGATTTTCCCGTCGGCTGTGTAATTGCTGATCGAGAGGGATATATCTGCGGCGGCAGGAGAAAAAACAGCAGGGCGAATAATGAGCTCGATCATGCGGAGATGGTTGCGCTGCGAAAGCTGAACAGGCGGTATAAGAACGAATTGCCGCAAGATCTCTGCGTCTATTCCACCATGGAGCCCTGTCTGATGTGCTTTTCCACCTTGATTCTCAACAATGTTACCACAATAGTATACGCATATGAAGATATTATGGGAGGAGGGACCGGTCTGCCTCTTGCGGGGCTCAAGCCGCTGTATGCCGCCATGAATATCAGCATTGTTGCAGGTGTGTTACGGGCCGAAAGCCTGCAACTGTTCAAAACCTTTTTTAATGATGAAGAAAATAACTATATCCGTGACTCCCTGTTGGCACAATACACCCTTAAGCAGTAGAGGCAGTAGAGCCGGAACCGGGAAATACGATCAGGAAATAAAATGACGGCAAGCAGTACAGCACGAACCGTCGGCTTTCAGGCAGGGGAAAGAAACGTCTTTTTTCATATTCTCACCGCTTGTAACCTGACGTGCAAGCATTGTTACATCAATACCAGCCAGCATGGCGCAAAGACTCTGAGCTTCGACACGATTCAGCAATGGCTCAAGCTTTTCAGTGACCCGCAAAAAACCAGTAATCTGGTTTTCCTTGGTGGTGAACCGACCTTGCATCCGGATCTTCCCGCCTGCGTTGCTGCCGCCAAAAAAATGAACTATGCAGTAACCGTTGATACCAATGGCTATCTCTTCCATGATTTTCTCAGCAAGACGCGGCCCGAGCTGCTTGATTATCTCAGTTTCAGCATCGATGGACCCGACAGTGAGATAAATGACGCCATCAGGGGCAAGGGAGTTTTTAAAACCTGCCTGGAAAACATGAAAAAAGCCGTGGCCTTGGGCTTCAAGGTCAGTGTGATTTATACCGTCAGCAGCAAGAATATCGATCATCTTCATCGTATGGTGCCGCTGCTGGTGCACTACGGTGTACAACGATTCTTTATTCAGGTTATCGGGTTGCGAGGCAAGTCCTGCAAAAATGCAACCGATGATCTGTCCGCCGATGCAGATACCCCCCAGGTGAGCAGGGAGAAATGGCTTGCGGTAGTGCCGAAGGTTGCCGAAGAAGGAGCTGCTGCCGGACTGCATGTCACCTATCCCAAGGTTTTTCTTGATGAAGACGAAACGTTTGAGTGCGCCGCGGAGGTGGCGGAAAACTACTTTATTTTTCCCAACGGCAGAGTCTATCAATGCCCTCTCTGTGAGGACTATGCGCTGCATACCTATACCATTGAAAATAATGTTCTTGTGATGCGGCCGGGCCTCAGCGAGAAGATGTTGTTCCCCTTGAAAATTGAGGAAGGCTGTGTGATGAACAAACTGCTCCAGCCCGACACTATTGAGTATGATGCCGAAAACAAGCCGTTACACCGCATTTCCTGCTGTCTGCTGAAAAAGGAAATTTTTTGACCGGGATTTTCTTGGTGAGACCATTTTTCGGGAATCAGGCGAGACAATAGAGCCGCTCAGGATGCTTTTCCGGGAAAGAGACGCATCAGCAGAATACCGCTTTCATAGAGAAGAAAGAGGGGGATGGTTATCAGAATGGTGGCCATCAGGTCTCCAGCGCTGAGAAGAAAAGCGAGTACCACGATGGCGCCGTAGAAGTAGAGACGTTTGGATTTAAAGTAGATTGGCGAAACAAGATTAGCCCTGCCGGTCATCACCATCAGAAAGGGAATCTGAAAAGCCAGCCCAAAGGCAATAATGGTCCGGATAACAAAAGTGAGGTAGTTGCCGAAGCGTGGCAACGGTTCAAGGTTTGGAGCGGTATAGCTCATAAAATAGTTGAGCATTTGCGGCAGTACGCCGAAAGTGGCAAAGAAAGCGCCCAGGAGAAAAAGCGCACTTCCCCAGAAGACTACGGTGATGGCGATCTTTTTCTCTCCCTTTTCCAACCCCGGCGCGACAAACGACCATAGCTGAAAGAGAACCACCGGAAAACTTGCGGCCAGTCCGACCAGGATGGAAAGTTTGATATAGGCGATAAAGGCTTCCGGCAGATTGGTATAGACCAGCTTTTTCATCAGCGGGGTTGCCTCGTAGAGAGGCTGTATGAAAAATGCCGCTATCTTTTCAGAAAAATAGTAGGCCACGGAGGAGCATAGAATAATTGAGAGAAAGATTCTGATTATCCTTTTGCGGAGTTCCAGGTGGTGTGGTCTGAAGACCTGTATCGTGCGTTCGAGCATTATTTTTGATCTTTGTCGGATGGATCCCGGGAGGGCTCCTCACCGTTTGCGGCTGAATCAGTACTGCCGGGTGGCAGGTGGTGGTCCCGCTGATATTCCTGCTCCGCGGAAGATGGCGCCTGGTCCGCGGGCGGCTGGTCGTCCTTTGCCGTGCTGCTGTCGGCACCGGTATTGGCGGTATACAGCTTATCAAGATCTTCAGGAGTTTTCCAGGTGTCGGTTTTCTCCTCCAGCAGCGTTTCTTTAAAATTTTTGGCGGCATCCTCCAGGGTCGGCTTTATGTCGGAGAGTGGATTGTCCTCTATGTCAATACTGTTCTTCAAACCCTCTGCCGTCTTTTTTAAATCGACAATGGTTTTGGCAATGGAGCGGGCCAGATCGGGCAGTTTATCAGGGCCCACCACGATGAGGGCGAGGGCGAGGATAAGGATTAATTCAGGAAATCCAATACCAAACATATGTCAACCTTGAAAAAAACACGTATCGGTTAAGCCTCCGGTCTTCTGTTTTCAGGCATCCGGTGACATAATAAACTCTGATCATAAAGTATAGTATTTACGGTGGGCTGTCAATACAACGAGAACATCTTAAAATCATTACAGATAACAGCAGGAATTCATTCCGTATTTTCTGCGGATTGTTCCGGTTCGCCTGCCGATTTATCTCATTGATTGACTTTGTTGCCTGTGTTAGCTATAATCACTCGTTTGTCCAATGTGATTGTGCGTTGCTAGCGAATAATGCCAAAACAAAAAGTTCCGGAAAATGGAATTTCTATACTATTTCAGGAGATGTTATGTCCAGTGTTGTTATTGTCGGAACCCAGTGGGGAGATGAGGGTAAAGGAAAAATAGTCGATCTTCTAACCCGCTACGCTGATTATGTTGTCAGGTTTCAAGGTGGTAATAATGCGGGACACACTCTGGTAGTCGAGGGACGTCAGTTTATCTTTCATATCATCCCTTCGGGAATTCTTTATGAAGACAAGAAATGCATGATCGGCAATGGCGTTATTGTTGATCCCGCTGTTCTGCTTCACGAAATCGAAGAGCTGCGAGGCAAGGGGTTACCGGTTACTCCGGATCGATTAATGATCAGTGAAAGAGCCCATCTCATCATGCCCTATCATGCCACCTTGGACAAAGCCGGCGAGGCCTCGCTGGCCCAGGAGAAAAAGATCGGTACGACGGGCAGGGGTATTGGACCATGTTATATGGACAAAGTCGGCCGGAGCGGCATAAAAATCGGCGATCTGGCCGATATGGCATTGTTCAGAGACAAGTTACAGGCCAACCTTGAAGAGAAAAACTTTCTGCTGACCCGAAAATATAATGTTGCAGCATTGCAATTCGAAGAGATTTACGAACAGTTTCAAAAGCATGCAGAACAACTTCTGCCCTATGTCGGCAATGTTTCGGTAGAACTCGATGACGCCAGAAAACGGGGCGAAAATATCCTGTTTGAAGGTGCCCAGGGAACGCAGCTTGATATTGACCATGGTACCTATCCGTTTGTGACTTCTTCCAATACAATCGCGGGCAATGCCTGCACTGGTTCCGGTGTCGGTCCCGTGCATATGGATGCTGTTATCGGTATTCTTAAGGCATATACCACCAGAGTTGGTGAAGGACCTTTTCCAACGGAGCTTTTTGATGCGACTGGGGAACAGCTGCAGCAAAAAGGTGGTGAGTTCGGCGCGACTACCGGGCGTAAGAGGCGTTGCGGATGGCTGGATGGCGTCGTTGCCTCTGATGCCGTGAGACTGAACAGTATTACAGGTCTTGCTATTACCAAACTGGATGTACTTTCAGGTCAGCCCCACTTGAAAATTGCCAGGAAGTATCAGTTTGAAGGTAAAAACTACCATGCCATGCCGGCCAACATCGATGCCGCCCGGAATGTCGAGCCGGTCTATGAAGAAATACCGGGCTGGCAGGAGGAGCTGCGTGATATACGCAGGTTTGAGGACCTTCCCACAGGGGCCAGGGATTATATTAAACGAATAGAAGATATTACGGAAGTGGAGGCCTCCATCATCTCCGTCGGACCCGATCGGGATGAGACTCTTCTTCTCAAAAACCCATTTGAGCAATAACAGAACCATCGCCTCGTGAATCGACCGGGGCCTTATACGTAACTTTACATAAACTCTTATCAGGTGAACATATGGCTAGAATCACAGTTGAAGATTGTCTTGCAAAAGTTGGGGATGACAATCGTTTTAATTTAATTCATCTTGCCGTCAAGCGGATACGTCAGCACAGGCAGGGCGAACCGTTTTTGGTTAGCGGCAAGAACAAAGAAATTGTTATGACCCTTCGGGAGATCGCTGCCGGCAAGGTAACCATGGAAAACATTGATCAACTCCAGGGAGCCATGAATGACGGTGGAAAAGAAAACGTTACGGAACAGAAAAAAGTAGTTACGCCAGAGGTGTAGACAGGGGTTGAGTTGGCATGCCAAGAGATTATTACGAAATTTTATCATTGCGCCGCAATGCCGAAAATGGTGAGATAAAAAAGGCTTACCGCAAGCTGGCAATGAAATATCATCCGGACCGAAATCCCGGTGACCAAGAGGCAGAGGCAAATTTCAAGGAATGTACCGAAGCGTATGAGGTCTTAAGCGACCAACGCAAGCGGCAGATCTATGACACCTATGGTCATGATGGTCTGAAAAACAGCGGATACAGCGGGCCTGGAAATTTTGAAGATGTATTCTCCAGCTTTGGTGATATTTTCGGAGATATTTTCGGTTTTGGCGGAGGACGTGCTCAGGCAAGAAGAAACGGACCGATTCCAGGCAATGACCTGCGTTACGATCTCCCTATTTCTTTTATGGAAGCCGTTCATGGTATAGGCAAAGAGATAAAGATCACCAAAAAGGATACATGCTGGACCTGTGACGGCAGCGGTTGCCGACCGGGATATTCCAGAGAAAATTGTCCCAGTTGCGGCGGCAGAGGACAGGTTATTCGTTCTCAGGGATTTTTTCAGGTCAGTTCCACCTGCCCCCATTGTAACGGCGAGGGTCAGATTGTTACGGAACCATGCGGAGATTGCGACGGGCGCGGTCTGGTAGATAAAACCAAAACCGTTTCCCTCAAGATCCCGGCCGGTGTCGACACCGGTGCAAAAATGCGTCTGACCAATGAAGGTGAGGGCGGCAGAAGAGGTGGACCCGCCGGTGATCTCTATGTTATTCTCTATGTTGAAGAACATGAGTTTTTCAAGCGAGACGGTGATACTATTGTATGTACACTGCCGGTTCCCATGGTTAAAGCAGCTCTTGGAACTGAAATAGAGGTTCCCACTATCCATGGCAAAAAAACACTCAGCATACCGGCAGGCAGTCAGTCCGGCGATCTTTTTACCCTCGAAAAAGAGGGTGTCCCCAGTCTGCGCGGCCGGGGCAGAGGAAATATGATTGTTGAGCTGCAGGTGATGACGCCGACTAATCTCTGCAAGGAACAGAAAGATGTCTTGAAAGACTTCGATAAACTCTGTGCCAAACATGGCCAGAATAAAGAACATGAAGGCTTCTTTTCCAGATTGTTTAACGAAGTTCTGGGACGATAATACTTTTTTGGAGTACAATGGCACAGAAAGAAACCGCCTTTACCCATTTTGATGAGAGCGGCAATGCTGTAATGGTTGATGTCGGCGCTAAACAGGAAAGTGAAAGAGTTGCTCTGGCTGGTGGAATTGTTTCCATGAGCAGCGAAGCGTATGCATTGCTGAAAAGTGGTTCAATCAAGAAAGGTGATGTCCTGGGAGTGGCGAGGATTGCCGGTATTATGGCGGCAAAGAGGGTAGATAGCCTCATCCCGCTCACTCATCCATTGATGATCACCAGGACTCGCATTGATTTCACCCTGCATGATGAGAGATGCGCTGTCGAAATTTTAGCAGAAGTCGGTATCACCGGTAAGACCGGGGTGGAAATGGAGGCCTTGACGGCCGTTTCCATCGCCGCCCTTACCATTTATGATATGTGTAAAGCAGTCGATAAATCCATGGTGATCGGAGATATCAAACTGTTACGGAAAAGTGGTGGGAAAAGCGGAAGTTTTTCTCGAGAGATAAGCGGTTGACGCCATACTCTGACACTCTTTTCAAATTATTGTTCTTTAAGGAGTTTCCGAATGGAGAAAGAGATTTTAGAAAAATTCAAAAAACAGCTTATCCAGAAGCGCCAGGATATATTAAACGAAGCCGGAAGAACACTGTCCGATATGACCGACCACAATGAAAATGTTCCTGACCCCAATGACAGGGCGACCATCGAATCCGGCAGAAGTTTTGAGCTGCGCATCAGAGATCGCGAAAGAAAGCTTCTTGCCAAGATAGAAGAAGCTTTACAGCGGGTTGAAGACGGCGATTATGGCGTATGTGAAGATTGTGGAGAGGAGATAGGACTGCAGAGACTGGAAGCCCGCCCGGTAACCACGCTCTGTATCGACTGTAAGACCATTCAGGAAACAAAAGAGAGATCTCAGGGAAAATAACCCATGCCTGAACTACGTCGAGATCCCGTGCTGGGACGCTGGATTATCATTTCACAGGAGCGCAGCAAACGGCCGACCGACTTTATTGTGGAAAAGGCCGAGGTCACCGGAGGTTTTTGCCCCCTGTGTCCCGGTAATGAAAGCACGACGCCGCCGGAAGTATTTGCCTTTCGCAATGATAGGAACAGTTTTCGTGATTCGCCCGGCTGGCAGGTTCGAGTCGTGCCGAACAAATATCCAGCTCTTGTCATTGAAGGAGATCTTGACAAGGAAGGTGAGGGGCTCTATGACAAAATGAATGGCATAGGGGCTCATGAAGTTATCGTGGAAAGTCCGCACCACGAGGAAAAGTTTGCCTATCTTTCCCAGTATGATATGTCGCTTGTTTTTCAGGCCTACCGCAACCGGATCCAGGATCTTTTGATGGACAAGCGGTTTCAGTATGTCATGATCTTTAAAAACCATGGCCGTGCCGCCGGCGCCTCCCTGGAGCATTCTCATTCACAACTTATTGCACTTCCCATTCTACCGCGTATGATCGTTTCCGAGCTCGATGGCGCACTGTCCTATTATAAATATAAGGAGCGCTGTATTTTCTGCGATATTGTCAGGCAGGAGATCAGGGGAAAAACACGGGTGGTCTGTCAGAATGAAGATTTCATAACCATAACGCCCTTTGCCCCGCGAACACCTTTTGAAATGTGGGTTTTACCTAAAAATCACACTTCATCATTTCGGAAGCAGGATGATGTTTCTCTGCTGAGCCTGGCCGAAGTCTTTTCTGAAAGTTTACGGAGGCTGGATTCCTGCATCCCGAATGTTCCCTATAATTTTGTATTGCATACCCAGCCTCTGCGTGCTGACAACCTCGAGTATTTTCACTGGCATTTTGAAATTGTACCAAAATTGACCTCCATAGCGGGTTTTGAATGGGGCTCCGGGTTTTATATCAACCCCATGCCGCCGGAAGAAGCCGCTCTGTTCTTACGCCAAGCTTTTTAAGGCAAGGAGAGTTTGCATGAAAAAGATACTGCTTGTCGATGACGAAGAAAATATCAGATTTATATACGAGGAAGAGTTCAAGGAAGAGGGATATACAGTTATTACCGCAGCCAATGGAATGGATGCTCTTGAGCTTTTTTCCCGGGAGAAACCTGATCTTGTCGTTCTTGATATCCAGATGCCCGGTTTAAATGGAATTGAGGTTTTACGGCGCATGAAAACCATGGAACCCTCTGTCCCGATTATATTGTGCAGCGCCTTTCCTGAGTTCAAACAGGATTTGGGCGCCTGGGCTTCGGAAGAATATATTGTCAAGTCCTCCGATATTTCTCAGTTGAAAGAGGCGGTTAGTCGTTATATAGGCTAGGAGGGTGTCTTGGAACGGTAAGACATGGGGAGAGAAGAAAGCGCGTGTTACCCCACCCGTAGCAATCGAAATAATTCGGGGCATTATGAAAGATATCCAAAACCAACTCGATCACAGACGCATTAATATTAAAAAAGTTGGAGTAAAAACAATATCGTACCCGATCACACTGCTGGATAAAAAAAATAATCATCAGCATACGGTTGCCTCTCTCAATATGTACGTGAATCTTCCTCATAAGTTCAAGGGAACACATATGAGCAGATTCATTGAAATTTTGAACCAGTTTTACGGTGAAATAGATCTTGCCGCTTTTCAAAAAATTCTTGAAGAAATGAAAGAACGCCTTGATGCCGAGGCTTCACATGTTGAAATCAGTTTCCCCTATTTTTTGCAGAGAAAATTTCGGGCGAATTCCCTCAAAACATGCAGATATGATTGTCTAATGCATGGTTCTTTCGAAGAAAACGGTGAACTGGAGTTTCGTTTCAATGTCGCTATTTTCAGGCCGTTGAAAAAAAAAGTACATCAGGGCATGCCGTGGTCGCGCGGGCACTGGGGTAACGCCTTTGTCGCCGTCCGTTTTCAAAAATTTATCTGGATTGAAGACCTCATTATGCTTGTGGAAAAAGTCATTTATGACTCTTCGCGGCAGGATGATAGCAGCACGGTGGAGATGTGTTCAGTCGAGTCATTGACAGAAAAAATATCTAAAAAACTCTCGACACAAAAAGAATTGAAGTGGTACTCTGTTATGGTTGAAAATCTTGGCGAAGGCTATTCCACATTCGCTTCACTTGAGAGCCCACCGTCCTGCGATAGCGCTCTCATGCTCTTAGAAAAAACAAACCTCTAATATCTACCATGAGCAATTTACTCTTTGAAATAGGTACCGAAGAACTTCCGGCAGGATATATAGAACCGGCCTTAACCCAGCTTCGTCAAAAATTCAGGGAACGAACAGGTGCGCTGAAGATATCGCATGGAAACATTAAAACCATGGCCACTCCACGGCGTCTGGCGCTGCTTGTGGAAGACCTTGCCGAAAAGCAGGAGGATATCCTTGAAGAAATAATGGGACCTTCAGTCAAGGCAGGCCTGGATGAAAAAGGTGGCTTTAGCAGAGCCGCTCAGGGGTTCGCCGCCTCTAAAGGAGCGGATGTTACGCAACTGCGCAAAACAGAAACCGCCAAAGGCGAGTATCTTGTGCTTGTTCGTGAGATGAGAGGGCAGGATGTCGCCGAGCTGTTGCCTGAGCTCCTCCATCGCCTTCTGCTGGATCTTTCCTTCCCGAAATCAATGCGTTGGGCCGCTAATTCGCTCTCCTTTGCCCGTCCTGTACAATGGCTTCTTGCTCTTAATGATGAGTCAGTTGTCCCGTTTGAGCATGAGGGCGTCAGAACATCAAATCTCAGTCGTGGGCATCGATTTCTCCACAATTATGAGATTGTCATTGAAAGTCCTTCCAGTTATGAAGAGCAACTGGCTGCGGCGGATGTCATCGTTGATCAGCGGAAACGCAGAGAAATGGTGATAGAAACCATCACAAGGGCGGCCTCCTCTGCTGATTCACTGGCAGCAGGGCAGGTTTTTATCGACAATGATCTTCTTGACACTGTTACCAATCTGGTCGAATTACCATGCGGAATCTGCGGTATATTTGACAAAAAATTTCTAGCACTGCCCGATGAGGTTTTGATCACTTCCATGCGGGAACACCAGAAATATTTTCCCATTACCGACAGCAGTGGTCGTCTGCTCCCCGGCTTTGTGGCCGTCAATAATACCAGAATTGAAGATGAATCTCTCACCAGGCAGGGACATCAACGTGTGCTGCGGGCTCGTCTTGAAGATGCGCTCTTCTTTTTTCGCAGCGATCAGGAAAGAAAACTGGAAAACCTTATTCCAGATCTTAAAGGTATCATATTTCAGGCAAAGCTTGGTACCATGCTTGAAAAGACCGAGCGCATGGTTAAGCTGACACGTCTGCTTGCCGAGAAACTTGAGCCCCATGTCGTGGAAGATGCCTGTCGTGCCGCTCAGCTTTGCAAAGCCGACCTTCTGACCGACATGGTCGGCGAGTTTCCCACCCTGCAGGGTACCATGGGAGAAGCGTATGCTGTTCTTTCCCAGGAAAAACCAGCCGTGGCGCTTGCCCTGCGAGAACATTACATGCCTAAAAGAGCAGGAGCTGAACTGCCAACGGAGTCTCCAGGTGTTCTGGTTGGACTCGCTGACCGTTTTGATACCCTGGCCGGCTGTTTCGGGATAGGTCAAACACCTTCCGGTACGACGGATCCTTTTGGTTTACGTCGGATTGTCCTGGCAATTTTACAGATCCTGCGGGAAAGAGAATATGGATTGTCGTTACGGGAGATCATCTATAAGGCACTTGCTTTGTATGGTGACAGAGTCGATGGAAGCTCGACAACGGTTGATGCTGTACTTTCCTTTGTTGAAGGACGTTTTCGTAATGACTGTATCGCCAAAGGGACTGATGCCGGCGCGGTCGCGGCAGCAGCTTCAGTTGCATTCGATAATCCCAACGATTGTCTGCGGCGCATTGAGGCCTTGAAGGCCATGAAATCCGATCCGTCCTTTGCTGTTCTGGCCTCCTCCTACAAAAGGATAAAAAATATCACCAAAGGCAATAGCTCGATCGAGGTACAGGCCGAACTTCTGGCGGACCAGGCCGAGAAAGAGCTCTATGAATTGCTGACCGAGGTGCGGCGGACCATGGCGCCGATGCTTGAGGCAAAAAATTATCGTGAAGCCCTTGTATGTCTGTTGCGGATGAAAGGGCCGGTTGATACCTTTTTTGATAAAGTTATGGTGATGGCCGAGGAAGAGAACATACGGCAGAACAGGCTCAATCTCCTTACCGGCCTTGGTGTTCTTGTCCTGCAGATCGGCGACATTTCCATGATGCAGGAGGGGTGAAAAGAAAAGGCCGACCTTGGTTCCTAGGCCGGCCTTTGAGGCTACTCTTTGTTTCTGAAGCTGCTGCTATTTCTGGTGACAGGAGGTACAGCTTCGAAGCTTCTTTTTGCTCGCATCATTTTTGGCGACTTCCTTGTGACATTCGAGGCAGTTGGCGTGTCCTGCTCCCTTAAAGGTGTCTAGTTTCTCTTTCCCTGCTGTTTTCCCGGCGAGCACCTCGCTATTATGACATGTTTCACATTTCTGAATTTCCATGCCTTCGCTGTATTCTACTTTGGCGCCGTCGGCCATGCCGTGATGACATTCACCGCAAGAATATGCATCCTGATGCATTTTATGGGGAAAAACGGCGGGAGCCATTTTGGTGGCATCACTGCTCTTCAGTAAGAGGTCTGCTGGACCGGCATTGCTGGAAAACACCGATCCGGCGTAACAGCCCAAGGTCAGAAACACGAGAAACAAACTGCACGCTAACGTCTTTTTTGTCATATTTTACCTCACTAAGGTTTCAGGTGGTGTCCAGGTCTTGCCTGGAACTATTCCAGGAGTCTGTCGGGGAATATTCATTTTCGAGACTCCTCTTCGGGCCCATGCATTTTCCTCATTACGCCTAACGATACAACAAACTAACTGATTTTTCAAATGGTTTGGTAGAATTGTTTTTTCCTCATTGCCGGATTAACTTGAGCCATAACTGTGCAGGCCTGAAAGAAGAAAGTTGACTCCATAGTAGGTGAAAAGCACCGCGGCAAAACCGACGATGGCCAACCATGCTATTCGTGTACCTCCCCAACCTCTGGTGAAGCGGGCATGTAATGTTATGGCATAGACAAACCAGGTGATAAGTGACCAAGTCTCCTTGGGGTCCCAACTCCAGTATGTTCCCCAGGCCGAATTTGCCCATATCGCGCCGGTGATGATTCCCGTGGTCAACCAGATAAATCCGAAAATCATCATTTTGTGTATGATGGAATCCAGAACAGTCAGAGAAGGAAGAGACGCCCAGAAGCCATGGTTGGACGACTCTGTTCCGTTATCTTTAGGTTTTTTCAGCAGATACATGGCACCCAATGCTGCGGCAATGGTAAAAGCGGCGTAGCCGATAAAACATGTAACAACGTGAACAATCAGCCAGTTTGACTGCAGCGCCGGCACTAGAGGAGTGATGCCCCGGTTTATTTCCGGTGAGAGAGAGCCATAGGCCATTGCCAGAAAGGCCAGAGGAAGTGTAAATGCTCCTATGACCTTGATTCGATATTTCCATTCAAGGACCAGGTAAAGCCCCACAATGGTCCAGGCAAAGAAGACTACGGATTCATACATATTAGTGAGTGGGGCTCGGCCGATACCAAGTTCGTAAGATTCGTACCAGCGCAAAGCGATTCCCACCGTCTGTATTAAGAAGGCCGCGAATGTAAACCAGGTGGCAATTTTTCCTAATTGATTCACTTTAAAAATAAAAAAGACCGCATAGAGAATCGTGGAAAAAAGGTAAGTAAAAGTGGTGATACCCAAGAGAGTTGAACTGTCCATAGTTGAGCTCCAAAAATCAGATGACGTATCCTTATCCGGTTTAGGATTACGTCAGGTTAGATATTTTTTTCCAACGCCTCGGAGAGTTTTTCAAACTGTGTCGCAAAAGCTGGTTTGTTTTTATTGGTTGTTGCTTTCAGGTCGACAAGCGTCTGGTTGTCGTGTTGAGAAACTATCAGCCATATCCGTTTGTGGGCGAGAAAAAAGGCAATATACAGACCGGCGAGCATAAGGCCGCAGCCAAAATACACTATCCAGACACCGGGGTCTTTTGCGACTTGAAGACCGGTTGCATAACGTTGTTTGGCTGAAAAAAGGTAGGTGGTATCCGGTCGGATGATTTCGACCTGTTCCGCAGTATCCATCCAGAATTCCGAGGCCGGTCCTTTGCCGTCGTTAAACCATATTTTCATCCGGACTACCCGATCTTGCAACGCTTCCAGGTTGATAATACCAAACTGGATATTTTTTTCAGCCCAGGTGAGTTCTTTCTGAAACTCACCGGTGAGCAGGGTACTTTCCCCTTCTTGATCGGCAATATTGAAGATGAAATCGCGGAACCCTTGATAGCTGGATTGATAGAAAGTGATTCCTTTATATTTGAGAGGATCGTTGACAACTATGTCCTTCTGTAGAACCACCTCGTTGTTTTCCAGGATGGTCAATTTCGAGCGGTATTCCTTGGGCATGGTATTAGGGTAAAATTCTATATCGAACCTTTCACACCGTATTTCAAAACCGAGGTCTATAGGCTGATTATCCTGGAAAGGGTATATCACCGTGCTGCTCTCAAGTTCAGGAAGCATAATGCCTCCTTTGAAACCGGTCAATTGCCCATATCCCGCCCCGACAAAAATAACCAGTATGGAGAGATGAACAAAATAGACGCCCGTTCTGCTCCAGGGCATTTTCTGACTGAAAAGCAGCACCTTTTCTTCTCTGTTGCGAGACGTTGTTTTCCAGCCGTTGCTACTCAGAATATGCTGAAGTTTCGATACGGTTTCCGCTTGGGGATATTGGCTATGCAGTGAGGAGCTTAATCGGCATTTATTTATTCGGCTCAGTGGCGCATCGAGATTGTCGGCATGTATTTGCCGCCATGCCACGGGAAAACGATCTATACTGCACACTATCAGATTCACGGTAAGCAGCCCTAAAAGTGAAAGAAACCACCAGGAGGAATACATATCGGTAATGTCGAATACCTGGTAAAAAGTGGCGGTTTTCGGGCCATATTTGCTGACATAAAATTCGACCGTCTCTTTTTGAGGGATTACGGTGCCGAGAATCGAGGTGACGGCTAGGCAGCCGAGGGTAAAAAGGGCCAGCTTAACGGAGGAAAAGAAAGTCCAGAGCGGAGATGAGTTCTTCATATTACGAGATTGCTATATAAGTTGGGAATCGTTATCAATATTTTTGTACTACATTGCTACCATGGCAAAAGACTTATTGCAATAGAATTCAGGAGAGAATAGCATTGCAGATTACCGCCCTTGGTAAAACCTTTTTAAAGTGGTGGTTAAAGAAACTCTAACGGCACAGTATCGACGGAATTGTTTTTCGTTGATGCTGTATCTACATCGGGTGTATGGAAAGAAGGGTCTTTCCCACCCGCAGGAAAAAGGATTACCGAGGTGAAGGAATGAACAGTTTTGGAAGACTTTTCAGGGTGAGTATTTTTGGGGAAAGCCATGGTATTCAAATAGGAGCGGTGATCGATGGCTGTCCGGCCGGTATATCATTGAGTGAAGCGGATTTAGAGGAAGACTTTCAAAAAAGACGAGCAGGGGGGCGAGGCACAACACCACGGGTCGAACCGGATCTGCCCCGGATCGTCAGTGGCGTTTTTCGCGGCAAGACAACAGGTGCGCCTCTTGCCATAGTCTTTGAAAACACCAACACGCAATCCAAAGACTATGACAACCTCCTGCAGCACCCGCGCCCGGGACATGCCGATTTTACCAGCAGGAGAAAATACGGGGGATATGGAGATCCTCGAGGTGGCGGCCATTTTTCAGGAAGAATTACTTTGGGGATTGTTGCGGCAGGGGTTATAGCTAAAAAAATTCTGGCCCCTGCACGACTTACCGCTTCGCTGATAGAAGCAGGCGGCACCACGGACATTGCCGCAGCAGTGGAAAAAGCCCTGGCTGAAGGGGACTCCATCGGTGGACTCATTGAGTGTCGTTGTACCGATTTGCCTGTGGGGCTGGGCGAACCATTTTTTAATTCCGTGGAATCCATGATAGCACATATGATCTTTGCAGTGCCGGCGACACGAGGTATAGAATTTGGGTCCGGTTTTGCCTGTGCCCGCATGAAAGGCAGCGAACATAACGATAATCTGGTTACCGAAGAAGGTAAGACGGAGAGCAATTTTGCCGCAGGTATCAATGGTGGAATAACAAATGGAAATGAGATAGTTTTCCGGGTTCCGGTCAAACCAACCAGTTCAATCAGCAAACCGCAGCATACCTTTAATTTTGCAAGTGGTAAGGTCGAACAACTTGTCATCGAAGGACGGCATGATGCCTGTATAGCGTTACGGATTCCTGTCGTTATTGAATGTGCTGCCGCAATTGCGCTGGCCGACCTGATGCTCCTTGAACAGCTTCGTCCTCGAATCTTTTAAAGGGATGTTTTTGCTCTTGCTATTGTTTTAAAAAAAAGGTAAAATTAACAGTTTGTGATTATAAGTATTGATTTTTTTACTAAACTGCTTTTTCCTGTAATTGCCAGGGAGTGGTTGATATAAAAGGAGATTAAGCGATGGCTAAAAAATGTACCATCTGTGGAAAAGGACCGGTTACCGGGAACAATGTTTCACACGCACACAATAAAAACCGGAGAAGATGGTTGCCGAATCTGAAAAAAGTTCGGATGATCACAGAAAACGGCGGAGTGCAGAGATCTCGTGTTTGCACCCGTTGTATACGCTCTGGTGCGGTCGTTAAACCGGCGTAATTGATATTTATTTAAAATTTGAAGGCGAGAGGAGATGATCCTGCTCGCCTTTTTTGGTTTGAGGTATAGGTATGAGTGAAAACGACATTCAGTTTCTGTCCTATGAAAGGGCTTTAAAAATTGTAGCTGCTATTCAGGAAGAAGAGGATATTGAAAACAAGGATAGACGTATCCTTACCGTATACAACTATGAAGACAAGGAAGTCTGCTGGTTTGATTATGAACAGGTGATGGAGGCCGTGCAGCAAGCCCAGGACAAGGAATCAGGCAGGCAACCAGGCAAGAAACCAGGCAAGGAAGAGGTACAGAATTATATATTGAATCATATTCCCACCTGGGCGCTTGACATCTAACCCGGATTTCTCACCAGCCGGGCTAACCGTGCCTATCAGGCTGTAACGGCAAGCCATTTTTCCAGGGTTTCGGGAAGTAGTGTACAGTTGGTGGTGGAGCGCCACTGGCAATGTCCCTGAAAAACTATCCCCTGTTGAATCACGGATACCGGGCGGTCTGAGGAAACTACCACAACAATGGTTTGCGGATTTTCGGCGGTAAAGCGCAGCGCAGAGTTAAAACGGGCTCCCCGAGCCCTGTCTTCTCCTTGAATGCTTTGGCCATCAAGTAGACAGGCAAAACCCTGCAGATGTTGATCACCACGAATATGTAAGGCGCCATCGACTCGGGAAAAGGCACAGGCGAGCTCGAGAAAATCGGGATTGTTCAAATCGAGAGGTTTTTGGAGAAGCTGACCGGATATGCGAACGGGTGTTGTGCTTAAGTCAACAATAAAGGTACAGCCATGCTTCATGTTCTGGGCGTTATGAACAAGAGTTCCGATAATACGAAAAAGATTGTCGCGTGCCGTCTGTTCAAGATCATGGTCGAGCAGAGCTTCTTCAACCTCGAAAAGTTTGGCCCGCAAAGAAGATGATCTAAATCTGCCGTCGGCAAAGCTGCAGATGGTCTCCTCATTAATATTGAGATATCCATATCTTCCATGATATTCAGCTGTTAAGGAGAATACCGGCAGCTTTGCGTAGGAGATTCCAAGTATATTCGAGCCGTCGGAAATGAGCTTATGGCTGCTGCCTTCCACCGCCAGCAGAAGTTTTCGTACATGCTTGAAATGGTTGAGTCTCGGCAGTTCCGTGGGGATAAATCCGGCAAGAAAAGTGATTTTTTCAATGTCCACAGGGCTGATAAAGACCAAGTCTCCCCGGGCCCAGGCTCTCTCCTCTTGGGTTTTGGACACTCCCAGGATGGCATCAAGAATGGCAAAAAAATTCAGGCCTTCAGCCGATGCGCCGATACGGCGCAATGATTCCTTGTAAATATGATCATGGATGGCATAGGTTGCGTATTCTCGGAGAAATTTCCCTGAAATTCCGGTGTACAGTTCGGCGTCATTCGCCATATCGTGCGAAAAACGTAACACGGCATGCTCAAGCCATCTCTCGGTGGGGCCGGTTGAACAGAGATCGGGGTGGTGCTCGGTAAACCACATCTGATAGGGCACTGTGGCTGAGCTGCCCCCAAAAGAGAGCAGGCCGTCGAGCTCGAAGGGCGCCACTGTTTCTATCGAGCTATAGCAGAGAGACTCGCCATTGTACTTGAGTCGACGCTGCCGGCCTTCATTGCTGAAGTAGAAATTTCTAATCTTCAACTCATGGCCACGCAGCAGGCTGTCGGGGTCGTAAATTGAAAGTTGGTCCATGCCGGGCAGGATAAAAATAACGGCGGCGGTGCTTGGTCCGGAAAAATGGCTTAATCCCTCACGTAATCCCTGAAGCGTGTCATACAAACATTTGTGTATGAAAGAGATGTCTCTGTCCGGCTCCTGCCGTGCTTGATTATGGGGAGAGGCTTGATGGTACACGTCTTTTTTCCTTTTTAGTTTCTCATGGGCGTACAACAATTTCCTGGAAAGATCTGGTTTGGGGGTCTCTGTAACGGAGGATCAACTGTATCGATCCCGGATCTATCTCTCCTGTAAAAGACAGGGAGAACGGATACATTCCCGATCTGACGTTTTTCAGAAACCATTTGGCGGTACCGCTTTGCCTGTCGACCTTGTCGGCTTGAGGCGATGTGCTGATTAGCCGGTTATCACTGGGGTGAAAATGCTGGACTATCAGGCTTGTCGGTGCAGGGCTTCCAACCTCGACCAGGAATACGACTTTATTGTTTGCAATACTTTGATAGACGGCCCTGGCTGGAGTGGCGGCAGAGATGGAAAGAGGAGTTGTAAGACAGAAAAAAAGTACTGCCCAGAACAGGATGATATTTTTATGGACGAACGTTTTTTTCATAAGAGTCTCTTCGGTAGGAGAATGCGATAACTACGGAGAAATTTTAATTTGTTGAGTATTTCTGTCCCAGGAGTAACTGGAACCCAGCCACATTTTTTCGATAAATTCGATGTCGACGGTAAAATCATCTATGCCGCTGTAATAGTCGAAAACAGTTAATATTTCCTGGTCACTGATGGAGTTGTCGCTATTGCTGTCGGCCCAGTGAAACAGACCCGCCTCTATTGCCTGAATTCCCATGGTTTTTATGGTTTTTTCGTTTTTTGAAGTGGAGATTTCACCTGAAAAGAGATGTTTGGAGGAGTCTCCGCTGATTTTTGTCAGATAGGAAAAACGGCTTGTCTGTTGCAGCTTGCGAATCCATTTTACCTCACCTGCCTGAACAGCAGAACCTTGCACTGGTGAAACTTCAATAATTTCACTGCCGTCCGGCAGCATATCTTTTACTATGATGGAGATTGGTTCCGTGCCGCTGTGCCGTACTTCGATGACAACAGGAAAAGGTGAATTCGGTAATGTGCTGAGCGGCATGATTCTCTCCGCACTGATCTGGTAGAGAGTTGTCTCTTTGAGGTAGAAATGTGCGGCAATCCCGCCAAAGAGCACAAGCATGGCAACAGAAAGGCAGAAGTAGAGACCCTTTCTGGATTTTTTGCCTTTACAATCGGAGATCTCACCACCGGATTCCCCATTGTCTGTCTGTGCTGTATTATCTGCATCGATCAGCAATATATCGGCGAGGGTTACTCCTAATGCTTCTGCCAGTTTCTCGCCATTTTCCTCTTTAATGGTAGGATATCGCTTGTTTTCCCAGCGGGAGATGGTGTCGGTGGTTACTTCGACGGCAGTAGCCATATAGAGCTGGGTAAGACCCTGGCTTTCTCTCAGCTGTTTGATTTTTTCGCCATCGATTTTGATCATTGTGCTCAGCGTGTGTTGTGATAAAAAGGCTAATCCCAGCTGAATCGTACCAGATTGTCCAGCGGGTCACTTTTGACGACCTTGACCTTGACAGTTGATCCCGGTGCCGGTTTTGTGCCGGCTGGAGCAGGGAGATCGAAGTCAAAGAGAATATCTTTTAAAAGCATCATAATTCTTTTAGGGCCCGATTCAATAACCAACGCCTCAAGAAATCGCCCCTCACGGTCTTTGAGATAGACCAGCAGCCAATAGCGGTGCCGTTGCTGCTTGACGCCATTGGCGTTGGCAAGAGTTCGGGTGATTACAGAGGAAAAATCCTTACACATCTCTTCGCTGAAGCGCGGAGTCTCTCGTCGAACCAGAGAGTGCAACTGGTGTTGCATGACGAGATCGAGAAGCCGACGAATCGGAGAGGTTACGGTTGTATACTGGTTTACGCCGAGGCCGCTATGTCTTGTCGCCGTAGTGAGCAATTCTCCTCTGGAGAGTTGTTTGCGCTGTCGTGTATTGATAAAAAGATCGTTGTCTTCACCGTGGACCAGGTGCTGTTTGGGCGGTTCCTGTGCCCTGAATAAACCGGGTGCCATCCGATCGGCAACATATCCGGCAGCTTCCTGGTTGGCAAGGATCATCATTTCCGAAACCAGAATGCGAGCAGGGGTATCTGTTGCGCCAAGTGAGACATGTACCTTTCCTTGCGAGTCGACATGGATGTTGACATCAGGAAACGGTAGCAGCAGTGCGCCCGCCTCTATTCTGCGTCGTCGCAATTTCCTGCTGAGATCATTCAGGGCGGCAAGCTCCTTGTCCGTGGCAATCATGGTGTCGGCCTCTTCGTAGGTAAGCCGTCTGGCGACCTTGACGATGGAGGGGTAGATACGGACTTTTTTAATTTCCGCCTCGGGGGACAGCAGTATCATAAAGCTCATGGCTGCCCTGGTTTCGCCCTGGATCAGACTGCATATTCCCTGTGAGAGATGTCGGGGCAGCATTGGTATCTGGCTTTCCGGAAAATAGATTGATGTACCGCGGTCCATGGCTTCCTGGAAAAGAGCATCGCCTGGTTTGACATAAAATGCAACATCGGAAATATGAACACCGACCAGGAATCCATCTTCCTGTTGTGATATGGTGAGGGCATCATCAAAATCCAGGGTTGTGGCGCCGTCAATGGTCAGCGGTGCAAGATGGGTAAAATCTTTTCGGTCGGCATCGTCAAAAAGGAGAGTAACCGGACTTTGCAAAACGGTTTCAGCCTGTTGTATGGCAGGGAGCGAAAAGGAAGTCGGCAGTTTGCTGCGTAACAGTGGGATATTTTCGTGGGCACTCCATGCTCCGGATTTAACTAGAATATGATAACTGTCATGTGGCTGGGAAAGGCCCGCTTCCTTCAGCATTTGTCTTGCTATTTCGCTGTGCGGTGCGTCGGTGCCGAAGAGGTAGTAGTCCTGGACAATCTGGAGGCAGCTTTCAATGTCCCTGGGGTCGAGTTGCTCATGGTTGTTGTCTTCCTGGAGACATCTAAGAATAGAGGCGCCTTTTTCAATGAGCAGTTGCCTCTCCTGTTCGCGGACCGCCTCTTTCTGCAGTGCTTCCACCTGTTCGGCAGTATGAACTTTTATTTTGCCGTCTTTATATTTAAAAAATGTCTTATTGATGAATACGGAACGTAAAAAAGCGGAAACAATATCGTCGTTGGCTTTTTCGCCAAAGACAAGTTCAGCAAGAAAAGAAGGGTCAAAGATATTGGTGTTTTCTTCGCTGATAAGTTCCCAGATTTCCTCAAGATCAATCTCCTGCATCAGGGTATTTCTAGTACTGTTGGCTTCCTGCAGAATTTTGACCAGCGTATCTCTGTCGGTATCGATTGAGTGATGTGTAATCGAACAGTGGATGATGCGTGAAACAGGGAGTTTCACCTCTCTTTTGTTATGGTTGAAAAGATGCACTCTCTTGGGTTGCATCTCGGTAATAAAACCACAAATAAATTTTCCATTATCAAGATATTCTATTATTTTGCCGGTAGTAATCATTCAGAACAGTGAGATTCTCAGAAGAACACTTCATTTTCTTTTGCGCTAAATAAAAGACGCAAAAATGAAATAGATGGTATATTTTAACAGTTCAGGATAGAAAGTAGCACATCCATCGCAAAAGAAAAGAACTATAGTGCTATTTTAATGATATGGCACTTCTTATTCCTTGTGGCCCGGCAAAAACGCGTCGTTGCCGGCCTTTACATGTTTTCCTGTATTCTGTTTTTATATCAGGTTGTTATGGGATAGTAACGCTCACATATCGACGGAAAGAGTATCATGGATTCCAATCACAATTTGTCGCAGATCCGCTCCGGTATGGTTGCCATTGCCGGTCCGCCAAACGCGGGTAAATCAACGCTGATGAATCATCTGCTGGGGATGAAAATTTCAATTGTTACCCCAAAACCGCAGACCACCAGAAATAGAATACTTGGTGTACTCAACGGCGAGAAGTATCAGATTGTCTTGATTGACACTCCGGGATTGCATAAAGCGGATCAGCCGCTCAACAGGGAAATGATGCGACTGGCTATGGAGAGTCTGACTGATGTCGATGCGATTCTGTTTTTGCTTGATGTTGCCGGGCTCAGTAAAAACAGAAATGCCGGGAGTTCTCCGGGGGAGTATCTTGGCAGAACTTCCGCTCCGGCTTTTCTGCTGTTGAACAAGATGGATCTGATAGCAAAACAGGAACTTCTTCCCGTTATTGAGCAGTATCAGAAACTTTTCGCCTTCGAGGCCATTCTACCACTTTCCGCCAAGACAGGAGAGGGAACCGACATTGTGGTGGCGGAGGTTCTTAAAAAACTTCCTTTCGGGCCCCGCTATTTTCCTGATGATGTGCCCACGGATGTGTCGGAGAGGTTTCTGGTCAGCGAGATAATACGGGAAAAAGTTTTTCTTCTGACGGGCCAGGAAGTCCCTTATGCCACGGCTGTCCTGATTGATTCTTTTGTTGAAGAACCGCGACAAGTCACGATCCATGCTTCCATCGTTCTGGAAAAAAACTCGCAGAAAGGCATTGTCATCGGCAAGGGCGGACACAAGCTGAAAAACATTGGGATTGCGGCACGACGTGATATAGAGAAAATGATAGGGCAGAAAGTTCTTCTCAAGCTCTGGGTAAAAGTGAAAAAAAACTGGTCGCAGAACAGCAGCTTTTTGCGGGAGTTAGGGTTTTAGCTGTTTGTTTGTATTAAAAAGAGTAATTCCTTTGAGAATACTGAGAGCTGTTTGAACCTGATTGTCCTTTTGCAGGCGGGACAATAGCATTGTTTGCCTGTCCGTCAGTTCTTCTTTTGGCTCTTCAGCCGATTGTGGGGTCGTT
Source organism: uncultured Desulfopila sp. (assembly GCA_964446655.1). GTDB lineage: Bacteria > Desulfobacterota > Desulfobulbia > Desulfobulbales > Desulfocapsaceae > Desulfopila_A. Next base: position 26,052 of record CAYUPL010000033.1, read on the forward strand.
GAGGAGGAAGGGGCGGTCATGTTTTCAAAATGATTACGCAGGTCAGTCTCTCTGGCCGGAGTCCTGCCGTTTGTCCTTTTTTCCTCGGGGGATGGGGGTGGAGTAAAATCTACTTTGACATCCGGGTTAATACCTTTTGCCTGTATGGATCTGCCCGAAGGGGTATAGTATCTTGCTGTCGTCATGCGCAAACCGGCCCCATCCTGGAGAGGAACTATGGTCTGTACCGAGCCTTTGCCGAAGGTCTGGGTGCCCAGAATAAGTCCTCGCTGATGATCCTGAATTGCACCTGCCACTATTTCAGAGGCACTGGCGGAACCTTCATTTACCAGCACAACAAGGGCGGGCTTGACCATGACCCCGTGGTCTTTGGCTTGAAACACCATGTTCTGCTGCTTGTTTCGCCCTTTGGTATAGACGATAAGTCCGGAGTCAAGAAAAAGATCGGCAATGGCAACCGCCTGGTTCAACAGGCCGCCGGGATTGTTTCTCAGATCCAGTATCAAGGCGTTGATGTCCTGTGAGCCCCGCAAGGTTGTGATGGCTTCCAGGTAGTCCTCTGTGGTGTGACTCTGAAAGTTGGTAATTCTGGTATAGGCGATATTCTTTTCAAGAAACACGGCACGTACCGATTGAACCGGTATCACATCTCGTACCAGAGTAAACTCCTTGAGGTTCTCCCACCCCTGTCGATGCACCGAGATGGTTACTTCGGATCCTTTGGTGCCGCGCAGTTTCTTAACGGCTTCCAAGGGACTCATGTCATCGGTCCACTGGCCGTCAATTTTAACGATGGTATCGTTTACCTGTAAACCGGCATCATAAGCGGGTGTATCCTCAATGGGTGAAACAACCGTGAGTTTACCGTTTTTTATCGTAATTTCTATCCCTATACCGGTAAAGCTTCCCTGGGTTTCTTCCTGGAGTTCATCGAAGCTCTTCGGGGTCAGATAGGAGGAGTGGGGGTCGAGCGAGAGCAGCATCCCATTGATGGCGCCCTCTATGGCCCGGTCGGTGTCTATCTCCTCGACATAGTTTTCCTGTATTATGCTGAGCACGTTGGAGAAAATTTCGAGCTTTCTGTAGGTCTGCTCTCTTTGCCGCGTGTCGTTTTCGGGTTGAGCGAGAGCAGGTGGCGCCAGAGTACAACAGAGGATAAAAAACAGAAGAAGGGTGGTTTTCCGTCTGGGCTGATTTTTCATTTTAACAGTTCCTGTTGATCAGGATGAAGTGTTGCGTTGAAGGTTGTCTGCAAATGTCATTTTTTTGGTGTTGAGCCACAACAGAGGGTCGAGAGGAGTGTCTTCATGACGTATCTCAAAATAGAGTCCATCGTCCAATATGGTGGCGGTTGATCCCATTATCCCTATTATATCACTTCTTTTAACATTTGCACCTTTACTCACCAACATTCTTTCTATTCGGGAGGTGATGGTGAAATATTGATGACCATGATCGATGATTATGGTATTGCCATATCCCTTCAGATATCCGGAATAGATGACAGTGCCGTCGTAGATGGCATGTATTTTTGTTCCATCAGGGGCATTTATGGCGATGCCGGGGGTTTTCCTGGTAATGCCGAACTGATTGACTCGCTCCTGGTTGAAGAGGTTGGTAACCGTGCCGACCATTGGGGCTATGTGACTGCTTTTATTGAGTAGAAAGCCCTGTTCATAATGCTGTTCTTTTTTCCGCATGGCGCGCAGGGCGGCGGCAAGCTCTGCTTTGGCCTTTTCGATCTCCAGAATTGCCTGTTCGTGGAGAGCGGCTTGTGTGCGTATGCGGTTCAGCACCCTGCTCTTTTCCTGCCGCGCTTCGGCAATCTGTTCTTTGTTGGTATTAGCCTGTGATATAAATTCCTGCAGCAAACCCTCTTCCAGGGTGAGAGCCTCTTTAGAGCTTTCCAGATTGTTGATAAGGTTTCGATACCGCATCATGAGTTGCTGGTCATAGTCGATGACCGCCTGAAAGGCATCATGAAAGCGCAACAGTTCTGCAAATGTCCTGGTGGAGAATGTTATATTGACGAGGTCGATTTTGCCCAGTTTGTAATACGCCTCTATTCTTTTCTGCATATGACGTTGTAACTTTTCACGTCTTTCCACCACAACGGCCAGTTCCTGTTCTTTCTTGGCGATCAGTTGTTTTTGCTGTGCCATTCTCTGGTCGAGATCGTCAAGCCGTTCCGCCATTTTGAGAAGACGCTGATCGATCTCTTCCAGTTCGACGAGGATGCCTTTCTCCTGAAGTGTGGCTTTGACAACTCCCTCCCGCTGGTCTTCAAGACCTGATTGGAGACGCTCGATCTTTATCTGGTTGCGCTCTATTTCCTGTTCGAGTCGCTTTTGCTCTTCAAGGCGCCACTGTTCCAGGTCTTCGCCCATAACAGGGTCTGCAAGAAAGAGGAGGATACCGCATAGGGGGATGGTCAGGGGCAGCAGCCATTTTCTGCAACCGGAATGCCTTTGCGGAGAAAAAGAGGCCATCATGATCTAAATGCGCAGAAATTTCTGCATCGAGGTGAAGCTGCCGGCGGTGCAGAGTATGATTGATAAGACAATGATGGCAATAATTACCCCCGGCGCAAAGAATGTAAAGCTGAAAATCTCGAGAAGGCCTGGTCCGGAAAAGTGCGTTTTGATCCACAGATAAAGGAAAAAAAGAGAAAGAAGGCCCAAGGTAGAGCCCAGCAATCCCTGAAGTATTCCTTCTATCAGAAAAGGTGTGCGAATATAATTATTGGTTGCTCCCACCAGTTTGAGCAACTCAAGCTCGGCCTGCCGGTTCCAGATAGTCAGCCGGATGGTGTAAGAGACCATGAATATGGTGGTGAGAATCAACAGAGATCCACTGAGGAAAACAACAATGGAGAGCAGTCTGGTGAAATAATAGAAACGCTCAACCCACTCCTGACCATATTGCACCTTCAGTGTACCGGGAAGGTTTGCTAAATATTGCGAGAAAAGTTTGATCTGGTTGAGGCTGCGGAGATTTTTCAGAGGAACGACCTCCACCGAGGCCGGCAGGAAGTCTCTCGGCAAATCTTCCAAGACATCCTGATGCGCATCGAGCTGGGCTGTAAATTTTTCGTAGGCTTCGGCACGGGAGACGAAAATGATATCTTCGACATCATCAAAATTGGTGATTTTCCTTCTGATCTGCTCGCGCATCTCCTCTCCCGGGTCATCCTCAAGGTAGACAATGAGGCGTAAGCCGTCACCCAGCTTTTCGCCGGAGTTGATCATGTTGGTATAGACGAGATAAAAAAAGGCAAAAATAAGAACGGAAAGGCTGACGGTAAGTAGTGTCATCAGCTGGGAGGGCCAGGTCTGACGCAGATTACGCCCGGCCTGCCGCATTACTGCGAACCAGAATCTCATAAAGCGGTCGCCTCCCACGTGGCATGAATACGGCCGTAACGTAATTCCATGATACGACGGTTGGAGTTTTTGTAGATCGACTCGTCATGGGTGGCGATGACCACGGTTGCACCGGAGTTATTTGCTTTGGTAAGAAGTTCCATTACTTTCCCGGTGGTCTCCGCATCAAGGTTGCCCGTTGGCTCGTCAACCAACAGGAGGGTCGGAGAATTGGCGACAGCCCTGGCCAGAGTGACGCGTTGCTGTTCGCCTCGGGAGAGTTCTCCTGTTATGGTGTTGTGTTTGTCGGCCAGTTGCAGCTGCTCCAACAGGCTCCGTACCCGTTTTTGAATTTGGGACGGTTGTTTATAGGAGACTTCCATGGAAATGGCAATGTTTTCGGCCGCAGTTCGGTCAAGAAGCAACTTGAAGTCCTGATAGGCGACACCGATACGCTGCCGTAATTTGGCAAGCTTGGCGCCTTTGAGGCGGCGCAGATCGTGACCTGCCACTTCGATCAAACCGCTGTTCGGTGGCTCCATATAGCTGATCAGTTTGAGCAGGGTGGTTTTGCCGGCCCCGCTTTTGCCTATGATAAAAAACATTTCACCGGTGGCGATGGAGAGCGAGATGTTGGCAAGTGCGGTAACGTCCGGTGGATAGGACTTACTGACCTTTATCAGCTCCACCATGGTATTGCCGTTGATCGTTTCTTTTTCTGTCATTATGCAAATGGTTCCCGGAAAATGCCGACAAGGTACTGTTGCGGCAGGTTGTCTACTACCACTGGTAGTAAGATACGAGTTGCCCTACAGCCGATAAGAAAGAATAGAACTTTTAATGATCGATAATAAGGTATATTAATAAAATCAAGATATTATGTCAATTTTTTTGCACACGTATTAATCTTAAACATCACAGCCGTTTTTGCGAGGATAAACAGAGAAAAAAATCGCTTTTCGGCTCTCCGACACTTTAAACTTGAAAGTTCCAATGCAATTGTTATTCTTTGAGGTTATTTCTGCATCAGGTTATCGAGACGATTCCAGCAGAGCTACCCCATGGACAGTTGCGGATTATTTGGTCTTTAACTGGAAAAACAGGCCATTTGTATCATAAAAGGAGAAGGATATGGACTACAGGGCAACACTTAACCTGCCCCAAACCAGTTTTAAAATGAAAGCGAATCTCTCTCAGAAGGAACCGCAGTATCTTAAACGATGGGAGAAAGAGGATCTTTACGGACAGTTACAAAAGCAGGCCAAAGATAAACCGCTCTTTATATTGCATGACGGTCCTCCATATGCCAATGGTCACATTCACCTCGGCACTGCTTTCAATAAAATTCTCAAGGATATTATTCTTAAATCCCGCCGGATGGCTGGTTTTAATGCTCCGTATATTCCCGGATGGGATTGTCACGGCCTTCCCATAGAGCATAATGTCGACAAGGAGCTGGGTGAGAAGAAGAACTCCATCCCCATTCTTTCCAAGCGGGCGGCATGTCGAAAATATGCCGAGAAATGGATCAAAATCCAGAAGGCTGAGTTCCAGCGCCTCGGCGTTCTAGGTGACTGGGAGACTCCCTACCTTACCATGAATTATGGGTATGAGGCTACCATTGCCCGGGAGTTCAATACCTTTCTTCTGTCGGGCTCGGTTATTCGCAACAAGAAACCGGTATACTGGTGCTCCACCTGCGTCACCGCCCTGGCCGAGGCCGAGGTCGAATATCATGACCATACCTCTCCCTCAATCTATGTGAAATTTCAGGTCAAAGACGATATTTCCGATATAGATCCAGCTCTTGCAGGCGAGAAGGTATATGCCGTGATCTGGACGACGACACCCTGGACTCTGCCGGCAAACCTCGCCATCGCCTTTCACCCCGATTTTGTGTATGCAGCGGTCAAGGTAGGGGATGAAAGCTGGATCCTGGCGCAGGATCTGGTGGAACATGTTATGACCGAGGCGGGAATTACGGAGTATACGATTGCCGCAACCTTTTCCGCGGCAGGACTTGAAAAGCGCAACTGTCGTCATCCTTTCATGGACAGAGACTCCATAATGGTACTGGCCGACTATGTTACCACCGAAGCGGGAACAGGCTGTGTTCATACCGCTCCAGGACATGGCGCCGATGATCATCAGACCGGACTGCGTTATGGCCTGGAGGTTTTTTCTCCCGTTGATGACCATGGTGTCTTCACCAGTGAGGCGGGTCCCTATCAGGGAGCAAGGATACCGGAAGTCAATGATCAAATTAATGAAGATCTGGCTGCATCCGGAGCGCTGATACACAACAACAATATCCGGCACAGCTATCCGCATTGCTGGAGATGTAAAAAACCGGTGATGTACCGCGCCACGCCGCAATGGTTTATCTCCATGGAGAACAATGATCTGCGCACAAAAGCCCTGCAGAACATCGATAAGGTTACCTGGACACCGGCCTGGGGCCGGCAGAGAATATATGCCATGGTGGAAGGCAGGCCGGACTGGTGTCTGTCGCGGCAGCGCTCCTGGGGGGTGCCCATCACTGTGGTCAGTTGCAGGGATTGTGGTGAAATAGTTAAAGATACCAAACTGGTCGAGAAAATTGATGAGCTTTTCCGTAAAGAAGGCGCCGATGCCTGGTTCAGGCATGATCTCGATGCCATACTTCCTGCCGGTACCACCTGTGGTCATTGCCGGGGGAACAGCTTTATCAAGGAAAATGATATTCTTGATGTCTGGTTTGATTCGGGTACAAGCCATGCCGCCGTCATTGAGGAACGCAGTGAGCTGCGCTGGCCGGCCGATCTCTACCTTGAAGGAAGTGATCAGCATCGCGGCTGGTTCCAGAGCTCTCTACTGGCCTCTGTCGGCACCCGTGGGCGTGCCCCCTATGACGGTGTTCTGACACATGGCTATGTTGTCGACGGCCAGGGCAAGAAAATGTCAAAATCCATCGGCAATGTCGTAGCTCCACAGGAAGTGATCGACCAGTATGGCGCTGAGATTCTGCGTCTCTGGGTTGCCAGTGAAGATTATCGTGATGACGTCAAGGTCTCCGACGAAATCCTGCGTCAGGTCTCCGATGCCTATCGAAAGATACGCAATACCATCCGGTATATGCTCGGTAATCTGAGTGATTTTGATCCGACTGAACACCGGATTAAAACGGCGGATCTTCCTGAGCTGGACCGCTGGGCCATGCAGCGTTTCCATGAGTTGAACAGCAAGGTCATCAAGGCCTATGAGAAATATGAGTTTCATTCCATCTACCACAATCTCAATTATTTCTGTGGTACGACAATGAGTTCTTTCTATCTTGATATCATCAAGGATCGTCTCTACACCGCCGGGACGGACTCGAAACCGCGCCGGGCGGCACAGACGGTGCTGCACGATATACTTGACGGCATGCTCAGGCTGATGGCTCCTATTCTCAGTTTTACCGCAGCGGAAACCTGGGAACACTTTCGCGGCCTCGATGAAAACTCGCCTTTGACCGGTTCGGTTTTTTTCACTGAATTCATTAAACCTGTAACTAATCAGGATAACAACGGTTTTGATAAAAAGTGGAACAAGCTTATCGCCATTCGAGCGGAAATCACCAAGGCTCTGGAAATAGCCCGCCGTGAAAAGGTCATCGGTCATCCTCTGGAAGCCGAGGTGCTGATTGTGGCGGATGCCGATCTTCAGGTATTTCTTGCAAAAGAATGGCGTACTATGCAGGAAATATCCATTGTTTCGGCCCTGAACAAAACGGATGAACCTGTGCTTGGCGGCAGACTTGAACCTTTTGTCAGCGAAGAGGTTACGGGGTTGACCGTTATGGTTCGCCCCGCGGCGGGAGAAAAATGTGAGCGATGCTGGATTCGATGTACCTCTGTCGGCACAATTACAGAGCATCCCCAGATATGTAATCGCTGCGCTAACGTACTGGAAACCATGCCCGACGGTGCAGAGTAGAGGGTCGTGACCTACTTTCTTCTGCTCTCAATAGTCGTTGTGCTGGATCAACTGACCAAGCAGCTGGTGGTTGAAAACTTGATGCTGTTCCAGTCGATTGTTGTTGTGCCCGGGTTTTTCAATCTGACCTATGTGACCAACCCGGGTGCGGCTTTCAGTTTATTAGCCGGCGCCGATGCCCGCTGGCGAGACCCTTTTTTTCTTGGTGTCGGCGGTGTGGCCCTGGTGGTCCTGACGTTTATGTACTTTCATATCCGGCGGCGAACACCTAAACAGGCCCTGGCTCTTGGCCTGATTGCCGGTGGAGCCCTGGGTAACCTTATCGATAGAATGCGGCTCGGTGCCGTCATCGATTTTATTGATGTCCATTGGTCGGGCTATCATTGGCCTGCCTTCAATATTGCCGATTCCGCCATTTGTGTCGGAGTCGGATTTTTTTTGTTTTTCAGCTTTTTCGAAAAAGAAAAAAAACTTTAATACAGAGGTGATCAGATGAAAATAGCAATTCTTTTTCCAGGACAGGGATCACAATATCTCGGCATGGGGCAGGAATTTATGGAGTCTTCCGACGAATGTCGACGACTTATGGAGATCGGCGAACAGGCCAGTGGAGTTCCCCTTGGAGAGATCTGCAGCAACGGCCCGATGGAAGAATTGACTCGGGCAGAACATCTTCAACCAGCCATTACCGTAATAAATTTAATGTGCTGGCATATGCTGAAGAGAGAATTAAACAGTACTGCAGTAAGCGTCGTTGCCGGCCACAGCCTGGGTGAGTATTCCGCCCTTCATGCGGCAGACGTGATCTCGGCGGAAGACACTATCAAATTGACGGCCAAACGAGGCGCCCTGATGGGACGTGAGGGAAGAATCCGACCGGGAGGCATGAGGGCCGTTCTCGGCCTGACCATTGATCAGGTCGAGGCTCATCTGGAAAAGAGTGGAGTTGCGGCAAATGTTACCGCGGCCAACTACAATACACCGGAGCAGATTGTTGTCTCCGGCGATATCGAGGGCCTTGATCTGGTGTGTCAGGCCATGGAGAAAGCAGGGGCAAAGGTTATACCTTTGAACGTCAGTATTGCCAATCATAGTCCTCTGGTGGCCGGCGCCGTATCTGATTTTGCCGCTTTTATGGAAAAGATACCCTTTTCCAGGCCGAAAACACCTGTACATTTCAATCTTACCGCAGCTGAAGAGAACGATGTGGCCGTCATAAAAGCCATTATGGCAAACCAGATTGTATCCCGGGTACGCTGGTTCGAATCGATCCGACGTATGCTCGATAATGAAGTCGATACCTTTATCGAGGTAGGGCCGAAAACAGTTCTGAAGGGATTATTGCGAAAAATCGTACCACGTGAAAAACAGGTTACAACGCTGCAGTTTGATACTCCGGAAGGGCTGGAGAAGTGTCTGGAAAAAATTGTGTAGCATGAGGAGTAATTCGAAGATACCCAAACAGTTCCAGTGGTTGAACCGATTTTCTACAGTCATTTCTTGAATCGTTCATGCCATATACCACAAAGTGATTATAGATAGATGAAGACAGTGTTTAGTACGACAATGTATCATATATGGATTGACCAATCGGAACATGAGCGGGGAATGATATGGTAATTGAAAAATGCATAGAGCAGATAAAAAGCGGTAGAAATATTGATTTTGAGCTGGCCTATGAGCTGGCTACCAGAACTTCATCGGCCGAGCTGTTTGAGGCGGCAGATCATATACGCAGATACCTGCAGGGCGACGCCTTTGACCTGTGTTCGATTATTAATGCCAAATCGGGAAAATGTTCGGAAGATTGCCGATTCTGTGCGCAATCTTCCCACTATGACGTCGATATAGAAACCTATGATATCATAGGAAGCGATGAGGCCCTGTTGCAGGCCGTTGATAACGACAGGCACAATATTGAAAGGTTCTCGCTGGTTACGGCAGGCAGAACCGTAAGCCTGGATGAACTGCAACAGTATGGTATTATTTACAGACAGTTGCAGGACAGCACCGGAATGCTCTTCTGCGCCTCCATGGGGATGCTGACTCGAGAAAAAGCGGAGTTGCTGAAGTCCTTCGGTGTGTCGAGATACCATTGTAATCTGGAAACCTGTCGCAGTTTCTTCCCGCAGGTATGTAGCTCGCATACCTGGGAAGAAAAGGTCGAAACCATTAAGATTGCCGGAGATGCCGGTTTGGAGGTCTGTTCAGGCGGTATCATCGGCATGGGTGAGACTCTGGCGCAACGCCTCGAACTAGCCTTTGAATTGCGGGATCTGGGGATCCTCTCTATACCGATTAACATACTGACTCCCATTGCCGATACACCCTTCGAGCATCTGGAGCCGTTGCCGCTTGCCGATATCCTCACCTGCATTGCGGTATTTCGTTTCATCAATCCGCATGCAGTGGTACGGCTTGCCGGCGGGCGTACACAGCTGGGAGGCGACCAGTATCTCTGCTTTAAGGCAGGGGCTAACGGAGCAATTGTCGGAAATTATCTCACTACCCCGGGAAACAACCTCGAGCAGGATCTGCACAACATCGGCAAGTGTGGCTTCAGCCTGAAGGACAGAGGAAATGCTTAATATTCTTGAGTTTGATCAAAAACACCTCTGGCATCCATACACCTCCATCGAGGCGCCTCTGCCGGTGTATGAGGTGGTGTCCGCCGACGGAGTTCGTCTGAAACTGCGGGACGGCCGAGAAATCATCGACGGAATGTCCTCCTGGTGGGCGGTTATCCATGGCTATAATCATCCTGTTCTTACCGAGACGTTGAAGCACCAGGCCGACACGCTTTGCCACGTCATGTTCGGGGGGATAACCCATGAGCCGGCCGTTCAACTGGGCAGGTTGCTGGTCGACATGACTCCGGCCGGGCTGGAGAAGGTTTTTTTGTGTGACTCGGGCTCTGTCGCTGTTGAGGTGGCCATGAAGATGGCTATGCAATATTATTATGCCCTGGGGCAGAAGAGCAAAAAAAGGTTTCTCACCATTAGATCCGGGTATCATGGAGATACCTTCCATGCGATGTCGGTCTGTGACCCGGAAACCGGCATGCATCAGATATACCAGGGAGTCCTGCCTCAATATATCTTTGCCGATCGGCCGGAGATCGGCTATTACGATACCTGGGACGAAAAGGATATCGCCTCGTTGCTGGGTTGTATGGAGGTGCATCACCAGGAACTATGTGGTGTTATCCTTGAACCCATTGTCCAGGGAGCTGGAGGAATGCGTTTTTACCACCCGAATTATCTTCGTCGGGTGCGTGAGCTTTGCGATCATTTTGGTGTACTTTTGATTGCCGATGAAATCGCCACGGGCTTTGGTCGATCCGGCGAACTTTTCGGCTGTAACCATGCCGATGTGGTGCCTGATATCATGTGTCTTGGTAAGGCGCTGACCGGCGGCTATATGACGCTTGCCGCGGTAATGGCAACGGAGCAGGTCGGCCGGGTGATTTCCTCAGGCGCTCCCCATGTCTTTATGCATGGTCCGACCTTTATGGCCAATCCGCTGGCGTGCTCTGTCGCGGCCGCTTCACTGGGTCTGCTAGGCGATGGAGGATGGCGTCATAACGTTGAAACACTGCAGAGTAATCTGAAAAAAGGTTTGCAGCCATGCCTGCAAATGGATCATGTGGCTGATGTGCGAGTGCTTGGCGCCATAGGTGTGGTGGAGCTGTGTGCACCGGTTGACATGGCTGTTATTCAGCAGCGCTTTGTCGATAACGGGGTCTGGGTACGACCATTCGGTAAACTGATCTATCTTATGCCGCCGTATTGCATAAGCCCTGCAGATACCGAAGTCCTGACGGAAGCTGTGGTCAAGGTTCTCGGTAAAGAGGGACGGATGTGAAAACCTCTTACGGTAAGGAAATACAAGCTCTCAGCAGGACCGGCAGTCTGCGACAGTTCCGGCCGTTGCGACCACTGGCGGGCTGCCGGGTCGAGTTTCAGGGCAGAGCATTAATCAACCTGACCTCTAACGACTATCTGGGGATTGCTGCCAACAAACAGCTGCACCGCGAATTTTATGCCGAACTCAAGGACGATGATCTGCTTGAGCGTTTCGGCCTCGGCGCCGCCTCTTCCAGGCTGTTGAGCGGGGACAGTGAACCGTCACATAGGCTGGAAGAGATGCTTTGCCGGGCCTACAAGCGGCCTGCCTGCCTCCTCTTTAATTCGGGGTACCATGCCAACATAGGTATCTTACCGGCATTGACAACCAAGTCCGATTTGATTCTCTCCGATAAACTGAACCATGCCTCAATTCACGATGGTCTCCGCTTGAGCAGAGCTGATCATAAACGGTTCCGCCATGCTGACTATGAGCATCTGGCCGCCATCCTGGAAAAAGAAAGAGAGAAGTACGACAAGGTGATCGTGGTAACGGAATCAGTTTTCAGTATGGATGGCGATGAAGCCGACCTGCGTCGCCTGGTGGATATAAAGAATACCTATGACTGTCTTCTCTATGTAGACGAAGCCCATGCCGTTGGCTTGTATGGACCAAAGGGTCTCGGTAAGGCGGAGCAGTATGGCGTCGTCGGGGATATCGATCTGCTGGTGGGAACCTTCGGCAAGGCCTGCGCCTCCGTTGGCGCCTTTGTGGTCTGTCATGAAGAAATATATGACTATCTGGTTAACTTCAGCCGGTCATTAATTTTTACAACGGCACTGCCTCCGGTGGTTACCAGCTGGAACATCTTTGTCTGGCAGCGCATTCTCGAAATGGAGGTGCAGAGAGAAAAGTTACACCGTCTCAGCGAAATGCTGCGGCTACAACTCGCTGAGCATGGTCTGCCCAGTGCCGGAACAACCAATATCATACCGGTCATTCTAGGAAGTAATCAGATGGCTGTCGATATGGCCGAGGAGATGCGGCAGGACGGCTATCTTATCTTTGCCGTGCGGCCCCCGACGGTGCCGCAGGGGACTG
>CAYUPL010000033.1:38417-39979 GCA_964446655.1 uncultured Desulfopila sp.
CAGGACGGCTATCTTATCTTTGCCGTGCGGCCCCCGACGGTGCCGCAGGGGACTGCCAGATTTCGTCTCTCCCTCACTGCGGATATGGAGTGGCAGGATCTGGCAGAGCTTGCTGTTCGCATCCGGGTCAAGCGGGAAAAGACGGCACTGCCATGAAAAGTGAATGGCTTTTACGTCAGGATAATGATGCACTCATCGTGCTGTGTAACGGCTGGGGTATGGATGCCCGTCCGTTCACCGTTCTTACCGGTTCGGCCTATGATGTACTGGTATGTTCCGACTACAGTACCGAACAGGGATATCCGGATATGGATACGCTCTGCAATACATACAGCAGATGTATTCTGCTGGGTTGGTCCATGGGAGTAAGCTATGGACAGAGCGTTTTTGCCGATGTTGCTGATCGGTTTGCCGCCAGAATTGCAGTGAACGGCACACTCTGCCCCATTGATGATGATTGTGGTATCCCCAGAGCCGTCTTTCAGGCAACCCTGGATAATTTAACCGACGAATCTCTGCAGAAGTTTTATCGGCGTATGTGCGGACCGGGTCAGGATCTTGAAGTCTTTCTGGAAAATCCGCCGGGACGAAGTCTGGACGGACAGCGGCGAGAGTTGGAGATACTCCTGCAGGAAAGCAGGCAAATAGATGAAGCAGAATCTCTTTATACCCACGTGGTGATTTCCAGTAAAGATCGCATCTTTCCGAGCAGGAATCAGTACAGGTTCTGGCAGAGAAGTGGTGTCAAAACCATTGAAGGTTCTCACTTTCCTTTCTATCGCTGGAAGAGCTGGGATGATGTAATCGACAGCATCGTTAATTGAAGTTTAAAAAATGAGTTCACTACAACCTGTCAATAAAGAAATAGTTGCGCGAAGCTTCCGTAAAGGGAAGGCAACCTACGACCAGCATGCCGATATTCAGAAGGGCGTCAGCAGAAAGCTTATCCGGATGCTGGCGGCCTATCCGGATATCCGCTACGGTAAGGTGCTCGAGATCGGCTGCTGTACCGGGAGCCTGACGGAGATGCTCCTTGCTGCTTTCCCTGTGAAAAAACTCTATCTTAATGATCTTGTGCCTGATTTTTACGAGGATGTGCAGAGACGCCTGGGAGAGACGACTGCAGTGGAAATTTCGGCGATGTTTGGCGATATAGAAAAGCTGGATCTCCCCTCGGATCTTGATCTGGTTGTTTCCAGCGCCACATTTCAATGGTTGTCAGACTTACCCGCCCTTTTTCGCAATATCGCCGGATCGCTAAGAAGCAAGGGCGCCTTTGCCTTTTCCATATTTGGTCCGGGAACCCTTGCCGAGTTCAAGGCAGTAACCGGAATCGGCCTGGAGTATCAGGCCATTGATACGATTCTGGAAATACTTGCAGCCAATTTTGATATTCAACAAGAAGAAAGCATCAAGGAACAGCTGTTTTTTACTTCTCCGCGAGAGGTGTTGCGTCACCTCCAGGCGACCGGTGTCGGTGGAGTGCGAAACTACCGCTGGACTCCTAAAACATTGCGGGAGTTTGAACAGAAATATGTTGTGGAGTTCGGTAGCGAAGCCGG
>CAYUPL010000034.1:0-37384 GCA_964446655.1 uncultured Desulfopila sp.
TAGGTATACTTGGTATGAGCGATGGAAAAATTAAAAAGAGGGAGATATGTATGGGGCTGCAGGAGACAATCAGTTCACAGCTGAAATCGTCAATGAAGGCAAAAGATACGGTACGAACGGGAGCCATTCGTGTTCTTATAGGTGAATTTCAGCGTCAGCCGGAAAAAGAACTGCAAGATGATCAGGTTATTTCCATTATTAAAAAACTGATAAAATCGGAACGGGAAACCCTGGTGGCCTCTAAACAGGAGGACGCAGGTTTTATCCGGGTACTGGAGGAGTTTTTACCGAGGCAGGCCGGCGAGGAAGAAATCCGTCAATGGATCAAGGCCAATATCGATTTTTCGACCTTGAATAACACCATGCAGGCCATGCGGCCCATAATGGCACATTTCGGCAGCACTGCCGACGGTAATACGGTGAAAAAGATTTTACAGGAAATGGGTTGACGGGCGAATATGGTAGAATTTACCGGAGAACCTCGCGGTTGGCCCTATAATGATCGGCTGCGCTTTCACGTTACTGCCAATCTGGACCGTTTCAAGGTCGCCAGGCAGGATGCCGGTGCAACCAGAAAGGCTGCCGTGGTTCTCGCGCTGGTCAATGCCGGCTATGATGCGCCGGTATACGGCATGGTGCAGCCGCCACCTGCAGAGGCGGCTTTGATTCTCACCAGGCGTTCCGCCCGGCTGCAAAACCATGCCGGGCAATGGGCCCTGCCGGGAGGAATGGTGGAAGCGGGTGAAACGGCTCAGCAGGCTGCTCTGCGGGAACTGGAGGAGGAAGTAGGGCTGTGCCTGCCAGGCGATGCCGTTCTGGGCCGTCTCGACGATTTTACCACCCGTTCAGGTTTTACCATAAGTCCCGTTGTGGTGTGGGCTGGGGAGAATCCGGCTATTGTGCCGAACCCGGATGAGGTTCGAGCGGTACACCGCATTCCTCTGTTTGAGTTTATGCGGCAGGATGCCCCAGTGTTGCAGACCATTCCCGAAAGTGATGATCCGGTACTGCTTATGCCCGTGGGGCAGGGCTGGATAGCCAGCCCGACCGGTGCGATACTTTATCAGTTTCGTGAGGTTGGGCTTTGTGGCCGCTGCGTCCGAGTAGCCCATTATGAACAGCCTTATTTTGCCTGGCAGTAGGCAAGGCGCCATTCTCGTCCATGAACCAGCCGGACTCGTACACTATCCGGGCTGGAGAGCAGCCAGGAGGACAGCGATATGATTGGAGCAATAGCAGGAGACATAATCGGATCGGTCTATGAGCATGCCCCTATTAAAACCAAGGAATTTCCCCTGTTTCAACCGCGATGCCGTTTTACTGATGATACGGTGCTCACTGTAGCGGTGGCTCAGGCCATCCTGACAAATCGTCCCTATGCCGAGACGGTGCTGGAGATCGGCAGGCGCTATCCTCATGCCGGATACGGCGGATCGTTTATCGGCTGGCTTCACTCTGCCGACCCCCGCCCCTATAACAGCTGGGGGAATGGTTCCGCCATGAGAGTCAGTCCGGTGGGTTTTGCATTTACCACCGCAGAAGAGATTGTATTGCAGGCGAAAAAAAGTGCCGAGATCTCCCACAATCATCCGGAAGGTATCAAAGGAGCGCAGGCCACGGCTCTGGCAATTTTCCTGGCTAGAGACGGCTGCACCAAAGAGCAGATCCGCGCGCGGATAACTTCCCGGTTCGGCTATGATTTGCAGCAGAGTGTCGAGGATATCCGCCCCTGGTATTCCTTTGACATCTCCTGCCAGGGGACCGTGCCGCAGGCTCTGGCGGCCTTTTTCGACTCATCCTCCTATGAGGATGCCGTGCGAAATGCGGTATCGCTTGGTGGCGACAGCGACACCCTGGCCTGCATCACCGGCGGTATTGCCGAAGCTTTTTATGGCGGAGTCCCTGAGGAGATACAGGCCGAGGTGCAAAAATATCTCAACACCGACCTGTGGGAGATATGCGAAAGATTCAGACAGACCTACGGGGAGAAGGGTTGATATTCTCCCCGCAGGTGTGGTTTCTTCCTACATGTTTCTGCGGTACTGCCCACCTACTTCATAGAGGGCGGTTGTTATCTGGCCCAGACTGCAGCTTCTTACCGTGTTGAGCAGCTCCGCAAAAAGGTTGTCGCCATTGAGGGCGGCCTTTTTCAGACTGTTGAGGGCCTCCGGCGCCTCTTCCTGGTGCCTGGCGTGGAAGTCGGCTAATCTGCGCAGCTGGTCCTGTTTGATTGCATCGGTTGCCCTGGACAGTTCCAGCCCGGCATTGTCTTCGTCGAAGTTGGCCTTGGAATTACGGAAGGTGTTGACACCGACGATGGGCAGTTTGCCGGAATGTTTCAACCCTTCATAATAGAGAGACTCTTCCTGGATTTTAGAGCGCTGGTACCCGGTTTCCATGGCACCCAGTACACCTCCACGCTCGGTGATTCTGTCGAATTCAACCAGAACGGCTTCTTCCACAAGGTCGGTGAGTTCTTCGACAATAAAACTACCCTGATTCATATTTTCATTCTTGGCGAGTCCCCATTCACGGTTGATGATAAGTTGGATCGCCAGTGCTCTGCGCACCGATTCGGCGCTGGGGGTGGTAATTGCCTCATCATAGGCGTTGGTGTGCAGGCTGTTACAGTTATCATAGATGGCGCAAAGGCCCTGCAGTGTCGTGCGGATGTCGTTGAACTGAATATCCTGACTGTGCAGTGAGCGGCCCGATGTCTGAATATGGTACTTGAGTTTGGCGGAGCTCTCCGAGGCCCCGTATTTCTCACGCATGGCCACGGCCCAGATGCGCCTGGCTACTCGACCGATGACGGTATATTCGGGGTCCATGCCGTTGGAAAAAAAGAAGGATAGGCGAGGTGCGATCTGATCGATATCCATGCCTCGGGCCAGGTAATATTCCACATAGGTGAAACCGTTGGACAACGTCAGGGCAAGCTGGGTGATGGGATTCGCTCCGGCTTCGGCGATATGGTAGCCGGAAACGGAAACCGAATAAAAATTACGAACCTTGTTGTTGATAAAGAATTCCTGAATGTCGCCCATCATTTTCAGAGCGAACTCAATGGAAAAGATACAGGTATTCTGGCCCTGATCTTCTTTGAGAATGTCGGCTTGTATCGTCCCGCGAACGTTGGCAAACACCAGGGCGCGCAGTTCTTCATACTCGTTCTTGTCGGGGGCGCGGCCGTTTTTCTCCGTAAAGACATCGACCTGCTGGTCGATGGCGGTATTCATGAACATGGCGAGCATGATCGGCGCGGGCCCGTTGATGGTCATGGAAACGGAGGTGGTCGGCGAGCAGAGTTCAAAGCCGTGGTAGAGCTGTTTGACATCGTCAAGGGTACATATTGAAACTCCCGAAGTTCCAACCTTGCCGTAGATGTCGGGACGGAGGGCAGGATCCCAGCCGTAGAGGGTGACGGAATCAAAGGCCGTCGACAGACGCTTTGCTTCGTAATTTTCCGAGAGCAGCTTGAAGCGGGCGTTGGTCTCCTTGGGGCCGCCCTCACCGGCGAACATCCTGGTCGGGTCTTCGCCCATCCGTTTCAGTGGGAAAACACCACCGGTGTAAGGGAAAAAGCCGGGAAGATTTTCTCTTCTCAGCCAGGCGTAAATTTCACCGGGGTCGACATATTTCGGCAGGCAGATTTTCGGAATTTTGGAGTGCGAAAGCGATTCACTGTAGAGGGGGATGCGCAATTCTTTTCCCCTGACGGAGTAAGTGTACTCATCACCGGAGTAGGCCTTCTTTGTCACCTCCCAGGAAGTAAGCAGTCTGTCGGCCTCGGCATCGACTTGTTGGGCGGCCTTGCCGACTTCTTGCTGAAGAATCTCCGTGATTTTGGCATTATCGTCCTGGTCTGCCGTCATGGAGATACTCTCGAGCAGGTGCCATCTTTGGCGGATAGCCTCAGCCTGCTGCCCGGTTTTGCGATGATATTTGCGGATGGTTTCCGATATTTCGGCCAGATATCGTATCCGTTCTGCCGGAATAACAATAGCTTTGGAGGAAGACACTTTGCCTGCAGGTTTGGGCAGAGACGATTGCAGTTGCAACGGGGTCTTACGGCGCAGTTCGTCAAGGATGCCGTGATAGAGGGCCGTTACGCCGTCATCATTAAATTTTGAGGCGATGGTGCCGTATACCGGAAAATCTTCCGGAGTGTTCTCCCAGGCCTTGCGGTTTCGCTGCACCTGTTTACGCACATCTCGTAAGGCATCGTCGCTGCCTTTTTTCTCAAACTTGTTGATAACGATGATGTCGGCATAGTCGAGCATGTCGATCTTTTCCAGCTGCGATGGAGCACCAAAGTCGCTTGTCATAACGTAGAGAGAAACATCGGCAAGATCGGTTATGCGGGAGTCGCCCTGGCCGATTCCGGCCGTTTCGGCGATGATCAGGTCAAAACCTGCCGCCTTGGCCACCTGAATGACCTCCGGCAGAGCCTCGGAAACTTCGAAGGAAGAGTTGCGAGTGGCCAGGCTGCGCATGAAAACACGATCAGTGGTGTTGATGGAGTTCATTCGAATTCTGTCGCCTAATAAAGCACCGCCTGTCTTCCTGCGTGACGGGTCACAACAGATCACGGCAATGCGGATATCATTTGTATCATTAAGAAAACGAACAATAATTTCATCGGTAAGGGACGATTTGCCGGCCCCGCCGGTGCCGGTGATGCCGATGACGGGGACCGCTTTTGCCTGTGCTGCGGCGGGAATGGCTGCCATGATTCCATCCAGCCTTGCGGAATCGGCAGCTTTGGCTTCCTGCACGGCACTCATCAACCCGCTTATGGTACCGACCATGGTGGGGTTCAGTTCTTTGGGTTTGAGATCGTGATAGTCCAGAGTGGAAAAATCGAGAATGGAGAGCATATGGTTGATCATGCCCTGGAGTCCCATGGTGGCGCCGTCCTCGGGCGAGTAGATCTTGGCGACGCCATAGTTCATCAACTCCTTGATCTCTTCATTGATGATAACACCGCCGCCGCCGCCGAATACCTTGATATGCGATGCATTTTTTTCTTTGAGCAGGTCGATCATATATTTGAACGCTTCGACATGCCCTCCTTGATAGGAGGACATGGCAATGCCCTGAGCGTCTTCTTCTATGGCGGTGTCAACAAGCTCCTGCACGGAGCGATTGTGCGCCAGATGGATTACCTCTGCCCCGGAATCCTGAAGAATACGTCTGATGATGTTGGTTGAGGCGTCATGACCATCAAAGAGGGAAGTGGCCGTGATAACTCTGATAGGGTTTTGGGCTTTATACAGTTCAATGGGGGCGTTCATGTCCTCTCCTTCATTCTCGTTGAGCTGGAAGTCGTGTCCGATTCAAGCTGTTGTTCTGTTCGATAAAGCGAAGAAGAAGGCGACAGCCCTTGCGGGCGGCTTGTCGGGCCGTGATGGCGTGCAGTCCGACTAAGAAAGTTTTGCAGCCGTCTTACTCCTCCGGTAAAAATCCCATTATAAATTCAGTTTGTTTTTCGATATAGTGTTCTATCGTGAAATGTTTAGCAAAATACCATCTTCGAAAGGCCCAGGTGTGACCGATAATGGAAATATTATGGCCGATCAGGTTTATGGTGTCATCATCAAGAGAGAGCTTCCCCTCCTTCTTCAGCTGCTGCATGGCGTCAATAAAAAGGTTGGTGATTCTCAGCTCGGCCTCGAGGACTTTCTTTTGCCATTTCTCCGGCAGAAAATGAGTCACCTGATACATCAGCAGGACGTGATCACTCATGCGATTACAGACCAGAAAGTACTCTCGTATGATTTCTGCCAAGGCGTCTCTGCCGGCGGTGGCCCGGGCCAGGGCTCCACTCATGCCCTGCTCAACTTCACTGTAAATAGCTATGCAGACCAGGTAGAGCACATCATCCTTGGTGGCGACATATTCATAAAGTGAACCGATGGAAAGGCCTGTTTCCTTGGCCAATATCCGGGTAGTTGTTTTATGATAGCCGTGTTTTATGAAAAGTTTGACGGCCCCATCGACGATCTGGCGTCTTCTTTCTTCGACCAGCTTTTTGTTTTTTATCTGGGTGGCTACTTCTCTGGTATCCCTTACCTTGATTTTCATCCGTGGTTGTCCTTTCTCTGCTTGTCTCAAATTGGTTCTATGACTGAAGTTTTATTATTATCAACATATATAATAATTTAATAGAACACTAGCAAATTGTGAGCGGTTGCTCAGTCGGCGTTCCACGGCCATGGCGTTGCGCTGCGCTACTTCAAAGTGACATCCTTTTATGAAAATATGAAAAAAGGGGATATTTACAGCTTTTCAGTCAATGCCGGTACAAACTGTTTGAGATCAGCTACCACCAGGACATCGGCTATTTCTCCGATCGGTGCGTCTCGGTCGGTATTAACGGCCACAATAAAATCGGATTTTTTCATACCGGCAAGATGTTGAATGGCGCCGGAGATGCCGCAGGCAACATACAATTTGGGTGAAACGGTCTGTCCTGTTGTTCCCACCTGGCGGTTATGCTCGGCCCATTCGGCGTCGACCACCGGTCGGCTGGCTCCGTATTCGCCGCCTAGTTTTGCGGCGAGATCGGCAATAATCTTGATGTTTTCCGGTTTACCGATACCGCGCCCTGCACTGACGACTATTTCCGCCTTGGACAGATCTACACCTCCCTTCTGCGCCTCTTCATACCCCAGAAATGTGATATCCCCAGCACCGTCATGGCGTATGTCAATGGTCTCGGGTGTGGCAGCTGAATCCTGTTTGCCACTGAAGGCGCCTGCCTGCAGGGTGACAACATATCGGTCGTGCAACGGTTTGACGGTGCGGCGCATTTTGGCATTGCAGACCGGTACCACCGGTACGCCGTCGAGGAGATCAATGACCTCGGATATCTGGGGAATCTGCAGGGCACAACTGAGCCGAGGCGCCAGGTCCCAGCCATAGGAAGAATGACTCAATACGATAACATCAGGCTTCTCTGTCTCCACAATTTTTTCGATAATCCTTTTGTGGACGGCCGGATTGTATTCGCCGCACTCTGTGGCGTCGGCAAGATAGAGTTTGCCCGCAAAGTCGGGTAGATCTTTTGCAGAACCCGCCACGAACATAACGGCGTCGGCATCTATGGTCTGGGAAAAGCCAAGGAGTTCGGTGTAGCTCTGTAGCAGCTTGCCATCTCTATATTCCGCAATAAGTAAGGTTTTCATAATATGCCTCTCATCGACTCAATACCGTGGTTTTTTCTTTCAGAATAGTGATCAGTTGCTCAGCTATATCGCTCGGATCACCCTCGAGGATCAACCCGCCGCTTTTCTTTTCGGGGAAGAAGAGGTTCTCGGTCTGCTGCGTCGCGGAAACCTTGAGAAAATCAGATACCGGCAGGGAGAGCAATTCTTTTTTCTTGGCCTTCATGATGTTCGGCAGGGTCGGATACCGCGGTGTGTTGAGACCGAGCTGGCAGGTGAACAGAGCAGGTGCGGTGACGCTGACCATGGCCTTGGCACCGCCTTCAAGCTCACGTTTTACTTTGATTGCGGCAGGGTCGTAGCTAAAGGAAACGATGGTGGACACAGAGGCAATGCCCAGAAGTTCAGCTGTTAAAATGCCGACCTGCGCACTGGCCCTGTCCTGAGACTGCATCCCGCAGAAGATTATATCAAATTCTTTCTTCCCGGCATACTCTGCAATTATGGATGCAATGGTGTAGGGATCACGTTCAGCGACGGCATCATCCTCAATCTGTACGCCGCGGTCACAGCCCATGGCCAGGGCTTTCTTCATGATCTCCTTGACTCTTGCCGGACCAATGCTGAGCACGGTAAGATCGCTGCCGGCGACCTGTTCCTTCAGACAAACGGCCTGCTCAACGCCATATTCGTCATACTCGTTCATGCGCCAGGCCAGATCTCTGCTGTCATACCAGGTGCCGTCAATCTTAAATTTGGATTCCATGTCAGGAACCTGCTTGATACAGACAAGAATCTTCATATCTACCTCCTGTTGCGACTGCATGTGTTACTTTGGTAAAGTACAGGTCACCAATGTGCTGGTGCGGTTTCAAAGCAGTGCCGTGTGGTGCACGAGGCCTGCATCCGGTCAATTATCTGGTCAGGGCCGTACCGATAACGATCCGTTGGACCTCGCTCGTGCCTTCATATATTTCCGTAATCTTGGCATCCCGCATCATTCTTTCCACCGGGAATTCCCGGGTATAACCGTAGCCCCCCAGAATTTGTACAGCCTGAGTCGTGACCCGCATGGCGGTCTCGCTGGCCATAAGCTTTGCCATGGCGGATTCCTGGGAGTAGGGCAAATTTGCGCTTGCACGATAGGCGGCGTTGTAAACCAGAAAACGGGCGGCACTGATCTGCGTTGCCATGTCGGCCAGTTGAAACTGGATGCCTTGGAAAAGGGCAATCGGTTTGTCAAACTGTTTCCTTTCAGCGGCGTATTTGACAGCCTCATCAAGGGCTCCCTGGGCAATTCCCAGGGCCTGGGCGGCAATGCCTATCCGTCCGCCGTCCAGGGTTTTCATGGCTATCTTAAAGCCATGGCCCAGCTCTCCGAGGAGATTATCCTGCGGAATACGACAATTTTCAAAGACCAGTTCCATGGTGGGTGAGCTGCGGATCCCCATCTTTTTTTCTTTTTTGCCGAAACTGAATCCGGGGGTGTCTTTTTCGACGATAAAGGCGCTGATGCCGTGATGTTTTTTGGCCTCTTTGTCGGTCCTGGCCAGTACCACATATGTTTCCGCTTCGCCGCCGTTGGTAATAAATATTTTACTGCCGTTCAGGAGCCACTCGTTACCATCCTTGATGGCGGTTGTCCGGGTTCCGCCGGCATCGGAGCCGGCAGCATATTCCGTCAGGCCGAAGGCACCCATCTTTTCACCGGTAGCCAGAGGAGCGAGATATTTCTGTTTCTGCTCCTCGGTGCCGAAGAGATAGATGGGATTGGCGCAAAGCGACAGGTGGGCCGAAAGGGTCACCCCGGTAGAAGCGCAGACTCGCGAGAGTTCTTCTACCGCAATGGCGTAGCTTATATAATCGGCACCGGCGCCGCCATACTCTTCAGGGAAGACAATTCCGGTCAGGCCAAGCTCAGCCAGTCGCGTGAACATGAGGTTGCGATCGAAACGCTCTTCCTCGTCACGAACAGCCGCGGAAGGAGCTACTTCCGTTTCGGCAAAGCTTCGCACCATCTCCCTAATGAGGCTCTGTTCTTCCGTCAGTTCAAATTTCATCTCATAATCTCCCCAACGTACCTTTCTGATAAAATGGGTTCGTGTTGCATGGGAGGCGGGAGGCAGTCTTGCCTCCCGCCGTGCTCCAATTTAATTTTTCGAGCTGAGTTCAGGAAAATCCCAGTAGAAAAACTCATTGCCTTTGGCTTCAGCTTTGTCCTGCTGCTGTCGTTTTTCTTCATTCTGACGCAGTTCGACCCGGCGGATTTTACCGGACAGAGTTTTAGGAACTTCCGGAACAAACTCTATAATTCTCGGAATCTTGAATTTTGCCAGAACATCAATGGTATGCTGGAACAGCTCAAGAGCAAGACCTTTGGATGGCTCAACACCCTGCTTTAAGATAACATAGGCCTTGACCAGCTGATGTCGTTTGGCATCCGGTACTCCAACCACAGCGGTTTCCGCTACGGCCACATGTTCCATCAGAGCGCTTTCGACTTCAAAAGGACCGATTCTGAAATCCGAGGATTTGATGACATCGTCGGCTCGACCGACAAACCACCAGTAGCCGTCTTCATCAAAAGAGGCCCGGTCGCCGGTGTAGTAGTAGTTGTCAACAAAGACATCAGCCATTTTTTCCGGACTGCCTATATATTCGGTGAAGAGGCCTATGGAGCGCCATTTATCAAGTTTGACGACGATATGACCGACCTCGTCCGGCTTGGATATCTCAAATCCCTCCTCATCCACCAGGGTGACATCGTACATATAGGATGGATAGCCAAAGGAACCGCTGCGCATTTTACCTTTCATCCAGGGTGGGTTGCCGATCATGGCGGTGGATTCAGTCTGCCCGTAGAAGTCACGGATTTCAGTACCGGTCAGTTTTTTCCAGCGAGAAATAACTTCTGGGTTAAGCGGCTCACCGGCTCCAACTGACTGGCGCAGGTTGGAGAGGTCGAACTGACTGGTATCGAGGTTGATGAACATTCTCCAGGCCGTGGGAGGGGCACAGAATGTGGAAATCTTATGGGTTGAAATGGCTTTGAGGTATTTTTCTCCATCAAGGGCGGTAAAGTTAAATCCCGTGGCGGTAGCACCGACATTGAGTGGTGCGAAAAAGGAACTCCAGGCCCATTTGGCCCATCCCGGCGCGCCGAGGTTGTGATGGATGTCGTCGGTACGAACTCCGGTCATGATGGAGGTGGAGAGGTGTCCAAGTGGATAGGAGGTAGCCGTATGGCCGACTCTTTTTGGTAGTCCGGTTGTTCCCGAGGTGAAGAAACAGTAGAGCAGATCGGCCGATTTGGTTTTGGCTGCCTCGGCTGTGGTATCCTCTTTGTCGAGGTCGACATAGCTGGTCCAGCCCGGCTTGCTGCCGATGACGATTTTGGCCTTGGGTTCCTTGCCATGGGTTTTGATGGCGGCGTCTATCAGATCGGTATAGATTTCGGCTGCAATGATGCAGTCCGGTGTATAGGTTTCAAAACGGAACTCCATTTCCCGCTGGGTCATGGTGGTAGCGGTTGGGACAGCCACCAGACCGCCCTTGACGCAGGCATAGCTGGCGAACCAGGTCTCCGGTACGATGGGGACCATCATGTACATATTGTCGCCCTTGCCGACGTTGGCCTTGCGCAGATAATTAAGCATCTGGCTGCCTTTACCGCTGAATTCCTTATAGGTGAAGCTTTTGCTTTCCTCGGTGAGGATATCGGCCCAGATCAGTGCCGGCTTGTCACCTCGTTCCTTGACGTGGATTCCTTCAAAAATTTCCTCGGCCCAGTTGAAATACTCCGGGAGTTCCATGAAGTTGAGACGTTCAAAAAAAGCTTTAGCCGCATTGTCTTTACGGTGGTCATCTTCCATTAAGTTGATATCCATAACTTCCTTATACAGACTTTGCATACTCATGTGAAACTCCCTCCTCTTCGAAATTGATAAGAATACCCGGGCGGCCTGCTCACACCCCTGTCTGCGGTAAGCTACCGAGCGCTCGGTCGGTTATTATTGGAACTAAAAAGTATAATGAAGATTTTGTCAAAGCTTTTTTTCGTTTTTCAAACTTATTAATGCAATGTATAAATTGAAGTTAAAGAGTATTGGCTTCAAGGTCTTGAAAAATAGAAGATCGTCCGGCAGGGCAACATATAAGTAAAGAGAAGAGGGCGGGCTTTCCCGATCAAATTTCAGGCTATGTTTCGAGGTATTTGTACATGGAAGAAATAGAGCTTTGAGAAGTTAACCGAAAAAAGGAGTTCAAAAAGAGATTGACAAATGAACCATTACAGATAATCATCATAAAAACGATTGAGCGCTTGGTCGGTATCGGGTGTAAAAGTCCTAAGGTGTAGAGATACAATGAGATAGTCGTAGAGAGATAGAATACCAAACCAAATGAAGAGGGATGCTATGGAAACTGCCGTAATTGTGAGTGCCGTCAGAAGTCCGTTGGGAAGTTTTGGCGGAACATTGAGCAAAACCGGGGCAACTGATCTTGGTGCACATGTGATCAGAGAGGCCCTGCGGCGTGCAGGGATAGATAATACCGTGGTGAATGAATGTATCATGGGAATGGTGCTGCCCTGCGGCTATGGTCAGAATCCCGCCAAACAGGCAGCCATCAAAGCAGGTCTGCCCCATGAGGTGGAGGCCATAACCGTTAACAAGGTGTGCGGTTCTTCTCTTAAGGCGGTGATGCTGGCTGCTCAGGCAATCCAATGTGGGGACGCCGATGTGGTGGTCGCGGGCGGCATGGAGAATATGAGCATGGCACCCTATTATCTCGACAAAGCCAGGTGGGGGCATCGTATGGGACCAGGCAAGATCGAGGACCATATGGTGCATGATGGTCTTTGGGATATCGTCAATGATTTCCACATGGGAATGTCCAATGAGCTGATCTGTGAAAAATGGCAGGTCAGTCGGGAAGAGCAGGACCAATTCGCGGCCCGGTCCTATGAACGCGCTTTGACGGCTATCGCAGACGGTCGCTTCGCCTCACAGATTGCCCCGTTGACCGTATCCGAGCGGAAAAAAGAAACAGTGTTTGATACCGATGAATGTCCGGTTCCAACCCCTTTTGAGGCCCTTGCAAAAATGCGTCCGGCATTTCAGAAAGATGGTGTCGGCACAGCGGGCAATGCTTCCATCATCAGCGATGGCGCTGCAGCACTGGTGGTGATGAGCAAGACCAGAGCCGCCGAGCTGGGATGCAGGGTCATGGCCGAGATAGGGGCCCAGGCATCCGCCGGGATTGATCTGAAATATGTCCTGATGGCACCTATTTATGCCATACCCAAAGTTTTACAGAAAGAGGAGATTTCCCCGCAGGATGTCGGCCTTTTTGAAATCAACGAGGCTTTCAGTGGGACTTCCGTGGCCATCAACAAGGTTCTGGAGCTCGATAGTTCCATCGTAAACGTCAACGGCGGCAGTGTTGCCCTGGGACATCCCATCGGTGCCAGTGGTGCGCGGGTGTTGACCACCCTGCTCTATGAGATGGTGGAAAGAGATGTGAAAACAGGAGTGGCTTCCCTGTGTCTCGGCGGAGGAGAGGCCGTGGCGCTGGTGGTCAAACGCTGAAAGAGGTAATTCAGAGAGAGGATATCTCATGGAAATTAAGAGTTTTGGTGTTATCGGGGCAGGGCAAATGGGCAATGGAATTGCCCAGGTAGCAGCGGCAAGCGGTCTGAATGTTTTAATGATTGACATCAAAGAGGATTTTACCGAGAAAGGCAAAGCAACCATTGCCAAAAACCTGAACCGGATGGTGGAGAAGGGCAAACTCAGCCGCAGTGAAGCCGATGCGGTGATCAGCCGGGTACAGACCACGATCAATCTTGAAGATATGCGTGATGTTGATTTTGTGGTTGAGGCGGCGGTGGAGAGACAGGATCTCAAATTCAAGATATTTACAGATCTCGATCGGATCTGCCGGTCGGATGTCATCCTGTCGACCAACACATCGTCCATTCCCATCGGCAGGATAGCATCTCAGACGGGCAGGCCGGACAAGATCATCGGCATGCATTTCATGAATCCGGTGCCGTTGATGCAGCTTGTTGAGGTTATTCGTGGTCTTGACACCTCGGCAGAGACCTTTCAACTGACCTGGGAGCTTTGTAAAAAATTCGGCAAAATTCCGGCAGAGGCCAATGATTTTCCGGGTTTTATAGCCAACCGAATCTTGATGCCGATGATCAATGAGGCGGTTTTCTGCCTCTATCATGGCGTCGGCAAGGCAGAGGATATCGATACGGTCATGAAGCTTGGCATGAACCATCCCATGGGGCCCCTTGCCCTGGCCGACCTCATAGGCCTTGACACCTGTCTTGCCATCATGGACACGCTCTATGACGGTTTTAAAGATTCGAAGTACCGTCCCTGTCCTCTGCTGCAAAAATATGTCGAAAGCGGCCGGCTGGGGAGAAAAAGCGGTAGAGGTTTTTATGACTATTCCCGTTGATGGGGATGTCGCGACGTACGATGCACTGAAAAATGACGGGGTAGGAGGTCAGCGTGCCACACTATATTACCGGACCACCTCTTGAGGAAATAGGACCACGAATAAACAGGTTGCAGGATATCCTGCAGGAAAAAGAGATCGGCGGCGCACTTATTGTGCAGAATACCGATCTCTACTATTTTTCCGGAACATCGCAGCAGGGATGGCTCTATGTGCCGGACCAGGGTGACCCCATACTGATGATCTTCAAAGAGTTTGAGAGGGCCGCGGTGGAGTCTGCCCTTAGCCGTATTATCTCGCTGATCAGTCAGAAGAAGATTCCCGATGTTCTACAGGAACACGGCTTTGCAGTGCCCTCCCGGTTGGGCCTGGAGCTCGATGTGTTGCCGGCCAATCTCTATTTGCAGTATGCTGAAATTTTTGCAGAATCGATCCTTGTCGATATATCGACGGAGATACGGCTGCTCAGGGCGGTAAAGTCATCTTATGAAATCGCGAGGATGAGGATGGCGGCGGCCTGCTCCGACAAGGTGGCCGCCATGGTACCGCAGCTCCTTGAAGTGGGTAAGACGGAAGTTGCCTTAGCGGGCGAACTCGAGGCCTATGCCCGCAGTCTCGGTCACCAGGGTATCGTCAGGATGCGCCTGTTCGGCAGCGAACTTTTCTATGGCCATCTGTTATCCGGTCCGGCCGCGGCGGTGCCGAGTTATCTGGCTTCTCCCACGGGAGGTGAGGGAGTCTCGGAGTTGATCGGCCAGGGGGCAGGCTATCGTAAAATCGGTCGGGACGAGGTGGTGCTGGTCGATTATGTTTTTGCTCATAACGGTTATATCTGTGACCATGCTCGAATATTTGTACTGGGCACTTTGCCTGATGAACTGTACCGGGCCCACGATGCCATGCTGGCGATACAGGAGAAGGTCAAAAAAGAGGCCGTTCCGGGAGCGGTGAGTGGAGATATCTATCAGATGATGCTCGATATGGCGGAAGAGCAGGGTTACGGCGAATATTTCATGGGAGTCGGTGAGCGAAAGATTCGTTTCACCGGCCATGGAGTCGGCCTGGAGCTTGATGAGTTTCCCTTTATCGCCAAAGGACAGAAACTACAACTTGCGCAAGGTATGGTGTTTGCTCTAGAACCCAAAGTGATCCTGCCCGGTAAGGGAATTGCAGGCATCGAAAACACTCACCTTGTCACGACAACGGGACTGGAGTCGCTCAGCCGATTTGACGATGCGATCTGCAGTGTGCCGTAAAAACCAGCGACAGACTATCTTTATTACATAACAGGGAGGCGTCATGCAGGAAACCGACCGCAGTCCGGAAGATCTGAACCGGGACGACAGAGCCAGGCTGATCCTGGATTTTTTTCATCGTACCATGATCCATCATGCCCTGTGGTATGCTGAAGTGAAACATCAGATGGGAGAGGAGAAAGGACTGGAGATTCTTCATAAAGCCTCGGCAAAAAGCTTTCAGATACAAATGAATCATCTTGCCAAGCTTTTTGGTTTCAGCATGATTGAAGATTTACCGGAACCTCTGTTAAATATGGATGCGGAGCAGCAGCAAGAGCTGCTCAACAGAATGGCGAAAAACTGGCTGGTGGGAGATGGTGTCTGGTTCCAGGCGGTGGAATTCAGCGAGGGCATGAATGATGCCAAACGGTGCAATGATTCATGCTGGGCCCAGTTTTCCCCCGTTGAGGCGGCCTGCATCAGAAATTTTCTTCAACTCGATAAAACTCCGGGGCTGGATGGCTTGAAAAGAGCGCTTGGCTTCAGGCTCTACGGTACAATAAACGAGCAGTCCATAACCGAGGAGAAGGAGGACAGTTTTATTTTCCAGATGAACAACTGTCGGGTGCAGTCAGCCAGAAAGAGAAAAGGGCTCGACGACTATCCCTGTAAATCGGCAGGCCTGGTGGAGTACACCTATTTTGCCCGAGCCATAGATGGACGTATACAAACCGAGTGCATCGGCTGTCCCCCCGATGCCCATCCGGAAGAATGGTATTGTGCCTGGAGATTTTCTCTGGGGACGAATCAGAAAACAGAATGAGGAAGATCTATGGACTATGAAAATGTCATTATAGAGAAAAAGAAAGTGGCGGCCGTTGTCACCATCAACAGACCAAAGGCGTTGAATGCTCTTAATCTGCAAACGTTGCTTGAGTTACAGCAAATTCTTGTCGACCTGGCGGAAGATGAAAAGACGGCGGTTGTCATTCTGACAGGTGGTGGAGAGAAATCCTTTGTTGCCGGTGCTGATATCTCTCATATGCAGGGATTGGATTCTCTTGAAGCAGCCGCTTTTGCCAAGCTCGGCCATCGGGTCGGCCGGGCTCTTGAAGAGTTGTCCCAGCCGGTAATTGCCGCTGTGAACGGTTTTGCCCTGGGAGGCGGTTGCGAACTGGCAATTGCCTGTGATATACGCTACGCCTCCACCAATGCCAAATTCGGCCAGCCCGAAGTCAATCTGGGCGTTATCCCGGGTTTCGGCGGCACCCAGCGTTTACCTCGGCTTGTCGGCAAGGGCGCGGCCTGCGAGCTGCTTTACAGCGGCGAGATCATCGATGCGGAGGAAGCTCTGCGCATCGGTCTGGTGAATAAGGTTTTTTCTCAGGAAGAACTGTTGCCCAAATCCCTTGAGCTTGCCGAAAAAATTGCCTCCCGTGGACCTCTTGCCGTCAAACTGTGTAAAGAAGCAGTCAACAACGGTATGGAGATGGACCTGGCAAGAGCCTGTCGCTATGAGGCCGATCTCTTCGCACTCTGTTTTGCCGGTACGGAACAGAAAGAGGGAATGCAGGCCTTTTTAGAGAAACGACCTCCAACATTTAAGGATTGAAACTATGTACCTCGATCTCACTGAAGAACAGAAACTGATACAGGATACTGCGGCCGACTTCGCCAAATCGGAACTCGAGCCCGTGGCGGCGGAGCTGGATCGGGGCGGTGATGATACAATTTTCTACACGAACCTGCGTAAACTGGCCGAGCTTGGGTTTATGGGCCTTAGTGTGAAAGACACCTATGGTGGTTCTGATGCCGGGGCGATCGCCTTTAGTGTCGCCATGACGGAGATTGCCGGAGCCTGTGCTTCCACAGCGGTAACCGTTTCGGTTAACAACATGGTATGCGAGGTTATTCAGGCTCTTGGAAGTGAAGATCAGAAGCAGAAATATATCAACAAGATCTGTAGTGGGGAATATATCGCCGGCGCCTTCGGGCTGACGGAATCAGGCGCGGGATCAGACCCTGCCGGTATGACAACCTCTGCGGTACTGAAAGGTGATGAGTGGATTTTAAACGGATCAAAAATATTTATCACCAGCGGCACATGTGCCGGTGTGTTTGTGGTCTGGGCGGTGACGGATCCGACAGCTCCCAAGGGCAAAGGTATCAGCCTCTTCCTTGTTGAGAAAGACGCTCCGGGATTTATGATCGGCAAAAAAGAGGAGAAGCTGGGGCAGCATGCTTCGGCTACCAACGAGCTGGTTTTTCAGGATTGCCGTATTCCCAAAAATGCTCTGATGGGCAAGCAGAATGACGGTTTCAGGGTAGCGGTCAGCGAGCTGGCCGGCGGGCGGATCGGCATTGGTTCGCTTGGTCTTGGGCTGGGCCTCGCTGCCATGGAATATGCCACCCGATACGCCCTGGAACGAAAGCAGTTTGGTCGAAAAATCAGTGAATTTCAAGCACTGCAGTGGAAAATTGCCGATGCCTATACAGAGCTTGAGGCGGCACGCCTGCTTCTTATGAATGCCGCCTTCAAAAAAGAACAGGGCCGATCCTTTGCCAAAGAAGCCTCCATGGCCAAGCTCTTTGCTACGGAGGCTGCCAACCGTGCCTGCTACGAGGCTATCCAGATGCTGGGAGGATACGGCTATACCAGGGATTATCCGGTGGAGCGTTATGCCCGGGATGCGAGGATAACAACCATTTACGAGGGAACCAGCGAGATTCAGCGGCTGATCATCGCTCGCCGGATTCTCGAAGAATTCTCCTAAGGACCATTTTTCAGCAGAAGAGAGGTGCAGATGTTTACCGAAAGACGAACCATACGCAGATACAAACCAGATCAAGTGGAAGAAGAAAAGCTGCACAGGATTCTCGAGGCGGCCAGATGGGCTCCTTCATGGGCCAATACGCAATGCTGCGAGCTGATTGTTGTGCGCGACGATACAGTGAAGAAACAGCTTGCTGAAGTGCTTAGTAAAAAAAATCCGGCAACCCTGGCGGTGGAGAGAGCTCCTCTGGTGGTGGCTGTTTCCGGCAGATTAAAAAAGTCCGGATTTTATAACGACAAGGCCATAACTAAACTGGGTGACTGGTTTATGTATGATCTGGGACTTACAACCCAGAATCTCTGTATGGCGGCCCATGGCGAAGGTCTCGGCACCGTTATTGTCGGCGCCTTCGATCATGACATGGCTGGAAAAATTCTTGAGGTTCCGAAAACACATGAGGTTGTGGCACTTGTTCCTTTAGGCTATCCCGACCAAGTCCCACCTGCTCCTAAAAGAAAGCCGATGGAAGAGTTCGTCCATTGGGACAGATTTTAGATTCGAGCCGAGGTCGGCTTGATCCGACCTCGGTCTTTTCTCGCATTATTTTTCCCGCCACTGCAGAGATCTATGCCCTGTTCTTTCGGAGGTTGTTCCGGGTAAAATTCCAATGGCTTCGCTCTTGTCTAAAGTACCGGTCGATGCTATATTGGCAGCTGGTATCAGGGGCATGACCAGCTGTTGTCATGGCGCAGTGTATCGGAAAAACGGACAAGTTATTATGGTTTCAGAATTTGATGAAATTGCCATAATGTTATGGGAAATCCGGCTGACACGGAGAAGAATTTCCGACAGCCTTCTCCGGCCTTCGATGTAAAAGGTAAAGAAAAATGACGGATATGGTAAGAGAATGGTTTCGTCGGCATTTTTCCGACCCTCAGGTGGTTATCCTCGCAGGACTTCTTATTACAGGACTTCTTGCTGTTCTGTTTGCCGGTAACCATCTGGTGCCGGTTATTGCCAGTTTGATAATAGCCTATTTGCTGGAAGGCATCGTCCAGCCTCTGCGACGCCTTGGAATGCCGAGAATGCTCGCTGTGACCACGGTTTTTTCTCTCTTCTTCCTGATGATGCTGGCCCTGCTGTTCGGGCTTCTGCCTTTATTGACCCGCCAGGCTACTCAGCTGTTGCAGCAGGTTCCGGATATGCTCAGCGAAGGACAGCGTCTTGTTTTAACCTTACCGGAGCAGTATCCTGCTATCTTCAAAGAGACCGAAATAGAAAACGTCCTTAACCAGATCAGAAGGGAAGCGGGTATGGTGGCTGATGCCATGCTGCGGCAGACACTTTCGTCGGTGGTCGGTATCATCACGATTGTGGTGTATATGGTGCTCATGCCTCTGCTGGTTTTCTTTTTTCTGAAAGACAAACAATTAATCCTTGGCTGGATCCGCTATCATCTTCCCAAGGAGAGGGGTCTTGCCGGCAGAGTATGGAAGAGTGTCGACGCCCAGCTGGGTAATTTTATCCGCGGCAAGTTCTGGGAAATACTGCTGGTCTGGTCGGCGACCTATATCACCTTCTCCATAATGGGCCTTAATTTTTCCATGCTGCTCGGTCTTCTTGTCGGGATATCAGTTCTTATCCCCTATATAGGCGCCGCTGTGATGACCTTTCCGGTAGCTCTGGTGGCCTACTTTCAGTTCGGTTGGACCGCGGATCTCGCCTGGATAATGGTTGCTTATGGTATTATTCAAATTTTGGACGGCAATGTTCTGGTCCCGATTCTGTTTGCCGAGGTTATCAATCTGCACCCTATTGCCATTATTGTCGCAGTGCTCTTTTTTGGCGGAATATGGGGATTCTGGGGCGTCTTTTTTGCCATACCTCTTGCCATTCTTTTTCAGGGCGTGCTCAAAGCCTGGCCTCGCAAAACCGATACTACTACGCGGGAAGCAGGTGGTGAGAAAAAAGAAGCTTGATATTCTGTAGTGAGCCTGAATTTGCTCAATCCCTGTTCCAAAATCCTTTTTCATTTAATCTGACGGTCTTTTCTGTCGATACATATCCTAAGAACCTGAGGCAAAATGTTTGTCTGGGAAATATGTATTGAGGATTGTGACTATGGACTATACAGTGCAACGGGGTGATACCATTGCCCATGTTACCAAGGTGCTGGGCAGTGACTGGCAAACCCTGAAAGATCGTAACCCCAAAGCCGTCGGCCGCTCAAATGTGAACGGCAACTGGTTTTTACGGGAGGGCGCCACGGTTTCAGTGCAGCCAAAGCAAAACTTCGCCTCGCTGCTTTCATCGGCGCAAACTTCGGCTAGGACGAAAACCGTTGATTCATCTCCTGTTGAACCGCGCCAAGCGAACCGGGCGCCTCAGGCATCCCAGGCAGAACGCTTACATACTCTTCGGGCGGGAGAAACCGTCTGGGAACTTGGTGTGAAGCGTTATCATGTCGCCCCTGAAGAAATTCTCAAACTGAACAACATTGCCGATCCCCGTTCCTTGCCGATTGGAAAAACCCTGCGTATTCCCAATCCTCCTGCGCGGCCTGAGAAAGAGACCGTCGTGGCCAGCTGGTATGGTGATTTTCATC
This sequence comes from uncultured Desulfopila sp., assembly GCA_964446655.1. Lineage (GTDB taxonomy): Bacteria > Desulfobacterota > Desulfobulbia > Desulfobulbales > Desulfocapsaceae > Desulfopila_A. The sequence goes on from CAYUPL010000034.1 coordinate 20,258, forward strand.
ATGGACTGCCCATGGCCAATGGCCAGCCGTATGATATGTATGCTCCCACCATTGCCCATAAGGAGATTCCACTCGGTACCAGGGTTTTGCTGGAAAATCCACAGACCGGTGAACAGGTCAGGGCAACGGTTACGGACCGTGGCCCCTATATCGATGGGCGGGATGTCGATCTCAGCTATCAGCTTGCCAAGTTACTCTCTTTGGAGAAACAGGGTGTCGGTGATCTTATCATGCAGGTGCTGTGACGCGGCATGTGCTATTTTATTCCTGCAGGCGTACAGCATGGCTGGAAGACATATGCCGAAGCTGTAAAAATCCTCGATATTTCTTTAAAGCCGAGTGACTTTGCCGCCTCTTGACTCCTCTTGAGTAGCTTGTTGTTCTGCTTGCATCAATCAGGCCGTCTACTATTGTGCTTAAAAGAGTCTGGGCATTTGCAGAAGGAGAAACATGCCGCTACAACGGCGGCATAGGCACAGACAGGGTGGCCGCAACGCTGCGTAAAAGTTCCGCTTCGACTGCACGTATCTTGCCGTCGGCCAGAACGCAGGTTATACAGCCTTTGAGTAAAAGAGCTTTGGCTTGAGGTTTGAGCTGCTGCAATTTTTTCAATGATTTCTCCAGCGAAGCAAGATTGATGCGATCTGCTGGAATGCGTTCAAGTGACGGCAGGCCTGTCTCTTGGATGGCTCTGGCGAAGACCTCGGAATGGGTAAGTCCATCGTGGTGGGTAGAATAGGCCAGAACCGAGAAAACCATGGCACAGTCGTGGCCGACCTGGTCGAGTGTATCAATGAGGGTGCCTGCGTCGCCTGAGGGTTTTTCGAAATAGTCGTCGATATAGCTGCTCACAATTCTGAGGAGGCACCATTCAAAAAGAGTGATTTTGCCATCGATACGAATCAGGGATTTGAGATCCCGGAGAAAATGGTTGGCCTGCTCCTTGCTAAAGCGGCGCAGCGCCGGCAGGCTCAATTCGACCAACGCAAGCCGTTCTTCCGGCAGCACAGCTTTGCCGGTTCGGATCAGTTTGCGAATTTCCGGGGATATGCCGGGTGCGGCGGAACTTTTCAGGTGCACTAATTGCTGCTCCCGGATACCGGTATCATCATCGAGAACCAGGTAGAGGAGCACTGCCTGGGCCGAAAAAGGATCTCTGGCTGCCCGAAGAAACACATCATCAATATTTTTCAGAAGGTGTTTCGCTTTACTGAGATCAGCATTGCCGGGCCTGCCTATCCGGGCAAGAACGTTTGCAGCGGAAAAACCGGCAGTGGCCTCGCCGGCCGGTCCGGCAGGTCTGCTCATTTCCTCCTGCAAAACGGTCTCTTCACTTGTCACTGGGAGAGTGCCGTTCCAGTGCGGCAGAATACGGCGGATTCTGTCCTCGAGTCGAGGATGGGTTGCGAACAGTGAGGTAAAAGCAACCTTGGTACCCTGGCCAAAGAGGGCATGACTCAGTTCTTCGGTTTTCGGGTTGGCGAGCAGGGCCCCTTTTTGGTGTGCCCCAATACGCAGTAGCGCCCCACCAATGCCGTCTGGGTTGCGGGTGAACTGCACTGCCGCCGCATCGGCCAGAAATTCGCGCTGCCTGCTTACCGCGGCTTTGATAAGTTTACCGAAAAAGGTTCCGGCATAGCCTATGGTCAGTAATCCCAGGCCCAACATCACGCCGCCGCCCCTTTTCCCGGAGCCGGATGAACCGCGCAGGATATAATGGCCTATCAGACCTATCAGTAGAATGCCGTGGAGAATGCCGACCAGGCGGATATTGAGGCGCATATCACCGTTAAGAATATGACTGAACTCATGCGCGATAACACCCTGCAGCTCTTCCCTGTTCAGGACACGCAATGCCCCTCTGGTTACGGCTATGATAGCGTCGCTGGTGGAAAAACCGGCGGCGAAAGCGTTGATCCCCTCTTCTTCCAGGACATAAACCTGGGGGACCGGCGTTCCCGAAGCGATAGCCATCTCTTCAACTATATGGACTAGCCTTTGACGGGACAGGTCCGGATCGTCGGCGAAAACCGGCTTGGCGCCATACATGGCGGCGATGGCATCTCCGCCTCTGGAAAGCCTGCTGACTTTATAGAGGGAGCCAAGGGCGACAATCGCCAGCACGGCTGTACCGATAGTGAAGAAAACCGTCCAGTCGAATGCAGGCCGACCCATGTTTATATCCGTTGCGGGCTGAAAAAAGCCGAACACCAGCATAACCACAAAGTTGGTCAGCACAATCAGGGAAAGTACCGCCAAAAAAAAGAAGAACACCAGCCTACCGGTATTGCGGCGGGCATGGTCTTGCGCCGTAAAAAAGTCCATAGCAGAAAGTCAGCGATTTAAAAAGATACTTTCGGGGCGGCCTGAATCGCCTCACTGTCGGCAAATTCGAGCAGGGACGCGTCTTGGCCGTGCCCGAACATGGAAGCGACGATAACCTGTGGAAAAGACTGCTTGTAGGTATTGTAGTTCATCACCTGATCATTGAAGGATTGCCGGGCAAAGGAGACCTTGTTCTCGGTGGAGGTTAATTCTTCGCTCAGCTGCATCATGTTCTGGTTGGCTTTCAGATCCGGGTAGGCTTCCATAACGATATTTAAACGGCCAAGCGCTCCCGCGAGAGCGCCTTCCGCGCCGGCCAGTTGCCGCATGGCAGCGGGACTTCCCGGTGAGGCTGCGGCGGCAGCCAGCCCCTGACTGGCCTGGTTACGGGCGTTGGTTACCGCTTCAAGTGTTTCTCTTTCGTGCTTGAGATATGCCTTGGCTGTTTCTACCAGATTGGGGATCAGGTCATATCGTCGCTTCAGTTGCACCTCTATCTGTGCGAACGCATTCTGGAAACGGTTGCGAAGGGCGACCAGCCGGTTGTAGATGGTAACGAAATAGATGATGAAAAGAGCCATAACGGCAAAAGTGACAAGAGCTGCTGTACCCATTCTTCCCTCCTGAGGAAAAGTTAAAAGAAAACGAAGCCACTTGCTCCAATCTATATTCTTTTTACCTATATTTCCACAACTTTAATAATTAGGGGGATACAGAACTATTCTGTCTTTTGTGTGCCCCAGGATTACTGCTGGGAAAAGTAATCAGTGTAAAAGCAAATATAGCAAGCTCAATGGTAAAGCAAGGGACAAAACTGTTATGAGAAAAGCTTTTTTTAGCCGCACAAGCAGAATACTCCATCTTGATATGGTATCATAATTTTCCCATAGACCCATTGCATTTCCATATCACAAGCAAGATATCCATCGGATTTTCCTGTTTGATCAACCGTCAACACTTGTGTAATAGTATCCGGAAGCTCGCTGGCGAGATGATATTGGAAAATTATGGTGCCTCCTAAACCATGGCGGAAGATGTTATCGGCGTGCCGGCTGATATCGCATGTGTACGTTCATTTGATCAACAAACCGAATTTCCAAAACTGGAAACAACATCACCTGCACTTCCATGAAATTGTATTTCAGCTGTTCCCGGAAAAACAAAACTTTCAGCTCTGCCGATTACTCTCTTAATCCAGGATACCGTATAGCTGAGGACCAGCAGGGTAACAAAATAGTGCAGGGCACGGTCAGCCTTCTATCGGTCTGCCCTTGGTGCGGCGAAAGACATGAGTATGATGCCGGAGAAATAATGTGCCCGTTGAGTGGAGGAAAAGATGGAAAATAATGCGGTACGACTGACAGCGTGTGTCAAAGGCGCAGGCTGAGCTTCTAAACTTTCTCCAGGGGACCTGGAGCAGGCCTTGAAAGGGATTGAGTTTCCTTCGGACGAAAATGTTCTCATCGGTACCGCTACTTCCGATGACGCCGGTATATACCGTATCTCGGACGAGCTGGCCTTGATACAGACGGTCGATTTTTTTACCCCGATAGTTGATGACCCCTATGATTTTGGCCGTATTGCCGCCGCCAATGCTCTCTCCGATGTGTATGCCATGGGTGGTACTCCTAAGACTGCCCTGAATATCGTGGCATATCCCATGGAAATCATGGGGCGGATACCGCTGCGCGAAATACTGTCCGGTGGTGCCGCCAAACTGCGGGAGGCCGGGGCTGTTTTGCTGGGTGGCCATAGTGTCGAAGATACTGAGTTGAAATACGGTCTGGCGGCGACCGGATTTGTCCATCCTGAGAAAATCCTGGCCAACCAGGGTTTGAACAATGGTGATGTCCTGGTGCTGACCAAGCCGCTGGGTACCGGTATTATCAATACCGCTATCAAGGCGGAGCTGGCGTCGAGCCGGACCATCAAAGAAGTGGTGGAATTGATGGCGACCCTCAACCGGCAGGCAGCAGAAGTTATGACCCATTTTCAGGTGTCGGCCTGCACCGATGTCACCGGTTTTGGCCTTCTGGGACATTTAGCGGAAATGATGGTGAACGCCCGTATAAATGTAACTCTTACCACACATGCGGTTCCGGTACTGGAAGAAGCGCTGCAATTTGCCGCCATGGGTCTGGTGCCGGTGGGCAGTCATAAAAACCGGCAATTCCGGCAGCACATGGTGGAGGCTGCACCGGATTTTGATCCTGTCCTGCGAGATATCTTTTTTGATCCGCAAACATCAGGTGGACTTCTGATCGGCTGCCCGGAACAGGAGGGCGAACTGCTGGTCCGGCGCCTGCATGACGCAGGGATAGGCGAGGCTGCAGTTATCGGCTCTGTCAGCGAAAGTAAGATTACTACAGGCATCATCTATCTGCGCTGATCTGATTATCCATATGGTTACAATATAAGAATAACAAGAGGAAAGAATGGCACAGACAATAGATGCACGCGGGCTGACATGTCCCGCTCCGGTTTTACTGGTAAAAGACAGTGTCGAGCGGACGAAGGAGCAGGAAATTGCGGTATTGGTTGATAATGAAGCCTCACTTGAAAATGTCAGCCGTTTTCTTTCTGTAAAAGGATATCTCGTCAGTGACGAGCGGGAAGGACAGGATTTCAAGATTACAGCTCGCCGCACCGGGGCTGCTGAAATAGATGAGCAGCCGGTGCATCATCCTGATAAGGCGGAGGCTGCCGGTTGCAAAATTCTCGTGGTGGTGACAAGTGATCGTATCGGCCGGGGTGACGATGTCCTTGGTGAAAAGCTGATGATCAGCTACCTGAAAACCCTTAAAGAGTTGGGGAGCGAATTATGGCATCTGATTTTTGTCAACAGCGGGGTAAAGCTGACCACAACTGCTTCTCCTGTTCTGGAGGATCTGCAGCAATATGAAGAGAAAGGCGTGGTTGTTCTAGCATGTGGTACCTGTCTGGAGCATTTTCAGCTGACGGGGGAGAAAAAGGTCGGTGGGACCACCAATATGCTCGATATCGTCATGGCACAGCAGTTGGCCGACAAGGTTGTCACTATCGGGTAAAAAAACTCCCTTGTCGGTCGCGCATGGGAAAACAAGCAGAGCTTAGCAGCCGGTTGCCCATCTGAGCATTCGGTTAGATGGCACCATCAAGAATGATACGTACTCTTCTGGTGAGATCTTCACGGCTGAAAGGCTTCTGCAGAAATTCCTGTTCCTTAAGGTTCAGCGCCTTGATTCTTTCACTCGAGGCGGGATAGCCACTTATGGCAAGTACCTTGACTTCGGAATCTATGGACTGCAGGCCCCTCAGGAACCCTGCACCTCCCATTCCCGGCAATCCCACATCCATAACCACAAGATCGACACTGTTATTTCGATAGGAGCTTAGCCCCTTTTCACAATCCCCGGCTGTTAAAACAGTGTAGCCATAGCTTTCAAGAAAAAGCTTGCCAATTCTCATAACGGCCTCTTCATCCTCAACAAAGAGGATGACTTCTCCACCTCCGGTATTGCCGGAGACAGATACCGGAGCCCCTCTTTTCTGTACCTGAGCAAGTTGTTGCTTCACGGTGTGGTAATCGTGCAGCTGGAGGGTCAATTGTTCCAACTGGTTTTCGAGCTCCTGCACGCGGACACTTTCTGATATTTCCCCTGTCTCGGACATTGTAACTCCCTATGAATCCTTTCCCCCTTCAACCTGACATGTCATTAATCTGAAACATTCGTTCATACTGAAAGATTTTTTCGGTACTCGGAGAGAAGATATTTTTCTCCCTTCGTTTTTACCGGAGTGGCAGCAAATATCGTACCACTAAGGATAGAAAAAGAATCTCACGATATCAGCCGGAAACGCACTGCCTACGTAGTGGATATTCAGGAAGTGTGCACATATCAATGTGCAGGGGATACACACGGAACGACGTTACGGGCGCAGATCAGCATAAGCAGCGGTGTGATCTGCTACTCACTCTGCAGCGAAATATTGAGCGATTTGATCTTCTGCAACAGGGTGTTTCTATGAATATTGAGCATTTTTGCCGCCTTCGCCTGGTTCCAGCCACAGATCCGCAAAGCCCGCAGGATATAGCTGCGCTCAAATACCTGGCGGGCCTCAAGAAGGCCCTGGTCGAACTGTTTGTCATTGTGGTTGTGTTTTTCGTTGAAGAGGAGTTCGAATGGCAGATCCTTGGTGTCGATCCATTTTTCATTAGACCGCAAAACCACCAGACGTTCGATGAGGTTTTCCAGTTCGCGAATATTTCCCGGCCAGTGATACGACTCCAGCACTTCCATGGCATCGGTTGTGATTCCTTCAATGTTCTGGTTGAGTTTACGATTGAATTTGTCGAGAAAGTAGTTTGCCAGCAAGGCGACATCACCACCTCGCTTTCGAAGGGGGGGAAGTTCGATGGGTATTACGTTGAGCCTGAAGAACAGGTCCTCGCGGAATTTCTCTTCATGCACCAGTTGTTTGAGAGATACGTTTGTTGCCGCTATTATCCGAACATCGACGTTAATGGTGCGATTGCCGCCTACGCGGGTGAATTCCGCATCCTGAAGAAAGCGGAGAAGCTTTGCCTGCAGTTCCAGTTTCAGAGAAGCTATTTCATCGAGGAAAACCGTGCCATTGTCGGCATATTCAAATTTGCCGATACTGCGTGCCTGAGCGCCTGTAAACGCACCTTTCTCATGGCCGTATAATTCACTTTCCATTAATTCAGCAGGTATGGCAGCGCAATTGATCGCCACAAAGGGTTTATTTGACCTGCGGCTCTGTGTATGGATTGCCTGGGCAATGAGTTCCTTGCCGGTTCCGCTTTCTCCGGTGATCAGCACGTTGCTGCTGGTGGCAGCCACTTTGTCGACCATGCTGAAGAGATCCCGCATGCATGCCGACTGTCCGATTATCTTTCTGTTCTTGGTAAATTGTGAGACTTTTGAGCGTAGATAATTGACTTCTTTTTCCAGCATTCTTTTTTGCAAGGCTCTGGAGATCACATTTATGATTGTGTCAGGATCGACGGGCTTTGTTATATAATCGTAGGCGCCGGTTTGAATAGAGGCCGTTGCTTCCTGGGCCCGATCGATGGCTGAAACCATTATTACATCAATGCTTTTGTCGATTTTTTTGATTCTTTTCAGGGTTTCTATGCCATCCATGTCCGGCATGGTCACATCAAGCAGAACCAGATCAAAGTGTTCGCTGTTCAAATGCTCCAGTGCCGTGACCCCGCTGTCGACGGATACAACGGCATAGTCATCTTCCAGGATTGCTTCCAGCGATTCACGGCCACCAGCATCATCGTCTACTATGAGAATACGTGTTGATGTTGATCTTGGCTTCACCGTTTCAGTCCTCCCCGTTCTGTAGAATGTGTAAGTGCATTTCTCAGCAAGAAAAAATAAGCAGTTAATACTGATATGCACATTTTTATGTGCATATCACACTTTGATGTGCAATTCGACCAGAGCCCGGTATTTTTGCGACTCTACAAAGAAAACAGGTTGTTCTTCTTCTCCAGGTGAGTGGTGAATCGCTGTCATGGACCAGAGCCTTAAGGTCGCTCATCTGGAAAAAATATTGTTTAGTTACAGTTTCTTGTGAGAGAAATTGGTCTTGTGGTCAGGTTGGCACAGGGCTTGCTCATATGATCATCAAATTGGACAACAGGCAATAAAGAGTTTTTTTTCACCCTTAACTATACGCCTCAGGAGGACAACATGAAAAAAGCAGTCGCTCAACTTATTCTGATTGGAATTACAGTGCTGACCTTTGCCTCACCTCTGCTTGCTTCGGGTGGATGCGGTCCCTGAGTCAAAGTAACAGAGCTATCTCCTTACTGAGGTGAGCCAAGAATCCTTCCCCAGATTATTTGCCTCAGTAATTCCCCGGAAAGCCGCAGGCGGTTCATTGCCTGTGGCTTTTTTTGCTTGTCCATGGCCCTCTCTCTCTCTGAAGACCCTATCTTTTTCTTCTATCGATTCGAGTTCGCTATAGTATTTATTTCTCCATGCATAATAAAAGTAGGAGTAAAGGTCCAGCTTTTATAGTAACTTTATATGGTTCCAGGGGGAAAATAGACTGGATTGACTGTTAAAAATTGTTATCCTCGGGTCTGAATGATGAGTATACGTGTATGTAGTTTTTATTTTTTTTTGGTGGCCCTGGTTCTTCTTGGCTGCAGTCCTGAAAGAGATGATGAAGCAAAAACATCCTCACGCGAAGGTGTCGCCGGTGGAGAAATACAACGTGGAGGAGTCTACAGACTGCCCCTTGATATAATGCCGACCAGCCTGGACCCGGCCTATATAGAAGATGATTTTGGTGTATCCGTTGCCTATCAATTATATGACGGACTCGTTCAGTACGGCCCTTATCTCAACATCCTGCCGGCCTTGGCGAGAGACTGGCAGATTGAAAAACAGGGAAGAGTTCTTCGTTTCCATCTGCGCGAGGACGCAACTTTTCATGATGGTGTGCCGGTAACTGCACGAGATGCAGTATTCTCACTGCAGCGGCTTTGCCGTATTAATCCGGCACCGTCGATTCTTTCGCATCTGCTTTATATCGTTGGCTCCGAAGCTTATCGTGCCAACGAATCAGATACCATCAGCGGCCTGAAAGCCCTTAACGAGTATGAACTTGAAATAGAGCTTGTAGAGCCCTATGCACCTTTTCTGGGAGCATTGGCCATGTATCAGACCGCCATTGTTCCGCAACATATCGTAAGATCGCAGGGAGAAACAATGGGGATGTCACCGGTGGGCAGCGGCCCCTTCAAATTCGGTGTATGGGAGGCGGATGCACTGATCAGGCTGGAGAGAGATCCCTTGTACTATGCAGGGCCCTCCTATCTGGATACCGTTGAATACCATATCTATCCGGGCGCTCAGCGAAACAGGGTCCTGATAGATTTCGAGAACGGATTACTTGAGGAGATGCCGGTTTTTGGGCAAGTACGCAACAGCCTGGCACAAAAAGAAAACCTCCAATGGGTGCACCGACCCAGCTTGAGTCTGCTGTTTTACGGAATAAACACAGAGCATCCCCTGCTGCATGATACACGGTTGCGCAGAGCGCTATCATTTGCAATCAACAGGAGAGAACTGTTGACAGAGGTCTATGACGATCAATTTGAAGCGGCCCATACGGTCCTGCCGCCGGGTATGCCTGCTCACAGCAGGGATGTTCCGATTGTCGAAGAGGATCTCTCTCTGGCGAGGGAGCTTGTTTCTCAGGTAAGAGGGTCTGACCCCTCAGCTGACCCCTCAGCGCCCATCGCCGTCGAAATTGTCTCCGCCTCGCAATCAGCCTTTGCTCAGGCCGAGTTTGAATTTATTAAGGAACGCTGGCAATCCATTGGTATATCTACCTCCATCAGGTACATCACCGACTGGGAACAGTTTGAACAGTATTTGCAATCTGATGCGATGCAGATTTTCAGGTACAGCTGGACGGCGGATATGCCGGATCCCGATAATTTCCTTCGACCACTTTTCAGTAGTTCATCATCTGTGAATTTCAGTGAATACAGCAATTCAACAGTTGATGCCCTCCTTACAGAAGCAGCAGCTACGGTGGATGAAGTTGAACGTGCCGGGTTGTATCAGCGTATTGAAAGGAAGGTTATGGAGGAGTATCCCATCATCCCGCTTTTCTACCTGAGTGTAGACCGGGTATACCAGTCCTGGGTTAACGGAATAAACAGCAGTCCCTTGGGCTGGCAGGCAGTGCGACTGCATAGGACTTGGTTAGACCCAGCCGAATCCCGGTAAGACGGCAGGTACGATGAAACTGACTTTCAGAAAACCGCAATTCATCCCGTTTCGATACCGCTTTATTGGTATGACGGGGCTGACGCTGATCATACTCCTGAGTTCCCTTGCCATTCTCATCAGTTTGCTGCAGAGCCGCACCATCCGCCACCAGCTTGAGAGCCGCGGTGTATCGATTGCCCAAAGCCTTTCCGCCACCTCCACGGCAGATCTGTTGACATATAACTATGTTGCCCTGGAGCGTTCCGCCAATCAGGCAGCCAGAGGGCCGGACATCATTGCTGTGATCTTTCATGATAAAGAAGGCCGCGTAGCAGGGTTCAACGGCAGGCCGGATTTGCAGAACACAATGTTGCATGATGAGATAAGCCGCAATGCCCTCGCGGCATCGAAACCACTGATACAGCCGATCCTCGATGATTCCGGAAAAGACAGCGGTATTGATATTGCCATACCACTCTTTCCGGAAGGGGCTGATATTCGCTGGGGAACCATTCGGGTGCAACTCTCTCTGAAGTCAATGTACGCGCAGATCAAACAGATCCAGCTGGTTATTCTGGTGGTGGGCTTTATCGCGCTGTTTTTCGGTACCGTTGCTTCCATTTTCGCGGCACGCAGAATTACCGAGCCACTGAACAACCTCATGCGCGGAACACAAGCGGCTGCTGCAGGCAATCTCGATCAGGACTTTCGCATTGAAACAGGTGACGAAGTCGAGATTCTGGCTGCCAATTTCAATATCATGATCGCCGAGATAGTTGCGCATCGCTCACAGCTTGAGCAGCAGTTGATTGAAATCAAACGGTTACAGAAATATACCACCCAGTTATTGACCACCATGAGTGACGGCCTGTTGAGCATAACATTGGCTGGTGACTTTTCAATGGTGAATCCTGCCGCTCTGAAACTTCTGGCAGTAATCCCGGAAGGGGCAACGGGCAGACCTGCCGCCGATCACCTGAAATGCTACCCGGAACTGTACTCCTATATCAATGAATCGCTCGATCGTCCACTCAATCGGGAACCAAAAGAGATATCGGTTGAAAAAGAGGGCGCCATTTGCACACTGCTGGTCAGTTCAAGTGTGTTGAAGGACCGGGCCGATAAGCCGGTGGAAATAATATTGAATATTCATGATATTACAGAATTGAAGAGGATGGAGGCATCTATCCGGCAGGCCGAGCGTCTTGCCGGACTCGGCACGCTGGCAGCTGGTATGGCCCATGAAATTCGTAATCCGCTCTCTTCAATTCAAACATTCGTCCAGTTGCTGCCCAGGAAAATGGAAAAGGAAGGCTTTCTTGAAAAATTCAACAGAACGGTGCCCAGAGAACTGAAACGCATCAACCAGCTGGTTGAAGATCTGCTCGATCTGGCTCGGGTTCCAAAGTATATATTCAAACTTACTTCCATTGACAATCTCCTGGTGCAGACGGTTGAGACTCTGGAAGAGGAATTACGGGCGGCAAACATCGACTGCAGGTATGACTTTCCGCCCCAGTTGCCGCTTATCCGGGCAGATGCACACCAGCTGACAAAAGCATTCCACAACCTTATTCGCAATGCCGTTCAGGCCATGCCGGCGGGGGGAAGCTTAGGGCTGCGTATTCAGAATGAACAACCGGACTATCTCATGGTACTATTTCAGGACAGTGGTGAAGGTATACCGGATGAAGACCTGAAAAACATATTTAATCCCTTCTACACCACAAAAATAAAGGGAACCGGCCTGGGGCTCTCTATAACGCATAAAGTTGTCAGTGAGCACGGTGGTTCCATCTCTGTGTCCTGCCCAACAGAGGGTGGTACGATAATCAAAATACAGTTGCCCATATAACTGTTCACCGTCCCATAAATTGCGCACATTTTTACAGGCATTGTAGAAGACACGAGAGTCTGTGTTGGTGGTTTCAAAACAAAAAATTCTCGCTTTTTTCCCAGAAAACAGAGCTATAAGATAGATCTTCTAATATGGCATTCATATTGCTAGGTAGTCGGTGATTTCTATTCTATTACTCCAAAGTGAGGATGAATTACGTGAAAAAGAAGGAAGAATCAATTTTTGTTGTAGACGATGACCAGGGAATCCTGGAATCCTTTGATGTCATGCTGGGAGATGACTACAAGCTGGTAATGGCAAATGACGGCAACCTTGCCTTGCAACTTTTAAGTCGTCATACGCCTGACCTTGTATTCCTGGATTTGCAGATTCCTGGTCCTGATGGTCTGGAAGTCCTGGCCCATATACGGGAGAAAGGGTTAATGACACGCGTGGTTGTAGTAACCGCCATGGTACAGGAGGAGTACCGGAAAAAAGCAGAACAGCTGGGAGTATATCGTTACCTCAATAAACCGCTGGATGTCGACGAGATCATGGAGATCGCTCAGACGGCAACGCATTCGCTTCACTAGCCATTGTCGGACAGCCTTCTACGGCAGCTCCACAGCCCACTGTTGTAGGGGCGTGGAGTCTGTTGTGATACCCTGCTTGTGTAGAAAGTCGGCAAAACGCTGATACCTGTTTTTGTCCAGGGCGCCGGGGCGCAGAGCAAAACGGGGCAGGGTGTCGCGCCAGGCGAGGCGGTTAAGTTCATCATCGAGGTTTTTTCTCTCACCGCCGACAAATAGATTCCAGCTTTCCTCGGGATGATTGAGGAGATATTGGACCCCTTCTTCCAGAGCATCGACAAAATGGCGCATCCTCTGGTCCTCTACTGCATTGCGGTGCGCTACGATGATCAGTTCATCGTAGGCCGGAATGCCATGTTCCTCGACATAGAAGGCCCTGCCCGGACGTTTCTCTATCTCCATTTGATTGAGTTCGAAATTTCGAAAAGCTCCGATGACCGCGTCGGTCTGCCCGGTAAAAAGAGAGGGTGACAGGGAAAAATTCACATTAACCAGTCTGATGTCGTCCAGACTCAAGCCTTCGCGCTCCAGCATGACCTTGAGCAGCACCGTTTCAAACCCGCCGACGGAATAGCCCACGGTCTTTCCTTTAAGATCGGCCAGGGTCGTGATGTCACCATCGGCGAGAACGACAAGAGAGTTCAGAGGTGTGGCCACCAGAGTGGCAATGCGGAGGAGCGGCAGTCCCTGATCAATCTGTATATGGTGTTGATGCTGGTAGGAGACGGCCAGGTCGGCTTTGCCGGCGGCAACCATTTTGGATGGATCGTTGGGGTTAGAGGGCACGATAATCTCCACCTCCAGATCTCTCTTGGCGAAAAAGCCTTTTTCCAAAGCGACATAAATAGGGGCATGGTCGGGATTGATAAACCAGTCGAGAAGCAGGGTCAGTTTTTCTGCAGCATATGCCGGTGGCGCGGAGAAAAGAAGAATGGCCAGTATAAAACAGAGGAATTCAGGCGATTTTTTCATAAATAAGATCCTTTTGTGTTTCCCAGAACAGTATTTTGCCGATGATGGCATCGACGATAAAATAGAGAGTTAAAGAGGTGAGGGCCAGTATGGTTAAAGCGGCAAACATGATATCGATCTGCATGCGGGCATTGGCGTGCAGCATGTAAAAGCCCAGGCCGGAACTGGAACCGACCCATTCTCCCACAATGGCGCCGATGGGGGCTACGGCGGTCGCCACCCGGAGACCGGCACCAAACGGCGGCAGAGCGTTGGGGATGATGATATAGCGGAGCAGCGCCTTTTTTGTCGCCCCCATTATCCGGCCCAGTTCCAGGAGATCGCGATCGGTGCGTTGCATACCGTAATAGAACGAAGAAGTAACCGGAAAATAGATAATCAGAACCGCCATGGCGATCTTCGAAGCCATGCCGTAGCCAAACCAGAGAACCAGAACCGGGGCAAGGGCGAATACCGGAATGGCCTGACTGATAACAAGAACCGGCAGCAGCCACCGTTTCAGGATGGGGGAGAGTGTCATTACCAGAGCGCTGCATGTCCCCAGCAGAGTGCCGATCAGTAATCCGGCGACTATCTCGATCAGGGTTGTCTGCAGGTGGAACCACAGCATGGGCCAGTGGGAGAGTATGGCGCGAGTCACCGGCAGTGGACCGGGCAGAATGTAGTGCGGCGCCCCTGTAATAAGGACCAGAAGCTGCCAGCAGCAGAGAAACCCCGTAGTCAGGATGAAAATTCTGTAGATCTGCATCAATGTTCCACCATCAGTCTGGCAAGGAGTTCGTTATAATACGGCACCACTTCCGGATCGGCGGGATTGCGGGGCGCATCGCCCGGCAGCTTGGTGATTCGTTGCGGTTGTGCCGAACTAATTGAAAAAACAATAATTTCATCGGCCATGCGCAAGGCTTCCATGGGATCGTGGGTCACCAGCAGAACCGTTTTTCCCCTGGTCATTTCGGCGGCCAGATCCTGCAGTTTCAGTCTGGTCAGGGCATCGAGCGCTGAAAAAGGTTCGTCCATCAGGACGAGGTCGCGCTCTTCCATCAAGGTGCGGAGCAGAGCACCGCGCTGGCGCATGCCGCCGGAGAGTGTCGCCGGCAGGGCGTTTTCGTATTGTGCCAGCCCGGCAGAGTGGAGGAGTTTCGATGCCCTGGCCCTGACTTCCTCGTCAACCTCGCCGCGCAGCCTGGCACCCAGCATGACGTTATCGAGCAGGCTCATCCAGGGGAGCAGCAGGTCATTCTGGCTCATCCAGCAGACATCATGGCTGTTGGATGAAAAAGAGAGGGTACCGCTGTAGGTGATGGCGCGGTTGGCCGAAATTAAACGGAGAAGAGTGGACTTTCCGCAGCCGCTGGGGCCAAGGAGACAGGTGCATTTCGCTGCGGCAATGGTGAGATGGAGATGGTCAAAAAGCCTTCTGCCGTCAAAATCGACACAGATGTCTTCCAGGATTATTGCCGGCGCGTTTGATTCAACCATTGGCTTTCAACGCATCATGTCTCTGCTGGATTTGGCGGAGCAGTCCCTGTGCGGCTTCGCGGGGAGATGGGGCCTGGACGATTGCGGAAACAACGGCAATACCGTCTGCGCCTGCTTGCATGATCAGGTCTGCATTTTCTCGATGGATGCCGCCGATAGCCACCAGGGGCAGGCGCACATGGCGCCGAATTTCCGCAATGCCGGCAGGGCCCAGCGGTGGGGCGGTATCCGTCTTGGTTGCGGTTGCAAAAATCGGGCTTATCCCGATATAGTCGGCTCCGGCTTTTTCGGCCTGAATGGCATGGTCGAGACATTCAGCGGAAATACCGATGATTCCGGCATCGCCCAAAAGGCGCCTGGCATGTTCTATTTTCATATCGTTCTGGCCCAGGTGAACACCGGCTGCCCCTACTGCCAGAGCGACATCGACCCGGTCGTTGATAATCAACGGGATATGCAGCGGGGTCAAAAGCGCCATCAAAACATGAGCTTCGGCAACAAAACTGCGGGTATCGAGATGTTTTTCACGCAGCTGTACGCAGCTCACTCCACCCGCCACAGCCTCGGCGACGACTTCCGCAGTGGATCTACCCAGAGAAAGTCGGCGGTCGGTAACCAGGTAGAGCGAATAGTCAGTCGATGCTTTGCTAAACTTCATTAATCCGGACACCACGGCAGACATCGTCGGCGGAAAGGGTGTAGAGGGCATCTATCAGGTTGATCATAAAGCTGCCGGGTCCTCCGGCTGTGGAGGCGGCGTGTTCACCGGCCAGGCCGAAAAAGCCAAGAGCTGCCGCTGCAGCGGACACCATATCATTATCCACGGCGGCAAAGGCGGCGATGGTTGCCGTGGCGGCACATCCTGTCCCGGTAACGGAGGACATGAGCGGGTGTCCGTTAGCCACCGTGATGACCCTGCTGCCGTCGGTGATCAGATCCACCGGCCCGGTGATGACGAGTGTGGTCTTCAGCTCCAGCGCCAGCCTTTTGGCGGTTTCACCGGCTTCTTCCACGGAATGAAGACTGTCCACCCCTTTGGTGGAGGAACGTGAATTACCTAACGAGAGGATCTCGGAGGCGTTTCCTCTGATGATACTGACATTTGTTTCTTTTATGATGTGTTTGGCGGAATTGGTGCGCAGGGGTGTCGCGCCGGATCCCACGGGATCGAGGATCACGGGAATGGTTCTTTGGGCGGCAACCTTGCCGGCTTTGATCATGGAAGCGACCCAGGAGTCCGTCAAGGTGCCGATATTGAGAACCAGAGCATCGGCAAAACCTGCCATATCTGCAACTTCGTTCTCTGCGTGGGCCATTACCGGAGAAGCGCCCATGGCCAGCAGGGTGTTGGCGGTGAAGTTCATTACCACGAAGTTGGTAATATTATGGATCAGCGGATTTTTAGCGCGAACCGCCGTCAGATCGGCAGCCACCTGTGCGGCAAATGTTGACATGAGTCACCTCTTTTTCTGTAAAAAGTCCTTGGAACAGCATGGGGAAAAAGAGATGATGATGAAGAAGAATCGGGGATCGTGTGTGCTTCATTTTTGCTATTCCCTACGCTGGTGCAAACCAGATCAGGTTCAATGGGTATCATCTCAGGCCTAATTGCCACCCCTGCAAATGTCGGTTGTAAAGTAGAGTACCTTCGTCTGAATGTCAACCAGCTTCTGTAAAAAATCGGTGTAGCATCATTACTGCTTATAATATAACAAATTTCCAGCACAATCTCAAGGTATGGGAAACTTGGACATCTGTATGGTCTGTCAAATATCACGTTGTTTTTCTCTACGTTTCTGCAGGATAGCGCTACAGAAGAAGCGATGAGATTTGTGATGGATGGCACTGCGCTACCGGAAAAAAAGCATTTATGATACAATGATCATCAGGAAAGAATTTACCGGGTATATCCCAAGGCTGGAAAGCCTTGACGGAGAAATATACCACTGTTTTGCGCAGTTGTTGTACACATGACGGGAGAGACTATGAAAATTGGAATGGTGCAGATGAACACCTGCAAAAACAAAGCGGACAATCTTGCCGTTGCCGAAGGTTTTATTGATACACTGGCACAAAAGGGCGCACGCCTTGTTCTGCTGCCGGAGTATTTCAATTATATCGGTCCGGAAAAGCACTGGGCCAAAAACAGCGAAGAGCTGCATAACTCCAAAAGCCT
>CAYUPL010000034.1:37484-38674 GCA_964446655.1 uncultured Desulfopila sp.
GCAGTGGAAAACCTCTGCTATGTCGCCGCAGCGGATCAATATGGCAGTTGTCCGCCTAATACCATCAGCTACGGCAGGAGCATGGTGGTCGACCCCTGGGGCGTGGTGATCTCGCAGGCAGGCGATAGCGTCACCGCCATAACGGCGGATATCGATATAGAACGTCTGCAGGAAATTCGACAGACCTTTCCGGCGCTGCAGCATATCCGCTATGATCTGTTCGATACAGGAACAGGGTAATCTGCTATTCAAAGAGAAGAGAATGGTATGACCAGGTTTGACCATCTTGTTATCGGTGCAGCAACTCTGGAGCAGGGCACAGCCTATATTGCCGAAAAACTGGGCATCAAACCGCCCTTTGGCGGCAGACATCCGTTGATGGGTACTCACAATTGCCTGACGAAGCTGGGGGACGATTGCTTTCTGGAAATTATCGCCATAGACCCCGAGGCAAGCCGTCCCCCGCATCCGCGCTGGTTCGGTCTTGACGACCCCCATGTCCGTAGCCGCCTGGCCAGGTCTCCTCGGTTGCTGACCTGGGTGGTCAACTGTGAGGATATTACTGCAACTCTGGGCAATCCAGTAATGTCTTTCGGCTCTCCTCAGCCGCTGAGCCGGGGCGACCTGCGCTGGTATTTCGGAGTACCCGATGACGGCCGGTTGCTGGCAGGCGGCATGCTGCCCTATGTTATCAGCTGGCAGACCGAAAACCATCCGGCGGCCGGAATGAGTGATCAGGACTGCAGACTGCAAAAGCTGAAGATTTATACCCCTCTGCAGGACTGGACCTTGCAGCAGCTCGAGGATATCAGCGCCCGGGATCTGGTCGAGGTGGAGCTGATAGAGGAATTGAGCACACCCTTTCTCGAGGCGGAAATACAGACCCCGTCTGGTGCACGCATTCTGCGTAGCAGCGATGCAATTGAAAAGAAATGATGCAACAAATCCGAGAAAAATCTCTGGACAAATCAAAATTTTTGACTATAAATCCAGTATCGAAAAAACAGCTGGACTAAAGAGGTCGGCGGAAGGCCGTCGGGAGGGCCGCCAACTCCTGTTGTATTGAGGAAGGATGGTATCACCCTCCTCAGGCGCACATCATATCTACAGTATTGCCCCCGTAGCTCAGGGGATAGAGCACAGGATTCCTAATCCTGGTGTCGCATGTTCGATTCATGCCGGGGGCACCA
>CAYUPL010000035.1:0-6500 GCA_964446655.1 uncultured Desulfopila sp.
CTCTCAATAAGCATCGCTGTTGCTACCTCCGCGCCATACGATGTTGAGGACAACAGCATCACGAGGGCAGCGATTGCTGATTTTCATAGCATGGCGCCTCCTTTCCACGCACTCTGTAAACGACATAACCGGTAATTATACGAACAAAAGGCGCAATATGCCAAAACCGTGGTGATATCCGAATAGAAACAACATTCCTATTCCAGGAATACTAGTTTTGGCAAGGAGCAACCAGCGTAAAAGCTGTTGTAATACGGCATGGTACCTTATTCTTCAATATTTTGTCATGATTTTTATTTAACGCCTTGAGATTCAGTCGAATTGTTGTCAAGTCATTCGTCTATCATGCAGAAAAACATGATAGAGGCCATGAGTGGAATGATATTCAATATTGAAGTGTCCTTCCTTATCTTTATCTACGGAATGTTTTGGTTGGAATTATTACAGGTATTTTCATGGCCCCGATGTCACTCGCCGAATCATTTTCGTGACGACATCGTTCGTCTTTACATATAAGAGGTCTATATCAGGATGTTGATTTGCAAATACCCTGAAAATCTCATCGGCGAATGCCTGGCCTATTTGCTTGACTCCTTCGAAATCAAAAATGACGGTTTTGAACTTGTCTATTCTCGCCAAAACTCTTTTGGCTTGAGATCGCGAGACCAAAAATTCCTCTCCGTCTTGGGCAAGCCCGACCGGTACAATAGTTTTCGTGAAGCCATAATCATCACCTGAAGTGAATTTGTCGAAAAGCTCCTGTAAAATTTGTTTCGCATCATTATTGAGCAGCATAAAGACATGAGTGCCTTGCTGCTTATTTTGCGCTTCAATTATCCAATCCGAATCTTTATCGAACTGATGAGAAAAATATGTTGACTCGGCTAATATCGCAAACTCATCAACAGCTCGGGATGAAAAGAAAATGCCTTCACCGCTGTGACGAGAGGGATCTGTTGTAAGTTTGCCTTTGGCTAGTTCAAGAACTGCGTGACGTTCATCATGAAGGCGAAGTTCTCTTTTAATTTTCTTAAAAATTCCCTCGCCATTGTCGGAAATTTGTAATTTTATATTCTTCGCGCTCTGTTCCAGTTTGACTGTAATGACAGATCCCGATGAGTGGTCCAGAGCATTATTGAAAATCTCGGTAAAAACATAGTTCCAGATCTCCATCACATTGGGCGCAAGCATACCAAGGGCAGGCTGAATGTCATCTCTCCAGACGATGTCTTCTGCCAGATCCTGATCAATAGGATAGTGTTTTTCCAACACCGTTTTTTTGGCGAGAAAATACTTCCTGTTTCGTGTGTTTCCAACAGCTTTGACAAACCCTTCATCAACAAGGTGCCTTATGTGCTTGTTAACTGCCTGCCTCGAAATAGTAAATTTTCCACTGATAAATGGGACAATCGAAGCGGATCTATCTTCGACATTATCGATAATAGCCTGCCTTATCTGTTTTCCTCTGGCTTTTGATGTTGTCATGTACTTGCCTTAACGGGATGATTTTATTGTTAACCAATTCACCATTAATTGTTAACCAATTTGAGGTATATTGTCAACCCTTCCGACAGAGAAGTGACGAGCTAAAAAATCGCTCCGCCAGAAGAAACGCCCTCGCTGTCAACGGAAATCTGTGCCCATTATCTTTTAAATCAATTGATACTGTGTCCGTAATAGTAATGTGGTACTGTACCTGTGATTTTTCTCCTCACTGGCTACAATCTGCTGAACAGAAAAAGGTTGAACAGACAATGACAGCAACACATTTATACAAAGAAATTGCAGACCGAATCGCCGGTCTGGTGGAAAGTGGTACTTTCAAAGCAGGCGACAAGGTCCCGTCCATCCGGGAGATGAGCAGACAGGCCCAGGTCAGCATCAACACCGTCAAAGTTGCCTATGGCTATCTTGAGGACAGGTGCGTCATCGAGGCCCGGCCCCAATCCGGCTATTATGTCTGTCCGAAGGCGCCTGAACTGCCCCGTGAACCGATAATCGATCGGGACGGTTTCAGTCCGGTGGATATCAGTTCAAGTGAGCTGGTTGTGCGAATAATGATGGATGTTGTTGACCCGGCAAAAGTACAGTTCGGAGCCGCCATTCCGGATCCCGATCTCATGCCGGCCGAAAAACTTGGCCGTATACTGGCAGCAGAAACCAGAAAACACAAGAGAGAAAGCAGCAGTTATTCCATCCCGCCCGGCAGCAGAAAACTGCGCAGCCAGATCGGAAAATGGATGATAAAAGCGGGCTGCACACTCACCCCCGAAGATATAATTATTACCTCCGGTGCTGCCGAAGCTGTCTATCTTGCTCTCCAGGTGATCTGTCGGCCGGGCGATACGGTGGCCATTGGAACGCCGATATATTTCAACTTTGTGGAGATGTTCAAGCTTCTTGGTTTGCGCGTCATTGAAATACCAAATTCACCAGCCGACGGTCTGCACCTTGAACTACTGGAACACGCCCTCAAAGAGAATGACATTGCCTGCTGCCTTGTCATTTCAAATTTTGACAATCCTCTGGGAAGCTGCCTCAGCGATGAGCGCAAGAAAGCGCTGGTAACGCTGCTGCATGAACATGATGTTCCTCTCATTGAAGACGATATCAATGGAGATCTCTCCTTTGCCGATGATCGCCCCAGCGTAGCCAAGGCCTGGGATAGGACAGGAAATGTCCTGCTCTGTTCTTCGTTTTCCAAAACACTGGCTCCCGGCTATAGAATTGGCTGGATAGCCCCTGGAAAGTTCAAGGATGCCGTGCTTCAGCGCAAACTGGTGACCACTGTCGCCTGCGCCAGCCCTACAGAGCTGGCAATCGCTGAATTTCTTGAAAATGGCGGCTACGCCCACCATCTGCGAACCATCCGTAAGGCATATGCGGCAAAATTGGCGCAACTCTCCGACGCCATAGCCCAGTCTTTTCCTCAGGGAACCCGGGTTACCAGGCCGAGTGGAGGGTTTATACTCTGGCTCGAACTGCCGGAGGGCTATGATACCATGAAGCTCTATGCAGCCGCGGCAAGGAAACGAATCACCATAGCGCCCGGCTCGATATTTTCGATAACAAACCGTTTCAACAACTGCCTGCGGCTGAACGGTGCATACTGGTCCGAGGCAAACAGATGGGCAATTGAGGAACTAGGTTCTCTGGCCAAAGCACAGCCAGCCGGCCAGATTGAGAAAAGAGATATCTTTATTACTGTTTGAAGTGGAGAAAGAGATGAAAAACGCGCTTTTTTATATTGCCACTGTGCTTATCTGGGGGTCTACCTGGATCGGTATTAAAATGCAGCTCGGCATAGTTGATCCGATGGTTTCCGTTGCCTATCGATTTTCTCTGGCTGCTCTCATTTTACTGATGTATTGCTATTTTCGAGGCCTACCCATGCGTTTTTCCGCTGCCCAGCACGGCTATATGCTTCTCCAGGGGCTGCTGCTGTTCGGCTTCAACTATCTTTTCTTTTATTACGCCGAACTGCACCTGGCAAGCGGTCTGGCTGCTATCATCTTCTCTACTATACTGTTGATGAATATTTTCAACGGCGCTCTGTTTGACGGCCAACCCATAGAAAAACGCGTCCTTGCCGGAGGCGGACTGGGACTCATCGGCATCGTGCTGGTCTTCAGTCCTGAGATATCATCATTCTCCCTGGGGCAGACGGCCATCATCGGCATACTTCTCTGCACTCTGGCAACCCTGCTTGCCTCCCTTGGCAACATAACCTCTGCCCGCAACCAGAGAAACGGTTTACCGATACTGCAGACAAATGCCTATGGCATGACCTACGGTGCCGCGGCAATGCTGCTTGCCGCCGTCTGCCTGGGGAAACCCTTTATCGTCGACCTGTCGGCAACATACATTTCTTCCCTGCTCTACCTTGCTGTTTTTGGTTCAATTTTCGCCTTTGGCTGCTATCTCACGCTTGTGGGCAATATCGGTGCGGACAGGGCAGCATACGCCACCCTTCTTTTTCCCATTGTCGCCCTCGGCATATCAACCATCTGGGAAGATTACACCTGGACATCATCCTCCATCGCCGGTGTTCTCCTGATACTTTTCGGAAATGTATATATTCTGAAGAAGAAACAGAGCGTTGCCAGGAGGCGATAAATACTCTCTCTATTGATGAATGTGTGGCAATCCATGGAAAGCATTCACCAGTAAGCCAACGTCTCGCAACTGTAATTCCGGTTAGTCCCAGACTACCATTCTCACTTGACAAAGACCGGCGCTGTTGTACAACTGTCTATATTGCTTTGACATAGAGACCGATATGGATATTACAATAGATACATCCGCCATAATTGCCGTCTTAGTTAATGAGCCGGAACGCAACAAAATTATTGAAATTACGGCTGGAACTACATTAATTGGGCCGGGTTCTATTCCCTGGGAAATCGGTAATGCCTTTTCGGCCATGTTTAAACAAAACAGGTTGACACTTGATGAAGCTCAAAAAGGTTTATCAATTTTCAGGAGCATCCCCTTGAGATATGTCGAACCGGATTTTTCCAATGTTTTACTACTATCGAAAACCATCAATATATACGCCTATGATGCATATTTCCTGGATTGCGCTATGAGATACAAATCACCATTACTGACCCTGGACCGCAGATTAATTTCAGCTGCTCAAAGCAGCAATCTCGAAACATTGGAGATTTAAAATGCAAGTATATACCTATTCGGAAGCACGACAAAAACTTGCTTCAGTCTTGAAACAGGCAGAGACGACCGGCAAGGTATTAATTCGAAGAAAGGATGGCCGAACTTTCGCTTTGATACCGGAAAAAGTTGCTTCATCTCCTCTCGATGTTCCTTATGTTAAAGCAAAAATAGCTACACAGGAGATCGTCGATATAATCAGAGAAGGAAGAGAGAGGTAGAATCAAATGACGGGGCAGGACATTGAAAACCATCTGTTTAAAAAACTTCAGCAGATCCTTGAACAGGATCAAGAGAAAAACTGTATTACCGGTTTACAAATGATTGATCGTAAACAATGATAATGCAGACAATCTCTCCTCGCTTATGCTGACCATCCATTGTGCCGCCTGCAAAAAGAAGCTCTGGCGATATGACAAGATCGGTCCCGGTGAAGTTTTACGCTGTCACAAGGACCGAATACAAAAAATGTATAACTCGCAGATGAATGGAGAGAAAATTCAGTGTCCCTGTGGCAAGGATATCGGTATTGACAAAGGCCCTTTCTACAAGATGATCTCCAAGGCTTTTACCTACAAGGGAACAAAACGCTACTAATGCCGGCATGAGTTGGAATGGCAGGCAGCGATCGCTTGACGAAATAAGGTTCATACCCATCGTATTTATATCCGTTACCTTAACCCGGAACAATATAGAGGAGGTACTGTTGGATATGCGCGAAAAAATGTGGCTGACGACTGCGGCCGGTTTGCGAATGCCCCGCATTCTCTACGGCACGGCCTGGAAAAAAGAACAAACCGCCGATTTGGTTGAACAGGCGGTGGTTGCAGGATTCCGCGGCATCGATACCGCCGCGCAGCCGAAACACTACGATGAACATCGAGTGGGCCAGGCCTTGCGACGCCTGCAGGAGCAGGGCATCCAAAGGGAAGAACTCTTTCTGCAGACCAAATTCACGCCTCTAAAGGGACAAGATCCGGAGCAAGTGCCGTATGATGTCAATGCGCCTCCTGAGGAACAGATCCTACAGTCATTTAGAGCCTCACAGGCCAATCTACAGACGGATCATATCGATTCCTTCATCCTGCATTCTCCGCCGGCCCCACATTCCCTGTTGATGAACGTGTGGCGATCCATGGAGAGTCTGCACAGGGAAGGTAAGGTCTCGCAGCTGGGTATCAGCAACTGCTATATGCCGGGCGTGCTGGCAGCACTGTATGATGAGGCCGAAATCAAGCCCGCCGTCGTGCAGAACCGCTTCTATCAGCAGACGGACTATGACCGCAGTCTGCGCGCCTTGTGTGCCGAAAAGGGCATCATCTACCAAAGCTTCTGGACCCTGACAGCCAATCCCCATATCCTGGCCGCCGGCGGCGTGCGGCAGATCGCCGAAAGGCTTGGGAAAACGGAGGAGCAGGTCTTTTTCCGCTACCTGACCCTCTCGGGTATCGTGCCCTTGACCGGCACCACATCGCAGGAGCATATGCATCAGGACCTTGACATCTTCGATTTCGACCTCAGCGCCACGGACATGCAGACCATCGACCAGCTGCTGTCGTAAGCACCTGGAACATAATCCTGGAATTACAACAAATCCATGGCAAGCCCCTTGCCTATAAAAAAATCCGCTATATCATAGGACTGTTGGTGGAGCAGTACAGTTGCTGCCGTTTTAGTACTACATATATCTCTATTTCCATACATTTTTAAGGAGGATAATTAGTATGAAAAGATTATTTGAATAAATTGTCCTGGTCTGCTTTGTATTGAGCCTTTCCCTTGCTTTTCAAGCCTGCGAACAGGAAGGTCCTGCCGAAAAGGCCGGCGAG
>CAYUPL010000035.1:6600-9118 GCA_964446655.1 uncultured Desulfopila sp.
CGGCGAGGAGCTTGAAAAAGCTGGTGAGAAGATGCAGGAATAAACAAATTTTTGCAGCGGATACAGCACGAACCTGTCGTGCTATATCCGAGCTAAATCGAGTCCGTCTTTACAGGCCGACAAGTGGATCCGTCAAGCCAAAGACATAAATGGCCAGCAGACCGAGGATGCCGGTGGCCAGAATATAATACATGGTCGGTATGATGGTTATACGCAGTGTCCGGCCTTCCTGGCCGAGAAGCCCAACTGTTGCCGAAGCGGCAACAACATTATGGATAGCGATCATATTTCCCGCTGCGGCACCGATGGCCTGTAGCGCAACCATGATTGCCCCGGAAACGGTAAGGGCATTTGCCACCTCAAACTGAAACTGGCTCAGCATCATATTACTGACGGTATTGGAGCCGGCTATAAAGGCACCAAGGGCACCAACTGTCGGGGCAAACAGCGGATAAACGGAACCGAAGGTTTCGGCAACAAAACTGGCCATGGCCACCGGCATGGAAACCAGATCGGCGCCGTTGACCCCTGAATTAATCAGGATTCGGACCATCGGAATAGTGAAAACCAGCACAAAACCGGCCCCGATAAGGGTTTTACCCGCATCTCCCGCGGCAGAAGCAAGTTCTGAGAGCTTCATTCTATGCAGGAAAAGGGTCATAAGACAGACAAACAGCAGAATGCCGCCAGGCAGGTACAACGGTTCGATGGAAGCACTGACTCCTGCTTCGCCAAGAATATCTTTCAGACCAAAAGAAAAGCTAAGCAGCAATGTCTTGAAATCTGCAGAGACTCGGCTCGCTACCAGAATTATTGCAACAAGCAGGTATGGAAGCCAGGCCATGGAGAGGGATATTTTACGCTCATCCGCACGGGGCGGTTTAGGGGTAATGGTACCGAACCATACCTTCGGCCACTCTTCCTGGCGAGCAAAATCCCAGGTTGTCTTCGGCAGAAGAAAACCTTTTTTCGCCGCCGGTACAACAATAGCCATGCCGACAAGCGCGCCGACGAGGGAGGGAAATTCCGGTCCTAGAAAAACACCGGTAAGCGCATATGGTAGAGTGAAAGCAAAACCTGTAAAGAGAGCAAAAGGCGTCATTGCCAGTCCCTCTTTCCAGCTCTTGTTGCGGCCGAAGAACCGGGTGAGCATAATCACCATAATCAAGGGCATCAAGGTGCCGACGATGGCATGGCCCACCGCCACTTCCGAAGTGATGAGCTGCAGAAAAATCTCCCAGCTGGACCCTTGCTGGACAAGCTGCTGACTTAGTGCGACGAAGTCAAGCCCATTGGTTACACCAATGAGAATTGGAGTTCCTACAGCACCGAAGGATACCGGAGTCGACTGGATCATCATGCCGATCATTACGGCGCCAAGAGCCGGAAAACCTATGGCTACGAGCAGTGGCGCGGCGATGGCCGCCGGGGTTCCAAAACCTGAAGCGCCTTCAATAAAACAGCCGAAGAGCCAGGCAAGAATGAGCGCCTGGACACGCCGGTCCGGGCTGATATCGGTAAAGCCCGCCCGAATTGTGGAAATCGCGCCGGAGTTCTGCAGCGTGTTGAGCAGCATAATGGCGCCGAAAATAATCCAAAGGACGGCAGCGGTGATAACCATGCCCTGAATCGTTGAAGCAAGAACCCGATTGAAGCTCATTTCCCAGAAGAAAAGAGCAATTCCCGCCGCGGTGAGATACACCACAGGCATGGCCCGTCTGGCCGGCCAGTGCAGACCGACAAGCAGCACAGCGGCTACAATGATTGGCGTTGCTGCCAGTAAAGCTTGTATTGCTGTTGACATAAAACCACCTCATAATGAAAAATTTGTTGTGTGCGCGGAAGCGATGCCGGTACATGAAACACCCCTTCAAGGTATTCAGCCCAATTCCATGCACTGAAGCAGGACAACTGCTTTTATCTCAAATGTGTTTTGTGGGTGATAGCACACGAAATGTTTACGATATTGAATCCTCACCAGGCAAAGCCACCAGTTTGCCGGATCGTTTCAATAGATTGATTGAAGCACGGTATCACCTGTCACACCGAATTCTACTGGGCAATGGTTATACCAGCAAAAATTTTGTTGTCAACCCCTTTGGAGAAAAGGCTTGCAACAGCAATCCCTTACCACTATGGACGCTGAAGATACCACAGGACCACAACAATTGGTCCTACCAGGAAAAAACGTCTCGCAGATGATCCAGCAGAAGACAGCGGCAAAATTATCGGGTATATGAAGGAAATATACCGGCCGAGATTGTGGTTTTATACGCCGGAATTGCCGATACTCCCATAACCGTACTTGAGGCACCGTGAAACATTAACCTTCCATTCTCAAGGGTACCTTTCCGAAAATCAACGATATCATGCAATTTTCAACTGTTATCAGTTTCATCGCAATAATTTTCCTCGCCTGCTTCATCATATTTATCGTCTGGCGGCTGGCCTCCCGTCGCCATGCCTTGCCCTGTCCTGTCTGGCTTAACCGAATGGTTGAAATGGACAATCCTTTTAC
>CAYUPL010000035.1:9218-38206 GCA_964446655.1 uncultured Desulfopila sp.
GGCGGAATCCTCTCCATAACGGAGGTCATTTTTGATCCTCATTTCCAACGCCAAAGAACAGTGATTAACCTGGCAGCTACTGTAGGTTTTCAAAAAAAGGCCATTTTTGGCAATGGAATTGCCTACACCATCAATTTTGAGAAACCTTTTCCTGACAAGGAATAAATTGCCCGCCTATCAACGTTAATGAAACGTTTTTACAAGATTCTAATTATCTCGACATGCCCTTTGTCGGTCGGAAATCCAAACAAACCACTCCTTCCTCTTCTTTAACAAGCATCCATTGACATTGTCGCAGGCCTGTTTAATTTTTTTGGTAGAGTTCACCACAACAGTACGCAACCGATACTTCAATACTATCAAAAAACGGTGACTCCCAAAGGCTTTTCTCTGAACGGCCCAAATCCCATAACCCAAAAGGAGATCCGTAATGGCTCATACATGTAAAAGCTGTGGTGCTGTCGCAGATGACCCAGGTCATCTGTGCGACCCGGTAGGCGAAACCCTCTCCTGTGATTATTGCGGAGGAAAAGACGTCGGCGTTAATCACGTCTGTAAAGAAAAATTAGGTGCCATGAAGTTTTCCTGCGATTCCTGCGGAAAAATGGCGCCGGATCAAACCAGGCTCTGTAAGCCGATTGAGATAAAATAGCCCTACTCCCCTTACCCCACAGTCTCGAGTAAACCCGGCCCTGCCTCAGTCAGGATACCGGGTTTTTTGTTTTAAACATTGACCGTTCCTTCTTTTTCCTCACCCTGAAACCCGACAGATTATTGTTGCGGCAACACGTCTTCGCTTATCTGCAAGCATTGATTTTCTGGAAATACCGTTGTTGGGCTGCGCTGCGCTTAGCGCCAACCTACTATCCGATGTAGGTGGAGCGTTCTGAGGAGGAAGTGGGGTTGATGAAAAAAACGACTTCTTCCCCCCTGCCGACCAGCTCCGGCAAACACGATTCTAACCCCTAATTAACACTATGTGAACTTTGCCATGGTTATATGACAATGTTGGTTGAACAGAAAGGACCGGCACGGCGTCAAGGGCTGTGCACGGCAGATAATCGCATTAAAAAGGAGAATACCATGAAGTTTGGAAAACTGATTTTAACCCTTGCTACAGCCGCTTTAATCCCTGCTGCCACCGCCGGCGCCACGGAAACCATCACGGAATTTCGTATCGGCATACTGGGAGGTGAAAACGCCTCTGACCGGCTGCGCTCCAATGATTGCGTGCGTGCCAAGGCGGAAGAGCTGCTCGGCGTCCCCACCAAGATCTTTGCACCTGCCGATTACAACGGTGTTATCGAGGGTCTGCTTGGCGGCAACCTCGATATGGCCTGGCTCGGTGCTTCTGCTTACGCCAAGGTCTATATGACCAATCCGGATGCGGTGGAACCGGTTCTCACCAAGATCAACAAGGACGGCTCCTTCGGCTATTACTCCATCGGATTTGCCCGGGTGGACAGCGGTATCAAGAATCTTGACGACATGAAAGGCAAGGTATTCGGTTTTGGTGACCCCAACTCCACCTCCGGCTACCTGATCCCTTCCATTGAAATACCACAGAGCGGCTACTCCATGAAATCGGGAGAATATTTCCAGGAAGTAAAATTTGTCGGCGGCCACGAACAGACCATTGTCGCCGTATTCAACGGTGATATTGATGGTGGCGTAACCTGGGCCGATGGCCTGGGCAACTGGGTGGATGGCTATAACAGCGGCGCCCTGCGCAAAGCCACCGATGCCGGCCTGATAGACATGACCCAGATTCAGGAAATCTGGCGCTCCAAGCTTATCCCGGAAGGGCCCATTGTGCTGCGCAAAGACCTGCCGGAAAAGGTCAAACTGAAAATTACCGGTATGCTGGCCAGCATGGCATCTCTTGATCCGGAATGCGCCTATGGATTCATGGCAGGCGAAGTCAAAGGCATAGCTCCAATCGACCATGATGACTATCTCAGCATTATAGCGGCTCGTAAAGCCAAATCAAACTGATGCCTGAAACCTTTCCTGATGGCTGCCTTCAGGGGTGGCCATCTCCTTGCTAGCCCGGATTTCTCATGAGCATTGTGTATGATTTTCATGAGAAATCCGGGCCAGATTCACTCCAACCAGAGGTACAACCATGCCCGGCAGAGCTATCCAGCTGGAAATTGCTACCATGGAAAAACAGCGCCGGCTGTATTCGATGGCAGGTATCGCTGTTATCCTTGCGATCCTGATCAGTGGCTATGGATTAGCCAATGAGCTCAATTCCGGCAGCTTTATCAACGGACTGACCAAATTTTTTGAATATCCTGGAGAAATAGCCCGTGAAGCCTGGGATGCAGGTTTATCTTTCTTTGCCCTGCTCTATCGTTTTTTCCCCGCTCTGCTGGAAACACTCCACATTGCCGGGGCGGCATCTCTTCTTGGTGGGGCCGCCGCTGTAGTGTTAGCCTTCCTCGGCTCCAACAATCTGGGTGTAAAACCACCCATGGTCATTCCTGTTGTCCGTAGAATCATGGACAGCATGCGAGCCTTCCCCGAACTTATTATCGCTCTTTTTCTGATTTTTATTCTCGGCTCCAGCCCCGTGCCGGCCATGATCGCGGTAGCCTTCCATACCGCCGGCGCATTGGGTAAACTTTTTTCCGAAGTGAACGAAAACATCGATTGCGATGCCGTTGAGGGACTCGAGTCCTGCGGCGCCAACTGGCTGCAGCGTATGCGCTATGGTGTATTACCTCAGGTACTTCCCAATTATCTCTCCTACTTCATGCTCCGCTTTGAAATAAATGTGCGGGCCTCGGCGATACTGGGCTTTGTCGGAGCAGGAGGTATCGGCACGGAATTGCGACGCACCATTGGATGGGGACAGGGTTCCGGCGATGAAACCGCCGCCCTTTTTCTCCTCCTTATTCTCTCAATCTTTGTGATCGACCAACTCTCATCATCCATGCGCCGGCGTCTCGGGTCGAGCACACGACTGGAGTAGAAAAAGAATGCAGACCTACACCGCAACCATTACAAGAGCAAGCTTGCCATCCATGCATCGGACGGCAGGTACCGCAGTGCGACGCAACAGCTATTTCATCATGGCCATTGCCGCCGCCGCGGCAATGTATCTGCTCTATATCTTTTTCTCTTTCAATATCGGCGGTCTCCTTGTCAAATCGAAACCGGAAAGAGCTGTTCTGCTGGCCACGGATGCCGTGGCCCACAAGGTCCATGTAACTAAGCATCTCAGAGGCAAAAACGACCTTATAATAGCCGTGGAAGGAGAACGCACCGCAACCTACACCACCCCGCCGGAATGGGTCAAACACGCAGGAGATATGACCGATATCGACCTCGGCAAGGGCTATCATATTGCCATGCAGGATAAAGAACTCATCATGACCGTGCCCGACTACGGTCCCATCGTGGTGCAGGTTACCCCATCAGGTGTTGAAACAACCCTGCCCGAGGGCAAAGCAACGCCGGAGTGGCTCAGCAGCTCTTCCGCCAAATTTGAGGCGCGTCCCACCATTGGGCGACGTGTACAGGTTTCCCAAACCAGAATCGAAGTGCATCGCTATTTTCTCGGCTGGGAAAACTTTTTTTTCCCGTTTCGCTCGGAGCTTACCGGCTATTCAACCCTTGAAATCGTCCAACTTGCTTTCAGTGATCAACGGTTGCAGGAAGAAATGCCCAACTGGAAGCTAATCTTCACCACCTTCTGGAACAACCCCGACTGGCAGCACCATCGCGTCTTCGTCGCCCTGCTGGAAACCTTTCTCATGGCCGTGCTGGGGACCCTGACCGCCGCCCTGGTGGGACTGCCGCTGGCTATCCTGGCCGCCTCCAACTTTACCCCTTCCACAGCAATACGTTTTGCGGTACGCCGTTTTTTTGATTTTCTGCGCGGCATCGACATGCTGATCTGGTCCCTTATTTTTATCCGGGCTTTCGGACTTGGTCCCTTGACCGGCGCCTTAGCCATTGCCTTTACCGATACCGGCTCCTTGGGCAAACTTTTTTCCGAGGCCCTGGAAAACGTCAACAAGCGACAGATGGAAGGCGTTCATGCCACGGGAGCCAACCGCTGGCAGTTCTACCGCTTCGGTGTTCTGCCGCAGATCATACCGGTGTTTATCTCTCAGTGCCTGTATTACCTCGAAGCCAATATCCGCTCAGCGACCATTATCGGTGCATTGGGGGCGGGCGGGATCGGTCTGCTGCTCGTCGAAACCATAAACACCCAGCGAGACTGGGAAAATACTTTTTACATCATCCTGCTGACTATTTCGCTGGTGATGTTCATGGATACGCTTTCCAGTAAATTACGAAACCGGCTGATCCATGGCAAGGAGGCCGTCTGAAAACGGTTATTGTCAGACAACCTCCCCCAGACGACATACTCTGCAAACATTAAAGGTGGAAAAATGATAGTAACACAACTGACCAAACATTTCGGAACAGTAACAGCCGTGGATTCGGTCTCTTTTGCCGTGGAAAAGCCGCAGATGATCGGCGTCATCGGCCCATCCGGCGCCGGCAAATCAACCCTGCTGCGTATGATCAACCGTTTGACGGATGCCAGCAGGGGCAGCATCGTCATCAACGACCTTGATATCCTTTCCCTGAAGGGCAAGGAAAAACGGCGCTGGCAGCGTGACTGTGCCATGATATTCCAGCAGTTCAACCTGGTGCCCCGTCTCGATGTGGTGACCAATGTTCTGCTGGGCAGGCTCAATGGTCACTCCACTTTGAAGAGCCTGTTCAGTATTTTCGGTAAAGAGCTGATTGATGAGGCCCTGGCGGCACTGGAACGTCTCGGTATCATCGACCAGGCCTTGCAACGTGCCGAAACCCTGTCCGGCGGACAGCAGCAGCGTGTCGCCATCGCCCGCGCCCTGATGCAGAAGCCGAAGATGGTGCTGGCTGATGAACCCATCGCCTCCCTCGATCCGCTCAGTGCAGAAAAAGTAATGAATTCCCTGCGGGAAATTCGTGAGCGCGAACAGCTCACGGTGATCTGCAACCTCCATACCCTGGATACGGCCAGAACATATTGTGACCGGGTCATCGGCATGCTGGAGGGTCGCGTCGTCTTTGACGACAATCCGGCTCAACTGACCCCCGCCGTTGTGCGTGATATCTACGGTGCAGAAGAGGAGCTCAATGAAGCGGTGACTTCCACCAGCATAGCCAGGCCGGTACGCAAGCACGAGCCGGTCAGAGTGCCAAGGCCTGCCATGGCTTGACGATCAAACGTCGGTCCGGTCCTATATATCATTGCAATTCGTACTTCCTTTTCCTCTCCACAGGTGACCTCTTCAAAAGGATCGGTACCGTTCCGCTCCTAACCAGATGCTCAAAATCAGCAAAGTCAAACATCAGCCGACGCCGAGGGCGGCGCGGCTGAAGGCTGTCGTTAACAACTATCCCGGTTTTCTCCAGCTTGCCAAATGAGTAAAAAAGGAATAGTTTGTACTCATGAGCGATTTCGAATACGACGACGACAAAAGCAAGGCCAACCAAGAAAAACATGGAATTAACTTTCCGGCTGCCCAAGAGCTCTGGAAAGACCCTGACCTTCTGGAAATCCAAGCCAAGTCTGATGATGAGCCTCGTTTTCTGGTAATAGGGCTTATTGGCACGAAGTATTGGTCGGCAGTTATCACTCACAGAAACGGAAAAATCAGACTGATTTCTGTTAGACGCTCCCGCAAGAGAGAGGTAGAGCTATATGAAAGCTAAAGATTTT
Organism: uncultured Desulfopila sp.; assembly: GCA_964446655.1. Taxonomy (GTDB): domain Bacteria; phylum Desulfobacterota; class Desulfobulbia; order Desulfobulbales; family Desulfocapsaceae; genus Desulfopila_A. Next base: position 14,950 of record CAYUPL010000035.1, read on the forward strand.
GACAAAAAATTCCATCAAGGCAGCGAAGACATCATTGACGATCTCGATTTGTCCACTGGGCGTCGGGTCAATCAGAAGCAAAAACGCATAAATATAGACTTCCCAGTCTGGGTTGTGGAATCATTGGATCGCGAAGCAGCTCGCATAGGCGTTACACGACAATCAATAATCAAGGTCTGGCTGGTTGAGCGCCTCAAGGCTGAAGCTGCTAACAAATCGCTCAATGGTCACGCCGGATTGTAAGGTTGGTGCTAAGCGCAGCGCAGCCCAACAACAATGTTAATAACAACGAAGAACCCAGGCAAGAAACAAATTCCGCAAAAAAGGCAACAAAGTTGGGCTTCATTCCCTTCACCCCAACCTACCTCCTTGCCACAACCTGCATCCTCACCATCCTATACCCCCCCCAAATCCAATTTTACTGCCATCTGGGAGACAGATCGGAGTCTGCGCTTGCCTGATTTTCCTGGATAGGCGGAGGGCCTGCCATGGCTTGACGATCAAACGTCGGTCCGGTCCTCTTTCGCCAGGCGGACGCAGACATCGCAGAGCAGCCCGAAAATGACATCGAGGCGAAGAGAGTCGGCCACGGTTTGATCCAGCAGAAGCTTTGCCTCCGGGGCAAAATCTTCATCACCAACCCAGTAGAGCAAAGCCACCCGAATCGATCCCACAATGGTAAAGGCAAAGGCGCAGTCGGCCATATCCAGAGGAGTTCCGTCGAAAGAAGTGCACTTCTGCCGCAGCCTCGCCAGATCGTTGCCGTAGGTTGAGCTGATCAACTCCGTCGGGATTTTATGTGGCCCGCGAAAAAAAGTTGCCCCTCCGGCAAGATCTTTCTCCGAAATCCAGCAACCGGCAGGCTCGGTCTTTTTTGCCGCCAGCAGATAGTTGATCAGAAAAACATAAAAATAGTCATGCGGCTCCTCCGTCCCCGAAAGAGCCCGCACTGCGGCCCGCTCGGGATACACCGCAAATTTACCGTTCCATGCCGTCACCACATAACACCGCTCTTCTTCGCTGTATTCACAAAAAGGCGGCATGACAACATCGGCGGTATTTTTTTTCGCCAGTTCGGCATACAGCAGCTTATTCACCATATCAGCCATGATTTATTCTCCTTTTTTCTCTACCGGTACGCTTTACAACACGTGCAATGCCGCCTCGTCACCTGACCGCCGGCCAGGCTTGTTTCGAGCGGATGCGGACCGGTTACAATTATTTTCCTTGCATCTTTGGCTATCTTTTTCTAGTCTTTCAGTTTTCGGAATGAGCAGAAAGATACATATCACACCCTATACCCGAGTATCGCTTCAATGTCCACCGGGCCTGCCCCGGACCAGAGGATAAAACGGTAAAGATACTACCGGCAAGGATAGGTCTCTTTTACGGCAACAGAGAATCTTGTTTCATCTCATGCTCCGCAGCTTATTCCAGTTCTACGCTATACCATAACAACGACGGACGGGCGACACTATCCCGGCCACAGCAAGAACCAAACACGGGAGGGGAGCATGAAAAAGATTGTATTGACAGCGTTTTTTCTAGCAGTCTCTGCCCAGCTCTGCGTTGCAGAGCCGGTCAAAATCGGTATGATAACAACACTTTCCACTAAAGCCGGCTATCTCGGCGAAGACATTCGGGACGGTTTTATGCTCGCCATTGCCCAGGAAGACGGCAAGCTGGGCGGCATCCCCGTGGAGCTGATGGTGGAAGACGACGGCGCCAAACCGGAAAAGGGCAAGCAGATTGCCGAGCGTTTTATTGAAAGAGACAATGCCAAGATATTGACAGGTATTGTTTTTTCCAATGTTGCCATGGCGGTTATTCCCAAGGTTGTACGTGAAGGAACAGTCTACCTGAGCGCCAACGCCGCACCCTCGAAGCTGGCCGGCTCAGGATGCCACCCCAACTACTTCAGTGTTTCTTATCAGAACGATAACCTCGATGAGGTGGTCGGTCGCTACGTTAACGAAGCTGGTCACAAAAGCGTCTATCTCATTGCGCCCAATTATCCCGCCGGCAAAGACCACCTCGCCGGTTTTAAACGCTATTACAAAGGTGAAATAGCAGGTGAAGTATACACCAAGCTCGGTCAATCGGATTACGCCGCTGAAATCGCCACCCTGAGAGCGGCGCAGCCGGAATCGGTTTTCTTTTTTCTGCCCGGCGGCATGGGTATAAACTTCCTCAAACAGTATTCCCAGGCCGGCCTTACCCAGGAAATCCCCGTCTACGGTCCCGCATTTTCCTTTGATGAGCGCATCCTCAGTGCCGTCGGCCCTGCCGCAATGGGAGTTAAAAACGGTTCCCAATGGACGCACGATCTCGACTACCCCGCCAACCGCCAGTTTGTTGAAGCCTACCAGAAGACCTATGAGCGCATGCCGACCCTTTATGCCGCCCAGGGGTATGACACCGCCCGGCTGATCGGCTCCGCCCTGCAGACAGTCAATGGCAACCTCGACGACATGAGCCTCTTCACAGCCGCTCTCAACAAGGCGGAATTCGACTCGGTGCGCGGCAACTTCAGCTTCGGCAATAACCAGCATCCCATTCAGGATGTCTATATCCGAGAAGTCATTGCCACGGAAAAGGGCTATACCAACAAAACAGTGCAGAAGGTGTTCTCCAGCCATGTAGACGCCTACGCTTCAGAATGTCCCATGTAGGTGGAAAAGGAGGCTGTTTTCCGGCCTCCATATGTTATGCTGCTGGTTGTTGAACAATTTCTGAATGGTCTGCAGCTGGGGATCACTCTTTTCCTTATGTCGGCGGGATTGACACTCGTTTTCGGCATCATGCAGGTTATCAACCTGGCGCACGGATCTTTTTATATGATAGGCGCCTACGTCTGCGCCACCGTTGCAGCGCAAACAGGTTCTTTTCTTCTCGGACTTGCCGCCGCCCTGCCTGCAGCCGCGATTACCGGCATGGTGGTGGAAATCGTCGTCCTGCGCCACCTCTATAACCGTGAGCACCTCGATCAGGTGCTGGCAACCTTCGGCCTTATCATGTTCTTTAACGAACTGACCCGCATCATCTGGGGACGTCAGCCGCTCTATCTTGATGTTCCTCCGTGGCTCAGCGGCAGTATCGAACTGCTTCCCGGACTCATCTATCCGGTCTACCGTCTAGCCGTAATCGGAGTTGGAATCTTTGTCGCCCTGGCCCTGTGGCTTATGTTCTCGCGCACCAGACTCGGCATGCAGATACGGGCTGGAGCATCCAACCGGGATATGATCGCAGCTCTCGGCGTGAACATCAAACTCCTCTACACCCTGGTTTTTGGACTCGGTACCCTGCTGGCGGGCCTGGCAGGTGTTATGGCAGGCCCCATTTTCGCGGTGGAATCCGGCATGGGAGAATCCATTCTGATACTTACCTTTGTCGTAATTGTCATTGGAGGCATCGGCTCCATCAGAGGGGCGGTTGCCGGGGCATTGTTGGTCGGTCTGGTCGACACCCTCGGTCGGGCTTTTCTGCCGACGCTGTTCCGGCTGCTGTTCAACTCCGCCACTGCCGATGCCGTAGCGGCTTCACTCGCCTCAATGGCCATCTATATTCTCATGGCGGCCATTCTTGTCTGGAAACCACGCGGACTCTTCCCCGCCCACAGCTAATGAAAGCACTGCATCGAAAAAATATTCTGATTATTGCAGGAGCTCTGTTTTTCCTGGTTCTGCCCATTGCCGCCACCATTATGGAGGAGACCTATTTTATCTCTCTTTTCTCCAGGATTCTGATATATGCCATTGCCGCCGTCAGCCTTGACCTGCTGCTTGGATTTGCCGGAATGATCAGCCTGGGCCACGCCGCCTATGTCGGTATCGGGGCCTATGTCGTCGGCATATTCTTTTATCACTCCTCGGCAATGGAACCACTTTTCACCTTTCCCTTTGTTCTCCAGGGCAGCGAGAACGGCCTTGTTGTGCTGCCTCTTGCCGTTGGTGTTTCCGCCGTAATCGCCCTTGTCGTCGGTGCCCTCTGCCTCAGGACCAAAGGAATGCATTTTATCATGATCACTCTGGCCTTTGCGCAGATGACCTACTATTTCTTCATCTCTTTGGAAAAATATGGCGGCGACGACGGTATTTCTCTGTATTCCCGCTCAAGCCTGCCTGTTCTGGAACTGAGTGATGATCTGACCTTTTACTATGTTTGCCTGTTCCTGCTTTTCCTTTTTGTCTTTCTTGCCAAAAAGCTGGTGGATTCCCGGTTCGGCCTTATCATTCGCGGCGGCAGCAATAACGAACGCCGTCTCAGTGCTCTGGGCATCAACCCCTATACATACAAATTGGCCTGTTTTGTCATTGCCGGCGGTGCGGCAGGACTGGCCGGCGGGCTGCTGGCCAACCAGACCGAATACGTCAGCCCCGGCCTGATGCACTGGACCCTTTCCGGCGAATTAATGGTCATGGTTTTGCTCGGTGGCCTCGGCACCCTTTTCGGCCCGATACTGGGTGCCGCGGTTTTCCTCCTTCTTGAGGAGATACTGGCCATGTATACCGAACACTGGATGGTCTATATGGGGCCCTTTCTGGTTTTTGTAGTCATCTTTGCCAAAAGAGGACTCTTCGGTCTTATAGCCGGAGAGAAAAATGACCATGGCTGAAAAGATTCTGGAAGTGGTCGGACTCAATAAAGCCTATGGTGCTTTGCAGGCCACCAAAAACCTGAGCTTCTCTGTTACAAAAGGCCATATCCACGCCATTATCGGCCCCAACGGCGCCGGTAAAACCACCCTGGTCAACCAGCTGACCGGAGACATCCTGCCCGACAGCGGCACGATCTTCTATAAATCAAAAAATATCAGCCGTCTCAGAGACTATCGCCGCGCCCGCCTGGGAATCGCCAGATCGTTCCAGATCACCCATATTTTTGAAAACCTCACCGTCGCTGAAAACATGGCCATCTCCATCTGCGCCCACAACGGCCACAACTTCCGTTTCTGGCGCAAAGGGCTGCAGAGCAGCATCGTCAGACAGAAATTGACCGACTCCCTGGCCCGGGTCGATCTGGCCGAGCGAAGGCATATTGTGGCCGGCGCCCTGTCACATGGAGAAAAACGCCAGCTTGAGGTCGGCATGGCCTTAACCGGCAAGCCCGATCTGCTCATACTCGACGAACCCATGGCCGGTATGGGACCCGGCGGCACGGTTGAGCTCTCCAAACTGATTCGGAAACTGCAGAGCAGCACCACCATTCTGTTGGTGGAACATGACATGGATGTGGTTTTTTCCCTGGCCGACATGATCACCGTGCTGGTCTACGGTGAAAGTATTCTCAGCGCCACGCCCGATGAGGTTCGGCAAAATGCAGCTGTGCAGGCTGCCTATCTGGGAGAGCACGACTGATGCTGAAGATTACCGAGATAGAAACCTTTTACGGAGAAAGCCAGGCGCTGTTCGGTGTCTCCCTTGAGGTCGGCGAGGCGGAGGTTGTCACTCTTCTCGGCAGAAACGGCATGGGCAAGAGCACCACAGTCCGCTCTATTATGGGACTGACCTCGGTTCGTCACGGCCATATCTTTTTCGGTGCAGAGAAGATCGATTCCCTGCCGAGTTACAGCAGGGCCCGCCTGGGTATCGGCCTGGTGCCGGAGGGCCGTCAGATCTTCCCCAACCTGACTGTTCGCGAAAATATCATGGCGACGGCGGCTAATTACACCAGGCATGAGACGCCCTATACAATGGACGATATTCTGACTATTTTTCCACGGCTGGCTGACCGGCTCAATAACTATGGCAACCAGCTCTCCGGTGGGGAACAGCAGATGCTTGCCATTGGCAGGGCCCTGATGATCAATCCACGACTTCTCGTTCTCGACGAAGCCACCGAAGGTCTGGCCCCCCTGGTCCGCAAGGAAATCTGGCGTGGCTTGACCATCCTGAAAAGTAAAGGACTGGCCATTCTGGTGGTCGATAAAAACATCAAGGCCCTGATGAACATTGCTGCACGCCATTATATCATGGAGAAAGGCAAAATCGTGTGGAATGGCACCACGGCGGAATTACAGGCCCAACCGGATATTCAATCCCGCTATCTTGGTGTATAGCTGCCCTCTTTGCCCACACAATCGATTTGCAGGGAATGCTTTTTTGGGAAAGACCAATTCCGGCAAAGGCGAAAATAACTGGTGAAACAACATCCTTAACATGTTAGTAATCAAGCAAGGCCTCTGTTTTCTGCTTCCGGAATCAGCTCTTTTCAACTATGTCACATCCTGAAACCACCACCTCCACCGCGTTGGGGCAAACCACGAAAAGTTTAGGCTTCAAACTTTTTCTGTTCCTTTCTCTTGTTATTGTTCTAGCCATCGGGCCCCTCACCTTGTCGGCCTTGCAGTCACTGAACCATTACGGCAAAAAGGCTATTGGGCTGAGTGAACAGCAGATACGGTCCCAAACCATTACATCTCTTGCTCAAATCAGCAGGGAGAGGGCGGCGCGATACCAGGAATATTTCGACCGTATTGCCGCATCAGCCGCCATGCTCGGCAGCCAGGCAAGCGCCATCCATGCCAATATCGATCTTTATGCCGTAGCCCCCCTGCACGACTATATCTTTAAGAAACAGGACAAGAACGGCGTTTGGGCCAATCATGGTGACGACCAGGTGGTTACGATGTTCTGGGGTGCGCCGCAGATTTCAGATACAATCGCTGCCGAACTGCGAGCCATGTCCCATATGACACCGCTCTTCCAACAAGTCCTGCAGGAAAACCCCGATGTGGCCAGTCATTCCATTTCCGCTTCGGGGATTGGTCAATATTGCAGCAACAGCCCAAAACACAGGAAAGCGGCCCTGGACATTCCTCCACCCGCCGTCTTCGACCTACGCCATGGTGAACCGGTGACAATTTTCACAGCCGGAGGATATATCCGGAAAAAAGTGCAATGGACCAATGTCTATAAGGACGATGTCGATGAAGGCTTCATGCTGACGGCCAGCGCCCCTGTTTATGACCACAATGAAATATTCCGCGGCATCACCGGCATAGATGTACCTCTCACCACATTGATTAACGATATTCTTCATAACGATGATGCTCACGACCAGAATCTTATCCATTTCTCCTTCCTGCTCGATCCGGACGGCAAAATAATAGCACTGCCGCAACAACACTATCAGCTCCTCGGCCTCTCTATCGACCACTCTTCATATCGTAATTCAAGCGATCGCCTCAATACCTACTTGTGGGAATCAAGCAATGACGCCGTCAAAGAAATGGTCTACCAGGCCAGAGCCAACCGAAACCACTGGACAGAGCTCACTTTGCAGGATGAAGACTACTATTTCGTCACCAGTAAAATGGCTGGACAGGACTGGATCTTCGGTATGGTGACCCGTGAAAACGACATGCTTTCCTTTGCGTCCCAGAGTCGTACCGAACTCGATAAGACCGTAAAAAATATGGCCGCCAAAGGTGTGCTTTTCTCTCTCATGACCATATCGATTGCCATTCTCATCATATACTCTCTTCTCAAATATCTGATCACGCCCCTGCGCAGACTGGTTCTGGCCACGGAGCAGGTCGCCGCCGGTGACCTTACGGTGCGCAGCCCCGTCACATCCGCTGACGAAGTAGGTATCCTGGCCTCCTCATTTAACTCCATGGTGGCGCAACTGGAGAAGATCCGAGACGAGCAGCAAACCTATACCGATTTCCTGGAAGAAAAGGTCAGACGGAGAAGCTCAGCCCTGGTGCAGCAGCAGAATGAACTGGAAAAAACCATTGAGCAGCTCAACAGAGAAGTGGAACGACGCCAGATCGTCGCCGGGGCTCTGCGCAACAGCCAGCAACAGTATTATGATACGCTGGAGTCCTCAAAGGCCGGTGTCTGTATTGTGGAAGAAGGCCGGTTCATCTATGTAAATACCTCCTTTGCCGAAACAATTTTTCACAGCAGCAAGGCGGAGATGATAGGGAAACAGCCTCTGCAGCTCATTTGTGACGAAGACCACCAGCTTGTCAAAGACAATATGGCCAAACGTTTCCAGGGCGAGGATATCCCACCCTACACCATCAAATGTCGCCGACCGGACGGCACGACTTTTTATGGCGAGATCTGGTCGAAGATGTCTACCTGGCAGAATAAAAAAGTACTGGTTGGTACCATAACCGATGTAAGCGCCATAAAAAAGAATGAGGAGCGCCTCAGGATACAGGATCGCCGGCTGCAGGAATCTCTGGATGAAAAAGAGGTGCTCCTGAAGGAAATCTACCATCGCACCAAAAACAACATGCTGGTCATCATCTCCATGCTTGAGCTGCAGAGCGGTGACATCGACGACAAGCGCCTCAAAACGATCTTTCTGGAAATGGAAAACCGGATCCGCTCAATGGCACTTGTCCATGAAAAACTCTATCAATCAAAGAACCTTGCCCAGATCGACGGCGGATCCTATCTCAAGGATGTAGCCGAATCCCTTCTCTCTTCCATGGTCGTTGACGGCAGAATTTCGCTGCTGGTTAACACGGAACCACTGGCTGTCAGTATCGACTATGCCATTCCTCTGGGACTGGTTACCAACGAAATTATAACCAACTCCATCCAGCACGCCTTTCCGGAAGGGAGAAAGGGCACCATATCAATCAGCTTTGGCAGAACAGAGGATGCCAATCTGCTGCTCATCATAGCAGATGACGGCATCGGCCTGCCTGTCGATATTGATGCGGAAAACAGTTCCTCCTTTGGTATGGGGATCATTATCAATACACTGGTTAAATTGCAGCTGAAAGGACATATTGCCATTGAGCGCAATAACGGTACGCGGTACAGTATTACTTTTCCCGAACCACACACTGCAAGGCGGCTATGAAACGTTCAACAAAAGTCATGGTGGTAGAAGATGAGATTCTGGTGGGGATAATGCTGGTGCGCAAACTGCGCTCCTTCGGATATAGTGTCGGAGACGCCATAACCACAGGAGAGGAAGCCATTGAGCGGGCCGCTACCGACAAGCCTGAAGTCATTCTGATGGATATCACCCTCTCGGGTAGAATAACCGGGTTGCAGGCCGCCCGGGAGATTACCCGAAAATATCATATCCCCATTGTTATCTTCAGCGGCTATGATCAAAAACACCTGGCCAGGGAAACCCGGGACATTGCACCGGTTGCAATCGTCTCCAAAATGGGGTCCATGGCGGAATTGCAGGAAGCCATTGAGCGGGCCGTCTCACCAATCACGCCGTTCCGGTGAAATCAAAGCTCAGTTTCTGCTGAAATTTTTTTATCCGATTAAATCCCTTTTTCAACATTGCCCGGTCAAGATAGGACAGTTCATCGGGGTTGATGTAGTTATCCGGTTCTTTCCGTTCATCGATAATAACAGTAATCTGGTGCAGAAATCGTAACCGCATAAGATAGTTATAGGTCTGTACCATATCCCGGTACTCTTCGTCGGAAAGGACCTGCAACTTATGCAGCTTGAACAGACGACGCAGGGTATTGGTGTCACCAATCCGGTTTTGCAGGGCATACACACGGGCAAAATCTATGATGGGAAGCTGGGCGATCTTGATATCGAAACAGCCCTGATAGGCTCCCTTTTTTTCCACGACAAACCTGCCGAAAAAGCTTATGGGCGGTTTAAAGAAAAGAGTGTTTTCCGTCAGATTCCTAAGAAATCCCGGCCATTTCTCAATGGAACGCAAGAGATAGTCCTTCAGTTCGTCAGCCAGCGATAATTCCCCCCATACTCCCCTGAAATCAAAGAAAATACTGGAATAAAGCAGATCTTCCGGTTTAGCCGCATGAATCCATTTATGAAAATACTGCTTCCAGGCGGACAGAGGCCGGCACCATTCCGGATTTTTGGCCATATTGTTGCCACCACAGAGTTTGTACCCCGCAACGGCGAGCTGATCACAGATTCGTTCTCCCAGTTTTTCAAAATAGTGCTGTAGCTTGTCCTTCTCTTCTCCGTCTGGTGGGTCCTGATAGACAAGGGCATTATCCTGATCGGAAATAAACGTCTGCTCTTCCCTTCCTTCGGATCCCATAATCAGAAAAACAAAGGAACAGGGAGGCGGACCCAATTCTTCAAGAGCAAAGGTGATCACTTTATCTATAATGGCATCGGAAAAGGCCGTGATCAGTTTTGTTATATACTCGGTACTGGAGCCGTTCTGGATAGGGGCCAGCAGCATTCGTATCAACCTGGCGTGGATGTTTTCCAGCTGCGCTATATTTTTGGCCGCTTTAACGGTTTTGATGAGCAGGTAGGTCGACTCGGTCTGAGCGGCAATGAGATCCTTCTCCGTTATTATTCCTGTTATCTCACCCTGTAGATTGATCAGCATCAGATGGCGTACATCCTTTTCAATCATTGTCAGAAAGGCCTCGTACACCTGGCTCTGATCACTGATGGAAATAACAGGATTGGACATTATCTCCTTAACGGGTAAGGAATAGTCGAGCTTACGCGCAATTACCCGTTTACGTAGATCGGCGTCGGTGACGATTCCTTCGATACCGCTGTCACTTCTGACAAGCAGGGCACTGCTGTTGGTTTCTGCCATGGTTGCAGCAGCCGTTTGAATGGCCGTATCACTGAAACAGGTGGCGGTAACCGGGCGGTACATGGCCGAAATAGGCTGGTTAAAAAAGGGAAGATTCAGCTCCTTGTCCTTAACCTGGCGCGAAATTATGCCGGCGTAGGTCCTGTTGATCATGCTTTTCCCGAAGGCACTGGTGAAAAATTCGGTGAAAGCCTCGTTTTTTTCGCAAAGTGTTAAAAAATGCGCGGCACTGAGACTGACAATGTCGGTATCCTCAACAAACCTTAAGGTTTTGGTGGCAATTCCTTCGTTGAGCAAAATGGATATACCACCGAAACTGTCCCCGGCCCGCAGCTCCCGCTTGAGCGTCTCGGTAAAATTAAACTCAAAATAGATCCTGGCAGAGCCGGACAGCAGCAGACAAAACCTGTCAATCTGGGTGATTTCCTGGACAAACGGAACCGTTCCTCTCTTCGGTTTTTCATGGCGCAGATGGCTCGAAATGGCGGCAAATTCATCTTCAGACAGCAGGGAAAAGGGCTCATAGCTATATGCTTCTTTCATATGCGGCCTCATATGGTTGTACCAGTAGATATATCAAGCTTTCTCGAAGTCTGCGCTTATCACAGAGCCCATCCCGGCACCTTCAATGACTCTTTTCGACATTATCTTCAGTAACGCAGCCGTAAAAAATAGGTGCGCTTAGAAGCCTCCAGGGCCTCCTTCAAGGTGGTTATGCCTCTGCTCTGTAATATTGGAATCAATTTGAGAAAAATCTCCGCCGCGGCAACGGCATCACCCAATGCAGTATGACGCCCGACTATGTTGACTCCCAGCCTCGCGGCAATACTTTCAATATTATGCTGCTTGTAAATCGGATGCAGCATAGCGGAAAGCAGCAGGGTGTCCAGCACCGGATTATTGAAAACAGCGGCGGAGCTCTTCTCCTTCATTTTGATCATCTTCATGTCAAAACCGACATCATGTCCTACTATGACCGTGTCGGAAACAAACCGTTTCAAGGCCGGCAGAACCGTATCGATATCCGGTTTATCAGATACCATTGTCGGATCGATGCCGTGTATTCTATATGCCTCAAAGGGAATGTCCCGCCCCGGATTGACCAACTGCTCAAAACAGTCCTCATGCACGATACGGTTTCTCACAATTCTCACCGCACCTATGGCAACGATTTCATCACCGCCGGCAGGATCAAGCCCCGTGGTTTCCGTATCAATCACACTATAGGTTAAAGTGGTCAGGGCGGCATTGAGCAAGTCCAGGCTTTCGTCGCCGATCTCAAAAAGGTTAAAATCGTAATACTCCGGCCGTGACCCGGCAATAACGGGAGATCTTCGTCGACCCGGAAAGGGAAGGCGCAATTCCACCCTGGCGGAAATTGTTATCCTGCTCACCGCTGCCGCGCTGCTATCATAGTGCAGAGCAGCTTTGTTCTGCCGCAATATATAATCCAGCCGACACAGCGAGGCGACCTGCAGAGTAGTGAAATGATCGACATCACACCTCCGCACCGGCTTGCCATCCCAGGTGAGGTCAAATTCGACCGTCTTGTCGTCTGCTGTTACCTGCAGGTCAAATTCATCGCAGGAGGTCAATTGCGCCAGATTTTCCAGAACAAATACCAAGGCCGCCACAAATGAATAGGTATCGCCGAGAATTCTGGTGTCACGACTGGTGCTGCTGACATTCACCCTGATATTTTTGCCGTAGCCTGCCGCCTTCTGCAGCAAAAAGAGGAAATGCCCCAGCTTGAGCCTGCTCAACGGTATGGTCTCAAAAGCGGCCTCGAGAATAGTGCCGCAGGCGGAATTGTGATGTTGCCGCATCGCTGCCAGGCACTGCTCCACTTGCTGCAGAAGTTGTGGTTCCGGCTGTTTTCCCTGGAGCACATGCCCTTTGAGAGCGGTAAAACTTTCTTCCATGTTGCGCTCCAGCAACAGTACGCTTCTGCTGATTGACTCATACTTTTTAATATTGGTGGAGATATCCTGCAGGCTTAAAATAAAGCCGGTTATGCGGCGTTCCTCGTTCAATACCGGAATGGTCTCTACCAGAACAGGCTCTTTGTTTTCAATCTGCGTTATAAAGTAGGAAGCAACCCTCTTTTTTCCCCTTTGCAGGCGCTCTTCAATCTCTTCCAGCGCATGAGAAATCAGGGATTGTTCAATGATATGAAAGATGGATCGCCCCAGGCCGAGAAAATATTCCGAACGTCTGCTGGACGAGGCGGGGCTGAATTGTGTCCTGGCCTGGGAGTTGAACAGCAGGATTCTGCCGTTACTGTTGCATATTATCAAGCCAAGCGGCAGCTCGGCCATAATGGCTGCCAGCAGGTTACGCTCTTTTTCTGTTGCTTCTCTGGCCTTGCCTATTTCCAGATCGATATTTTTACTGAGATTCTCATAAACATCGGCAAGGGCATTGATGGCCCCGGAAAGCTCCCTGATATTATGGTTCCCGGTGACATTGAGGCGGTGAGAAGGGTTTGTGTTGCAAATAACGGAAATTTCTGTAGGGATTTTGCGAAGCGGCAGGTAAAACCGAGTATAACAGATCTCAAAAATGACCCATAGAGCGACGGGAACAACGGTAGTCAGCAGCAGAAAAGAATACACATTTTGCGCAACGATTTCCTTGGCGACATGAAGCTGCTCTTCATCAAGGCGCAACAGGATAACAAGGAAAATCAAAAAGACAAAGAACAGCGTCAGGGCCAGGGACAGAAAAACCAGTCTCCAGAATGGGTTGGTCTTCTTCATAACTATCCATTTAAGGGAAAAGCGTTGTATCCCGACAGCCACCAGACCGGTACCTTTTCGGCACGAAGCGGCAAGGCCTTCTTCCTGGCCTACGGACTCAGCATCCTTTCTCTCTCAAGCTATCCAAGTAGAGGTCTTTTTGCAAGGTTTTAAAGTGGTCGATTAGAGATCCGTTTGCAACGGATCTGTTTTTCCTGTAACACTTCAAAGAGAAGTCACGAGCTCACCCACATACTACTGCGAAGGAGAACACTTTGGCGGATCTGATTCTGCAGCCCCATTGCAGGCTGCACTACCGACGTATCGAAGGCGACAAGGATAAACCCGTTCTGGTCTATCTCCACGAAGCCTTGGGGTGCATCTCCATGTGGCGCGACTTCCCCGATCTGCTCTGCGGCGCAACCGGCTGTGCCGGCTTAGTGTATGACCGCATCGGCCACGGAAAATCATCGCCTTTGCGACATGAGCGCACAATCCACTATCTGCATGACCTCGCCCTGAAGGAGCTCCCTCTACTCCTGGAAAAACTCATCCCGCAAAAAGCATACATTCTCATCGGCCATTCCGACGGAGGCAGTATCGCATTACTTTACGGCGCCGAACGACCTCCTCTACTCAAAGGAATCATAACCGAGGCTGCTCATGTTTTTGTTGATACGGAAACAATAAGTGGTATCCAAGCCGCATTGCAGGCATGGCAAAAAGGCAAACTGGCCGGGTTGCACACCTACCATGGAGAAAACACGGCAACCATTTTTGATGCCTGGCACAAAATCTGGCTGTCCAGCTGGTTCGGGTCATGGAATATCGAATATTGTTTGCCGAGTATTACCGCGCCTGTGCTGGTTCTTCAGGGCAATGATGACCAGTACGGCTCGCTGGGCCAAGTCCAGGCAATCATCTCCGCTGCTTCCCCTCATGCCCGCGCGGAAATCATCGCCGGCTGCGCTCATATTCCTCACCTGGAAGCACAGAATATCGTATTGGATCTCATGGTACGTTTTATTACAGAACGCTGCTGCAGCATTGCTTGACATCTTCTAGCCCGAATTTCTCATAACCATTGTGTCTATAGAGGCTGTGCCTTCCGGTGCAGCCTTTTTTTATGGTGGTGACAAGTAAATTACCACCTCAAACTCCATAGAAAAGAGAGAGACACGAGGCCAGAATAGCCGTGAAAAGAATGGTTGCTCCGATACCTGCCTTCATATAATCCCTGGTTCGATATCCGCCCGGCCGCATAATGAGCGCATTGACCTGATGGGTCGGCAGGATAAAGGTGTTGGAGGCCGAAAGAGCCACCACCATGGCCGCAAGAACCGGATCAGCCCCAATGGTGACGGCCATGTTCATTCCCAGGGGAACCATCAGGACGACGGCGCCGACATTTGATGCTACCAGTGAAAAAAAGGCCGACAGCAGAGAAAGGATCACCATGAGGAGCAGCGGAGACGGCACCCCCACCATATCGAGTACACCTGTGGCGATAAAGGCCGCGGCACCCGTCTGTTCAAAGGCGGTCCCCAGAGGTATCAGACCCGAGAGCAGAAATACCGTGCGCCAGTCCACCGCCTCATAGGCTCGATCCGCCTTGATAACATTGGTCACGATCATGCCGAGAGCTCCGGTCAGCAGGGCAATGGAGAGCTGGACCTGAAAACTCAGTATCATTATCAGCGAAAGTATCAGGAAAAAAAGAGCACAGCGGGTTCTCTCCGGCTTGAGGTCCTCCCCTCTGATATCCTCGATAAAGGCGATATCCATTTTGCCGGCCAGCAGCCTGAACTGCTGCCATCGCCCCTGCAGCAGAATAGTATCGCCCTGACGCAGCTGCGTTATATTGATATTCTCCATGATAATTTCGTCACCGCGGACAATGGCCAGGGGATTGACATGGTATAACTCACGAAACTGCAGTTCCTCCATGGAGTATCCGCTCAGGTTGGAATGGGGAATGACAACCCCTTCAACCACACCTGACACCTCGGGATAGCTGAGATCCCTGAAGACATCATGCTCTTTTTTGATGCGCCAGCCATGATCGGCTGCTACTTTGGCTAATCGCTCCGCAGAGCTGATAATCCACAGGGTATCACCCGGCTCAATATGTGTCCCCTTGGTGGGGGAAAGGTCTTTACGTTTGCCGTCTTCCTTGGCGACACCGATCACGGTCACATGATAGCGCGGCCGCAATTCCAACTCTTCCAGGGTCTGGGGCGGGAAATATGGTGGAACCTCCACCTCGAAACTTTCTCCCACTTCTGTTCCATAGATCTCCTGGAGCCGCTTGTCCATGCAATTTTCATCGATAAGACAGACCTCCTTGGGCAACAGTTTTCTACTGAACAGGACAAAATAGAGAAGAATACCAGCAAGAAGGGCAAAACCAATCGGAGTGACGGCAAGAAGTCCCAAGGGCTCAAACTCCATGCCATCGACTGCTTTGGAATTATTGCGCCACCAGCTTTCCATAAGATCGTTGAGCATGATCAGGGGACTGGAGCCCACCAGGGTAAGACAACCGCCGGTGATAGCGCAGAACCCCATGGGCATCAGGATACGACTGGCCGAGATATTCAAGTGGCGGCTGATCCGCATGGTTGCCGGCAAAAAGAGAGCTGTCGCTCCGATATTCTGCATAAAGCTTGAGATTATTGCCACCGTCAACGAAACCACCGCCATAATCCGCACTTCGGCGGAACCGGCAATTTTTATAATCTGCGTCGCCACAAGGTTCATAACGCCGGTACGGTTTAATCCCGCCCCTATTATCATAACCGCAATGATGGAGACCACCGCGTTGGAACTTAGTCCGGCAATGGCCTGCTCCGGACTGACGACCCCACTCAGGGGCAGCAGTACCATCATCAGAATGCCCACCAGATCGACACGGAGCAGATCGAAAACAAAAAGAATAATGGCCAGCCCCATAAGAGCAAAAACAATCATCATCTCGGTTGTCAACACACCAGTTTCCATTTCAGCTTCCTTTATGTGCAGAAGAAGATAGCATTGTGCAGCACCATCAAATCGTGTACCTGAGGCCTGTTGCCAAACGGGAAAACCTCTCCCCCATCTCCTCCGCCAGAATGCTACAGGCCTCATCACCGGTGCAATGGCCCGTTATGACCCTGTCGACACCGGCCTCGTTAAATAAGCGGGCAATGGCTGCAATATCCTCCCTTGTTCCGGCTATTCCAGGTTTGCCTGGCTGGAGTGACAGGTGAAAGCCACCGACAACGGCTTTGATCTTTTCTCCTGGAAAATGATGTTGGACGGTCTCGGCCATGTTCTGAATGCCACGATGGCCACATCCGGTAAAAAGCACCAGGCCATCTATATCCCTGATGACCATGATCAATTCATGACGAAAGGGATCTTCATGCAACCCATCCTCTCGCTGCTCGAGCAGATACCTGTTGCCTGGCGGAGTTTGCCGAGCCCGGCCTATGTCGGTCAGCAGAGATACATCCGCTAAAATCTCTATCGCGCCCTGCACGGCAATGAGGCGTTGCCCGGCCTGTTCGAGCACCGCTCTGTTAAGGCCGATATAACGGCAAAAGAGAGTACTCCGTTTCGTCACCGGTGAGAGAAGGGGCTCGAGCAGAAGAGGTACTCTGGCGCCGGCATGGGCATAATAGCTCCCCTCTGCTCCCTTGCCCGCATAAATGGGCGCCAGGCTGTTCTTTTCCAGAAAGGTTGCCAGACCTCCGCCATGATCATAATGGGCATGGGAGAGAACCGCGCAATCAACTGCAGCCAAATCCTCTTCCAGTATTGCGGCGTTGAGGGCAAAGCGTGCGCCGGCACCCATGTCAAAAAGGACACAGCCCGTCCGGCATTTCACCAGCAGAGAGAGACCAAACTCTTCCTTGAGCCGTGTATCGGCACAACTGTTTTCCACAAGGGTTAGTATTTCCATGTCTTCATTCTTTTTTTCGGTAAAGCTCTTTTGCTACTGCCTATTCAGGCGGAAAAAGCCCTGAGCCTCTGTATTCTTTCTGGTGCACCATCCGCTCATCAATCACCACAAGATGCATTTCTTGGGGACCATGTGCGCCATGCACCATGTGGGCTTCAATATCAGCCGTCTTCGACGGACCGGTTATAAAAACGAATGACTCCCGAGGCGGCTCATGACGAAGCAGGGCATACACCTCCTTCAGATCGGCCAGCAACCACTCCAGACGAAGCAGCGCAATATGGACGGAAGGCAGCAGCGAGGTGGAGCGCGGTCTGCCTGGTTCCGTCAGCTGCACAACGGTAGCGGATTCGGCCACACCCCATCTGGGTACGGTGATACCAATGCAGGACTGCACTGATTTTGCCGTAACTTCCCGGTCGGCCTGATAGGAGGTGTGCACGGCAACGGCCTCGCCGACAAATCTCTGCCAAAGCTGCAGTTCGGCAATATCCGGATGATCATGCTGGATGACCTGTCTGGCCGTGGAAAACTCGGGTGTGCATGCTCTGATGATATCTACAATTCGGTCGGCTGCAGCACCAAGTGACGGCACCGCATGAACGTCAAGGTGCAGTTGCCGGGCATTGTTTTGCAAAATCCGGAGCAGGGCCTGCTTTTCAACGTGGGTGCGATATCGTATCCTGTCAAGAATGAGCATATCATCACTTTCCGCAAACAGTGACCGGCACTCTTCGACTCCACGGACCTCTTCCGCGGAAAAACCAAGTGCTTCCCTGATACCGGCCATAAAGGCAGCTTTCTCACCCATTTTTCACCTCTTGTCTGCGCTGCTCCGTTTTCCTGTGCTTTCTTCTCCAGCGTGTGCTGAAGGGCTCCTTCGCCAAAGAAGGTAAGTCCCGGTCTCTGGTCCATGCAGAAGCGGGACCGATCATTTTGGCAATCATATCTGCCTTGCCGACAAAAGGTTTCTGCACTATCCGGCCGCAGCGCAGGGCGAATCGATACAGAATGGTGTTGCCGATCAGCAGACGCCACAGCTTAAAGGCAAAAGCCTCTCTCCGATTATGTTTATCGGTCTGCCAGTGTTTATCACCATAGGCCAGCTTATGCCGCAGGGCAAGCAGCATCCGGGGTAGATCGTTTTTTACCGGGCAGATATCAAGACAGGCACCGCAGAGGCTTTCTCCTTTGCAGAGATCGGCATATTTATT
Source organism: uncultured Desulfopila sp. (assembly GCA_964446655.1). Lineage (GTDB taxonomy): Bacteria > Desulfobacterota > Desulfobulbia > Desulfobulbales > Desulfocapsaceae > Desulfopila_A. Next base: position 33,375 of record CAYUPL010000035.1, read on the forward strand.
GATACCATAAAGCAAAGGAGTTACTACAGCACCAATGGGGCCGGAATAGGGTGAATTGTAGGCATGACCGCCGATTCGACCATAGACCGGGCAGATATTCAGGCAGGCGCCGCAGCGAATACAGGCGAGCACCTCTCTGAAGTCACTGTCTCCCAGAATCTTTGATCTGCCGTTATCGATCATCACCAGATGAAACTCTTCCGGGCCATCGGGATCACCTTCCGCCGCCGGAGCACCGCAGAAACCGACATAGGTACTCAGCTTCTGCAGGGCGGCCCCTCGGGTGAGGAGTTGCAGCACCCCCTGATGATCGCTCATGGTGGCGGCAACCCGCTCTATACCCATCAGGGCCAGATGGATCCTCGGCATGGTGGTCACCATGCGGATATTGCCCTCATTGGAAACCAGGCTGATTTTCCCGGTTTCGGCACAGGCGACATTACAACCGGTGATACCCATATCGGCATCCAGCATTTTCCGACGTAGCGCCTTGCGGGCCGCACGAGTCAGTTCCGGAGGGTCATCGGTATAGGCAATTCCCAGTTTTTCCTCAAAGAGTCTGCCGATATGCTGCCGGTCGAGATGAATGCAGGGCGCAATGATATGAGAGGGCTGATCGTCGGCCAGCTGGATGATAAATTCACCAAGGTCGGTCTCGGTCACTTCGATGTCGTGACGCAAAAGTGCCTCGTCAAGTCCAATTTCGGCCGACGTCATCGACTTGCCCTTGACGACGCTCTTCACCTCATTTTTCCGGGCAACCCGAAGACAATAGTCCACCGCATCCTTCGCCGTCCGGGCAAAATAGACATGACCGCCGGCCTGCTGTACTTTTTCGGCCAGCATGGCAAGGACGACATCAAGATTTTCCAGGGTCGCCATTCGACTCTCTTTAACCCGGTCGCGCAGCTCGCCGTCCTCCATATCGGCCCAAAACTCCATGGCACCTTTACCGAAGCGATTCTGCAGCTTTTTCAGACTGTTCTGCAGACACTGGTTGCCTAATCCCTTGACGGCATCTTCACTATATGCCGGTTTATTAGGCGTTTTCATGACAATTGCCCTCCTCGGGCTGCCAGAATTTCCGCAATATGCTTCACCGCAACACTCTCCCCCCGTCGTGTCAGACGTCCCTTGATATTCATCAGACAGCTGACATCACAGCCGGTAACGCACTCTGCGCCGGCGGCCAGGATATTGTCTATCTTTTCATCCACCATGGCTGTCGATATCTCGGGATAATTGACGCTGAAGGTGCCGCCGAAACCGCAGCAGACATCACTGTCATTCATTTCGATGAGCTGCAGCCCCTCGACATGGCGTAGCAGGGTCCTGGGCTGTGCTCGAATACCCAGGCCCCGCGACAGATGACAGGAATCGTGATATGTCACCCTGCCGGGATACCGTGCGCCCAAATTGACCACTCCAAGCACATCAACCAGATACTCACTGAATTCATAACATCTGTTGCCTATCTCTTTGACCCGCATACGAAACTCCAGGTCTTCATCGGCAAAAAGCTGGGGATAATGATGACGAACCATATGCACACAGGAACCAGACGGGCAGACGATTCTCTCGGCATCACCGAAAACCCGGACAAAGCGGCGTGCGGCAGCCTTGGCCTCTCGCTGATAACCGCTGTTGAAGGCCGGCTGACCACAGCAGGTCTGCTTTGCCGGATAGTGAAGAGGAACCTGCAATCGCTGCAGGACATCCACCATGGCATCGCCCACCTCGGGAAACATCGAATCCACCAGGCACTGGACAAAAAGGGTTACTTTGGTATGCATATATTTCCTTTCAAAATCTTCATCGCATCAGATACAGGACAGACAGAGGCCAAGGATAGCCGCCGTCTTTAACCGGACATAAGAATAAATCTTGCTTCAAACCATACTATCATATAAAGTCTACAGTTTCAGGAATTTATTAGCCGGAGAACTTCATATTAAAGGAATATCATGAAAACCTTCCCCCTCTTTCCCTTTCTGCTCCTTCTGTTGACGACAACATCTCCGGCAGTAGCCGGTGAAGTAACGATTTCCATCAGCCGGTTCGTTGATCATCAGGCATTGAATTTCCCATATGATCATTCTCATTGACGGAAACAGAAGCATAGATACAGACAGGGATCTCTCCGCTGCCGAGCGGCATATTCTGCAGAAATTGTTTGGTTGGAAAACCATGGTGGAGTCGGTGCAACACTTCCGCCGGAAGAAAGAAGAGGCACTGCGGACCGGCTGGAATAATTCCGGTCCCATAGAGGAATCGGCCGCGTTGACTCTGGTTATTGAGCAGATGGAAAAAGAGCTCGAACTCCGCTTGCAAGGCAGCCGCCCTGTCAAACAAGGAAAATGATTGTGGCGCAATCGAACCAAAGGAACTGATGGTCGCTGTCGCCCACAGCAAGAGAAGGCAGGCGCCAAAAGTGATCAGGCCTCCTCTTCCTCTTTGGTGGCCGCTTCCGCCATTGCAATTTCCTCTTCGTCGAGGGCGATGATGGAAGCCGCAACCGGTGAACTGCTTTTGAGGGCGACGAAATCGCTGTTGTCCTCGGGGGCGACGACGGTGATGATTTTCTGTTGGCGCAGGAAGAAGGTCAACAATGCGTAGCAGCCGCTGACCATGGAGCAGAAGGCGAAAAGACCGTAGGCCGAATCGAGCATGGCTATGAAAGAAGAGGCCAGCAGGGGACCTGCGGCCGCGCCGGCGCCATAGGAAAGCAGGAGCACCGAGCTCACAGCGACGATATCCCTGGGCTCGAAAATATCATGGGCACGGGCCACGGCAACGGGATAGAGAGTGAAGGCCAGGCCACCGAAAATGGTCATGAGCACCAGCAGAAGGGTGTAGGATGTGGCGGCAAAAAAGAAGATGATGATGCTGACAAGCATCACCATGAATCCAAGGAAAATGAGGACGAAGGTTCGATCGAATCGGTCGGAGACCGCTCCAATCGGCCATTGCAGCACCATGCCTCCGAAGATGGTCACAGTCATCACCAGTGTCAGTTCGGAGACGCTCAGGCCGATCTGGTGGCAGAACACCGGTCCGATGGCGTAAAAAGCGCTGCTGAGCAGCCCGGCACAGAGGCAACCAAGCATGCCGGTGGGCGTCTTGCGGAAGAGTTCGACAGCGTTGATGCGTTCAACCGCGGGCAGCTGGGGGGAGATCGAGTGAGTAAGGGTTATTGGCACCAGGCTCAGAGCCAGCATCAGCCCGACCATGTAGAACATCGGTAGATTGAAGGAGTTGCCGAAATTGAGCAACTGCTGGCCGACGCCCATGCCGAGATAGCTCACCATCATGTATATCGCCAGCACCTTGCCCCGTATCCGTGGCTGGCTGCACTCGTTGAGCCAGCTTTCGATGACCATGTAGAGGCCGATGGTGGCAACGCCGGCGAGAAAACGGAGTGCTCCCCAGAAAAGCGGCCCCATGTAGAGACCGTGCAGCATGACTACGGCGGTCACCAGGGCGGCGAAAGCGGCAAAGGAGCGGATATGACCGACGCTTTTGATGAGCCGGTGGCACTGAAAGGCGCCGAAGAGCATGCCGGCGAAATAGGACGAGGTGACAAAACCAATGATCTGGGCCGAAACTCCGGCGATGGTAAGCTGTAGGGGCAGGTAGGTGCCGAGCAGGCCTATGCCTGTCATCAGTAGGAGAACCGCGGAGTAGAGGGCTATGAAGGGGAGGATAACCGAGGCCATTGTCGTGGTGATGAGTGTAGTTTGTGTTTTTTTCTGCGGGCCGGCATAGAACAGCTTAAAGAAGAGAAAAACAAAGAGTGATGAAATGAATCAGGACCTCGAAGTCCGGCACACTCTCTTATCTTTTTATCACCCTGCTTTTGCAGATGCTACTCATCCCAGAGTTCCGCCGCGGTATACCCCGAGCCGGGAACCTCCCAGAAGGAGCCATCGACATAGCGGTAGCCCATATCAAGACCGGCAATTTTGACGAGATCCTCATCATCGAGAAGGATCTCGCCGGCCTGGAAATTCTCGCGCAGACGCGTTTGATTCACGGATTTCGGGATCACCACGGTCTCTCTCGCCAGAGCCCAGCAGATCAGGATTTGGGCTGGTGTTTTGCCATGCTTTTCCGCCACCTCGACAATAACGGGATTGTGCAGCAGTGAAGGCTCATCCTTTTTCTTCATGCCCCTGGGCCTGTCTGAGGAGCCCAGCGGTGAGTAGGCCGTAAGCAGAACATCGTTTGTCCGGCAAAACTCCAGCATCTCGGTCTGCTGCAAGTAAGGGTGAAGCTCGATCTGGTTCATCATGGGCAAAACCGAGGCCTTGCTCAACAGCTCGCCGAGCTTCTTTGTACTGAAGTTGCAGACACCGATATGTTTGGCAAGTCCCCTGGCGACGCATTCCTCCATGGCCTGCCAGGTTTCAAGAAGCGGTACTTTTTCCAGAGAAAGATAAGAGGAACCATCTCTTGGAAAAAAGACCTTGGGGCTGAAGGCCACCGGCCAGTGCATCAAGAAAAGATCGAGATACTCCAACTGGAGGTCCCGCAGTGTCTTCCGCAGAGCAGGCTCAACATCTTCGGGAATATGGGCATTGTTCCACAGCTTGGACGTTATCCAGAGATCCTGCCGCAGAACCTGCCCCGAACCGATCATTTCACTGAGGGCCGCACCCACCTCGACTTCATTGTCATAGGCCGGAGCGCAATCAATGTGGGTATAGCCGATATGCAGCGCCTCTCTCACGGCGCCATATACTTCTCCTTTGCTCGATTTCCAGGTTCCAAGCCCCAGAGCCGGGATGGTACTGCCCTTATAGGTAAAATATCTCATTGTCATCCCCCTTTTG
>CAYUPL010000036.1:0-37785 GCA_964446655.1 uncultured Desulfopila sp.
ATTAAATCTGTCTCCCGGACAAAAAGATCATGGCTGAGGATTATACGTAATCAGAAAAGACAAAAGCCCGGCACTGCAACCGGGCTTTTGTAAATATAACAGACCGGCCCTACTTCAATTTAAAAACGACTCTATCCGGACCATCGACTTTTTTCGGCTTGACCAGTACCACGGCCGACCCTTCCGTAAACTCTTCGCCGTCTTTCATGTCGAGCAGACCGAAAACTGAACCGGTCACACCCGGGAATTCCACCTGCACAAGAATCTTCTCCTTGTCGAGCAGGTGTCCGGTACGGTCCTCGTAGACCACGGTGAAAGAACGGATAAGGCCTGATGCCGGATTGACCGTTCTGGCATCTTTCTCCGGGTTGAGCATGGTCAGACTCTCTTCGTCAAACAATGCCGGTGGTATCAGAATCTCGTCACGCTCGGCGCAGTAAGTACCGTTGATCTTCCCCTTGGCCAGGTCGGCATAGAACTTAGATCCAGCCACGCCGGCAGTATAACGGTATGACAGCGGAATCTTGCCGAGCTTTTGCGACATGGACAGTACATCGACCTCCATCGGCTTGATCTGCTCGATCTTGACCCTGGCTTTTTTGTTGCCTAGAGGGGCAAAATATTTAATGTCGAGAATATCTCCGATGCGTTGTGATTCTGTCTTCCATACTGCCTTGACCCGCATGCCGATTTTGACATCCTTGGCGTCCACCTCGCCGAGTTTATGGACCAGGCCCATATCCTCATTAATGCCGTCCAAGGCGATTACCGCAAAGATGTTGACCTTGCCCTTGGGCAGAGGCGAGCTGTCCCAGTTGATATGCGAGATGGTGAAGGTCTTGACCACACCGGTATCGGGCAGGTTGAAATAGTTACTGACCGGGGCCAGATCGACTATTTCAGAAAAACTCCGGGCCGGTACCATCATGCGGTTGGTGCGTGTGTCCAGGCTGCCGCGGATTTTACCTTTTTTGAGACCGTCAAGATAGGTCGATATGGCAAATCCGTTATCCCAGGCATAGCGCAGGTCGGGAGTGTCGGCGATATTCGGCACATCATCGACCGACTTTATGGAGGTACCCGGCAAATCCTCCCGGGTCATATCATTCCAGCGCGACGTTGTTGCGGGTGATGCCCCTTCAGCTCCCATAACCACCACGGTGCCTGCCTGCATCAGATCGCCCCAGGCCTGGGCCACACCGCGACGCAGTGCTCGCTGTATCTGCCGCTTGCCAGCCTGACCGCTCAACTGAAAATAGAGCTCGGCTATTTTCATAAGACCGGTGGCGGCAATGGGATTGCCAACGCCTAAGGCTCCACCGGACGGGCACATTGGATGGCTACCCTCCGGGCCTAGATTACCCGACTCAAACAGATTCTTCACCGTACGGCCGGTCTTGTCGAGCAGCAGAGCATTGAGATGATGCAGCGCTTTGTAGTCGAAGGGGTCGTAGGGTTCAAAGAAATCGATATCACGGACCGGGTCGGTGATACCCGCCATGCGATAGGCATCTCGTGCCGCCATGGCGACATAGTCGGGATAACAGAGATCCCGGGTGCACCAGTAGGCGGTTTCGAGACGGAAACCGACGCCCTCGATAAAAACCGGCGCCTTTTTCAGGGTGCGGGCGATCCGCTCATTGGCCAGAACAATGGCCACGGCCGCATCCGAGGTCGGGCTTATGTCAAAGCGCTTCACCGGCCAGGAAAGCAGAGGTGACTTGAGAACGTCGTCAGCACTGATATCCATGGCTATCTGGGCGGCAGGGTGATGCAGCGCATTGCGTTTGATCATCGCCGAAACCTCGGCCAGATCGCGCTCACTGTAGCCGTAAACTTGCATGAAACGAGCCATTTCCAGGGCAAAGATATGGATCAGGGTCAATTCAAGAGGCTGCTCGGTGACCCTGTCAAAGATCGTAATAAAGGCACCGGCCGGATGGGGAGAGCACGGCGACATCTTTTCTTCGGCAACCACCATACAGGTGTTGTATTTCCCCGAGGCCACATGCATCCAACCGTGAATCGGACTCATCACCCCGGTGGCGCCACCGATAAAATGGCGCATATAGGGTTTGTTGGCCCCTCCTGCACCGGCTATCAGATGCTCACCTTTCATATGGATACCATCAAAGGCATCGGGAGCCGTTCCCAAAGTTACGGCATCGATGTCGTCAATGTCGAGTCCGGCATCCTGCAGAGCCATGTTGACCGCCTGGGCTGCCAATTCACCCGGTGCCTCCTGCGCCCGGCGCATGAATTTGGTCATGCCCACACCAATAACTGCTACGCGATTGCTCATAGTGTCCTCCTTTCGTTGTCCAATATGGCCACGACGCAGGAATCAGTCGGGACTCCACGCCAGGCATGCACCAGTACACGCTCGGCCTCTATCCGGCACGCACCCGCTTCACCGCGAAGCTGAGTCAAGGCCTCATAAAGACGCACACCTCCGGTGGCTTCAAAGAGATCGCCGCCACCCAAAGCACCGCCGTTGGGGTTCACAATCGGCTTATGGTCGACACTGACCCCCAGGGCCTCCATGTGCATGAGCTGACGATGCGCATAGAGATCGGAAACAAAGAAGGCGTCGATTTCGTCCAGCGGACTTTCAATGTTCGACTCCCGATAGGCCCGCTCGGCGGCAATGGCCGTACCGGCCGAAAAGCTGTGATCGCGGCGTTCCAGAATCGAATTACCCGAGCCCCAGCCCAGACCTGCTATATAGGCCGGCCTGCGGGCGTATTTCCGGGCCGCCTCGTCATTGCCGAGTACCGCAATGACGGCACCGTCGGCATGTCGGGCACACATCAGCTCCGTCAAAGGCAGAGCCACCGGACGGGCACTGATGATGTCCTCAACCGAGAAAAGATCGCCGTATGGCGCGTTGGTATTGGCAATGGCAGCGGCTCGATTATTGACGACAACCTCGGCTACCTCTTCAATGGTGAAATCCGACTCCTGTAAAAAGGAATTGAGCTCCAATCCCGCCAGCCAATGCGGCGACAGGCCAAAGCGGTTGAAGATCGGATCATAGGCAAAACGGAGCATTTCATCCTTGGTGAGCATATTGGATGCCTTGCTGTAGGACTCCACCACCAGGATATCGAAACGTCCGGTCTCGATCTGCATGGCGGCCGAGGCCACGGCATGCATAAAATCGCCCGGGATGGTGTACACCGGTTTGCGCACCATGCCCAGCTGGTCAGGGACATACTCATCGGCTATTGAATAGCCTGAGGGAAAATCTTCTTCTGCAGATACGGCGCCATCTATCTGATCAATGGTGACGCCCGCATCCCTGTACGCCATTTTGGCAGCTTTGGCAATCATCTCCCGATACGACAGACCAGTCGAAGTGGGAGTGCAGCCGCAGATGCCCATTCCTAACAATGCAACGCCCATAGCACCATCCTTTTATCCGGTATTCCCCAATTTCGTACCCGGAAGACAACAGGCCGAGTACAGCGCCCCGGAAAAGCAGCTCTAGGAGTTATTGGGTATGTCGGTACATCATCGCAGATCCAAGGATACTTCTGTTTCCATGAAAAGGAAAAACCATCGTATTTGCAGCTCTATACAGCTACAACATATTACAGGATTATCATCTCCTCCTTAGCGTAAATAACGGCCAGGATCGTAGCCGGTTCATCGCCATGGCAGGAAATCATGTGGGGTAGATTGGAATCGTAATAGACCGAATCACCAGGATTAAGTACATCCTTATGGTCGAGCAAAGTAATTTCCACCCTGCCCTTGAGCACGAAAATGAACTCCTCGCCGATATGCTGATTCGCCAGAGCCGCCTGCGATTCGACGGGATTCAGGGTTACAAGGAAGGGTTCCATCTGCCGGTTTCTCTTGTGCTTGCCGAGTCCCTGGTAGCTGTAGCCGCAGGATTCGCTGTAGGCGTCACTGAACCTGGTGACCGCCGCTCTGTCATCACTGCGCACAATGCAGAAGGGAGAGTCGCCGCTGTCGCCGCAAAAATCTCCCACGGCCACGTCAAACACCTTGGCCAGGCTTATTATATTACCCAGAGGAGGTGAAATTTCGTTGCATTCGATGCCGCCGAGCTGAGCCTCGGAAATACCCAACTGCCGTGCCAGCTCCGCAACAGACATTCCTTGGGCGAGGCGGAGGCGTTGTATTTTATCCCCAATTTTCTCATTATCTTCGGACATTGTTCCTCTCCTTTTATCCCATGATGCAGAAATAACCGCCCTTTCGCGCACCGGCAGACCAGGCGCTGCCAAATCGTCTCCGGCATACCACAAGCGCCTGTAATTTTAATATAAAACTTGGAAAAATCAGCCTACTTCGTCTTTTCCAATAAACCTGTCTTCCAGATGATATCATCATAGCTGAATTTCATGCCTCATCAGCTTTTCTATTGACATGACGTTAAGTTTTTATATAGGTTAATATTAACTAATATGAAATATTAACAGATGTCAATCATATTTCGACATCTTCCTGTATTGCAGAGTCCGGAGATCAATGAATATCGGTACGTTAATCAGAAAACACCGCAAAGAAAAACAATTGACACTCAAAATGGTGGCGGAACAGGCCTCCATCTCGGAAGGCTTTCTCAGTCAGGTGGAAAACGACGTCAATTCTCCTTCAGTCGACACCCTTATGCGCATCTGCAAGGCTCTTGACATCGACGCGGGCGATCTTCTCAGCCAGGCCGGTAAACGAGAAAAGATCATCCTCATCAGAAAATCCGACTGGGACGACATGGATCTCTCCCATACCGGATTTGTGACACGCCGCTTTTTTCCACCGGACGACAGAACCGTCATCGATTCTTCCATACTGGTAATAGAGCCCGGTAAGTCTATTCCGGTACGAAAAAACATCAAAAACGGCCAGGAGGTCCTTTGCATTCTCAAGGGCTCGGTCGAGCTCACCCTCAGCGAAGAGCAGTATGTGCTTAAGGAGGGCGATTCGGTCCATTTCCGCTCCAATCCGGAAAGCCAGAAGATCAGCAACAGGAACAAACAGAAAAGCTTTGTGCTCTGGGTGGGAACACTGTAATATTCCTGCCCTCCCCCGTCTCTTTTTCTCAAAAGAGGTCTATCATGTCGAAACCACTATGGAAGCCTGCGGAACAACGGATAAAGGAATCCAATATGTACCGGTTCATGCAGACCATCAACCGCAAGTACGGCACGGATTTCGCCGACTATGACGCCCTGTACCGCTGGTCCATTGAGAACCTCGGCGACTTCTGGAAGGAGATGTGGGCCTTTGCCGACATCAGGGCATCGCGAAGCTACGACGCAGTCGTGGATGATGTGGAAAAAATGCTGGGAGTAACATGGTTCCAGGGCGCCAGGCTCAATTTTGCCGAAAATCTTCTCCGTTTTCGTGACGACCGGATCGCGCTGCTGTTCAGAGGGGAAGACCGGATCCGTAGAACCCTTACCTATGCCGAGCTTTATGCCGCGGTTGCCGGGGTGGCGACGTCTTTGCGACAGGCGGGAGTGGTCGCCGGTGACCGGGTAGTCGGTTTTATGCCCAATATGCCGGAATCAATAATCGCCATGCTCGGCGCCACAAGCCTTGGTGCGGTCTGGTCATCCTGCTCTCCGGATTTCGGCGTCAAAGGCGTACTGGACCGTTTCGGCCAGACCAGACCGAAGGTGCTGTTTACAGCCGACGGCTATTTTTTTAAGGGCAAAACAATCGACAGCCTTGCCAGAATTGCAGGCATCGTCAAAGAGCTGCCCTCCATCGAAAAAATTGTGGTGGTGCCGTATGTATCCGACCAGCCCGATATCTCGGCCCTGCCCGGGGCGCAACTGTATCAGGATTTCCGCACCAGAGAGGCCGGCGAAATCACCTTTGCCCAGCTCCCCTTTGAGCACCCGCTCTATATCATGTATTCCTCCGGTACCACCGGACTGCCGAAATGTATGGTACAGAGTTGCGGTGGCGTGCTGATTCATCAGCTCAAGGAACTGATCCTGCACACAGACCTGAAAAGAGAGGATAGGATCTTCTATTTTACCACCTGCGGCTGGATGATGTGGAACTGGCTTACCACCTCTCTTGCCGTAGGGGCAACTCTTGTCCTGTTCGACGGCAATCCTTTTCATCCGCAGCCCGATGCCCTGTGGCGCATGGCCCAGGACGAAAAGATCACCATTTTCGGTACCAGCGCGGGCTATATCGCCGCCCTGAAAAATGCCGGGGTGAAACCGGGCCGGCAATTTGATCTGTACCCTCTCAAGGCCCTGCTCTCCACCGGCTCACCCCTCTCCAATGACGATTTTCATTTCATCTACCAGGAGATCAAGGCCGATCTGCAACTGGCCTCCATTTCCGGAGGATCGGATCTAAACGGCTGCTTTGCTCTCGGCAATCCCATGGGCCCGGTGTACGAAGGAGAGCTGCAATGCCGAGGTCTGGGCATGAAGGTCTTTGCCTATGACGAAAACGGCTCAGCCGTGGTGGGCAAACAGGGAGAACTTGTCTGCACGGCCCCCTTCCCATCCATGCCCATTTATTTCTGGGATGACGTCGACGGCAGTAAATATCGGGCCGCCTATTTTGAAGGATTCCCCGGAGTCTGGACCCACGGCGACTTTATCGAGGTCACCCCGCGGAGCGGTTTGATCATGTACGGCAGATCCGACGCTACCCTCAATCCCGGCGGCGTCCGCATCGGCACCGCCGAGATCTACCGGATCATCGAACAGATGGAGGAGATTGAGGACAGTGTTGTGGTCGGCCAGGAATGGCACAACGATATCAGAGTCGTCCTCTTTGTTAAAATGAAGTCCGGTTTCTCCCTTGACGAAGCACTGCAACAGAAAATCAGACTGGCCATCCGCGCCTCCGCTTCACCGCGCCATATTCCCGCCAAGATCATCGAAGCACCGGATATCCCTTACACCCTCAATATGAAGAAGGTTGAACTGGCAGTACAAAAGATGATCCATGGCCGGAACGTAAAGAACAAAGATGCTCTCAAGAATCCCGAAGCCCTCGATTTTTTCGGCGCTGTAGCGGAGTTGGCAACATGAGTAATACAGCTGAGGCAGATATGTAAAAGGCAATTATGTACCCTTAAAAGCAGGAGATCTCATGAAGACATTCTCTCAGTTGAATTTTGGTTTGGGTGAAACGGCAAATCTGCTGCGCGAGTCGATACAGGGCTTTGTCGCCACGGAGATTGCCCCCTTGGCCGATGAAATTGACCGGCTTGACCAATTTCCTCTGGAACTGTGGCGCAAGATGGGCGCCATGGGACTGCTGGGCATCACCGTTAGCGATCAGTACGGCGGCGCCGAAATGGGGTACCTGGAACATGTCATCGCCATGGAAGAGATCAGCCGTGGTTCCGCCTCTGTTGGGCTGGCCTATGGCGCCCACTCCAACCTCTGTGTCAACCAGATCAAACTGAACGGTACCGAGGAGCAAAAAGAGCGCTATCTCCCCAAACTGATTTCCGGCGAATATATCGGCGCACTGGCCATGAGCGAAGCCGGTGCGGGCTCGGACGTGGTCAGCATGCGGCTTTCAGCCGACCGGCACGGTGACGACTATGTTCTAAACGGCACCAAGATGTGGATAACCAACGGCCCTCATGCCGATGTTCTGGTGGTCTACGGCAAGACCTCTCCCAAGATGGTGCATAAAGGCATTACCGCTTTTCTCGTGGAAAAAGGCATGGCCGGCTTCTCCACCTCACCTAAACTGGACAAATTGGGCATGCGCGGTTCGCCAACCTGCGAGCTGGTGTTCGACAACTGTGTTGTTCCGGCGGAAAACGTGCTCGGCATGCTGGACAGAGGGGTACAGGTCCTCATGAGCGGACTGGATTACGAACGGCTGGTTCTGGCGGGCGGCCCGCTGGGGATCATGTCCGCCTGTATGGATGTGGTGCTGCCCTATGTCCATGAACGAAAACAGTTCGGCCGTCCCATTGGAGAATTTGAACTGATGCAGGGCAAACTGGCTGACATGTATTCCACCTGGAATGCCTGCAGGTCCTATGTCTACACAGTAGCCCGAGCGGCAGATGCCGGCTCGAGGATTCGTAAGGACGCCGCTTCAGCCATTTTGTACGCAGCGGAAAAAGCAACCTGGATGGCCCTGGAAGCCATCCAGTGTCTTGGCGGAAACGGCTATATCAATGATTTCCCCACCGGCCGTTTCCTGCGCGATGCCAAACTCTACGAAATAGGCGCAGGCACCTCGGAAATCCGCCGGATGCTTATCGGCCGCGAATTATTCCGCGATACCATGGGCTGAGTTTGCCGGCGGAGGGTGACAGTACTTCACCTTCTCCAAGGAAAAGGTATGGTGAATGATGCAGAACGAAAGATTTTCTATGCCTTTCTCGTCATCCGATTTGAGTAGCTCTGCGTGCCGAATTTATTGCAAAACCTGTTTCACCTGATCCTCAAGTTCTTTTTTTAAGGACGGATCTAGGCCGAGTTGGCGAGCCAGCTCTTCCAGATAGGTGCGCTCCATATAGTTCTGTTCATCAACAACCAATACACTGGCAAGATACATTTCAGCCGCCATTTCCGGAGTGGTGGCAGATCGGGCAACGTCTGCGGGATCCAGCGGAGAGTTCAGCTCTTTGTCAAACCATTGCTGCAGCGATCCGTCACCTGTAAGTTTGGAAATTTCGACGTCGATGAGTTCGCGCTCTTTGTTATCGATATGACCGTCGGCTTTCGCAGCGGCAATAAGTGCACGCAGGATAGCATAGCTATGCTCCTCCGCCTGTTTCTCGGGGAGCCTGTCAACTGTCTGCGGCTCAGGAAGAGTTGCACTGCCAGTGCCAGTGCCGCTGTTCTGCTGCTGCCAGTTGCCATAGGCCTTATAGGCAAGCACCCCCAGAGCTGCAAGACCTCCGTAGGTCAATACTTTTCCACCCATTTTTCTGCTTTTTTTGCTTCCCAGCAAAAGACTCAACGCTCCTGTCGCCAGAGCGCCACCACCGGCCCCGGCCAGCAAGCCGCCAAGCTGGGAGTTTCCCTGAGTTTTGGCCGCCGCCGCATTGCCGCTCTTCCCTCCCTGCAGCAAATCAGATCCTGATTTGAGCAGCTGGTCAATAAGACTTCGTGAATTCATATGGTTCTCCATTATGTTTTCTCAACCGATGGTCCCTGATACACAAAACGCCGTAGCTGATAAAATAGGACTTCTGCCGACTTCTTCAACTGTAGAAACACATTTATTATCGCTATCGCGCTATACTCTCTCCTTTTAAAAGTTTTACAGAGCCGGCAAAATAAGAGTCATGGCACCGGCCAGCAGACCATAGAGCAGAAACGGCAGCACGTTTTTACGCAGAACGACACCCTCCATGCCGAACAGGCCGACAACCGCTCCCACCGCCACGATATTGTGAATACAGATCATATTTCCCATGGCTCCACCCACTACCTGAGCGGCTATAATGATATCCTGTCGGAAGCCAAGCTCTGTTGCCACTCCCCACTGAAACTCGGCAAAAAGCAGGTTGGAAACGGTGTTGGAGCCGGTAATAAAAGAGCCCACGCCACCGACAAAGGCCGCCGCCACCGGCCAGGCACTGCCAACCAGACCGGCGATGGCCTGGGCCAGGGCTATCGGCATGGAAGGATAGGCATGGGGATTGAGCAGGCTGTCCTGGATACCGGTACCCCGAAAAATTGAAACGATGGCTACAGCAAAAAGCAAGGCTATGGCTGGATTTTTTAAGGCTTTAAACGAATCTTTCCAGGCCTGGACGCCCAGACGGACAGGCATGCCATGAAACCACACCGTCAGCAGGGCCACCATGGCAAAGGGTATCACCCCCGGAAGGTACAGATAGGGAATAGCGGCATCAACCGTTGCAAAACCGAGAATATCAGCTATATCGATGGTCCTGGCAGACAAAAAGTCCTTGAGGCCAAATTGGGGAAGGCGGGTAAAAACCAGAATCAGCCCAATCACCACATACGGACTCCAGGCCCGTAACTGACTCATCTGTTCCCGGGGTAATGTCCGACTTCGCTGTGGCTGCATGCCGCTCCAATGTGATGGCCACTCTTCTGCTGGTCCGAAACTAAACGACTGTCGCGGCAGGAAAAAACCGCATTTCACCGCATAGACGACAACTGCCAATGCCAGAAGAGAGCCGACCAGAGAGGGAAACTCCGGGCCGACATACCAGGCCAGCAGAAGATAAGGAACCAGGAAGGAGCAGGAAGCAAACAGACAGAAACGCCAGGCCAAAAAGCCCTCGCGCCAGCTGCGCCGTGGTGAGAAATGACGCGTGAGAAAACCGCACATAAAAAGCGGCAGCAGCATGATCATCGGCACATGGATCAAAGCCACCAGCATACCGATCCTATGATTAAAGGAGGCGACATCATTAAAGGGCAACTCGGGGATGCCACTGTTTACCGCATCGGCAACCAGAGGCTGCAGGTATTCCAGACCGAGAAAAATTGGTGTACCCACTGCGGCATAGGGCACCGGTACGGTATTGAGCACCAGGCAGACCAGGGCGGCCGCCAGCGGCGGGAAACCGAGAAGCATGAGCAATGGCGCAGCCAGGGCGGCGGGGGTGCCGAAACCGGCCGCTCCTTCAATAAAGGCGCCAAAAAGAAAGGCGATGATAACCAGCTGCACCCGCGGATCGGGTGACAGGCGGTGGAAGCCGGCCTGGATCGTCTCCATGCCGCCGCTGTATTTCAGCGTGTAAAGCAGCACGATGGCGCCAAAGACGATGATAAGCAGATTTAAAGCAATGACAAAACCCTGCAGGGTCAGGGCAACAATATACAATGGGCTGGTCTGCCAGACCAGCAAAGCCCCTGCCACGGTTGTCAACCAGGCAACCGGCATGGCGAAGGTTGCCGGTTTGCGCAGGCCGACCATCAGAACCAGGGCAACAAGGATCGGTACAATGGCAACGACTGCCGCAATTCCATTAGTCATGATGTTCTTTCGGCATAGTGCGATGGATTATATTCTGTTCGACAAAGCGCTCATAGTCCTGCCTGCTGCAGGTAATATGCAGACGCGCTTGCCGCCTTGCCTCCTCCTGGTCACCGGCACGAATTGCCTCCAGAAGGGAAAAATGGGCTGCCAGCACTGCCGGTGGATTATTTTTGCTTTTTACAAAGCCGCATAAAAAGAGGTGGATATGAGAGATCAGGGCCTCGTGCATGGCGGCCAGAAAAGGGCTGGCGGCAAAACTGCAGAGCAGCTGATGAAATTTCAAATCAAGATCGGCTATCTCCTCCCAGGGTGTTTCCATGGTCACTTCCTGTTCCAGCAGCTCTTCGAGACGGCACAATTCTCCTTCTGTTCGCCGCTGTGCCGCAAGACCGGCCAGTTCGCTTTCCAGCATGGTCCGTGCCTCGACAAACTCCGCCAGCCGCTTCGGATCATCCAGGGCAAAATGGGGTATCAGTACATTTTTTAATGCCGTACTTTTCACTCCGTCCTGTACATATGTTCCCCGTCCGTGTGCCGTGGCAATGATTCCCATGGCATTCAGCCTGCTCAGCGCCTCACGCAGGGCCAGCCGGCCTACCTCGAACTCCATCTGTAAGCGGCGCTCACCCGGCAATTTCGAACCAGGCGGATACACTCCGGTATGAATCCGGCCGGTCAACAGGTTGACCACTGCTTCAACCGTCGTTGTTTTCTTTAGTAATGTCACTGGACAGCACCTCTTGTGCAAAATACATAAGACGAGGCGGACGAAACTCTTCGACAACCTTAAAAACGGGCCATCTTATACTACTCATCATACCAGTTGTCAACAGATATTGTCCGCTCTATTTTTTGAAGGTCTTTGCCATGCCAACCAAACGCTTCAAATCCCTACAATTCAGACAGATTACCCTGAAAACCCTGCGTTTTTCATGCAACACATTCCTCTCTTTTCCATAATAGACGACCAGGGCTGATTTGCGGTGTGATCAGAATTTGGGTATAGTCTTGATTATAATCAATACCTTTTCTCTTGAGGCAGGACTATGAATATACTTCTGGTTGAAGACGAGATCAAGATGGCTGCCTTTGTGGAGCGTGCCTTGAAGGAACAGCATTACTCGGTCGACGTGGTACACAACGGTGAAAAGGCCCTGGAACAGGCCATGATCACTTCCTACAATCTCATCATCCTGGATATCATGCTTCCTGCTAAAGATGGACTTACCGTCTGCAGTGAATTGCGTCACAACCAGGTAGACTGCCCTGTTCTGCTGCTTACCGCCAAAAGCAAGGTATATGACAAGGTGAGAGGGCTGGATCTCGGCGCGGATGATTATCTCACCAAACCTTTTGAAATTGAGGAACTGCTGGCTAGAGTAAGATCTCTGCTACGGCGCCGCAAAAGCGACAAATCGGCGCTTTTACAGGTTGCCGACCTCAGTCTCAATCAAACCACTCACGAAGTCATCCGGGCTGGAAAATCCATCGAACTGACGGCTAAAGAATACTCTCTGTTGCGTTATCTCATGCAAAACGCCAACGAAATTGTGCCGCGCACCATGATAATAGAACATGTCTGGGACGTTGATTCCGCCGCCTTTACGAATATAGTTGATGTCTACATCAACTATATTCGCACCAAAATTGACAAGGATTTTGATACCCCTCTTATTCACACGGTGAGATCAGTGGGCTATATTCTCAAAGAGCCCGATACAACATGATGCCTGCCAAGCCCTGGAAATCCATCCGCTTCAAAATGTCTGCTCTGGCGGTAATTCTGCTGGGAGGTATCCTGATACTCTATAGCTTTTTTCTTTTTGTCCAGCTCCAGAATGTACTTTCCCGCAATGTAGATGCCGGGTTGAAAAACAAAGCCCTCGAGCTGGCCAAAACCATCAAGGCTTTTCAAGCCACCAAAAGTCCCGGAGGCGACATCCACTATGCCGCGCTCAAAGTTCTTAATTTTGATGTGGATCTCGATCCCAATCAAAATCTCAGCCTGGCCGACAGGCAGTGGCTGCGCCTTATGGACCGGTACGATCTCCACAATGATTATATTTCCATCCTCTCGCTGGGGGGTTCCGTCCTGGCCGAAAGCAACAATATGCCGTCGCCGGTTCGTGACCAACTAACCGGTATTTTTACAGAACTACCCCGTATTCGTTCAAGCTGGGGCACTATAGCTTTCGAGGGAAAAGAGTTTCGAACCCTGCAGATGACCATTTTGGCCAGGGACAAACCGCACTATCATATGCGCATTGCAACTCCCATGGAAACTGTTGAACTGTTTCTCGCCGGGAAAATGTGGGCCATTGTCGCCGGTATTGTCATCGTTGTGTTGCTCTTCAGCCTGGTGGGCTTTTTGTTAGCCAACCAGATCCTCCGTCCCGTTCGACGAATTGCGGAAACCGCCGCATCACTCACACATGAAGACCTGAGCCGTCGAGTGCGGCTTGAGGAAGTCGACACGGAGATGTTGTTTCTCGTCAACGCTTTTAACGCAATGACGGAGCGACTGGAAAGCTCTTTTGCCCATATGGCGGGCATGACGGCAGAAATCGCCCATGAATTGAAAACTCCTCTGGCCGTTATCAGAGGTGAAGGCGAGATGGCTCTACGTCGCCGGCGCTCTTCGGAAGAATACCGGGCCGTTATTGAAAGCAGTATTATGGAAACAGAAAGGATGCTCCAGGTCATCGACGATCTGCTGCTCGCCGCCAATTTAGCCTATGACAAAGATATTTTTCGGGTGGAACGTATTCACCTGGCACTCTTTTTAGAAGATATTCGGAAAAAATGTGAAATTCTGGCTGAACCCAAAAACATCCTTATACAGCTCCAGCTGTCCGACGAAGAACTGATAATCAGAGGAGATCAAACCCACCTGCGACGGCTGTTCTTCAATCTTCTCGACAATGCCATCAAAAACAGCCCTGCAGGAAGTGTGATTCCCATTTCCGTCATTTCTGAAGATAACGGTATCAGTATTTCCATTAAAGATGAGGGTGCAGGTATCGCTTCGGAGGATATACCTCATATTTTCGAACGTGCTTTCACCAAGAAAAACAAGGCCATTGCGGCGGATCACCCCCAGGAAGGAAGCGGATTAGGACTCTATCTCTGCCGTATCATCGCTGAAGCCCATAAAGGAAAGATTTCCGTCAGCAGTGAACCCGGCAGCGGTTCCGTTTTTTCCCTGTATCTCCCCAAGGAACAACAGATATCCTGAGCAAGGCAATTTCCCTGCCGGTCATAAGATTAGAAAATTCTAATGTATTTCTAAGATTCCTCCAAGGACCACTATGGTATGATTTCCCATATCCTTCATGTATTGGAAGGATGAAATGAAACTATTAGCCCGAATTTCTTAACACCATTCACAAGGAGGAAGTACCATGAAAGTCCAAGCAAACAGAAATATTATCCTTTCCCTGTTCATACTTGCCGCTCTGCTGCTCGTACCCGCAACAGGCTGGTCGCAGGATGATGCCGAAGTAAACAGAAAGATCGGCCAGATTGAAGTTTCCAAGACCGAGGTGAACGCCTTTGCCGAAGCCCAACAGAAGGTCACTGAGCTGCGTGAGGAATACACGGCCATCGTTTCTGAAATAACCGATATTGAAGAACAACGAGCCGTGGTAAAAGAGGCAAATGAAAAGATCGTCCTTGCCGTCGAACAGTCAGGCCTGAGTGTTGAAAGATATAATGAAATCATGAATGCTCTGCAAAGCGATTCCGCGCTTCAGGAGCGCGTCATGAAGGCCCAGCAGAACATCTAGATACACTCATTGCTCACAGGGGCAGTCCGGATATATGTCGGCGAAGATTTTCCTTTGCCGCAAACTTCAAGACCCCGTGTTTACCAGTAGCTGGTGAGCACGGGGTTTTTCATTTTTTGAGAAAGAGATTTGGCAAAGATGCTCCGACCCAAAAGGCATATCCATAACAAATCAGAGAGGCTACGACAAAAATCCTAATCTTCTGGAAATATCCGCCAAAGAAAGCTATGCTATGAGGAGGCATTGCGGGAAAGATGAAGAATGTACTGTGAAGACAGGCATGGCGGGCGGAGGTCTGCCCTGCCCTCAATCGGGCATATGTCCATAATGCGACATCGTCGCATAGATGAAAGACAAGGAGGCAAGTATGGCTGAAGAAGCTGCTGTCGGATGCGCCCGCCCAACAGGCGGACCCGTAGGTGGAGATCCAGCGGAAGCACAGAAAACTCAGGAAACCCAGGAAACTGCCAGGGAGGAACGTCAAATGATAATGGTCGGTCGAAAAGCTCCGGATTTTGTTGCGCCGGGATACCAGCAAGGCAAATTTGTCAACATCAAGCTCTCCGATTATCTCGGAAAATGGGTTCTTCTCTGTTTTTATCCAGGCGATTTCACCTTTGTCTGAGCCACCGAAATTTCAGCGGTCGCTGAAAAATACCCGGAAATGCAGAAGCTGGGCATCGAGGTTCTGTCCATGTCCATCGATTCCATGTTCGTCCACAAAATGTGGGATCAGAATGAATTGAGCAAAATGGTGGAAGGCGGCGTGCCCTTTACAATGCTTTCCGATGCCGGGGGCAAGGTCGGCAAGGCCTACGGTGTCTTTGACGAAGACGCCGGCGTTGAGGCGCGCGGCAGATTCATCATCGACCCAGATGGTGTTGTACAGGGCTTTGAAGTGCTGACCCCGCCCGTCGGCAGAAATGTCAGCGAGACAATCCGCCAGGTCCAGGCCTTCCAACTGGTACGCGCCAGCGAAGGTACGGAAGCCACCCCCTCCGGCTGGCGCCCCGGCAAGAAAACCCTCAAACCGGGCATCGACCTCGTCGGCAACGTCTGGAAGGAGTGGAAAACCAGCATGGCTTTTGATTAATATTTCTGATTATCCCTGAAACTCAGCGTTCCACGGCCCAGGCCGGAACTACTCTTTTCTTTGGGACGCCACAAACCCGTCCATGTGGACTTCGCTGCAGCCGTCCGGGCTGCAGCGACCTCTGAAAAGAGCGGGCCAGACCTTGAGCAAAACAGACTCAAAGCTTCCTCAAATCAGCACATTCAGCCAGCTATTTTTGCGGCACTCTTTGCATCTCTTCTTGTCTGTTGCGAGCCGTGTTGACAGACTATGGCCAGGCAAAGCTCAAAAAACTCATAAACTGCCGACTTTGTCTTATTCATCGTCTTCTCCACTCTCGGATCTGCAATACTATCTTGGGGAAAGGACCTTTGCCGAGACATTTAGGTCCTTTCCCGGGTCCACCACCAGGAACCTGTTTTTCAAAACTCAACCTTCAGGCCACCACTGACGAGAATACCAGGTGCAGTCGTATCCCCTGAGGAAACGGACCGAAACATCGGATATTCCTTGTCAAACAGGTTCTCAACATTAAGATATGCCGTGAGCCGGTCGAAAAATCGGCGCGATACCGAAGCATCCAGAGTAAAGTAGCTGCTTTCCTTCAAAGTATTCTCATTGTCGAAGTAAATATCGGCATAGTAATTGGCGATAACGGAAGCATTGACGATTTTTGGATTGTTATAGCGAAACCCGAAATGGACCTTGTGGCGGGGGTCGTTGGGCAAATAGTTGCCCTCCAGACTGGCGTTTTCATCGTCTTTTGCCACCTCTGATATGTTGAAGGTGTAGTTGGCAAAAAGTGTCAGATCTGGCCGGGCATACCATGCCAGTTCCGTTTCAACTCCGTAAATATCCACCTCGCTGATGTTGTCCAGTTGATACTCAAACCGGGTTCTGCCGCCTGCAAATTTGCCGGTGCCGGTGAGACGGTCACCGATATAATCGTTGGCAAAGGACTGGTAGAAAGTGACCCTTCCCCACATGTTGTCTGTCAGGAAGCGTTCTGCGCCTACATCGTAGGACCAAATTTCCTCTGGTCCCAAATCTGGACTGGCTTCACGATAATAGGCACCGCCACCGCGGACATGGACTTTGTAAAGTTCGAACAGACTGGGTGCCCGAAAGCCCTTTCCGCCGGAGGCTCGCAAGGTGGTATTATCATCGGGATGCCAGGCAACCCCCAGTTTGGGAGAAAAGCTGCCCTCGGTGTTGGAATCAAACGTGTTGCTGTACGCCGGCTTACCCGCGCTTGCGGCCGTGTCCCAGTTGGCGCCATTCGATGTTTCGATCCAGTCGTATCGCGCCCCGGCGTTGACGATCAGGTTATCATCCAGAAAACGAAGATCCAGACTGGCAAAAGGGGAAATAAACTGCTGATTCCCCTTGGCACCCGCGTCTCGGCTGCTTCCAGGGTAGTCTTCGTCATACTCGAAAGTGGCCTCCTTGAAAGACGCACCGACGGTTATCTGGGCAGGCTTCAGATTGAGGAGCGTTCCCTGAAGATCAGCACCCCAGGTTTGCGTTCCGTTGAATTTCTCGTTTCTAAACGGTGAGGTGTAATTGTTATTGGCCGTATCCTGGAAGGCGGTCTTGTCGGCGCGGTTGAGATACAGCAGACCTTTCAATCCCACAGAGTCACCTGTCTGAGAATAATTCAGCCAATACTGGTCGAGTTGCAGATCGTTGTGAAAAAATTGACGTCCCTGCCCCATATCATGGTCATAGTAGAGCGCCGCAAAGGAAATCTCGGAGGTAGGAGTGAGATCATAGCTCACCTTGCCAAGCCCTTTCCACACCTCCCGATAGCGCTTGGTATTATAAGCATCCGGGTTTTCCACCATGTAAAAGCCATCGCTCTCCTCGTATCCGCCGGCCGCCATGAAACCGAAGTCGTCGATTTTCTGGCTGTGGAAGCCGTATCCGGCATAACTATCCGCTGTTCCGGCTTCGACGCGAACCGAGGTTTGCCGCTCAGCCTTTACTTTTTTGGTAATGATGTGAACCACGCCGCCAAGTCCCTCGGAACCATAAAGCGCCGAGGTGGGCCCTCTCACAATTTCAAGGCGCTCGATGGTCTCTTTGGGGATATGCCCCCACCCCACCCAGGCGATGGCATTATTGAAATTGTCGTTCTGCGGCACTCCGTCGACCAGTACCAGAACTTTATTGTTACCCACTCCGCGCATTTTCAATGGGCTTACGATACCGTTTGTATGCAAGGCGTGATGCCGGAAATTGTACATGCCCGGAACACTGCGGACGATGTCTTCAACCCGCTCGAAGGGTGAGCTCATGATTTCCTCGTTGGAAAGAACCGTTACGCTTTGAGCCGCATCGAACACCGGTATTTCGGAGCGGGTGGTTGAAACCACGACCGTGTCCAGGCGGTGTACCTCCGTTAACGGCTCCTGTGCCGGCGACGATAGCGGGTAAGTCAATAGTGCCATAGCCGAAACAATACCGATCCGTTTTAATCGCTTCATCACTGCTCCTCCCTGGTCTGGTTGTCGAGATTCCTTGCGGACCATACGGTCAGTTCTTCAACGGCCACTACCTCGGCATGGGCCATCCGAAAAAAAGGGCTTAAGCCCTGTACCGAGCTCAGACAGTCGGCGCAGGCAGTGCAAACGGTTTTTCCCCTCATGAAAAGAGGGAAGGTGGTACGGGATAGCTGAGTCATCTCTTTCTCCTGGTAAAAATATTACATTGAATACATACATCTGTAAAAAGAAGCCGGCAGAGCATCATTGCCACCGGAACATGTGATTACGATTTTCATTTTCGTATCATTGACCAGAAAAAAAGGATGTTGTCAAGGCCAAACGACTCTTTTTTTCTCTTGACTTTCATCGGCCGTTCGATATAGATAAAAACAGGATATCATGGTGTTACATTGTGACATACGGCAGAGACGCCTGACATCATTACGCCCCTGAGCAATGCGATACCGGACGGTCCGTTAAAAACATATTCCACGTCAGGAATTCGCCATTCTATGATAATCAGATCTTGGATTTCCCTGTTATCCCAAATTGTACCCGAGGAGGAACAAAAATGTCGTCCCAGGATATTTATGAAAGCGAACTTTTCCAGCAATGCCTGAAATTTCATGGTCATCTCTGTCCCGGTCTGTCACTGGGCTATCAGGCGGCGACAGCCGGCATGGCCTGGCTGGAGGCTCACCGTGCGGCGGATGAAGAGGTGGTTGCCATCGTTGAAACCGATGCCTGCGGTTGTGACGCTATCCAGGTGATCACCGGCTGCACCTTCGGTAAAGGCAACTTTATCTACCGCGACTACGGTAAAACCGCTTTTACCTTTTTCAGCCGCCAAACCGGCCAGGGTGTGCGCATCGCCAGGAAACCTGAAAAACACAACTCCCTGGATCCTGAACATCGAGCGCTGCTGGCGAAGATCAAACAGGGCACAGCGAGCGAAGAGGACCGCCGCGCCTTTCGCGCCAAACATGAGGCGGCTTCGCACAACATTCTTGCCAAACAGCCGGAAGAGCTGTTCACCATTACCGCACTGACCGTTCCTCTGCCGGAAAAAGCGAGAATAGAACCATCGGTTAACTGCGCCCGCTGCAATGAACCGACCATGAGCACCAAGCTGGTCGACCTCGACGGGGCAATGGTTTGTCGGGGGTGCCTGCAATAGCAAATCTTAGCGGTTGCATTCTCTGTTGCTGTTTAAGCAATACTGAATGCAGCCCGAAATTTTAGAAAAAACGTGAATGCGTCGGAATTTCTTCCAGGTTAAGAACATCGACACAGTGTTCATAAGAAATCCACATTACCGCCGGCAAGGGATTTATTCTCGCAGCAGGACAAGTGCGGCAGGATTAAGAAGCAGATGGGCGACCTCTCCTTGCCGGGGAGGCGCTGGGTCGATGGGCAGGTCGAAGATCAGGGAAACTGTACCGGCCTGCAGGGTAATGCGATAGGTGCTGCCCTGAAAAATCCGCTCCGTGACAAGTGCGACAATACCGGGAGCGCTGCCCTGTTGCTCTTCCCGGCAGAGCGTAGCGCCCTCCGGGCGAAGCAGCAGCGTGGCTTCTCCTTCTGCTCTTGCCGTTATATTGCCAAGCTGCAATCTGCCGAGGGGGGACAGGAAGGTACCGTCCTCTTCCAGGCTGCCGCGGATGAGATTGCTAAATCCAAGGAATCGGGCCACAGTACTGTTTCGTGGCCTGCGGTAGAGGTTTTCCGGGGTGTCGAACTGCTGCAGACGACCGTCCTGAAGCACGGCGATCTTATCGGCGATACTGAAGGCCTCGGCCTGATCATGGGTGACAAATATTGTCGTCATATTCCTCTTCTTCAAAATTGTGCGTATCTCCGCCGTCAGCCGGTCGCGCAGGGTGCGATCCAGCGAGCCGAGGGGTTCATCTAGAAGAAGCAGATGCGGTTCCGGTGCAAGGCTTCTGGCCAGGGCAACCCGCTGCCGCTCGCCGCCCGACAATTCATCAATCCGGCGATGGGTGAGATCCTTCAGGCCGACCAGCTCCAGAACAGCTTGAAGCCGCTCTTCCAGCAGACCTGGTGTATACCCCTGCATTTCCAGACCGAAGGTGATATTGTGGCGTACATTCCTGTGAGGGAAAAGGGCATATTCCTGAAACATCATGCCGAAATTGCGCTGATGCGGGGGAATCCTGCGAATATCCCGGCCGGCAAAGACGATCGTGCCGTCATGTTCCTGCTCAAGACCGGCAACCAGACGCAGCAATGTGGTCTTGCCGGAACCCGATGGTCCGAGAAGGCAGAGGATCTCTCCCCGGTTGAGACTGAAACTGATGTCGTCCAGCAGCAGCTCTCCCTGATACTGGTTGGAGAGGTTATTAACTTCCAGAATCGGGGGTGTCTTCATGTCTTTACCCGGGGTTCGGAACGGCCTGCGGCATCATACCACATATTCAGCCTGCCGAGCAGCCAGAAACCGGAACAGGTGACCAGCATCAGTATGGTACTCATGGCCATTGCCTGGCCGTAATTCATGTCGCCCGGCTGGCCCAGAAAACGAAAGATCGCCACCGGCATGGTCGGCATATGGGGCCGGGTGACGAATGCCGATGCGCCGAATTCCCCCATGCTGATGGAAAAGGCAAACACCGCCCCGACCAGCACCGCCCTGCTGATAATCGGCAGATCGATCCGAAACCAGATCCGCCGGGGAGATGCTCCGAGAAGCGCGGCTGCCTCCCGCAGACTTGGCGGAATCTGCCTCAATGTCGGCAGAATACAGCGCACCACAAAAGGAAAGGCCACCAGGGTATGGGCAATAACCACTATCAGCAGGGAATCGCGCAGATTCAGCGGGGGCCTGTTCAAGGTTATGATATAACCAAACCCCAGGGTGACCGCCGAAGTTGCCAGGGGCAGCATGATCAGGGCATCCCACCACGACGATGACCTGGTACCGGAGGAGGCAAGAAATGTTGCTGCTCCAAGGCCCAGGATAACCGCAGCGATCATGGCGGCGAGCGCAAAACCGACACTGTTGGCAATCGCGGTAACCGGTTCGACAAAGAATATCGAATTGGAGCCGGTGCTGAGCAAAGCCCGATAGTAGGCCAGGGTGAAACCGTCCTCCCCTGTGAGAGAACGCAGCAGCAGCGACAGCAAAGGGGCAAGCAGGAGAAGTCCCATAAACATCAGATTGACACCGACAAAAAGCCGCTTCCCGCTACCTTTTACCTGCTCGACCGGACTTGCGGTTGTATCACCATAAAAAGTAACCCGGGATCTTCCGGCAAGCCTTGCATGCAGCCACATCAACAGGAAATTCACACCAATCTGAAGCAGAGACAATGCCGCCGCCATGGGCAGATTGAACAGCTGTACCGCCTGGCGGTAGATCTCCACCTCAATGGTGGCATGAGCCGGCCCGCCAAGAATGAGGACCACCCCGAAACTGGTAAAACAGAAGATAAAGACCAGCAGAGCGGCCGAACCGACAGCAGGCAGCAAGAGGGGCAAGGTAATCTTACGAAAAATCTGCCAGGGTGATGCGCCGAGCATGGCCGCCGCCGCGCGCAGATCAGGCTCGAGCCCGGCCCAGTACCCTCCGACAATCCGCAGTACCAGGGCATAGTTGTAAAAGATATGGGCGAGCAGGAAAAAGGTAACTGTTTGATCGATCCGGATTGGTGGTCCGGCCAGGTCAAATACTGCTGTCAAGCAGGAGTTAAAA
Organism: uncultured Desulfopila sp.; assembly: GCA_964446655.1. GTDB lineage: Bacteria > Desulfobacterota > Desulfobulbia > Desulfobulbales > Desulfocapsaceae > Desulfopila_A. The sequence continues at coordinate 21,997 of CAYUPL010000036.1, forward strand.
AGCCCGTTGGAACCGAGCAGAGCCTGGAAGGCCGCGGCGGTGACCACGGTGGGCAGAACAAAGGGCACAGTGAGAAGGGCCTGGAACAGATTTTTACCGAAAAAACGGTAGCGGGCAAAAATATAGGCCCCGGGCAGGGTCAACAGCAGGGTGAGAAAAGTGGAAAGAGCCGCTTGCCAGATGGTGAACCAGAGAATTCTGCCGTAAACAGGCGATCCGATCAGATTGCGGAGGCGCTCCGGATCCCACATGCCATCGGGCAGAAAACTCTGCCGAACAATGCCGAGGAGAGGGTAAAAATAGAACAGCCCCAGAAAAAGAAGGGGCAGGCAGAACGGCAGCCAGCGATACAATGGTCTCAAGCGGCTCATTCAGATATTCCCCCCGCCCTGACCCCAACGACCCGGTTTACATAGGTTAGCGGAGGACCACATTGGTCCATTCCTCCAGCCATTTGTCCCGATTGGCCTCAATGGCCTCCGGACTGACCACCACCGGTTTTTCCGCAATGACCGCATGACGTGTAAAGACCTCCGGTAAACGCGCTGCGGTGTTGGCCGGAAAGACAAACATCTGCAGAGGAATATCCTCCTGGAACCTCCTGCCCAGCATGAAGTCGATGAGTTTTTGCGCCAGTTCCACCTCTTTGGCGCCCTTGAGAATACCGACAAACTCGATCTGCCGGAAGGCTGTGTTATCATCGACCACCGCCGCGGTCGGTGCTTCCTCAAGAGGAGATTCGGCATAAAAAACAGCCGCCGGCGGACTGGAGGCATAGCTCACCACGATGGGCCGATCACCCTTTGAAGCAGCGGTAAAATGACCGAAATAGGCGTCCTGCCATCCACTGGTCACCAGGACTTTGTTGGCACGGAGTTCTTTCCAGAAAGCAAGATATCCATCAACGCCGAACCTGCCGACGGTGGCCAACAGAAAAGCCATTCCCGGTGATGAGGTGGCTGGATTCTGTACCACCGTCAAGCCGCGGTATTCCGGTTTAATCAGATCAGCCAGGTCACTGGGAGGGGCAAGTCCTTTTTTTCTGAACCACTCTTTATCATAATTGAGACAGACATCGCCAAAATCCACCGGTAGAAGACGATTCTCGGGATCGAGCTCCAACTCCTGGCGGATTTGGTCCAGTGCCGGTGAAGCATAGGGAAGAAAGATATCGGCAGCAAGGGCTCGGGAAAGATAGGTATTATCGACGCCAAAAAAGACATCGGCCAGGGGATTCCCTTTCGAGAGAATGGCCTGCACCAGGGCTGCGCCGGATTGTCCCGCTTTGAGAAAACGGATCTTGACGTCGTTGTCGCGTTCGAATTCGGCAATAACCTCCTTGGAGGCATTAAAGCTGTCATGAGACATCAGGGTAAGGGTTTTTTCTGCCTGTGCTGTGGCAGCAGCAAGCAGCAGACTAAGGACCAACGCTATCAACAACAGATGTTTTTTCAGCATACATACCCCTTTTTGAGTCAGGAAGAGATAGCCTTGCGGGGAGGCGACAAAAAAAAACCGCCTCCGGGAGGGGAGACGATTCAGCTGTTCTCTGGTCCCTCCGCCGGCATTATCCGGATCAGGTTAAACGGTCGGGTTACAGATATAAACCCCTCTCAGCCCGGCTGAACCAAGCTCCCGCATTTATGTCTTTACAATAGGCGATTCCAATATGCTTTGCAAGCCATGTTTAAGAGAAACCACATTATAAAAAAAGAGTGACAAAGTCTCATAGGTACGTCATTATACAATACGACCGAGCGCTTGGTCGGATTTTGCCTTACGGGACAGCCTGCAATAGAACCATGCCGGGCAGCAAAGATGCCGGAACAGGGTCATAACGACCACATCTTTTCAAAACAGAGGAGAAACTCCATGAGCTATGCCAATATCATTGTTACTGTTGATGAACAGTATGTCGGCTCCATCACTCTGAACAAACCTGAACAGCTCAATACCTTCACAACGCCCATGGCTGAGGAGCTGCGCCGAGCCCTTGTGGAACTGGATGCAAACCCAAAGGTCAGGGTCATTCTGCTGCAGGGAGCCGGAAAAGCCTTCTGTGCCGGAATCGACGTCAATGAGCTTGCCGGCAAAACAGCTTTGCAATATCGCGCCTGGATCGAGCATATGGAACAGCCGCTTATCGCCATATCCCGCCTCAGCAAACCGGTTATCGCCCAGGTCCAGGGTGTGGCCGCTGCCAACGGCATGGGGCTTGCCGTCGCCGCCGACCTCACCATAGCGGCCGATACCGCCAAAATGGGCCTGACGGCCATTAACGTCGGCCTGAACTGCGTCGGACCCGTCATTCCGGTTGCCCGGGTTGTAGGTCGCAAAAAGGCGCTTGAACTTCTGCTCTATGGGGATCTCATCAAGGCACCGGAAGCAATGGCCTTAGGGTTGGTTAATCGGATAGTTCCCAAGGAAAATCTTGAGGAAGAGGCCCGGGCCTGGGCGGTAACTCTGGCGAAAAAAAGCCCTGTTGCCGTGCAGATCGCCAAAAAGGCCTTCTATGGTTCCGAAGATATGACGTATCTGCAGCAATTTGATTTTATGAATGATGCTTTTGCCAGACTCTGCACCACCAAAGATGCCAAGGAGGGTGTGGCCGCATTCTTTGAAAAACGAATACCGCAGTGGCAGGAGTGCTGAGGGGCTCAGCTCTTTAGCCTTTGCCGTAGAGCTCTTTGACTTTCTGCCGGTCTATGCCGCCATCTTCCTTCATGGGAAATTCCCGTACAAATTCAACGTATTGCGGCTTTTTAAATCGCGCAATGCGTTCCCCCACAAAGGCTATTAATTCCGCGGCTGCCAAAGTCTTATGCTCTTTCAGAAGACAGACCGCTTTGATGCCCTCCTTCCATTTCGGATCCGGCACACCAATTACCACGGTCTGCTCTACCGCCGGATGCTGCAGGATGACTTTTTCTACTTCGGCGGGATAAACATTCTCGCCACCGGGTTTGATCAGCTCTTTTTCCGCCTTTCGTCCGGCGTAAAAGAGAAAGCCTTCCTCGTCAAAGCGGCCCAGGTCACCGGTATGATGACGGCCCCCGCGAAAGGTGTACTCATTGTCCTGCGGTAATCCCCAGTATCCCAGAAAAACCATGGGCCCCCGGAGAGTTATCTCCCCCACCATCCCCGGGGCAATAACCTGATCGTGTTCGTCAACCAGCTGCACATCAGCCAGCATGATGGTCTTGCCCGCCGAACCGGGCCGATCACTATATTTCCCCATGGTGGCAAGGCAGGAAGTCTCGGTCTGGCCATACATAACATGATAATAGCCACCGCTGACGGACTGAAACCGCTCTATCACTTCTGCAGTTCCCAGGCCGACCACATTGTGCAGCGAGCTGAGATCGCGGCCTTCCTCCAGCGCCGCTTTCAAAATCGAATCGAGGATGGGCGGAAAATCAAAAAACAGCGTCACCCCATTTTCCTCGATCAGTCCGGCAGCGGTCACAGCGTCGAATTTGCTGACGTTGAGGTTGGCGCCGCCGGCATGAAAGGTACTGGTCGCCAGGAAAAGACCGCCCACATGAAAGAGCGGCAGCAGGTTGAGATGCACATCTTCTTCGGTAAGCTGAAGAGAATAGCTGAAATGAACATTGGCCAGCAGCATGTTTGCATGACTGAGCAGAGCACCACGTGGCCGGCCGGCAACCGCGGCAGTATGGATGATGACAAAGCCGTCCCTGCTTTCCACCTCGGCCGGCACAACCGGGTCATTCCCCCGTTGCAGTTCCCTGAACGAAGTGCAGGATCCCCTGTCCTCTTTTAAGTTGAACCAGGTTGTTATACTGGGGAGCTGTTCTCTTCTGTTCTGCAGACTCTCCTGAAATTCGGCATCGACAAAAAGCAGCAACGGCTCACAATCATTGAGATTGAAACATATCTCGTCAGGCGAAAGGCGCCAGTTAATCGGCAGAACAATGGCTCCAAGACAGGCGGCAGCGCCATACACAAGAAAAAATTCGAGGCTGTTCTTGCCCAGCACGCCGATTCGATCTCCCTTCCTTATTCCTGCCCGGCTGAGACCTGCCGCCAGAACATCCGCCTCCGCCTTATACTGCGCAAAGGTAAACCGGCGTTCGTTGTCGACTTCATGCCAGCAGAGATGATCGGCAAAGGTAACGGCGTTCCGGCTCATTACATCATAGAAAGACAGCTCATAAAGTCCCATAAATACAGTCCTCCGCGCTCTTCCCGACTTCGGTTTCTCCAGTTGAGGTCGCCACAGGTCCCTTGGCGGGCAACTGGGTCGATCCCGTAGTGATCAGGCTTTGTTAATGCTCACCACCGGGCACGGCGCTTTGAGAATAATGTACTGCGCGTTGGAGCCCAGAATAAGCTTCTGGGTTCTGGATTTTTTTTCTATCCCGACAAATATCTGGTCAATTTCGTTCTCTTCGGCGAACTTGACCATATCTTCTCCCGGAGTCATACCACGAGCCAGCTGATGCGTCTCGCAGGGGATTCCTTTTTCCTGAAAAAACTGCTCGGCAAACTGGAGATCACGGGTCGCCTTACCGATTTCATCCGCTTTTTCACCGGCGCCTCCTGCCATGGAGGTCACCACCAGCACCTTGGCCCCAAAAAGATCGGCATAGGTCCTCGCCAGAGAGAGCGCCGCCTTCGATACTTCGGAGCCGTTATAGCCTACTAAAAATTTCATTCCTCTCTCCTATGATCTGCAATGGTATAGGTTGTCTACATCCAGCGTTTTCTTCGTTTATAGGACTTGACTTCCTTAAAGGATTTTCTTCCTCCACCTCGGGTTATGCCCATATAAAACTCTTTGACATCGGGATTTTGCTGCAAGTCCTTCGAGGAGCCCTCCAGCACAATTCTGCCGGATTCCATGATATAGGCATAATCAGATATCTGCAGAGCTATTTTGGCGTTTTGCTCCACCACCAGAATAGTGGTATTCATCTCTTTATTGATACGTTGAATATTCTCAAAGATTTCCTTCACCAGCAACGGTGCAAGTCCCAGTGACGGCTCATCGAGCATAAGCATTCTCGGAGCCGCCATCAGGGCCCTGGCTATGGCAATCATCTGCTGCTCGCCCCCGGAACAATACCCCGCCATACGATGGGTAATATTTGATAACCTGGGGAAGTGATGATACATCAGGGCATGATCCTCCCTGATGCGCTGCATGCCGTCCTGCCTGGTTACGGAACCCACCCGGATATTTTCATCCACAGTCAGATGTTTAAAAACCCGCCGGCCTTCCGGCACCATTACCGCACCGAGTTTCACCACATGGGTTCCCAAAAGGTTGGTTATATCTTCATCTCTGAATTTGATGTAGCCCTCACGTATATAGCCGTTTTCCGGTTTCAACAGACCGCTGACAGCCCGTAAGGTCGTGGTCTTGCCGGCCCCGTTGGTTCCCAGCAGGGCCACAATACTCCCCTCGGGGACACCCAGGCTGACACCACGCAGGACCTGAACAATATCATTGTAGACAACTTCAATGTTATTGACTTCCAACTGTTTTTTCGTTTTATCCATCGCGGTAGGCTGATCCCTTTTGTAAACAGATATGGCACTGCACCTTTGTTCCGCGCCGTGAACGGCTCAATCCAACAGCGCGGAGGACGAAAGGCATGAAGAGGAAGCGCGGCAGAGAATGTAAGCGCTGTTCTCTTAGTGTTATCTCATTTAATCTTAGCAGTATATTCAGGCACAAAAGGCTCACCAACGGACTTGAAGCTGCCGTCTTTAACAACATAGAGCTGTAATGAATCAACTCCGGCCTGATCCGTGCTGGAATAGGTCACTGGCCCGACAGTGGTGTCCGGGGAAAAGGCCGCGTCGCCATTCATGGCCAGAAGTTCTTCATACAACGACTCCTTGGTGATTTCCTTGCCTTTCTCTTTGGCACGTCGGATCAGCTCCGTAGCCACCTGCGCCACCATCATGCCGTTGGCATAATTATGCGAGTTAGCCGCCTTTTCATCACGGTTATATCGCTTTGCCAGATCAAGCTGCATGGTTGCTCCGGGACCGGGCTCACTGGTGACTATGTACGAAGTCGTCCAGTAGAAATTTTCCGAGGAATCTCCCGCCAGGGCAACCAGGTCATTACCACCGGTGTAATGAGCGCCGAGAAAGGTGAACTTACCCTTTTCACCAAAAGATGCGGCCATAAGACCGAGACCGGAAGCATCCTTTAACATGGTCGCCACGGGTGACTGCACCGTATGGCTGATAATGTATTGCACGTCTTTACTGATAAGACGCTTTAACATGGCGGTGTTGTCAAGATTCTGGCCATGCTCGACAACTTCAACGATCTCTATATCCAATCCGGCGGCAACCGCCTTTTCCACATCTTCAACCGGGCCGCGGCCGAATGCGGAAGGATGGATAAACATGGCCACTTTGGGTGTTCCACCCGTATGATTTTTGACGACATATTCAGCAAGACCAATTGCCTGGGCGGAATATGAAGCAATGGGCAGAAAGATATAGTTAGAATCATCCAGATTTCCGGCATGAAAAGAAGCAGGCAGAACGGGCATCTTCTCTTCTTCGAAGTCCCTTTTCAAAGCAAGTGTGCTGCCGGTGGAATAGTTCAGATAAAAGACTATGCCCTGATCAAGAAAATCTTCGAAATTTCGTTTTGTTACATCATTTTTGTACTGGTCATCGCGGATAGTGCATTCGATGACATCATCCCCCAGCATCTTGGTGTCATTGACATAGTTGAAATAATCTTCAACTCCTTTGGCATATGGATTACCGGCATCCGAAGTCGGACCGGTAATCGCCAGAGAGAGGCCGATCTTGTACACTTCCCCTGCCAAAGCCTGGGCAGGAAGGACCAGCAGCAGCAATGCCGGTAAAGCCATAATCCATCCGGTCACCTTTGTCGTTTTCATATCTCCTCCTTAACGTTTAGTTGCATTGAGCAGGCCCCCTGCCGCCCTGCAGTTCTCCTCGCAGCGCTCTTCTCTCCCCAGAGAGCAATAGACCTGCACGCCATGCCATGTGAAGACACCTCTGACTGATGCCCACCTTCAGTAACGGAAGGGCCACAGCTTCACATACGATCGAACAATACGCCACCAGTTGGCAATGCCTCGTGGTTCGAACATCAGAAACAGGACAATTACCAGACCAAAGCTCAGAGGCTTGAGAGCCGTGGTCAGATTTGTTGCCGCGCTTAAATGGCTGCCGGCCCATTCGGAAAGACGTTCAACCTGAAGATCGAGCACCTTTATAGCCACCGGTCCCCAGAAGGAGCCGTTCAGTGTTCCCAGGCCGCCGACAATGGCCATGGCCAGATAATTTATTGAATGATGCAAGGTAAAAGAGTCTATCCCGACGCCCCGATAGAGGTAGGCATGCAGCGCTCCGGCCACGCCCGCCAGAAAACCGGCCAGGCCAAAGGCATATACCTTGGTGAAGCCGGGGTGCATGCCCATGGCATCGGCTGCCCGATCATTGTCCCGCACGGCGACAAGGCAGCGGCCATAACGGGTGCGCAGCAGATTCCGCACTGCAAAGCTCAGAACGATGATGACCACCAGGATGGCATAGTACCAGAACAGGTAATGGTCCTGACGCGAAACCTCTCCCGTAACCCAGAAAACCCGGGGAACAAACATGGTCTGCCCCTGGTTGAAAATATCCAAGACCTTGATGACCCACTCGAATATCATCTGAAAAGACAGGGTGGCAATGGCAAGATAGAGATGCTTGAGACGCAGCGCCGGCAAACCGACCAGGGCGCCGAAAACAGCACCCATACAACCGGACAGCACAAGCATCAGAGGCCAGCAGTGGGTCAGGAGAATATGGTCGCCGCCTAATATACCTGCCAGCGAGGCTATGGTATAGGCGCCGATACCGACAAAGGCGGCATGGCCGATGGAAATCAAACCGGCAAACCCCGTTACCAGGTTCAGACCGATTACGGCAATGATGGCCACCAGAATATTGTCGATCACCAGCATATACTTGTTGCCCACATCAAAAAACAGCGGCCAGGCAAAGAGGATAGCGACAAACAGGCACATTGCGCTTCTATCCAGGTTGGTAGAGAAGATTCTCTGCTCTTCCTGGTAGGAGGTAAAATAATTCCCGGTAGCCAGCCAGCGGTTTGATGACATAATTATACCCGTTCTATTTCATGAATTCCAAACAAGCCGTGTGGTTTAAACAGCAAAATGATCAGAAGAATTATGTATGGCAGAACCTGGCCGGTGCCGTTCAGGCCCCAGTTGCCGTCCAGGTAGCCTCCGGCAAACTGCTGAATAAGCCCCATAATGATGCCGGCCACCACCGCCCCCAGAATGGAATCGAGACCTCCAAGGATGACCACCGGAAAAACGATGATACCGAAGGCGTGCAGCGTATCGAAATTCAGGCCGGTAATATTGCCGATAATCCCGCCTGCTGCGGCCGCACTCAAGCCTGCCATGGCCCAGGCCAGTCCGAAGACCCGGGGCACCGAAATACCGATTGACATGGAGGCAAGCTGGTCATCGGAGACGGCACGCATGGAAATACCCACCGTTGATTTCTTAAAAAACCAGGAAAAACAAGCTATCAAGAGAACTGTAATGATCACACCCACAAGTTGCGTCCAGGAGATGGAGACCCCGGCAAAGGCGATTGGTGTTGTCGGCAGAAAAGGCGGGAAAGAGAAATTTTCCGTACCGAAGGGGGTGAGATAGATAAGCCCGTCAAGAATCGACATCAAGCCGATGGTCACCATGATGACGGAAATGATCGGCTCACCGATAAGCTTGCGGAGAAAAATGCGCTCGACGCTCATGGCCAGAAAGAAGGTGGTTACCATACTGATAAGAAAAGAAAAGTAGATGGGAATACCCACATTGACAGTCAGAGCATAGGTGATGAAGGCCCCGGCTGCTATGAACTGTCCATGGGCAATATTGAGGACCCGGCTAGATTTATATATCAGCACAAATCCAAGCGCCGAAAGGGCATAAATGGATCCAACCACAATACCGCTGATTACCAGTTGAAAAAAGTAGCTCATTGTTCTGCCATTGTAAAAAAGTGGATGGTTGTTTTGACCGTACTCGTCTGTCCGTCCTGATACTGATAAAAGGCTTCAACCTGTTTTTCGGCAACCTCTTTGTCATAGAGCGCTTCATAGAGATTGTTGTATTTTTCCCGGACAAACTTGCGCCGGATTTTCCCCGTTTTGGTAAGCTCGCCGTCATCCATGTCGAGAAGCTTATAGAGCAGGGCAAAGCGGTATATCCGAAAATGGGGGTGCTCGGCACTCTCATTGATTGCCGCAACCGCACCCCGGATCAACTGAGCCACTTCGGCATGCCCCGCCAACTCCATATAGGTACTGAAGGAAATACCGCGATCTTCCGCCCATTTTCCCACAACGATGGGGTCGACATTGACAAGGGCCGTCACGTATTCCTGCTTGTCTCCGAAGATCACCGCCTCTTTTATATAGGGACTGAACTTGAGGCGATTCTCGAGAAACATGGGACTGAACATATCGCCGCCTTTGGTGTGCATCACATCGGAGATGCGATCGATAACCACCAGATGGCCGTTCTCGTCGATATAGCCGGCATCGCCGGAGTGCAGCCAGCCTCCTTCCAGCAACTCCGCCGTCTTCTCGGGAAGCTTATAGTAGCCCGGTGTCACCGAAGCGGAGCGTGACAGGATCTCACCTTCTTCGGATATCTTACACTCCGTGCCCGGCAGCGGCTTACCCACCGTGTCGGGCCGCACATCTCCATCGCGGTGCATATAGGCGATACCGACAATCTCGGTCTGACCGTAAATCTGCTTGAGATTGACGCCGATGGCCTGATAGAAGGTGAACAGTTCCGGTCCCAGTGCGGCCCCGCCGGTATAGGCCCGGCGCAGTCGGAGAAAACCAATCTGATTGACAAGCGGCCGAAACATCATCTGTTTACCGAGCCAAGCCAGAAAACGCAGCTTGCCGGGCATTGTTCTGCCCGACATACGGTATCCGGCGGCTTCTTCCCCAATTTTCATGAAGTAATTATAGACGACACGGTTAAGCCGGTAGGACTCATCTATTTTCAACCAGATCTGCGAACGGATGGTTTCATAGATCCTGGGAGCGCCGAACATAAAATGCGGCCCGATCTCCTTCAGGTCCGCCATGCTGGTTTCGACCGATTCGGGGAAATTCACGGCTATGCCGGTGGCCATGGCCACACCGAAGGAGTTCATCTGCTCACCAATCCAGGCAAAGGGCAGAAACGAAACATATTCATCGGTTTCTTCAAGCGGATCAACTTCGGTGAGCTGCAGGCCCATATTGATATAGTTACGATGGGTCAGCATGGCGCCTTTCGGCAGCCCCGTCGTCCCGGAAGTGAGGCAGAGATGACAGACGTCGTCCGGTTTGCCCTGATCGACCAGACTGTCAAACAATCCGGGATCTTCCTGGTGAGACTGATCACCCAGGGCGTAGAGATCCTGAATATACATGAACCATTCATCTATTCGATAATTGCGCATCCCCCGGGAATCTTCGTAGATGACTTTTTTTACCTCGGGAATCTTATCCCGTACCTCTGCGACCTTGTCGACTTGCTCCTGGTCATTACAAAAGACGATATTGACGCCGAGATAGTTAAGGATGCCTTCGATCTCCTCGGGCAGACTGGTCTGATAAATAGCCACGGATATTCCACCGACGGCCTGAGCCCCGATGGCCATATAGAGCGTTTCCGGAATATTATCGCTGATGATCGCTATCTTGTCGCCCTTGCTGAAACCGATCTGCAGCAAGCCAAGCCCGGCCTTGCGCACATTGTCGTAGTACTGCTCCCAGGTATAGTTGTTCCAGCAGCCGAAATCCTTTTGCCGCAAGGCGACCTTAGTCCCGGTTTTATCAACCCGCCAGCGGAGCAGCTGGGGAATACTGTACTGTAACAAGGGGCTTCGCTCTTCCATGGGCAAATTACTCTTCTCCGATATAGGCTTCAATAACCGTGGGGTTGGATGCCACCTCATCCGGCGTGCCAAAGCCGATGAGTTCGCCGAAATCAAGAACATAGATCTGATCGGAAATATCCATGACAACGCCGAGATCATGCTCAACCAGCACCACCGTAATATCCCATTCTTTCTTTAAATCTATGATAAAACGTACAATATCCTCCTTTTCCTCGATGTTCATTCCCGCCATGGGCTCATCGAGAAGAAGAAGCCTGGGCGCCAGGGTCAGGGCCCGGGCCACTTCGACTCTTTTCTGCACTCCGTAGCTCAGATTGCCGACCATGCTTTTGCGATAGAGCTCAAGCTCCATGAAATCGATAACTTTTTCGACATAGGTCCGGTTCTCCGCCTCTATTCTGGAGGCCTTGCCGAAATAGAGAAGAGCATGAAGCAGGGAGTAGCGCAGTTTCTGATGGCGGGCCAGAAGCAGATTATCGAGAACGGAAAGCCCTCTGAAAAGCTCAAGATTCTGAAACGCCCGGGCAATACCCATGCTGGAAACCTGGTGAGGCGAAGCATTGGTCAAATCCCGTTTGCCGTAATGTATCGTGCCCGTGGTGGGATGGTAAAAACCGGATATACAATTGAGAATACTTGTCTTTCCGGCACCATTGGGCCCTATAATCGAAGTGATTATCCCGGGTTTGATATCGAGGTTGACATTGGATAGAGCGTTCAAGCCGCCAAATGTGAGGGTTACGTCGGAAACAGTGAGATTTGTCATAGAGCTCGTCTAGGCACCGGTTGCTGTTAGGTATTCCAGCCTCCCTCTCATCTCCTGCCGAAGAGGACGGGAAATGAGGGATCAGCTTTGCAAAGACAGGTTCAATTTCAGGCTACGGACTATCGATACAATCGAGACATCTATACCACCACCGGACGGTGTGACGTCGGCCGTCACGACATTCATAGTGCGATGCTCACAGAATACCGCAAAACAGACTTTTAACAAGTTTAGAAAATAGTGGCAAAATAGTGGCATATTCCCGCTATTTTGCCAAAGAAAGAAGATGGGATCTCAGGTTTATCTTTTTGTTTTTTAAGCCTAATTTGTCGCGAATATTGTGCCGGTGGAAAAGGACGGTATTTTTGGACACCAGCAGAATTTCCGCAATTTCTTTATTGGTCATGCCCTCCTTGACAAGGCTGGCAACTCTGATTTCAACCGGCGTAAGATGGGCCAGACCGGAAGAGAGTTTGTCGACAAAAGGAGAAACGATAGTGTTGATATTGGTTTCCAGAATACGGGCCAGGGTCCGCTGCTGGGTGCTCATCCGCCCATTGATGAACCTGTGCAGGTAGGGATTGACCAGCTCCTTGACATTGCGCAGCACAATCCTGCCGAGTTCCTTCCTGTCCTCCTCTCTCTGCTTGAGCAAAACCCGCAGAGCGGTATTGACTTCGGCCAGGTGCTCGGATTGCGCCTGCAGTTCCTTTTCCCGTTTGCGCAATGCCTTTTCAGCCCGTTTGCGATCTTCAATCTCCTGCCCCAGCTGGATATTGGTCGACTCAAGTTCTTTGGTCCGTTCCGCCACCAGTTCTTCCAGTTGACTGCGGTATTTCCGCAGTTCCTCCTCTACCTGCTTGCGGGCGCTGATGTCGCGCAGGGTGACAATATTCCCCAGCGGTTTGCCGTCATCTCCCTGATAGAGGGTCGAACTCAGCTGCACATCAAGAATCTGCCCGTCTTTAGTATATCGCCTTGTTTCAAACAGATGAATTTTCTGACCGCTGAGCATCCGCTGAATGGCTCTTTTGGTCTCGGCTACATTTTCCGGTGGAACAAAATCGATCTGCTTGCCCAGCAGTTCCTCGCGCGACAATTTGAAAGTCTGCTCAAAGGCAGGGTTAACGTAGGTTGCCACACCTTGCATATCATAGACCACAATAGGGTCAGGCGAGGACTCCAGCAAGGTCCGGTAGCGGCTCTCGCTCTCCCGCCGGAATGCCTCGGTTTTCTTTCTCTCGACCAGCTCACGCTTAACCTCGGCATAAAGCCTGGCCTTTTGCAGGGCAATCATCGCCAATGCGGCAAAGCGCTCCAGCGTGGCGATATCCTCATCACTGAAGTGTTTATCGCCCTCAACATGGGCTAGCCCAATGACTCCTTGGACTCGATTCTCCAGTTTAAGCGGTATTCCCACAATGGAGCGAAGACCGTCCAGCACCTTGTCGGCGATACGCCCGGGCCAGGTCTTATAATCCTGCACCACCAACGGTTCCTCGGCCTGCCAGACGCACCCGCCCATTCCTTCCCCGCGACGGACCTTGCGGCCGAGCTGGCTGCGAAAAAATCCCATGCCCATTTTCATCTCCATCCGCTCACCCGGTGCTTCAAGCAGATAGATATAACCATGGGTCGTGCCACTCAGCAACGCGGCCCGTTCAAGGATATTTTCCAGCAACTCCTCTTTATCGAGCCTGTCGATGAGGGCAAGGCTGGTATCATGCAGTGCTTTTAAGGATTCGTTGCGGCGATGAAACACCTCTTCAGCGGCTTTAAGGCGTTTAAATTCGAGATTGAGGGCTTCGATCTGTTCGGTCAGATCGGTATAGCTTGGTCCGGTGCTCATGGTGGTCATTTCATTGCACTCTCCGGCGGCGGAAAAAAGAATTACCGGATCGCCCGGCACTCTGGTGATTGGCGGAACATAAGGCAACTGTATCATACTTCCAGACCATGATCCACAACGACCCAAAAAACTGCTCAACACAAACCGGGAAAGCGCTCCCGACAAGGCATTCTGTCAAAGAGACAAACAGCGCCCCGATTTCATTTGTTTCCGGGAGCACAGCATGCCAGGATAAGCCAGCCCAGCAGAAAGAGCACTCCACCGGCCGGAGTGATATAACCGGCCTTAAAAGGAGTCAAAGCCATACTATACAAGCTGCCGGAAAAAAAGATGATTCCACTGATAAAGCATACACCGGCCACTATTGCCGCTTTCGAGCCTTTCTTCTGAAAAGCCGGCAAAAAGGATGTAAGCAGAAGCGCCAGGGAATGATACATCTGATAGCGTACGCCCTTTTCGACCCAGACGGTCTGTACTTCATTCAAAATATCGTTATGAGCTGCCCAGGCCCCCATGGCAACGGCAAAACCGGCCGATAAAGCCCCAAAAACAAAAAAGAAACGAGCCATACACGCCTCCAAAATAGATCCCATAGGAGGTGAATCCCATAAAAGCCGAAGAGCTATAAACACTCAGGCAACCTGGAGCAGTACCTGTCCTTTTTCAATATTTTTAAGATTACTGGCCCAAAAGCGGTTTTCGATAGCATAAAGAGCCACAGTGATGTTGCCTTCTGCTCCTTTTTTTTCGACTGTCAGAAATCTCTGCGTATCACTGTTCAAAGTCAGCGCTGGGATATTCGGCGGCCATTTGATTTCTTTATAGCCGGCCGCCTCTGCGAAATAGCTGCCAAGCTCTTTTCCGCTCCCGTTGAACATGGAAAAGAAATCCAGTTGCTGCAACTCTTTCTCGTAATTACGAATAAGCACCAAAATCTGTTGTGGTTAGTCAATTTTTTTAAGTATTATTTTGACAAGTCCTTTTGATTTGTGGAGATTTTTTTCTTCATCGCCCGTTTCCACCAGAATAGTGAAATATGCATCCCTATAGAGCACATGCAGGCCGGCGCCGAGCTTCATTCCGGAACCACCCCAATAGGCTTTCTCACCAAGATCTTCAACTTTCTGCAGAGTATCAAGAAATCCCATATTATTTTCAAACAGGGAAGAGGCATTCCACCCTTTCCCGGCCCTCGCAGCCCACTCTGTCCTTACCATCTGCAATTGGGCAAAGCGTACAGCCATATCCACGGGAATATCAAAAAAACAGATACTCTGTCCCATGGGATTGGCAGCCTGTGCCTCCCCATCTGCCGCCTGAAGTCCCAGCACCGTCTCCACTTCATCTTTGCTCAGATAATCGCAGGCATGTTCACCACCAGAGGCAGCAGAGGCAGAGGACACACTCAGTACGACAGCCAATGTGCCTATAAAGGCACCCTTCAGGAAGGGTGCCGTACTTTGACAGAGAGAGCTGTTTTTTTTCATAAGATTAACCCCATTAGAGAGTATGGAAACCGCTCAACAGTAAAACTGTACTTCGAAAAAGCCGGGAAAATCCAGCCTCCTCCATTAACCTATCTTTTTTTTACCGTTTTCACCAGATCATTTTCCGATTTTTCCACTGTGCATTCAGGTGCGTTACATGTCAAATCATAAAAAAAACTCTACCCTGCACACCCACATCACATGGTGTAGAGTCGCGATCAGACTACCAACGACTATCAGACTGTTTTGTAAAAGTCGGCACTAATCGGCACAAATCTTTTGATTTTGGCACTGCATTAAGGTAATTTATAGAGGTTAATGTGTATCTCTGTGGCAGGTTTTCAACTCTCCGGGAAACCTTCGGGCTTTTTCCGAGTATGTGATGAACAAAGGACGAAGGCTATGGATGATAGATGGTTGACGGTCGATGATATTTGCAAATATCTGAATGTAAGCAACGAGACGGTATACAAATGGATCGACGGACGGGCTATGCCTGGTCATCGGGTCGGCCGTCGCTGGATGTTCAAACAAAACGAAGTCGACCAATGGGTCCGCTCCGGCGCTGCGGCTGATAAATTCGATAAGCCGGACACCAAACAATAAGAAGACGATTTATGCGGCGCTGCCACCGCATGGAGAGGACTGAACCACAAACAGACACAATTTCACACGAATCAGGAGTGGCCCGAAAATCATTGGTGTCCATTGGTGTGCATTCGTGGTTGTATTCG
>CAYUPL010000037.1:0-36509 GCA_964446655.1 uncultured Desulfopila sp.
GAAACAGCAGAGGCGACATCAACACGAATCTGACCAAAAGGAAGCCTGTATCGTAGGCCAAGACCGACCCCTGTACTAAGATCTTCGGACAGGTCATTGACACCCTGACCCGTATCGATGAAAGCCGCCGCACTCCAGTTTCCATATATGTTTTTTTCCACCTCGAAAGATCCAAGCACAAGATATTTGCCGCCAACCACCGTTCCGGAGCTGTCCTTGGCTCCCAACTCCCGGTATCCGTACCCTCTGACACTCTGATCACCACCGGTATAAAAGCGCAAGGATGGAGGAAGATCGTCAATGGCATCAACCCAGGTGGCTCCCACGGAAAACCTGCTGATGAACCTGACATCATTTAACGGAGAAGTGATCAGTTTTCCCAATACCACCCCCTGCAAAAAACTGGTGTCGGCCAAAAAACTCTCAGCCGCTCCTTTGAGGTTGATTGAGAGAAACAGGCCGTTTTGCGTGTTAATAGGGTCGTCTCCATAGATCATGGACCAGCGGGCATTGGGAATCGGCAGAAACGTCTCGCCGCTGGTGGCGCCAATCTCGTATTTTTCGCTGTGCAATTCCAATCCGGCGCCGTATTTATAGCGTGGACCGGAATATTCGTAGCGAACTCCTCCCTTAAAAAGCCTTGTCTCGGTTTCCTCCCATTTTTCTTCATCATAGGTTGTGCCGAAAAACACTTTATCGTATCGCGGATCCAATACGGGAATACCATAGATAAAATTAAGGCTGCTTCTTCTCTCCGCCAATTGCAATTCGGAGGACACCGTATGACCGTGCCTGTTGAACAGACGATTGTTCCAGCCGGCTGTGCCACGCATGCCGTCATCGGTGGCGTAACCAAGACCAAAGGTGTAGCGATTGAAGAATTCCGGGTCGGACAACCTGATGGTCACAGGGATATACACACCCTCCGGCTTCTCTACTTCTCCCTGCACAATAACCTGGCCAAAGAAATTTGTGCGATAAAGTATCTGCTGGAGCTGGATTAATTTCTGCCTGGAGTAGGGTTCTCCCTTTTCGTAGTTGATAAAACCAGCCAATAACTTTGGTGAAAGCAGCTCCTGATCAAAGACAGTTTCGCCAAAGAGATAGCGGGAACCGGGTATAACACGTAGAGAAATCCGGGCACTTTTTTCTGTTTTATGAATGCGTATCTCACTTTTACGATACTCCGCCTTGACATATCCCAGTGCATAGAGACGTTCCAGCAGATTTTTTTTGCCCTGTTCGTAGGTGGCGTGATCGAGAACATCACCACTTTGCAACGGAAAACCACCGGCGATACCGGCCCAGTTGACTACTTCTTCTTCGGGGTCATCCAGCTCAATATCGACCTCGGCAATCCGGACCGGCTCGCCTGGATCGATAACATAGACAGCCTTCCAGCCTTCTTTCTGCCGCTGCAGTTCCGCCTCTATTCGTACGTCATAGTAGCCAAAAGGCTCAAGCGCCTGTCGGATTTCCTGCTGTGCATCTTGGTGCAGACCCCGCACCTGCATATTCCTCAACCGTTGCTGGTCTTTTTTCTCCAGAATAGTGAGAAATGCAGCAACATTGTCATAGAGTCTGCCATCTATCCCTTGTATAGTGACGGAAATGAAGTCATCGGCCCACACCGTTGACGGAACCATTACAAGCACTGAAAAACAGAGCCGTAAAATGCCATTCCGTGTACATTGGTTCATCATAGAAAATACATCCCACTATAGCCTCTTATCCTTTGTGTTTAAACAGATCATCAAGTCACAAGTTCCATCAGAAATGGCGGCATCTCCTCATTTCTTAATTTCTTAGTAAGAAAAAAAATATATTATCAGCATATGAAATCCAAAACAATAGTAGTAGAAAAAATGGTGAACGGCGGTTTCGGCCTGGCACGGTTAAATGACGGTCAGGTCATACTGTTACGGAACAGTCTTCCGGGAGAGGCTGTATTGTATACCGTTGATTTACAAAAGAAAAAAACACTCTTCGGTACGGTCGATTCCGTTCTTGACAGACACGGCTCACGAATCACCCCCCCCTGCCCCTATTACGGCGAATGTGGCGGTTGCGACCTGCAGCACTGCAGCTACCACGAACAGGTACAGTTGAAAAAAGAGATACTCATTGAGCTTTTTGCACCATTTTTCGTCACTGTGCTGCCTTGTATTACCTCACCGGAGCAGTTCGGCTACCGGCAGAGAATCCGGTTGCAGACCGGAGGTGACAGAGTCGGCTTTCATGCCTTTCGCTCCATCGAAATAGTGGCCATCGAAGCCTGCCTCCTCGCCCATCCTCTTATCAACCGTGTCTTCAAGGCGGTTCGGCCGCAAAAAGAATTCCAGCTCCTCTGCCGCAACAGCTCCGCCGTTGAATTCCTGTATAATCCCGAAAACGATGCTATTACACTGCTTTTTCATTACCGGAGACCACCACGTCCCAATGACAGGAAAACAGCAGTACAACTCGCCCAAAAAACAGACACCCTTGAAAGAATATTTTTCAAAGGAGTGGGTTTCTCGCTCGACGGCCCCTTTTACCGTCAACCACGACAACGCAGAGAGTCCAAAACCTTTGCTGAGGAGCTCGTTATCGGGCAAAACGGCAAAGAGTTCAGAATCTCCTGGGAAGTCGGTGGTTTCTGCCAGGTCAATCTGCACCAGAACAGACAACTGGTGCAGTATGTCCATAAAAAGGTCGGCTCCGACAGGGAGCATGACCTGCTTGATCTCTATTGCGGCATGGGCAATTTTTCCATTCCTTCGGCGTATTCGGCCAAATCGCTTACCGGTGTGGAAAGTCAAGGCGCCGCAATTCGCTGTGCCAAACTGAACGCCGTCACGGCAGGCCTGACCAATACGGATTTCATTCAGGGGCAGGTCAGCGACATCTGTGCCCGCTTCCTGCAACAGGGCAGAACCTTTGACGTAACCATTGTCGACCCGCCACGCCAGGGTCTGACCGATCTGGTACCCACCCTGGCGGCACTAACACGCAGAACCATTGTTTATATTTCCTGTGATCCTTCTACACTGGTAAGGGATATTGCGTCTCTGCTGGATAAAAACTTTCGCCTCCTTGAAGTACAGCCCTTCGATATGTTTCCTCAAACCCATCACATTGAAACCGTGGCGGTGCTTGAAAAGAATTGACAAGAAGACCCTTTCTCAGTAAACGAACAGAGCGTTGCAACGTAGAGCAACAAAAGAGGCGCCGCCTTTTCGACAAAACAGATAGCGGAAATGATTGCTTGCAAATTGCACAGCACACCCTATTATTATGATTTGATGCGAACAGGATGGCATAGCATATTGCCTGCTCACGGCCTGTCCGTTGCACTGAAAAGCAAAAGAGCAAAAACCCGTTTCCCGGTCACAATGGTCCACTACCTGTCAACAGGAACGCCGACAACCCAAAGAGAGCACATTAACATATTTCCCAAGACATTATGAGCAACGATAATCAGTTTTTACAGCAGCGAAAGGAAAAAGCGGAGGCGCTGGCCGAAATGGGAGTTAAGCTCTACTCCAACACATTCAGCCCGGCAAATATGATCAGCGAGATACTGCCCAAGGGTGAGCAGCTCTCTGTCGAGGCCACCGACGAAACCAGGTTTACCTACTCCATTGCCGGCCGAATACTTTCCATGCGCAAGTTCGGTAAAGCTGCTTTTTGTCATATTGCAGACAGCTCTGCGAGAATGCAGGTTTATATCAAGAAGGAAACACTGGGCGAGCAGGTCTTTGCCGCATTTAAAAAGTGGGATATCGGCGATATTGTCGGCATAGAGGGCAAATTGTTTAAAACGAAAACAGGAGAACTCTCCATTGCCGCCGACAAGCTGGTCATGATCACAAAATCACTCCGTCCTTTGCCGGAAAAATGGCACGGCCTCACTGATGTTGAAACCAGATATCGCCAGCGCTATGTAGATCTGATCGTCACCCCCGAGGCCAGAGAAACATTTCGTAAGCGCGTAGAGATCATCAGGCTGACCCGCGATTTTCTCAATGCCAGAGGCTTTATGGAAGTTGAAACTCCGATGATGCAACCGGTGCCTGGCGGCGCCACGGCCAAGCCGTTTAAGACATACCATAACGCGTTGGAAATGGACCTCTATCTCCGCATAGCACCGGAACTTTATCTAAAAAGGCTACTGGTGGGAGGATTCGACAAGGTATTTGAAATTAACAGAAACTTCAGAAATGAAGGTCTTTCAAGCCGCCATAACCCCGAGTTCACCATGCTTGAATTTTATCAGGCCTATGCCACCTATCATGATATGATGGATCTTACCGAAGAGTTGATATCCTGGCTCTGCCAGGAAGTCAACGGGACCATGGAGATCGAGTACCAGGGAACGCCTGTCAATCTGGCACCGCCCTGGAATCGTCTCACCATGGATGAAGCACTGCAGCAGATCGGCGGCATTGCCGCAGAGACCCTTGCTGATGACAAGGCCCTTTTTGCTCTCGTGGAAAAACATGGTATCCAGCTGGAACAGACTGCCGGCACAGGAAAAGCCAAAACAGAGCTTTTTGAGTTGCTGGTTGAAGAAAAACTGATCAACCCGACATTCGTCACATCGTATCCCACCGAGGTTTCTCCCCTTGCAAGAAAAAATGAAGACAATCCGGAGATCACCGACCGGTTTGAGCTTTTTATCACCGGTCGGGAACTGGCTAATGCCTTCAGCGAGCTCAACGATCCCGAAGACCAGCGACAGCGCTTTGAAAATCAGATCAACAACCGCGGGGATGATGATGAAATCCACCATGTGCTCGACGAAGATTACCTCCGCGCCCTGGAATACGGCATGCCTTCGGCCGCCGGAGAAGGCATCGGCATTGATCGGCTGGTCATGCTGCTGACCGACTCTCCATCAATTCGTGATGTTATCTTTTTCCCACACCTCAAACCGGAAGGTGGACCCGGGCTAAGTGCCAAAAAGAAGCAGAAAACCTCAGACACGGAATCCTGACATGTACGAGTGGTTTATCAGCCTCAGGTATCTGCGAGCCAAACACAAACACGGCTTCATCTCGCTGATATCCTTTATTTCCGTTGCAGGTATAACCGTTGGGGTCATTGCATTAATCGTGGTACTGGCTGTTTTTTCCGGTTTTACCGACGGTCTCCGCGATCAGATCCTGGGCATTAACTCCCATATCGTCGTTCAACAAATGGGCGGTTCAATTGGTAATTACGACCAGACCAGAGAAGAAATACTTACCGTGGCAAACGTCGAGGGAGCCACTCCTTACCTGTATACTCAGACTCTGTTGAGCAGCTCTTCCGGCGGCAACGGCATTGTGCTGCGCGGCATTGATCCCGACACGGCGGAAGGGGTCATAAGCCTCCCCCAGCAGATGATTGAGGGGTCCGTATACGATCTCTCCTACAAAAATAAAGACACCATTCCCAATATTATCCTGGGAAAGAACCTGGCCCAGGATTTGCGCGTTCACGTCGGCGGGAAGGTGCGCCTTATATCGCCTGCGGGTCCGATGACTCCCATGGGCATTATCCCCAAAATTAAAACCTGTCGAGTCGCCGGCATTTTTGAATCCGGCATGTACGAGTACGACTCGTCGCTTGCCTATATGGCCCTGGCCGATGTGCAGCAGTTTCTGGAAAGCGATGATGTTGCGCATGGCATCGAAGTCGTGGTGGCACCAAACAGACTGAACCGTGCCGATCAGGTGGCCCAATCCATCAGCGAAACTTTAGGCCCCGGCTTTATTGCGAAGGACTGGATGGCCATGAACCAGAACCTGTTCGCCGCCTTCAAACTGGAAAAGATAGGCATGTTTATCTGCCTGACCCTGATAATCGTCGTGGCAGCACTGAATATCATCAGCGCCCTCATCATGGTGGTAATGGAGAAAGGCAAGGATATCGCCATTCTCAAGTCAATGGGAGCTACATCCTCATCAATAATGCGCATATTCTTTCTTCAAGGAACAATCATCGCCTTCACCGGAACAACACTGGGTATCCTGGGAGGTCTGGGCTTGTGCGAGCTGCTGTCCCGTTATAAGTTTATTGAACTGCCTTCCAATGTCTATCCCATGACAACGCTGCCAATCAAGGTCTTACCTGGTGATGTCGCCATTGTCGCCATCAGTGCCGTTGTCATTACCCTGCTGGCCACCGTCTATCCTTCCTGGAAAGCCTCTCAGGTGCAACCGGCGGAGGTTCTTTCCTGATGACGCTCTTTCAGGCCAGACAGGTAGGGAAAACCTACAACGACGGCACCAAAAAAATCGATGTGCTCAAAGGGGTCGACATCAGCGTCTCAGCCGGTGAAATGACGGCAATCATGGGTGCATCCGGCTCCGGCAAGACTACCCTGCTACAGGTCTGCGGCACCTTATCTCAGCCTAGCTCGGGCGATATCCTCTACCAAGAGAGCAGCCTTCTCCAGAAAACCAGTACGGAACTGGCTGAATTCCGCAACAGTCAGCTCGGCTTCATCTTTCAGTTTCATCATCTGCTGCCTGAATTCACTACCTTGGAAAACGTCATGATGCCGGCATTGATAGCCGGTTTGAGTAAAAAACAGATCCACGACAAAGCACACCATCTATTGCATCAGGTGGAGTTGGACCACCGCATACATCACCGCATCAACAATCTCTCCGGAGGAGAGCAACAGCGCACAGCTCTGGCCCGTGCCCTTGTCATGCAGCCCAAACTGCTGTTGGCAGATGAACCGACCGGCAATTTAGACAGCCGCTCGGGTGAGATTGTCTTCAATCTTCTTCAAGGACTGTGCCGCGAACGCTCTCTTGCCGTGATCATGGTTACGCACAATATGAGTCTGGCGAACAAAATGGATAGTGTCCACACCCTGCAGGACGGTGTCCTCTTCCAGTCCCGGGAATAAAAACCATTGCAGCGCCACTGATGCAAGACATGCCCTCCGACCGGTGCCAGACACGCTCGAGGGCTACCGTTCCCTTTACAAACCGGCGAATATCAGATCCACTGACCTTTCCCCGCCACAGACTCTATTTTTTCTTCCCGAAGCCAAGCCCCTGCAGTAGGCTTTTGCCTGTTTCCTCCAGAGCTTTAACCTTTTTTTTAGTCCCTTCAGGGTCTTTGATGGCCTCTTCCAATGTTGCACGATTGGCGATATCACGCAGATCAGCGCTGTATTCCGGTTTTGCGAAGGTGCCCTGCACACGAATCGGCACGACAAGCCCAGATCGTTCCATCGTGTCACCTTGCCCCTGCAACGTCCCCACAATTTTAGGCCTGACCTTGAGGTCGAGCTTTTCCGACACCAGATCAGCAGTCCCGGCACCATTCACTCGTAACAACGGTGAAAGTAATGTCGCATCCAACATTTCAAAAAGACCATTGACCAGCACAAAGGGGACCCGCAACTCGGCAAAGTCGGTCTGCGGTTTCTGCGCCGGTTTCTGATACCCTGTCCCTGTCGTAAGACTCCTGCCCATCTCAGCCAGGTCGATGCCGACAATGGCTCCATCGAGGAATTTCAAAGCACCGGTGCCGTTTAAGCTTCTCTTTATTTCCGGGCCAGTGTCACCAGTGAAGGTAATATCGGCAGAGGCATTCATGTTGCCCTCAAGGACATTCTTCTTCATACTGTCCTGCAGCAGAGGCCCGACCATGATATTATCGGCCTGCAGGGTGATCTTCCCCACCGGATTTTCCTTTTGTACATTCAGATTGCCGACCACCTCGGCTTTGCCTTGGTAGAGTGCAACCTGAAACGGGTTGAGCTGAAAAACTCCGTCACTGCCTGTAACCTTCACAACAATATCAGCTGCCCGAACACCTTGAGCGACCATTTCCGCCACCTTTATTTCCCCATCAAGAATCAGCTTTCTGAGCGGTTCATAATCGATTTGCTTCTCCGTGGAAACGGCCTCCGATGCCGCTCTTCCTGGCGTGGCCGGAGCGGCATCCTGTTCGGCTGCGGTCCCATCTTGAGAAGTCGTGCTGCCCTCTTGCACCTTTTCACCTGGTGGAGGCAGATATCTATCAATAATGATGGAGTCGAGACTGATATTGAAGGCCAGATTCGGCCTTGCCATATCTTTTAATTCCACATCCAGTAACAGCTTGGAATCGTCAACGGTAATGGAGCTGTCAGTCAGCGTAATATGTTGCGGATCCCCTTGAACATTGAAACGCAGTCCCACCTTCTCTAAGGCGGACGCGTCGGCCGTCTCCACCGGAAAAGGAATCTCAAGCGCCTGCAGCAACCGGCGAGGCGAGAAGGTGTCCACGTCTACATTCATCGCAAATTGCCGCCTCGTCGCCGGGTCCACCACTTCCCCCTCGAGACGGGCAACAAGCTGCTCCAGCGCCTGCACGGTAAAATCGATTTTCATCGTTCCCTGCCCGGGAACCTTGCCAATGGGTCCGATGGTCCCCTCTACACTCACCGGCCTGCCGTCCACCTTTGCAGCGAACAGCAGTGCCACAGGGCTCTCCAGAGAAACATCCCGGAGCTGCAAGGTGATGCCGTCGATAACAGAGGTCCGCGCGCTGCCTTTATCCGTGTACGTTAAACGGCCGTTGGTAACAGCAAATTCTCCTACCTCAAGAGAGCTTAAAGAAAAATCTCTTGCAGCAGAATCTTGTTCCTGTGGAGCTCCTTGAGTGGTTTGCTCAGGGGCGGGACTTGGCTGTGCCCTTTTTTCTGCAGAAAAAGTCCAGTTGTTGCGGCCATCTGCCGCCTTTACAAGCTGGATTTGAGGACCATCAAGAACAAATTTGTGAATTTCAATTTTCCTGGAAAGCAGGGGTAACAGCTTTACCCTGGCTTCAAAGGCGTCTACCGTGATAAACGCACCGCCGCCAAATTCCTCCGGATTACCGAGTTGAAGATCATTGAAGGAAACTCCGGCCCATGGAAAAACAGAAACTGAAAAATCGCGTCCCAGGGTCAGGGGTCTGCCGGTTGCCTCGCTCACCTTCTTTTCTATCTCAGGCAGGTAAGACTCAACATCTATGAATCGTGGTAAAAGTATAACCGCCGCAATCAGCAAGGCAACAATACCACCAGCCAAAGCCAGTAACCAGATAATGATTTTTTTCATGATTACGCTCCATTTCAATGAGGTTATTCAAACATCTTTTTGTATCGGATGATAATGAACATGCACACGCCGCAGAAACTCTATCTCACCCATCAAATTCTTTTCTACTGCAGTGGCAATCCTGTCCCCCTCGGCAACGCGAAGATCGCCATCTACGCCAATTGTAATGTTCATAACCAGGTAAGGGCCAAAACGATGGGCGTGCACCTCCTCCACCTCCAGAACACCATCCTGTTCCGTTAGAATATTTCGAACTTTTTTTGCCAGAGTTTTCCCCGGTACGGTGTCCATAAGATCAGCTGAGGCCTCTCGTAGAATTTCCACGCCTGTATACAAGATTACAAGAGAAACAATTGCTCCGGCAAGGGGATCAACCCAGGGATATCCCTTCATGCCGAAATAGATCCCGACAGCTGCTGCTGCTGAGGCAAAAATATCATTTCGATGATCGTGAGCAAGCGCTACAACGGCACTGTTTTGCGTCCTTCGCCCTATTTTGGCTGTCCATAAGGTGATCCATATTTTTACAACTATTGTCAGAAAGGCTACCCACAGCGTTATCACTGCAGCTCCGCTTGATTGTCCAGCACCTGAAGCCAGTTCATACACACCGTTGATACTGTTCCAGAAAATGGCAATAGCCGTAGAGATAACAAAAGCGCCTACTATCACGGCAGCAATAGACTCCATCTGGTCATGACCGTAGGGATGTTCGTGGTCAGCCGGTTTGCTGGAGATTCGCATGCAGATGCTCATCACTATGCCATAGGCGACATCAGATGTTGAATTTATGCCATCGGCCAGAAGCGCCGGACTGTTTCCGGCGATCCCGATACTTGTCTTGAGAAGCGCAAGTATCCCGTTCACTCCCAAGCCGACATGTACAGCCAGATTTCCTTGTCTTTTCCGTAACTCGCTCTGGTCGTCGTTCATTTTTTATTTTACATCACTCATAGTTATACAGCAATCAAGTAAATGGACAACTCACGCAGAGTACTTAAGCAGAATTGCTCGCTATTGCCGACAAATCGTCTCCACCGTAATAAGAATTGTATACCAAACTCCCTTAAAAGCAACATCTTCGGTATGCGGGGCGCCGGCACTCCCGAACTTTTCCAAGAGTCGCCAGCCTGAGCCGTTATTTGCAAAATAACACTGATATGACTTCTGTCACCCTCGTCACAGCTTCTTTCATGAAGATAGTAGTAGTACCCTTTTTAAAAGGACAGCTTCTTGCAATATCCCTTCCTTGAAATTATTATAGAATGATATGGTGTCTGTTTAGTGTACTTCCTGTCTGAATACCACCCAGGAGACAGATTCCTGACACTCAAACACAAGGAGATATCGGTATGGCTACAAAATTAACTATTGATGAAGACGAGTGCATTGGCTGTGAAAGTTGCGTCGAGATATGCCCTGACGCTTTTTACTTCGACGAAGATGCCGCCAAAGCCTACGTCAAAGAAGACGCCGGCGGTGATGAAGATTGCGTTGAAGAAGCCATCGCCTCATGTCCGGCAGAATGTATTTATAAGGAATGATGCTTTCCGGAAACGCTCCGGTCACCACAAGTTCCGAACTTGTTTTTCCTGAAAATTTACTGATACAATCAGTTAACTCACCCTCCGCTCCCCTGCCTTAAGGGGAGCGGTATTGTTCTACTGTAGAGCTTTTTGTCCGGAAAACATATTCCCCCAGAATAAATAGATATGCAAACCATGAAAGCACTGGTCAAACATAAGGCGGAAGAGGGACTTCGACTCGAAGATGTCGCTATCCCCACTCCCTCCAGCACGGATGTTCTCATAAAGGTTCTGCGGACGGCAATCTGCGGCACGGATGTACATATCTACAACTGGGACGATTGGGCCGCCGCTACCATACCGGCGCCGATGGTCATCGGTCATGAATTTGTCGGTGTAGTGGAACAGGTAGGCAGTGATGTCCATGATTTTTCCCCAGGTGATCTTGTCTCCGGCGAAGGTCACCTGGTTTGCGGCAAATGCCGCAATTGCCTGGCAGGAAGAAGGCATCTCTGCAATACCACCAAAGGTGTCGGCGTCAATCGTCCCGGTGCTTTTGCCCAATACCTCTGCCTGCCGGTGACAAATGTCTGGTATTGCGATCCCAATATTCCCAGGGATGTACTGGCCTGCTTCGATCCTCTGGGTAACGCCGTCCATACAGCCCTTTCCTTTGATATTCTGGGAGAAGATATTCTCATCACCGGCGCCGGCCCCATTGGCTGCATGGCAGCAGCCATCGCCAAACATGCCGGCGCCAGATACATCGTCGTTACGGATGTGAACCCTTACAGGCTGCAATTGGCCGAAAAAATGGGAGCAACGCTTACCATAGATGTCGGAAAAGAAAAATTGGCCGCCGCCCAGGAAAAACTCTGCATGAAGGAAGGTTTTGACGTAGCCATGGAGATGTCCGGCAATCCGGCGGCCTTTCATGCCATCCTGGAAAATATCTGTCACGGCGGCAAAATCGCTCTGCTGGGCATCATGGAAAAAAACGCAGCCATCGACTGGAACAAAGTCGTCTTCAACGGCCTGACCATTAAGGGAATTTATGGTCGGCAGATGTTTGAAACCTGGTACAAAATGACATCGCTTATCCAAACAGGCCTGGACATCACACCACTCCTGACCCACAAGTTTCACTTCAACGATTTTGAAAAAGGTTTTCAAGCCATGAAAACAGGAAAGTCCGGCAAAGTCGTTCTCAATTGGGAAGAGTAGTTCACTCATTCTCCCCTTTATTGCACCATACAGAGGCCAACTGATGGCAGTAGACAGACTTCAAACAGCACTTGCAGAAGAACTGGAAGCCCTTCTTGCCGAAGGCAGGGCGAAACCGCGGGAAAGAATTATCTGCGACTATATCCCACCTCAAGGGGAATACGGTCCCAGGTATTTGCTCAAGGGGAGCAACAGAGAATATCTTCGCTTGAATTCAAATTCGTACCTCTCACTCGCCCACCATCCCAAACTTGTTGAAGCTGCCGACAAGGCCTCCCACCGCTTTGGTGTTGGCCCCGGGGCGGTACGTTTTATTGACGGCACCTACTCCTATCACCAGGAACTTGAAGAAAGAATTGCCGCTTTTACCGGAAAACCTTCGGCTAGAATTTTTAACTCGGCCTACACCGCCAACTGCGGCCTGGCACTGAGCATCAGCACCAAAAAGACACACTGGATTGGTGACCAGCTCAACCACAACTCCATTATTCGGGCAATGCGTATTGCAGGAGTGGCCGGCGACAACAAGTCCATTTTCAAACATAACGATATGGATGATCTGCGGCGCTGTCTCAACGAGATCAGTGCTGCAACTGAACGAGTCATTATCATCTTCGACGGGGTCTACTCCATGCGCGGCGACACCGCTCCGATAGAGGAGATAACAGCCATTGCCCGCCAGCATCACTCCCGTTTCAAAGATGGCGTAATCACCGTTGTTGATGATTCACACGGTATTGGCGCTTACGGTGAAACGGGGAGAGGAACCCCTGAATTCTGTGAATCTCAGCCGGATATTATCGTCGGGACCTTCGGCAAAGCTTTTGGCGTGAACGGCGGCTTTATCGCCGCCGTTCAGGTTATCTGTGAGACTATCAGGCAGAAGGCCGACACATATATCTACACCAACCCGCTTTCCGTGGCGGATTGTGCCGCCGCAATCGCTGCGCTTGATATCTGTGACGGCAATGAAGGAATGGCCCTGTTGGAAAACCTCAGAAATCGCCGGATTCAGTTCAGACAGGGCCTGAAAAAACTGGACCGAGAAACAATACCCGGTCCCCATCCAATCATTCCCCTGATGGTACGTAACACTGCCGCCACCCATGCTTTAGTCAACAGGCTTTACGACAATGGTGTGCTGGTTGTCGGTCTGACCTATCCCGTCGTCCCTCGGGGAGACGAGAGTATCCGGTTCCAGATTAACGCTGCACATCAGGAAAAGGATATTGATCTGGTTCTCGATCTACTCAGAAGTTCGGGCTAGGTCAATCCCGGGTGTCGCGCAATCTCCTGATCTATCACCTCGGGATCCGGTGCATTGTAGCGGATCAGGTTCTGCAGGTGCCTGAGATTATCAGGACTTATTTTGGTAAATTTAACGGCAACATACTCTCTGTCGTGGCGAACCACCTCACCGGTGATAGTAACGGGGGTGTTGCCCAGACCACCGGTGAGCCTGATTGTTATGGTACAGCGTGTTCCTTCCCGTATATCCTCATCAAGGGGTACCAGGCAGCCGCCGATACTCAGGTTAGCCAATTCGTGGATATCATACACTTCCGTATTCGCCACTATCAGCGTCGCCGGGAAATTAAGGGGTATCCGACTGAATTTCCTTTTCGTCTTTTCCATTATTTCTCTTTTTAGTTTACGGGGTTCACAACAGACGACTTCCTGTTCAATTATAGCAGATATGGTGAATATGACAAAAAAATTCAGCACAGCCTGCTCTCTTTGTCCAGGATTGCAGAAAAACAGTCCGGTATAACAGGAAGAATAACTCTTTTGGCCGACAAACCTCGATCCGGTAATTCAGATAACGAAGCAATAACCATATTGTAATTCAACATACCACAGAGAAAACCGATTGAAACTTCCTCTCCGTAATTTTGTTTTATTCTCAATCGTTAGAGCAAAAACCGAAGTACACCACTAATTGGCATTTCGTTTGCAATATTCACAGAAACCGCAAACTTACCCCCCCAAACCGGGTGAGATTGGCACATAGTGTCAATCTTGCCTGGTTTTTTTTGTTTCAACCTTTTCCTGCAGACAAAAGAAACTGCTCCCCCGGCAAGTGTTTTCTCCACTCTTCTATCCAACCAGTTCAAGGCCAGATGAGATACAGAGAAAGGCCGCCTAAAAACACCATAAAGCTATAGGGCAGCACAAGGGTTTCGGAAGAAAAGGCCCGATTGCCTCTGAAGCGAGCCATGATCCGATAAATTGCATAGAACGAGGCCAACATTCCCCCCATAACGGTAATGGTCTGCAGGACCATTGTAGAATCTTCACTCAAAATACGGCGCGGTACATACTCTGCCTGAAGGCCCGACAGTTCCAAGAAATTGGGCCATATCCGCCAGGCGTCCATCATAAAAAGATCAAAATGAACTGCCAGGTAACAGCCCAGAATAAGGGGTATAAAACCATAGCCCAACATCGGTTTCAGCCTGTCATTGGCAACTCCTGCGTATCTGGCCACCGCAGCGACCATGATCAGGTAGCCCACCTGGAAAAGAGCAATAAGCCCGAAAAAGAAAAGAGTCTTTATCAGAAAAGAGGGCCAAGCGGCCAGAACAGGAAAATATCGCACCGTGAGAAATTCTACCATTCCTGTAAATTGCCCATGCAGGGCAAAAGGGAAAAAGATAGCACCCAGGGAAACCACCAGAAAGGAATCCGCTCGCCGGGGAGTATCGAGATCCCACAGTTCTTCCGGCGTAAGACGGAGATTCAGATGGATGGAACTGTTATTACAGCTCTTGATACACTCAGCACACATGATGCAGTCCCTGTTGTTATCAACCAGAAACGGATGTCGGAACATGGGGCAGCCCCCCTGGCCTTCATCACCACGAAAACAGACATGCTCCCGACATCTGTTCAGGCAGAGATGCCTGTTGGCACGTAATTCAAGAACAGACGGCATGGCGAATATGGCATTGATGGCACCCAGAGGACATAAATATCTACACCATACCCGCCGCTTATAAAAAATGCTGAAGATAAAGGAACCGGCCGAAACAGCCAGGATAACCGAAGCTGTCAAGAGCGGACTGTTATACGCATCCCAGGTTAATTCAACCCATAATACTGCAATACAGAGCGTTGCCATGATCCAGCCGGAATACTTTTTAATAAATTGTGGAGTGGGACGATCCGGCTTGACGATGGCCTGAATAAATTTGCCCGGCACCGCCAGTGTGCAGACAGAGCACCAGGTGCGCGCCAGAAAGAAAAAGGAGAAGAACAGCAGCGGCCAGCCGATAGCCCAGCTCATTGTTATGCCGATATTTTTGCCGGCTTCACTTGGGCCGAATATCAGGGCAACCAGTGTCGCAAGAATCACTCCACCCACGACAAATCGCGGCACAACAGGGAAAACCGGACTTTTGAGAAAGTTTCTCACTCCGGGTATTCGCAGAATATTAAACTCCCATTTCCCTTCGGTTTTGGGCAGTCCCAGGATGATCTGCCCTGTGAGAATGGTGGTATCCTGAGCCAGCATCACGGCGCGCTGCATAACGCTCTGCAACTCGGGCAGATTGCCCGGCCAGTCATAATTCATCAACAGCCCCATGGTGTCAGGGGAAACGGAAGCTATCTTTTTACCGTATTCCCTGCTGTAACGCTGCAGATAATAATCAATCAAGCGAGGCAAATCACGTTTATGCTCGCAAAGGGATGGGACCCTATAGTGCTGTTTTCGCAACAGCTCAAAGAGCGCCGGCAGAAAACGGTCTTCTTTTTCCAAACCATCAAAAGCGGCATCACAGACAAAGACAAGACGGGTCTGCATGGGCACTTCTTCCTCGCCGTCCGTCCTCGTGAAAGAGCCGCTTGACAGAGCCCGTACTATTTTTTGCTGTACCGGAAAGCTGAGCAGTTCACCATGGAGCAGCACCACGGTGCCCTGGGAAAACTGCTCGAAAATTCCCGACTGTCTGGCCTGGGCAAAGGGAAAGGTGTCCTGCGGCGTGCCGAACAGCTTCTCCGGAGCCAACTCTTCACTGTATCGGCGTAAATCAACTTCGACGTAGGGACCTTTGCCATAAACGGACTGCTGATGAATCTGTTTGGCAAGAAACTTTTTCCCGGTTCCCTTTTCGCCCGTTAACAACACAGGGTCTATATTTGAGGAAAATTCTATTGATACGGACTGAGTACGTCGTGCAACACTGGAAATTTTTGTTGTAGCGTCATTGCTTTGCACAGAATCACCGCCAATCAACATAAAATCATAGGCCGGCTGATCACTGCTACTTTGTTTCCTCAGCGTTTCCGCTGTATCAGCCTGATCACGGAACGAAACACGTAAACGTTCAGCGAGCGCCAGATTCATCTGCCGGTGAATGGTGGCATCACTCAACAGCGCCTGTTCAAAGAGACGTTTTTCAAAACAGATAAGAGCAGTATCTCCTACCGCTCTCGCCCCAAGGGCATGTGGCTTGCCGGTGAGAAGCGATGTTTCGCCAAAATGGCCTCCCGGTGCAATTCTGCCCACAACGGACTTCGTGCCGTCCTTGCGGGTCAAAACAAGTTCAACCTCTCCTATTCCCAAAATATAAAAATCGGTTCCTTGATCTCCCTGTTCATAGACCACTTGATCGTCACCGAGGTAACGCACCGTGGAGATTTCGGCTGCAGTCCACAGCTGACTGGGACCCAGCTTTTTAAACAGCATCGAGGAGCTGAGTATTCTTGCAACCGTTTCTTTCTTCATGGCGCTGAAAGTTTCTTCACGTAAGCGCGGTCACCTTGGCTGCACTTGCAATGTTGTAGAGGAGCTTTCACAATTTGAGGTGTTTTCGGAGCACCTCGGCGAGAAGAGGTGCAACAGAATATATGTCAAACAAGTCGTCACTCTTCCGCCCCGGATAGGTATCGGATCCGATTATTCTGGAAATGGAACTTTCTTCAAATCTTTTCCGTGCAGGTCCGGCTATGACAAGGTGAGTCGCCAGAACCGCCACATCGACGGCACCCGCTTCCAGGCAGCGCTGGGCCGTCTGGATGATGGACCCTCCGGTACGAATCATATCGTCACAGATTATGGCGGTTCGTCCTCTGACCACACTGGAAACCTGACTGATAATGGTCTTATCCGTATCATACCGATCTTTATCCGCTGCGGTATGCGGACAATCCAATTTACTGGCAAGGCGGGCCACCCGCTTGGAGTAGCCGTAATCAGGAGAGACCAGCACAAAATTCCGCAGACCGCTCTGTTGAATTTTGTGCACAACAAGACTATCGGTCCAGACATGCTCCGTACTGATTTCCCCACCATGGGCATGCAGAACCGCCTCGGAGTGCAGATCAACAAAGGCGACGTAGTTGGGCCTTGCCCTGAAGATCTGCCTGGTCCGGGTTATACCTTTGGGAATCTCCTGTATTCCCGGCTTGGTTCGCTCCATGGTTGAGTAGCCCAGATAGGGGATAACGACATTTACACTTAAGGCATTAAAATATATTCCACCCTGGATCAGATCGAGAAGCTCCTGGTGCGAACTGCTGTTATGGGTCGAGCCGATGATGATCAGTTTTTTTCCGGCTATGTCTTGTGGAAACGCGTGATACTGTTCACCATCGGCAAATTTTTGCCTGACCATCTCGCTGAAAGATATGCCCATGTTTAAGGCGATCTTGCGGGCAAGCTCCACGGAACTTTTATTGGCGACCAGTATGGGGGTGTCCTCTGTTGTCATAGTGTTATCCTAGAAATTCCTCTTTATAGATATCTTTTTCCATCGACAAAAATCTGCGGAACCCTCACTACCGGAACCTTATTTTTCAAGAGCTGCAACAATTGTATCTCCCATTGCAGCTGTGTTTACAGCTTTCTGCTTATCTGTAGCGATATCAATGGTTCGCACACCACTGTCCAATGTTTTCTCAACGGCACCATCAATTGCAGCCGCTGCATCATCGAGACCGAAGCTATGTCTCAGCATCATGGCGGCGGAGAGAATCTGGGCAATGGGATTGGCAATACCACGGCCTGCAATATCAGGCGCGGACCCACCAGCCGGCTCATACAGGCCGAACCTCTCCAGATTCAGCGAAGCCGAGGCCAGCAGCCCCATGGAACCGGTCAGCATAGCCGATTCATCAGAAATAATATCACCGAACATATTACCGCACAACATCACATCAAACTGATGCGGATCCTTGACAAGCTGCATGGTGGCGTTGTCAACATAGAGATGATTCAACTCTACATCACTATACTCCCGGGCCACCTCAATCACAACCTCACGCCACAAAACCATGGTGGTCAACACGTTCGCCTTATCAATGGATGTTACCTTTTTTCGCCGCAGTCGGGCAGCTTCAAAGGCCATTTTCGCAATTCTTCGCACCTCCGAACGTTTATAGGCCATGGTATCAAAGGCGCGCTCCTCTTCTCCCTGTCCTTCTCTGCCTTTCGGCGTCCCAAAATAGATACCGGAGGTCAGTTCACGCACACAGAGAATATCAAAGCCGTCACGAACGATATCCGGCCGCAACGGACAGGCTGAGGTCAGCGAGCGGAAGACTCGGGCCGGGCGCAGATTGCAGAAAAGATCAAAATGCTTGCGTAAAGGCAGCAGTGCCGCTCTCTCCGGCTGCTCTTCAGGAGGCAGAGACTCCCATTTCGGTCCACCGACGGAACCGAACAGGACTGCATCACTGTTTTCACACAGTTCCAGAGTGGCTGCGGGCAACGCTCTGCCGTGATTGTCTATGGCAACTCCACCTACATCGGCAGCTTCATAGGTTAAACTGAAACCATACTTGGCCGACACCGCATCCAACACCTTTATGGCTTCGGCCATAACCTCTGGACCTATGCCATCTCCGGCCAGGACTGCTACTTTTTTCATATTTCCACCTGTAATTTTCAGTTGTTATCCAAGACAATATTTTTATCAAAAAGCCCCTGCGGGACTCAAATAATGTCACCGTTATATTCCGCGTCCCGACAAAAAGTGAGGACGGCGCGTTGGGCACCACTAAATGGTAATTCCCTTTCATCAACCTTGACGAGAGCCAGGCCTGTCGCAGCAAGAGCCGCAGAGGCACCCTCCAACTCCTCACGCCATTTTGGACCCTTCATACAGAGGATACGGGTAGTTGGGCTGCAAATTCCAGCTACCATTTCGAGAAATGGCCCGATTTCCGCAACGGCCCTGCCGGTGATATGGGAACAGGCCAATTTCTCCACGACAATATCCTCCACCCGTTGGGCCACCACTTCGACATCCTTCATGTCGAGGAGGCGCCTGATGTGTCGCAGGAAAGAGACACGTTTTAAACGTGGTTCCACCACAATAAGACGCATGTCCGGCAAACCTGTTTTGCAGACAAGCCCTGGAAACCCAGCGCCGCTGCCGACATCAACAAGAATACAGTCTTGGTGCGGCAAAAAAGGCAAGAGCATGAGGGAATCGATGAAATGGTTTTCAATGATCTGCAGAGCGTTCTGCTTCCTGGCGATCAGATTCATCTTTTTGCTCCACCGGAGAAGCTCGTCATAGTATTTCTCTAACTGCAGAAAGGCTTCATCCCGGAGTTCCAGGTGCAGTTGCGCACAACCTTCCCGCAGCAACCCGCCAATATTCTCCGACAGGCTTTTCACATCAAATCCTGTTGTCACACGCTTTTCCCCATATGATGTTCATCTCTGCCGAAGCCCTATTTGCCGGCCAGTCTTTTCGCCACTGAAGCGGCATGACCGGTAAGACCTTCCAGCTCGGCAAGTCTGATAATATGAGGTCCATCCTCTCTTAACGCCCTCTCTGAATAGGAGACAATCGAACTTTTCTTCAGAAAGGTCTCAACCCCCAGGGCAGAGGCGAATCGGGCAGTTCCCATGGTAGGCAGAACATGATTCGGCCCGGCATAATAATCTCCGGCCGCTTCAGGTGTATGCTTTCCCATAAATATTGCACCGGCATGACGGATATGAGGAATCTGAGCCCAGGGATCGGCAATCAACAGTTCCAGATGCTCGATGGCGATATCGTTGGCAAGCCCGACAGCCTCTTCCAGATCGGCGGCAATCAAAATGACGCCGTGTTTCTGCAGAGCCTGACGACCTATGTCACGACGGGACAGATCAGCAAGTTGAGCCTCAAGTTCACCGGGGACTTTCATGGCGAGTTCTTCGCTGGTGGTCACCAGCACAGACAGAGCCTGAATATCATGTTCGGCCTGAGCCAGCATATCGGCTGCAATAAAAACCGGATCGGCTTCTTCGTCAGCAACGATAAGTACCTCGGAAGGTCCGGCGATCAGATCGATGCGAACCATGCCGGACACAAGGCGCTTGGCCTCGGTGACATACTGGTTTCCCGGTCCGACAATGACATCCACCCGAGGAATAACCGCAGTACCGTAAGCCAGAGCGGCAATGGCCCAGGCCGAACCCACCTTATAGATCTCCGCAATGCCGATCTCCTGAGCGGCAACCAGCAGGTGGGGATCAACCATCCCCGCAGCATTGGGCGGGGTCACCATGACCCGTTGACCTACTCCGGCAATGAGAGCCGGGATTCCATTCATGAGCACGGAAGAGACCAGTGGGGTAGAACCGCCCTGCCCTCCTGGGACATAGAGCCCGGCGGAATCAACGGGACGAACAAGACGACCGACGATGGTACCGTCTTCCCGCGTCTGCAGCCAGCTGTCTTCCATTTCGCGCTGATGGAAGCTTTCAATTCTTTCGATAGCCCCGTTCAAGGTCTCCATAAAAGCTTCATCGACCTCGTCATACGCCCGTCTTAATTCCGTACCGGTAACGCGTAATGTTTCGATCTTCATCCCGGGTGCATCAAAGCGGCGGCAATATTCCACCACAGCTTCGTCTCCCCTGCTTTTGACAGCTTCGATAATTTCTTTAACCTGGGTCCGACAGGTTATATCGGAACCCTGAAAACGGGCTTGAAGAGCGGCAATCTTCTGTTCACCTTCGGGAGAACCGGTGTGTAATGGAGTAATAATCATTGCTGTTGTCCTTTAATATTAGCAAAAAATAATGAAATCAACAGGAGCCAAGAGACGGTTTTCAGTGCAGAGATATGCGGCGCAGAATCACATTGCCGACCGAGTACCCCGCACCAAAGGAGCAGAGAACGCCAAGGTCCTGGTCCTCCATATCGTCATGATACTGGTGAAAACAGATAACCGATCCGGCGGAAGCGGTGTTGGCATAGGTATCAAGAATCGTGGGTGTTACATCCTCGGAAATATCCCTGCCGAGCAACTTTTTGCAGATAAGCTGATTCATATTGAGGTTAGCCTGATGCAGCCAGACACGTCTGAGATCGGCCGTGGCTATGTGGTGTTCTTCTAAATGGGAGCGTATAAAATCCGTGGCCAGAGGGACAACCTCCTTAAAAACCTTGCGACCCTCCTGGCGGAAAAGCAACTCGTCCTCCGACAGGGCTGCAGTCCGCGTACGATTCAGAAAACCGAACCCGTTATAAATATTTGCGGAGTAGCGAGTGGCAAGCTTGGTGGCTACTACCTCAAAGACATCTTTCCTTCTGCAGCTCTCCTCTTTTTCCAGGAGCAGGGCAGTGCAGACATCACCAAAGATAAAATGGCTGTCACGATCTCGGAAATTGAGGTGGCCGGAACAGATTTCCGGATTAACCAGCAGTATGGCATCGGTGTTGCCCCGGTAAAGAGAATCCATTGCCGTTTGGATGGCGAAGGTGGCCGAAGAGCAGGCAATATTCATATCGAAGGCAAAACCCTGTATACCCAATGCCTGCTGAACCTCCACGGCAATAGCCGGGTACGCTCTTTCCATATTGGAGCATGCCGCGATAACGGCGCCGATTTCCTCTGCCGGTTTTGCCGCCCGCTCCAGAGCCTGCCGTGCCGCTGCTACGCTTATCTCACATTGGATAGACATCTCACCGGGCCCCCTGTCGGGCAGAGCGGGAACCATGTGCTTTGGATCGAGAATCCCATCACGGTCAAGAACAAAACGGCTTTTGATGCCTGAGGCCTTTTCAATAAACTCAACACTCGATTCCTGTAAGGCTTCACAGCGTCCGGCGGCAATAGCAGCACTATTTTCTTCATTAAAGCTGTGTATGTAAGTATTGAAGGAGTCGACAAGCTCCGTATTAGAGATGGAGAACGGAGGTGTATAGACTCCTGAACCGCTGATTACAATTCTTGCCATAATATTCTCAATGTAGTAATCCTGATGTTTTCCTGACGCAACACTCACGCTGCCAGGCCGTCCCGATCGAAAACTGTTCTTCAGCCTCTCTCTCCTCTTCGTTGCAACAGTACTATACAATCAGTTGCCCGACTGCTCAACCTCAACATGCCACTCTGTTGTATAAATTAACCGCCTTGAAGGCTTTTCAGGCGCAATAGCTGCATAATCAGGCCTTTGGCCGGCAGTTGAATTCTTCACAAACCGACCTGCTTCTTGAAAAGCAGACAGGAAACACGGCTTTTGTATTTTAACTTCCCAATTCTTCATGAAAACAATATACTGATTACCAGCAGCTACGCCACAACCGATTGATTTCAATCTGAAGTGCATTATGGTCTCTCATTGATGAACTAATAAAGCAGCATACACGGCGTATGCGGAAATGAACACGCTTTTGCCTGGAGATATATGATGGAATTTGAACCAAAATGGATCGCCTGGGAAATCACCAGACGCTGCAACCTCTCCTGCGTCCACTGCCGCTCCTCCTCCGCGCCTGAAGCAGCGGCCCATCCGGACTTCAGTTTTGAGCAGGCTGTTAGTGTACTTGATGATATTTCTTCCTATGCCGAACCGGTTGTGGTTCTGTCCGGCGGAGAGCCGCTCCTGCGTCACGATGTCTTTGAGATAGCCGATTACGGCAGAACAAAGGGGCTGCGCATGTGCCTGGCAACCAACGGCACTCTCGTCACCCCGGAGATTTGCAAAAATATTAAAGATGTCGATATCAAGATGGTCTCACTCAGCCTCGATGGCGCAACACCCGAAACCCACGATAATTTCCGCAACCAGCAAGGCGCCTTTGCCGGAACGATGCAGGCCATCCAACTTTTTAAGGAGCATAACATACCTTTTCTGGTAAACTCTTCCTTCACTTTGCGCAACCGGCATGAGATCGCCGCCATTTACAAACTTGTCAAAGGCCTGGGAGCCAGGGCCTGGTATATGTTCATGATCGTTCCCACCGGCCGGGGTGAGGATATTATGGCCGAACTCATCCCGGAAGACATCTACGATGAGATTCTGGAATGGCACTATCAGGTGGAAAAACAGGAAGATGACCTGTTGATGCGCCCGACCTGCGCTCCGCACTACTACAGGATCGTGCGCCAAAAAGCCAAAGAAGAAGGGACCACCTTCACCAGGAGAAATCTGCAGTTTTCCACCGGCGGCTCCAAGGGGTGCCTCGCCGGCCAGCTCATCTGTCTGATCGATGTTGATGGAGAGGTTATGCCATGCTCCTATTTCCCTAAATCCGCCGGCAACATCTTCCAGCTTGGCTTAAAAGAAATATGGGAAAACTCCAAGCTGTTCCAGAGCCTCAGAGACTTCAAATCCTACAAGGACAACTGCGGCCGGTGTGAATATGTCACCGTCTGTGGTGGCTGCAGGGCAAGGGCCTATGCCGTCAGCGGCGACTACCTGGCCCAGGAGCCCTACTGCAGTTATGTTCCAGCGAAAATGCGTCTTAATAAAAAACAACGATCCCTCTAACCTTAACGATTTCAGCTCTTATGAACGATACCTTTCTTAAAGCCTGCCGTGGTGAAAAAACAGAGTATACTCCAATATGGATAATGCGGCAGGCCGGCCGCTACCTCCCCGAATACCAACAGATACGGGGGAAAGTCAGCTTTCTCGAACTCTGCAAAAATCCGCAGCTCTGCGTCGAGGTCACCCTGCAGCCCGTTGATCTTTTCAAGATGGATGCAGCCATCTTATTTTCTGATATCCTCATTCCCATGGAGGCCATGGGAGCACCGCTGCAGTTTCATGAAGGCAGGGGACCGGTTTTTCCGGAAACGGTGCGCAGCAAAGAAGAGCTTGATCGACTGATTGTCCCTGATCCCTATGAAAAAACCGGCTTTGTCATGGACACCATCAAACTGTTGCGCCGGGAACTGAAGGTGCCGCTGATCGGTTTCGCCGGAGCACCATTTACCTGCGCCACCTATCTGATCGAGGGTGGGTCTTCCAAGGTTTTCTGGGAGACAAAAAAGATGATGTTCACCAATCCCGACCTTTTCCATGCTCTAATGGAGAAAATCACCGAGACGACCAGCAGATATCTGCTGGCCCAGGCCGAAGCCGGCGCTCAAGCTCTGCAGCTCTTTGATTCATGGGCCGGTATCCTGGCCCCCGGCGATTTTGAGCGGTTTGCGCTTCCTTACGCCACCAGAATTATCCGTGATCTCAAAAAAACAAACCTGCCTCTGATCTACTTCGCCAACAACGGCGCCACCTTGCTTGACCTGTCGGTTCGTTCCGGCGCTGATGTAATCGGGTTGGACTGGCGTATCAACATACGGGATGCCATCCAAAAGGTGGGTCAGAAAGCGGTTCAGGGCAACCTCGACCCCTTTGCCCTGCTTCTTCCCCAAAAGGCGTTACGCGCCAGAATAGAACGACTTCTCCTGGATGCCCGGGACGCTCATGGCCATGTGTTCAACCTGGGCCATGGCATCCACCAGCATACCCCGCCGGAGCAGGTCGAATATGCCGTTGCCTGCGTTCATGAGCTGAGTAGCCGATAACATCACGGAACCGATATGCCGCCACTACCTCCATCAATTACCGAATGTCTGCACTTGATGGAAGAACATGCCATGCTGCCGAACATTCGGGAGCATTCTTTTGTGGTGGCTCGTGTCGCCGAAAAAATTCTGGCCGGACTCTCTTCCCGCTCCACCAACAGCACCCTGCCTGACAAGAAACTTGTCACTGCGGGCGCTCTGCTCCACGACATCGCCAAAACCCAGTGTCTCCGCGAAAGGTGCGATCATGCCGAGGTCGGCTCCGCCATCTGCAGGCAATCCGGTCATCCACAGATTGCCGAAATTGTCGCGGAGCACGTCCGCCTGCGGTCTTTTTCGCTGGAACGGTATCAGCAGGGCGTTTTCGAAGCCAAAGAGCTCATCTTTTATGCCGACAAACGGGTGGTACATGACCAGATTGTCAGTCTGGACGAACGACTTGACTATATTCTGGCCAGATATGGCAGAAACGACCCGGCCAGATGCGGGCTTATCCGCAAAAACTTCAGTACATGCCGTACTCTGGAAAAATATATCTGTCATAGCGCGGACTGCAGCGCCGATGAGCTGCTTCGCAACCTGACCATTCATTCATATTCTGCAGAAAAGTCATGATTGTCACCTTCACTGGAACCGGGGAAGCCTGTGATTCCCAGTGCCGCGACACAGTCGTTCTCCTGGAAACAGCCGGACGCAGATATCTTCATGATACTTGATGATCCGCCCTCAACACGCCCATATGTTGATTGACATCCATAATTATTCCCTTGTACTATGAGATTGACATACCACACACTGAGCTCACTGAGGATACAGTAAATATTTTGTTTTTACAGGCCCCTACAGGATCATCATGACGAAATCGCCTTCGCCCGCATCAGACACCGGCCCGGTCACCCTGAACGAATTCATGAATTCGCTGCAGAGGCTTTTTAAAATTGCTATCTACTACCCCACCGGTCACATCATTCTCGACAAAGCGACTGACCGTTTTCTGGAATTATTGCATCAGCTGGCCGGCGAAAAATCCAGCGTTACAATCCGAATCTTCCACAATTCCGTTATTCTCGAAGACGTCGAACTAAACTCGGCAGAACCGTTTATCAAAGATTTCAATGCCCTGTTTTCTACCCTGGGAGTATCGGCAATTTCCATAAGCCGACACGTTTCCATGCGTGAAATTCATGATTTTACCAGAAAAATGCTCGCCTATAAGGCAAAAATTCTCGGCGCAAAACAGTTTACCCAGATCGAAATCACAGACCTGCCCCACTCCATCGAGATAGAGCAAAAAGAATTTCTGGCCCGATCAGACCGGTCTGTATCCGGAGATGACTCAGATTCAGTCGACAGCCTCAATTCATTTGTAGAATCTCTTGCCAAACATGGCTTGAACGAAGCGGAAATCGATCAATGTCGGACCCTGCTCAACACCTTGCCGCAACAGTTGAGCAACAGCAATATCGACATTGGAGATCTTCCCAGTGCATCCTGGGATGATGTTGCCAATCTCCTGGCCCGTGCGATCAAGGGGGGAAAAAATAAAGACAAGCAAGGTAAAATCACCTCCTCAGCACACGCCAACATCAATGCCCTTGCAACAATTTTGAAAAAACTGGAAGTTGAAACTCATGACAAGAAATCACGAGATGCCATCAATCTGCTGGTTTCCATCATTCGAAAACCACTTACCGAAACGGCAGACGACAGCACTGCTGCTGAAGAATTACTTATCCGCAAAACGTTTCCGGACACCCCCAGTGTCAGCATTGCCCAGATTCAGGACTTTACCTCTAAACAGAAACTCAACCCGAAAATTCTCGTCAAGATCCCAACTTCACTACAGGACAACGAAACACTTTCAATATTGATGCAGCTGGCTCATTTCGAACAGCCGCTCCCCAGCCAAATCCGGATGCAGCAGCTTTTCCGCGAGACACTGTCGGCGACGCTATCCGACAAATCCTGGGAAATACTCAGCAACGGCCTGCATCTTTTAGCCCGGCAAGGCAAACAAGCCAGGCTTTCCGCCACCATCCAGCTGCTGACAGAACCTATCCGGCGCGCTGCCCATGGCAACACCCTGACTCTCTTTCAACAGACATTGAAACTCTGCGATAACAACGAGAATGTCCTCTTCTGGCCCTATGTCGTCAATGAAATACTGGTTGAAGGGAGCGGCAAAGACAAGTTAAGCTATCATAATCTCTGCCTTTTCGCCGCTCGTCTTTCCAATGAGCAAATGAATGCCGCCCTGCCCCGCCTTCGCGCTCTCGATGCCTTTCAAGAGAACAAAATTGCCTCGGACATTTTTCACGCCGTCAGCCCTGCCTGCTACCCTCTCTTCGCCTTTCTTCTTAAAACCGAAATAGAGCGATACATTGGAGAACGCGTCTTAGGCGGCCTGCGTCGCAACCCCAGAGATTGGCTAATCAAAGCCGTCGTTTTTCTGCTTGATCTTTCCAGGCAGGAAGATAAGCTTTTCCTCTACTCCTATCTGCGTCAGGCCAGCCAGAAACGGCTCTCGGAGCCGCTGAAAAAAACAGCTGGTGCTATAATCGCGGCCACTCTGCCTCATGTTGCGCAGGAAAGAAGAACTGAAAGCTGGATGATAGATACCATCAGTGCACTGGCTCAGCTGCCGGGCGACAAAACCATTGAACTGCTGAAACAGATCGCCGGAGGCAAGAAACTGCTGTTTATCCCGGAATGGCCCGCCGCCTGCCGAACGGCAGCCCAAATCGCCCTACAGGCCCACTCAGGCCGCTAACCCGTCATCGGTCCATTATGTATGAACAACTGAACAATCTTATAATCCTGCTCTGTAGAGCAATTTCCACCAGGAAGCTCTACTTTACCGATCATCCCAAGGTCAAGGCACTCTCCATCGATTTCATCGAGAAACTGCGGGTTTTCTGCCGGGAAGCACGCGTTGACAAACTCTTCATCGGCATAATTGAAGAAAATCTGATTTTTGAAGGAAAAAACCTGGTCGGTCCCAGCATTGTCGGCCGCCAACTGATCCTGTTCGCGGCAAAACTGCACTGCGGCGGTTTTTCCTTCAAAGACAACACCTCTGTGGCGGAGTTTAACGCTTTTCTTAACCTGGCCACAGACCTGAAGCAGCCCACCGGCAGCCTGAAGCTGTCTCGACAGCTGCTTGCGGCCAAAGAAATCCATACCATCGAGATAGCACAACACTACGCCGGCCCGGCAGGACCACTCAGCAGAGATCAGCAGGCCGTCTGGCACGGCCAGGACAGCGGCGATTTTATCCACTCACCCACTCTGATTTATCAGGCCTTGTTCGATGCAGTGGCTCAGGCCCACGGCGATGTTGCCGGCGGCAACGATGTC
The DNA here is from genome assembly GCA_964446655.1 of uncultured Desulfopila sp. Taxonomy (GTDB): domain Bacteria; phylum Desulfobacterota; class Desulfobulbia; order Desulfobulbales; family Desulfocapsaceae; genus Desulfopila_A. The sequence goes on from CAYUPL010000037.1 coordinate 27,944, forward strand.
GATATCGACACAACCCGTTCCGTCAGTGAATATATGCTCCATTTTACTCGAGCGCAGTTCTCGGATCTCATGCAGCACGTCCATTATCCCGACTACGACGGCTACACCGTCGGCCACTCCGTTCGTGTGGCGGCTCTCGCTGTTTTTCTGGCCCACTCCTTCCGCTGGAACGAAGAGACTCTGCTTGCCATCGCCACTGCCGGCCTTCTCCACGATATCGGCAAAAGCCGCATAGCAGACGAAATACTCTACAAACCAGGGAAACTTGATAAGGAGGAGTATGATGCCATCATGCAACACTCTCAAATCGGCGCGGAAATCCTTCTCGGTCAAAAAAACACCACTCCCCTGGATATAGCCGCCGCCTGGGGGCATCATATCAGAAATGATGGGACAGGCTACCCGGAACAACCAAAATGGGCGGTGCGGCATCCGTTTACCTCGCTGCTGCAGATCTGCGACGCCTTTGAAGCACTCACCGCGGTGCGCCCCTACAAACCGATTCTCTCCCCACATATGGCCTACAGTATCATGCTGACGGACCGAGGCGGATTCCACCCTTCTCTACTGGCTTCTTTTATTGACACAATTGGTATTTATCCACCGGGAAACAGGGTCCTGATATCAAATGGAACACGTGGGATAGTGGTATCAAGGGGAGAGACTATCGACAGGCCGGAGGTGAGAGTAACTCACAGTCAGGAGGGTGTAGAGATACCAGCGGAAGACCAGTATGTGTTGAAGCTGTCGGCAGGCAAAAATCGCAGCCTCCATGTTGACAAAATCCTCCTGATCGGCGAATAAAATCGTTTCCGTCCTCAACACCTATCAAACAGTACCTCCCGTACCTGGGATTTTTTTACTTAAATTGATTGTTCCAGTCTCTCTTTTCTTTCGCACTCGGATATTGAGAAGCTCGACACCAACTGAAAAGGCCATGGCAAAATAGATATACCCCTTCGGAACATGTACATCGAAACCTTCGGCTATCAGAGTAAAGCCGATGAGCAAAAGAAACGAAAGTGCCAGCATTTTAATGGTCGGATTACTGTCGACAAAGCGGCCAATGGATTTGGCGGCAAAAAGCATTACCGCCACCGATATCACAATTGCAATGACCATTATTGATACATGAGAGACCAGCCCCACAGCTGTTATCACCGAATCCAGAGAAAAAACGATATCCAACGCCGCAATCTGCGCCAAAACGGACCAGAAACCGGCATGCCGGGGCGCTCCTTCACTCTGTTGCGGTAGTTCCAGGCTGCTGTGTATTTCGTGGGTTGACTTGGCCAGAAGAAAAAGACCGCCGCTAATTAAAATGATATCCCGGCCCGATATTTCATTGGCAAAAATGGTAAAAAGCGGCGCCGTCAGCCCCATGACCCAGACCAAACTGAAGAGCAGGCCTAAACGGGCAAACATTGCCAGTCCCAGACCAAGCCGACGCGCCTTATCGCGCTGGGCAACGGGTAATCTGCCGACAAGAATTGAGATAAAGATGATATTATCGATCCCCAGAACAATCTCAAGGGCAATCAACGTCGACAAGGCAATCCATAATTCCGGTTGATATATCCACTCAAACATTGAAATCTATCTCCATAAAAGCAACCTGCGAGTTTGACTCTCCTTGCCCACTGCACTACTCCGAGAAAATCCCAATAACGATAATCAATCTGTAGATAAAGTCCAACAGAAAGCAGGGACCTTTGCGAGATCTTTGGCTTACCGGAACAAGCCGCCCCTCAACCGGCGCTACTCCAACGGCACAGCCTCTTTTCCAGCAGATCGAGAAGAAGGTAGAGAACAAATCCCAGCATGGCCATACAGGAGATGCCGGTATACAACGCCACATAATCGGCACGTCCCCAGGAGTCCATGATGATATATCCCAGCCCTTGCGTAGTGGCGAAGGACTCGACGAAGAAGAGGATGGCAACAGATGTGCCGATGGAGATCCGCATGGCCGTCAGGATCTTCGGCAAAGACGCCGGCAGGATGACATGGCGGTACACCTGCAGACGAGTCGCCCCAAGGGTCTGCATGGAGTAAAAATAATTGCGATGGATATTCTTGGCAGCATCCCGGGTCGTCACCAGAATCTGGAAAAAGACGATCAGGGCAATGAGAAAAATTTTGGAAAAATTACCGATGCCGAAAAGGATAATAATGAGGGGCAGCAAAACCACATGTGGAATCGGATAGAGCAGGTAAATAAAAGGAGAAATGCGCCTGCGCAGGGTGGGCTCGGCGCCAACGGCCAGACCAAGAGGCACCGCCGTCAGCAGAGCCAGAAGGATCCCCAGAAGGGCCCTGGCAGCGCTGATGGCAAGATCATCCAGCAGACTTCCATTACCGATTTTCAGAAAAAGATCCTGCATAACCTGCCATGGCTGTGGCAGGGCCATGGTCTGCAGGAAGAGTGCCGACACCTGCCAGATGAGCAGCAGTAGAACTCCCGCACCGAAAATATCACGCTTCCTGCCCATTTTCCTCCCTGCCCAGAATGGTGCGTACCTCGGTACAGAGGTGGAAGAAGTTCTCGCTTTGCCGGTATCCGAAACTACCCACTTCGGGATTGTCGACGATATGCAGTACCCTGGCGGGGCGCTTGCTGAGAACTATTATTTTCCGACCGAGAAATACCGCTTCTTCTATGGAATGCGTCACCAGAACCATGGTGATTTTTTTCAGCTGTTGTATTTCCAGAATAAGGTTTTGCAGTCTTTCCCGCGTCAGAGCGTCTAAGGAAGAAAGCGGCTCATCCATGAGCAGAATTTTCGGTTCAACCGCCAGGGCCCTTGCCAAAGCGACACGCTGCTGCATCCCACCGGAAAGCTCGATGGGATAATGGTCGCCAAAGCCGGACAATCCCATATCATCAAGCAGAGAGTCTATCCGCCGGGCTATGATACTTTTCTTTTCCTTCTGCAGAACAAGGCCCAGTCCGATATTCTGGGCCACGGTTTTCCAGGGAAAGAGTCCATAGTTCTGCAAAATAGTGGTGCAACGGGGGGTTCCGGTAATCCTGATCTCACCGGCATCCTGTCGCAACAGGCCGGCCAGCAGAAAAAGCAGCGAGGTTTTACCGCATCCCGAGGGACCTATCACAGCGCAACTGCTCTGCGGAGCGACATGAAAGCAGATATCATCCAGAACCTTTTCAACACGCCCGTCCCGATCAAAAGATAGATGTATGGAATCAACACTGATCATACTTTTGCGCTACTCACCTTGGAAATCAGTAGAGACCATGGCTTCATAGGGAAGTGCGTCGACAAGTTTTTTCTCCACCAGCCATTGCAGGACAGGATCATAGAGGTCTCGGCTGAAAGGCTCCACCGGTGGGTATCTGGGAATGATATACTCCCGGGCGAGGAAAGGCGGGATACGTCCCTTTTCCACAAACAGGTCGCGGTATGACTCAGGATCATTATTGATGGAGGTAACGGCCTGTTGCAGAGCGCGAAAAAAGGCGGCAACATCGTCTTTGCGCTCCTGCAGTACTCCGTTCCGAAAAACCATGATCGTCTGGGAAAGACTTTTTGCGCCATCGGCATCGGAAACAAGGCGACGGGCTCCTCCGGCAACCGCAATAGAGGCAAGCGGTTCAGGCAGAGTGGCTGCCGCCACGGCATCAGAGAGCAGCATCTGCATCCTGATCGGCATTTTCTTTACCTCGACAGTCTTGATTTCTGCCGTGCTAAAACCATGCCCCCGCAGAACCCTTTCGGTGACATATTCGATAATAGTGGCACTGGAGATGGCAATTGGGACGTTTTTCAGATCACTCACCGTGGCATGGGGCGATTTCGGCGACGCCAGGATAGCGAAGACACCTTCACCCGGAGTTGCGCCAAGACAAAGAGAGGTGATCTTCAGCATTCCCCTGCCCTTATCAAAAAGAATGGCTCCGACCGGATCGGTAATAGCCCCATCTATGGCTGCTGCAGCAAGAGCACTGTCCCGTTCCAATGCGCTGAGAAAGGGGATCAGTTCCACATCAAGATGTTCCTCGGCGAAAAGATCGTCCTGTTCAGCGACATAGAACGGTACCGCATCTTCAATAAGCAGAACTCCTATTTTAAGAGGTATGCCGGCATGGGCACAGGCAACGGAAAAAAGAACGTACAAAACGATCAGGCCATATTTCATAGTAATGGTGGAGTATAGACGTTAAGGGTAAACGGTTTACGGCTTCATCATGTATGCCGCCGCTTTGCTATCTCAGTTTTAATACCAGGATAAACTATCTCATTTCTTTTGCTTTTTCGACCTTTTTTGCGGCATTGCCTTCCCCCTGCGGCAAGAATGTGTTTACAGCAGTGCAGCTCAGCCGGCCCCTCGTTTGCCGGCGGGGCATATCAATCATAGCGCAATCATAGCGCAATCATAGAGATATGGCGCTTTTTTTTTGCAAGCTGTGCCGAAGTATGGTAGTGAAGGATGCTTGGTTGTAGTGTAACCGCATCACCTCCAATCCAAACAGGGCAGTCCTTCCGGTTCCAGTCTCCAGCAAACATAACCGTTTGGCCGAATATGACACATTTTGCATTACCTTCATGAAAACTCAATGTCGTATTCCGACTGCCCGCCCGCCGCAGACATGATGACGGCGCAGCTACAGCAAGAAACAGAGGAATAAACCACTGCTGGTCAGTGTGCCGAAATCGAAAGAGCAGGACACCGGAAACATGAATAAACACGATTATCGCGAGATCCCCTACAATTTCACCTCAGCCGACGACAAATTGATTATCAATCATCTCTTTGGACCGGCAGTATGGGACAGCCTGGAAGAATTGCGCTCCCAAAGAATCACAGGCAGGTCGGCACGACTGGTGATGCGCTTTATGGGCGATTTGTTTATTATGCGGCGTAATCCATATCTCTATCAAGAGCTCATCGATTCACCTCTGCGCCGCAATCATTTTTTTCGAACGGCGGAGACCGATCTGCAGATCATCGAGAAGGGCGTCAAAAAAGCCGGCGTCAGTGAGGCGCGGAGCAGTAAGGTCTTAAACCTGGTTCATATCTGCAGAAATCATCTGAAAAAGTTCATAAAAGATGTCAACGGCGCTAAGGCGCGCCGGGGAGCCATCAAAAAGCATCTCAGTCGAATAGTGGACAGGGAATCCATCGCCTTTGATCCTTTTACCCTTATCAGCCATGCAACCGATGCGACGGACTGGCGTCTTTATCTGCCCGTTGCCGTGGTCTATCCCGCCAAAGAGAAGGAGGTAGCCCCGCTTCTTCGGGCCATCGCCGAGCTTAAACTGCATGCGATTCCACGAGGAGGCGGGACGGGTCTGACCGGTGGCAGTGTACCGGTACGCGACAACTGTATTGTCATCAACACGTCAAAATTGAATACGATCGGCGCAATTCACCAGGCACATTATCTGCACAATGACAGCTCCCGTACGGTTGCAGCTCTTCCCGTCGAAGCGGGTGTCATCACTCAGGATGCCATGGCAGCAGCAGACCAAGAAGGCCTGGTCTTCGCCACAGATCCTACCAGCGCCTGGGCCTCCACCATCGGCGGCAATATATCAGAGAACGCCGGAGGCAAAACGGCCGTGCTCTGGGGAACGGCCATAGACAACATCTTGTCCTACTCCATCGCCATGCCCGTTGCCGGTCTGTGTACCATCAGTCGCGTCGATCACCCGTTACGCAAAATCCTGCCGGATGACACGGTAACCTTCAAGGTACAGAGCGAAGACGGCAGAATCAACCATACCATCAACCTCAGCGGTACCGATATCCGCAAAAAGGGGTTGTGGAAAGATATTACCAACAAAACACTGGGGGGGTTGCCGGGTTTTCAGAAGGAAGGTACCGATGGTATTATCACTTCAGCCGAATTTATTCTCCATCAGGCTTACCCTAAAAAAATCACGTTCTGCCTCGAATTCTTCGGTGATGATATGGATGAAGCCAGCCGTGTCATTGTCGAAATTTCGCAAGAGTTTGCCAACGGCGGGGCCGAAGCTCTCATGGCTCTGGAACATTTTGACGAAGAGTATATCAAGGCCATCAACTATAAATTCAAAGCGGCCCGAAGCGAGCGCCCCAAAGCCGTACTGTTGATTGATATGGTCGGCCATACCGATGAACAGATCGAGCGGGGTCGGCAACGCTTTGAAAAACTTCTGGATCGCTACGGCAATACCGAGCTTTTTGTGGCCAGGGATGCCGATGAAGCCAGCCGATTCTGGCGCGACCGTAAGCGACTCGGCGCGATTGCCGCCCGGACCAATGCCTTCAAACTCAACGAGGACATTGTCCTGCCGCTGCCGGCCCTGGCTGAATTCGCCCGCTTTGTTGATAGCTATAATATCAACGAAGATATCCACAACAAAGAGGTCTTCATCCGGCAGACCATGGAATATCTCAAGGCGGCTGTTCCCATTGAAGATCCTGACTGGCTGGAGGCCAAGCTTCCCAAAGCGAATGAACTCTGCCTTACAACAATTGACAAACTGCAGCTCAGAACACAGGAGTCCATTCGTCATGAGGTCTATATAAAAAAATTGATGGATGATCTCCTCGAACTTTTTCGCGGCTACAGTCGGGTCAGTCAGCGTATCAAGGAGATCTTTGCCGGAGTTCGGGAGAAACGCATCATTATCGCAACACATATGCATGCCGGAGATGGTAATGTCCACGTCAATATCCCGGTTTTTTCCAATGACCGCGACATGATGCGCCGTGCTGAAAAGACAGCGGAAGATATCATGGCCAAGGCGGTGGAACTAGGTGGCGTGGTCAGCGGTGAACATGGCATTGGTATAACCAAAATGAAGTTTCTCGACAAACAGCGCCGCAAGGAACTGCAGGACTACCGCAAAGAAATAGATCCACAGGGCATCATGAATCCCGGCATGCTGGAAGATCCCAATATTATCAACAAGGTCTTCACCCCGTCTTTTAACCTGCTTGAACTGGAAGCTCGTATTCTGCAGCACGGTTCTCTGGAAAGCCTCTCCAATAGGATCTCCAGATGTGTTCGCTGCGGCAAATGCAAACCGGATTGCTGCGTTTTTATTCCAGAGGAAAATGTTTTCTTTCACCCCAGGAACAAGAACCTTGCCATTGGCTCGCTGATTGAAGCGCTTCTCTACGATATGCAGCGTTCCCACTTCCCGAGATTCAATCAGCTGAAAAACCTCGATCAAATCGCCGATCACTGTACCATGTGCGGCAAATGTCTGGCCCCCTGCCCCGTCGATATCGATACGGCCGAGGTCTCCATTCTGGAAAGGGAAATTCTAGCAGACATTGGTTATAAAAAAAGTCCGGTCGCCACGGGACTCTCTCTGCTTTACCTGAAAAGCAGAAACAGGATCTTCAACCAGGTTTTCCGAAAAACGGTCATCGACTGGGGTGGACGGGCACAGCGACTCGGGGTCAAAGCTCTGCAAAAGGCGCCGGAAACTCTGCGACAGAGCACCAGTAAAGCTGCACATATGCTGAAATCACCCATGGTGCCCCCCTCTTCCCACAGCCTGAGGGATCTGCTGCCCAACTGCAGCAACAGCGAAGCACTGCTCTTCCATCCGGCGAGAGTGGCTGACCAGACCGTCTTTTATTTTCCAGGCTGTGGCTCTGAACGGCTCTATGCAAACATCTCCAAAGCAGCACTCTACATCCTGTTGAAAAGTAACATCCAGGTAGTTCTTCCTCCACCGTATCTGTGCTGCGGTTTCCCGTCCCGCGTTAACGCCAAGAAGAAGATGCATAACCAAATCACCCTGCGCGACACCATTATCTTCAGCCAGATACGGGACATGCTCGGGCATATCAGATTTGACGCGGTCCTGATGAGCTGTGGAACCTGTCGGGAATCTCTTGCTAAAATGGGCTGTGAAGATATCTTCAGCTGTGCAATCGACGATATATCCGAATATGTGCTGCGTCGCAGCAGCACGGCCGATCTTTTCGCCGACGCCCAGGGAACCTACCTCTATCATGCTCCCTGTCACGACTCCCTCAACGGCAACGGCGGCGACCTCCTGCGACAGCTCAACCTCACTATTACCGCAACACCCAACTGCTGCTCCGAGGCCGGCACCATGGCCATCTCCAGACCTGATATTTCCTCAGCCATGCGCAGCAGGAAACGCCATTCCATACGGAACAGTTCCAGCGGCAGCGCAACAGAAACCATCCTCACCAACTGCCCCTCATGCATCTCGGGACTCGGCAGAAATAGTGATATGGGGGTAACCCCGCTTCATGTGGCCGAGATGTTGGCCATTGCCGCCGGCGGACTACAATGGCCTGGCGAACTTGACACCCTGTTGCAGAAATATGAAAAAATCACTTTCTAAGAGAAGAATCGAAAATTGACCTTTTGTCGCAGACCGAGGCATTCAAACAGTATACTTATCTTTACCGTATGGATCTTTCTTGGCCTGTCGTGTCACCAATACATATTTTAACATATTATTACAGAATGTTAAGTCGATTTCGCCCGACATAGACTTGCGATTCTTGACAACAGATAAATATACTGTTTGAATGCATAAGTGGGAAACATTTGAAAGAAACCTCCAAG
>CAYUPL010000038.1:0-35265 GCA_964446655.1 uncultured Desulfopila sp.
GTTGTGAAGTATGTCGTTAGCCGTCTGGGCTATCAGTATGATTTACAAAATATCATAGATCTGGCCAAATATCTGCTGCCCATCCCTCCCGTTCCGTCCCGGTACAGAAGACGCCTGCTGGCTTTCGGCAGTGGAGATCCGACGCGGGCAATCTGCTCTTCTCTGATTGCCCAGGCCTTTCAGGAAATCAAATATCCAATTTTGCCCGAAATTACCGTACAACAATCCGATGATCCCTCCTGCCGGGTCTGCTCACGAGAGATGCATCATATCCGACATCACAGTCTTTTTGCCCCAAGAGATTTTGATGTTTCACCCTATTTTCAAATTATCAAACCTACGCTCGAGGACGGCTTTGACCCCCACAGTTTTCAATGGAGCGAGCGTTCCTCTGTTCAACCGGCATAAGCAGGTTTTAAGAGTTGAGCCAATCAAGGATTTTTCCTCTTACTTCAGCGTAGGGGTAACCAAAAGTGTTCAACGGTTGTCCCTGTCGTGGCGGATTAAGGGTGAGGTCGCGGCCTACGGCAAGTTTGACTCCATAGGCCTCAACAATTGAAAGTCCTGGAAAAATGCCTTAAGAAAAGATATGTTACTGATATGTTCAGAGAGGTGCCATACCTTTATCTTTACGGGACCCTTTTTTTTAGATTGTGATGACGACAACCGATACCGGACATCTTTCGCAGCGATACAGCAAAGCAGGCCTTGCCGTCACGCTTTTACCCGCTCTCCTTTTTGTGTATTTTGTGTCCTGCCGGCCCGGGATTGCACAGGGTCGTATCCTGTCTCTCAGTTTTCCCTGGATACCCAGCCTTGATCTTGCTTTCAGTCTTCGCCTGGACGGATTAAGCCTGCTGTTCGCCCTTATTATCACAGGAGTCGGGATATTTGTTACGCTCTATTCGGCAGTGTATATGGCCGGACACAGGCACAGTCTGCGCTTTTTCTGTTTTTTGCACGCTTTTATGCTGTCCATGCTAGGACTGGTTCTGGCTGACAACCTGTTGCTTCTTTTTGTTTTCTGGGAAGGGACCACGATCTTTTCCTATCTTTTAATTGGTTTTGACCACGAATCGAGCAAAGCCCGCGAGAATGCCAGGCAAAGCCTGTTGATCACCGCCGGTGGTGGCCTTGCTCTGCTCCTCGGAATCCTGCTCTTGAAAATCGCCGGCGGGACATATGTTATCAGTGACTGGTCGGCAAGCGATGACATGATCAGACAACATGCTCTCTATCCTTTGATTTTTGGAGGTGTTCTACTGGGGGCGATAACAAAATCAGCCCAATTTCCATTTCATTTCTGGTTACCCAATGCCATGAGTGCGCCGACCCCCATCAGCGCTTTTCTCCATGCCGCCACCATGGTGAAGGCAGGTATTTATCTGCTGATGCGCTGTCATCCCCTGTTGGGCGGCACCACCACCTGGATGGTCACTCTGGTTGTCATCGGTGGCATCACCGCCGTCTGGGGGGCAGTCCAGGCTCTCGGCCCGCGTGATCTGAAAAAAATTCTGGCCTATACTACCGTAATGGCTCTGGGAATCCTTACCATGTTTCTCGGCGGTCAATCAACCAAGGCCCTTACCGCCGCAGTCACCTTTCTTCTGGTTCATGCGCTGTATAAGGCGGCCCTGTTTTTGGCTGTGGGGGCTATTGACCACCAAACCGGTACGCGGAACCTGGATCGACTTGGCGGCCTGTGGCGCACCATGCCCATCACTGCTCTTGGAGTGGCTGCTGCCGCTTTGTCCATGTCCGGATTTCCTCTTTTTTTTGGATTTATCGGCAAGGAAATCATGTATGAAGGAGCTCTGGCGGAAGAGCTGTATCCTGCCTTTACCGCCACAGCAGCTCTCCTGGCAAATGCCCTGATGACAGCGGTGGCCGCCATTATTCTGTTAGGGCCTTTTGCCGGCCGATCTGCCGATTCCGTCACAAACGTAAAAGAAGCATCCTGGCTGATGTGGCTTGGTCCATGTGTTATGGGTGGCATCGGTATTCTGTTTGGTCTGATTCCTGAATGGGTGTCGTATGCCCTAATTGAGTCGGCGGTTTTCGCCTTCCACCCCGCCAGGGAAGACATCCGGCTTACCCTCTGGCACGGTTTTAACCTTTCTCTGCTCCTCAGCATGCTTACCCTTGCAATCGGCGCGACGGTCTACCTGTTGCGCCGCCGGCTTTGTCTTTTTGTGCAGGTGGCTCTGGCCCGGTTGCCTTTGCCTTTTGAGCGCCTCTATGGCGCCTCCCTGACAGGTTTTATGCAAAGCTCGGCAATCATCACTACTCGTTTGCAGAATGGTTCACTTCATTTTTATCTGGCAGTGGTGGTCTCTTTTGTCGTTTTTGCCATAAGCCTGCCGTGGTTGAATGGTCTTTCCTTCGCTATTTTCCAGCCGCCGGAGACCGGCAGTGTCACGGCCATAGCCCTGCTGTTTTTTATTGGAGCTGCTGCTCTGGTAGTGCTTTCCGCCCGTAAACGTCTGGCGGCCATAGGCGGCCTTAGCGGGGTTGGGGCTGGTGTTGCTCTCTTGTTTCTGCATTTGGGAGCTCCCGATATTGCTCTGACGCAATTGCTGGTGGAGACCCTCACCATCATTTTTGTCTCCATTGTGCTGCTGCGCCTGCCCGCCATGGAACAGGCCGGCAAGAGATCTCGACGACGGCGCAGCATTGATGCCATACTCTCCATTGCCGCTGGACTGCTGATTACCTCCATGCTGATGGCTATCGGCAATACCCAACTGGACAGAAGCCTGACTGATTTTTTTGAAGCCAACAGTTATGTGGCTGCCCATGGCCGCAATATCGTCAATGTCATCCTGGTGGACTTCCGCAGCCTGGACACTCTGGGTGAAATTATTGTCGTGGTGCTGGCCGCCTGGGCTGCCGTTACCCTGTTGCGTAAACCGGAGGAATCGTGAATGCAGTCGGTAATTCTTAAAACGGCGACCCGTCTGATGGTCGGTCTCCTGCTTATCTTTGCCTTTTATCTGCTCTTGCGTGGGCATCATGAACCGGGTGGCGGCTTTGCCGCTGCCCTGGTGGCGGGAACCGCATTTGCCCTGTTCGCCATTGCTGAAGGACCGGCAAAGGTACGGGCTGCCATTCGTCTGCGGGCAACCACCATAGCGATGACCGGTCTGGCCGTGGCCGTGCTCTCCGGTGTACCGGCGCTTCTTTTGAGCAGACCTTTTCTTAGCGGAGTCTGGTGGGGACCGGGCAATCAACCTCTTATAGGGACACCGCTTGTTTTTGATATCGGGGTATTTCTTGCGGTGCTCGGTGCTATTCTCGCTGTTCTGCTGACGCTGGAGGAGCTGTAGCGATGGAGACGATTCTTGCCTGTCTGGTCGGCCTGCTGTTTGCCGCGGCACTCTATCTCATGCTTTCCGGGATTCTGGTCAAATTTGTGTTTGGCCTGACCCTGATGGGTAATGCCATTAACCTGACCATCCTTGCTGCCGGCAGAGTACATCATAACCGGCCACCACTTATTCCGGCGGGTGAAACGGGATTGTCCGTTCCGGTTGCCAACGCCCTTCCGCAGGCCCTGATTCTTACCGCCATTGTTATCGGCTTTGCCATGGTTACTTTTCTGCTGATTCTTCTCTACAGAGCGTACGCCTATGCCGGTACTCTGGATGCCGATGAAGGTCCTTTTCTGGAAGAGTGGCGAGAGGATGATGCCTGTCCTGAGCCTTTTGTGCGGACACAGCAGGAGATAGGTCGGGTAGACAAGGACGGTGACCTGTGAATATCCTGCTGATTCTGCCGATTCTGGTGCCCCTGGCGGTGGCCATCCTGTCTGTCTTCCTGCGTCGTTGGGACAGCGCCGCTCATGGAGTAGGTCTTGGCGGCGCAATCCTGCATCTTGGCACAGCCCTGCTGCTCTTCCTTGCTGTGCTCGATCAAAAAATTATGGTTCTGTGGGGCGGAGGCTGGCCCGCTCCCTTCGGAATCTGTCTGGTGGCTGATTATCTGAGCAGTGTCATGGTACTGATCACAGCAGTGATACACAGTGCGGTGACGATCTACTCCAGAAAAGATATCGATCGTGAGATGATCCGCACTGGATTCCATCCGTTATTGAACATGCTTACCGCAGCCATCTGTGGCGCTTTTCTTACCGGAGACCTCTTTAATCTTTATGTCTGGTTCGAGGTAATGCTGATGGCCTCTTTCGGCCTGCTGGTCATGGGACATCGTCCCTGTCAACTAACAGGTGCGGTTAAATATGTGACCATCAATTTGATTTCCACGCTGTTTTTCATCACCGCTATCGGCCTGATTTACGGCCTCACCGGTACGTTAAACATGGCTGATCTGCATGGTAAAACGGCAATGGTGGAAAACTCCGCGCTACTCACCGGCGTGGCCATGCTGCTGCTGACCGCCTTTGCCATAAAGGCAGCCCTTTTCCCTCTGTTTTTCTGGCTTCCCGCCTCCTATCACACCCTGCCGGTCTCGGTATCGGCCTATTTCGCCGGCATGCTCAGTAAAGTGGGGATCTATGCCCTCATTCGATTGTTCACTCTGGTTTTTGTCGCCAGGGTTGACATTACCCATACCACTTTGATGGTTATCGCGGCCCTGACCATGCTTTTTGGAGTTATCGGAGCTGCATCTCAAGTGGAAATCCGCCGAATTCTCTCTTTCCATATCATCAGCCAGGTTGGCTATATGGCTCTGGGCCTTGCCTTGCTGACGCCTCTTGCCCTCGCCGGCGCCATTGTCTATCTGATTCACCATATCATCGTCAAGGCCAATCTCTTTCTGGTCAGCGGTTTGATAAGGGAGGTCGGCGGAACGCTGCATCTCCCTCGGATAGGGGGAATGTATCGCAACTATGGCCTGCTGGCCGTGGTTTTCTTTATTCCCGCCTTTGCTCTGGCCGGTTTCCCGCCTCTGTCTGGTTTCTGGGCGAAATTGTTGATTATTCAGGCGGCACTGCAGATTGAACAGTATGGTCTTGCTCTGCTGGCTGCGGTGGTTGGTTTGCTGACCGTGTTTTCCATGGTTAAAATATGGGTGGAGGCCTTCTGGAAGGCTGAGCCGCAGAGTGAGGCGCCGCCTGCCGACGGCAAGCGGTTGTCCCGGTGGATGCTGACGCCGATAATTGTGCTGGCCGCTGCCACTGTGCTGATGGGGATTTTTATGGAACCGGTTATTCAGTTTGCCGTCCTTGCGGCAGAGCAGCTCCTGAATCCGCAGGAGTATATCAATGTTGTTTTAGGAGGCAGCTCTTGAGTCTCTTTATCCTGAATATCATCTTTGCGGCGGTGTTCACCACCCTTCTGGGAAGCGGTACCATTACCGCTTTCTTTGCCGGTTTTCTGTTGGGGTATGTCGCTCTTTGGCTGTCTCAGCCTCTTTATAAGGATACCCGTTACTTTCGTAAGCTTCCAAAAACCATCAATCTGATCGGCTTTTTCCTGTTGGAACTGGTGGTCTCCAACCTCAAGGTCCTCTGGGATATCGTTACGCCCGGTCATATCAACCGTCCCGGCATTATAGGAGTGCCGTTGTCGGCCCGTACCGATCTTGAGATTTTCATCGTTGCCAACCTGCTTTCCCTCACCCCCGGCTCGCTCAGTATAGACCTGTCCAAGGATCGAAAAATCCTGTATGTTCATATCATGTTTCTTGATGATCCCGATACGACCAGGCAAGAGATAAAAGACGGCCTTGAACGGCGAGTGCTGGAGGTTATGCGGACATGATCAGCCCTGTTGCGTTTTTGCAGTATAGCGGTCAGGCGGCTATGTTGCTGCTGCTTGCAGGAATGGCGTTGACGTTGTGGCGTCTTATTCTCGGTCCATCGGCAGCCGATCGGGTCATTGCCATGGATCTGCTTTCGTTACTGGTGGTCGCCTTTCTGGTGGCGCTTTCCATTCATACCGGCGAAAGCACCTATCTTGACGTGGCTATAGCGTATGCCTGTATCGCCTTTCTCGGCACCATAGCCCTGGCCCGTTTTGTGCAGCGGGTGGGGCGGAAAAAAAACCGGGTACCTTCGGGGAGGCGGGAAAATGACTGAGATTATCGCGGGGATATTGCTTTTACTCGGCTCTTTACTCTGTCTGATGGCGGCCCTTGGCATCGTTCGCCTCCCCGACCCTCTGACCCGTATGCATGCAGCCACCAAAGCGGGTACTTTAGGTGTTGGACTCCTGTGTGTTGCCGAAGCGGTGTTTTATCAGCAGCTCGGTATTTCTCTGCGGGCTGCCACCATTATACTGCTGTTGCTGCTTACCACGCCGGTTGCCGCCCACCTCATCGGTCGGGCAGCCTACCGCAGCGGGGTTAAACTCTCCAAAAGAACCTGGATAGATGAGCTGGGTGAATCGATTCGTCGGGAAGGCTCGAAGAAGAGTAGTCGAGACAAGTTCTGATTTCTTCTATGAAATGTAAATATCGTATTGCATGGCTAAACCGTTGCTTGTTACATTCATTAGGACTTATCCTTTTTAAGAAAGATCTACTGGAGTTCAGTACATAATGCATCGGGCGTCCGTCTCGGACGGCCGCCATCTTACCATCAGAAGGAGGCTGTTATGTTCTCTTCCCCGCGCGGTTGGGCGATCCTTATCGCTTGCCTGCCTTGTATCATTCTGACGTATGGGGTTTCCCCCCTGATAGCCACCGAGCTTGAGGCAGAGAGCAGGCTTGTGGCGGCAACGGTCTATCCACAGCGGGCAACGCTGATCCGCGAGGCCGTGGTGGATGTGCCGGCCGGAGCCGGTGTGATTGTCTTTCGCGGCCTGCCTGCCCAGTTACAGACGGACTCACTGCGGGCCGAAGGGCAGGGCGATGGTGTGGTGCGGTTCAGCGCCTTGACGTATCGACTGGAGTCGCAAAGCGAGCTCATTGCTCCACGGGAGCGGGAGCTGGCGGCCCGAATCGAGCAGATCCGGGATCAACGCAACGGCGTGGAGGCAGAGCGTCAGGCACTGACAACCCAACGGAAATTCCTTGAACAGCTCGCCTCCCAGGCGGGTAACCGTATCGGCGACGAGATAGCGGTGCTGCGTCTCAATCCGGATGAATGGCTACAGGCGGCCGATTCGGTCGGGCAGGCGATGCAGCGTCTGCTCAAAGTCGATCTTGCTCTGCAGATTACTCTCCGGGAGTTGAACCGTACCCTGGTCGGACTGGAACAGGAACTGTCTCAGTTGCAGACCGGTTCCCGCAACAGTTATCTGGTCCGGCTCCCACTCGAGGCCGACCAGCCGACTCGTTTGACGATCCGCCTCAGCTACCAGGTTCCCGGGGTTTCCTGGCGTCCACTTTACGATGTCAGGCTGGAGACCGATAGTGGGCAGCTGTCTCTGATCCAGTACGGCGCGGTGCGCCAGCAGACGGGTGAAGACTGGCAGGATATCCGTCTGGTATTGTCGACAGCGCAGCCGCATCGCGGTACCAGTCTGCCGGAACTGACCCCTTTCTGGGTCGATCTCTACGATCCGGCGGTTGTGCCGCAGACGATGTCGCGCGACCTGTCCAAAATGGCGGCGCCGTCGATGAACATGGAGTCTGCGCTGGATATGGCTGCCGAAAATGGCGCCGGACGAGGTGTGGAGACCGAATTTGCCGAGGCCGACATTCGCAGCGTCGGTTTTGTCAGCGAATATGCCATTCCCGGGCGGATCAGCGTGGCCGCTGACGGTACCGAAACCAAGCTGCTCTGCGGCGCCTTTGCAACCGAGAATCGAATGGAGATACAGGTCAAACCCCAGATCAGCAACGAGGCCTTTGTGGTCAGCCGTGCCGTTTTGCAGGCATCGGCGCCGTTGCTGCCGGGTACGGCCAGCCTGTTCCGCGACGGCGCCTACGTCGGTCGGCTTCATCTGCCCCTGCTGCGACCGGGGCAGACCCAGGAGATCGGTTTCGGCATCGATGATCGGATTGCGGTGACGCGCAACATCCTCAAGGATATGCGCAGTGACCCGACCCTGCTGTCCCGGGAGAACCAGCGGGAGCGCCATGTCGCCAACCTTATCGGTAATCGGAGCGCCAAGGAGCTGGATGTTGTGGTGCTGGAGACAATTCCCGCTGGTCGACACGACCGCATCAAGGTGGATATTCTCAAGGAGCATACCACCGCGGGCTATGAGCAGGATGTCGACGACGTCAAGGGTTTGCTGCGCTGGCGCCTGCAGCTGACCGGCGGTGAAGAGAGCCGGCTGACCCTCGGCTGGCGGGTCAGCTGGCCCAAGGACCAGGAGTTGTCAGGATTATAGTCTGTCGGGGTGGTAATAAGGCGTTGCCCTCCAACCTTTTTTGCTTAACCAGGCGGTCTTGGATATAATACAAACAAAAGAAAGGAGGTCGCCATGGCTGGCAATAAAACAGATTTTCACGAAGAGACCCATATAGTACATGGGATACGAAGCCGTCATACGACAAGCATGGATCTTGTTCCACCCATCCATATGACTTCTACTTTTTCCTTCAGGAACCAACAGCATGGAGCAGATGTCTTTGCCGGCATTGATGAGGGGTTTATCTATACCCGGATCGGCAATCCCACCGTGGCTCAGCTGCAGGAAAAAATGGCCATGCTCGAGGGGTACGAGGATGCCATTGCGGTTTCTTCCGGAATGGCGGCAACCGCTGCCGTGGTGATGTCATTGGCCCGTCCGGGAGATAATATTGTTGCCTGTAACGCCCTCTATGGTGGAACTTTCGCTCTCTTCCACGATCATCTGGCCGATTTTTCCATAGAGACTCGATTTCTCTCGCCCGCCGACAGCAACGATGGCGATATGGTTGCCTCACGGGTGGATGAAAAGACCCGTCTGCTCTATCTCGAAACACCCGCCAATCCAACCCTTGCCATTATTGATATAGCCCTGTGGGCCGGTATAGCCCAAAAAAGTGGAATTCCTCTGGTGGTGGACAATACATTCGCCTCAACCTATCTTCAGAAGCCTGTTAAGCTGGGTGCGGATATCGTTGTTCATTCGGCCACCAAATATCTTGGAGGACATGGCGATATCATAGGCGGCATCATCGTGACTTCTAAGGATCTGGTCGAGGTGATTCGAAAATCCTATTTTCATCATTTCGGACCAACGATGAGCCCCTTCAATGCCTGGCTGATTCTCAGGGGTCTGAAAACCCTGGCCTTGCGCATGCAACGGCACTGTGAATCCGCCCAACACATTGCCGAATGGCTTGAGACCCATCCCGCCGTTAAGCAGGTTCACTATCCTGGACTTCCCAGCCATGCTCGGCATGAGCTCGCATGCAGACAGATGAAAGGATTCAGCGGCATTGTCGCTTTTGAACTGCTCCAAGGTATCGAGGCCGGCAAGACGGTGATGGATACAGTGAAACTCTGCAAACTTGCCGTCAGCCTGGGCGATTGCGAAACACTGATTCAGCATCCCGCTTCCATGACGCATTCAACCTATGGCAGCAAGGATCTGGCACAGGCGGGAATTGCCGAAGGACTGGTCCGCCTTTCCGTCGGTCTGGAAGATCATTCTGATATCATTGCCGATCTCGATCAGGCCTTGAGTGCGGTCACGTAAAAGGAAGACCTTAAGAGACACTTTCGATATTGCAAATAATATTCGAAGAAATGAATGCCGGGGAAGAGGAATTGCCTCATTAATTACCCAAGGCCTGGAGCATACCGAGAGGCGTCGTCCTTATTACCTCGGTTATTTCTCAACCGGATATTTCAAAACAAGCCAATCCTTCATTATCGTTTCAAGTTCCTGTCTTTGCCGTTCAAATTCTTCGGGTGAATCACAAGAGCTACATTTGATTGCACTGCCGTAGCATAATGTCACTTTGGTAAATGGTTTCGGTAGCATAAACTGATCCCATGACTTGACATACCAGGCGTTGTCTGCCTCTACACAAAAAGGTACTATCAGTGCGCCGCTTGCATGGGCGATTTTTATTGCGCCCGGTTTTACCTTTCCTATGGGGCCCTGAGGACCATCTAAAATATGTGCTGCTACTTGATTGGACTGCAGATGAGTTATCATCGCCATCATGGCTGGTGTTCCTCCCTTTGAAGAAGAACCTCGCACGGTTTTCCAACCAACACGCTGGGCGACTCTGGAGATAAATTCACCATCGCGGCTATGGCTTATCATAATTGCCGGATTATACTGGGCATATTGTTTAAAATTACGAATTGCAGAAAAAAATTGCTGGTGCCAGCAACAGAGAAGAACCGTTTCTCCTCGTTCCAGCAAGGTTGTGACGTTTTGCAGATTTCGGGTTTTTAATCGAAGCGTGCCAAGATACATCATTATAAAATAGTAGACAAACGAACTGAATGCTTTGGTATGAACTATCCATTTCAGTTTATTGAACATAAAAGACTCCAAATAAAAATCAGGGAACAGCCGGATTACTTCAAACTGCAAAAAATCATTTTCCACGACTGGCAGCATGATAAATAAAAAGCAGGTAAGGAGTAAACAGAAAACAACAGCCGGTCGTCGAAAACCCGGTAACCTGAGTTGGAGTCAACCGCCCCGGCATCATAGGAGTGGTGTTGTCGGCCTGTTCCTCTCTTTTCTTGTGAATATATCTGCTTATGCGTCACTTATTATTTCCTGGAGCGCTAGATCCTGGCAGGCATGGAAGAGGCGATGGCAATACCGATCCCATCTTCTCCACGCCTCTATGCCTGTGCTTTTGGGGAGGGCGGGATCGAGCTGGGCCACGATATCTTCAATTTCATCTTCGAACTCTTCCACGGAACTCCTGTCGGCGCCGGCAAGAAGGTTTCGCACAAATACGGCAGGTTCGTACCAATCCCGTACCTGCATAATGTCCCGGTAAAGCTGGGTGAGCAGGACATTGCGTGGTCCCTCCCAGAGTTCATTTACCGCAGCGTCACGATACAGTCTCGGCAGGGAAGAAAAGTCTTCCATTACTCCATGGCCGCCAAAGATCGACATGGCAAGACGCAGTTGATCAACGGCATCCCAGGATGTGGTTATCTTCTGTAGCATTACCAGCTCGCGGACTTCAAAACGTTTTTGTCTTAGTGCCAGTGGTTCATTGATATTTATGCCGACTTTTATGGCTCCGTCGAGTTCGAGAAAGCGTTGATACAGTTTAAATGCTCCCGCAGTTGAGCGGCGGGCATGTTTTTCCAGTTCGGTCAATTGGGCCGATACCAGCGGGAACTCTGCTATGCTTTTGCCGAAGGCTTCCCTGAATGCTCCATAGAGTCGGGCTTCACGGGCGCCCCTCGTCATGCTTGCAGCGCCTGAAAGACCTACCGTCAAGCGAGAGTGCGTCAGAACGATGCCGACCACATTGGCCAGGCCCCGCTCAAAGGAAGAGACGGGATAGGCCACTGTTCCGTTGAAGGTCAGTTCGGCTGTGGTGAGCTCAGAGGTTCCCATTTTCCATTTTAATCGGTCTATGGTGAAATTATTGCGGATCTCCTTTTCCTTATTGCCCGGCAGCCAGGAAGGAACAAGAAAAAGGCCTGTTTTTTCCGAGCCCCGCGGTTTGGCAGTAACGACACAGTAGTCGGCATGGGTCGCTGAACAGAAGAACTTAGTGCCGTAAAGTTTCCAGGAATCACCTTCCCGGACGGCCTCGAGTATGTTTGCCGGAATATCCGATCCTCCCTGTATCTCGCTGAGGTACTGGGCTCCTATGCCGTAGTCTCCCTCTTTGCCATCCCGACAATGGACCAGGATTTCCTGAAGATCGGGACCATCACCATGCTTTTCGAGAAGTGCAACCAGACCCTCGGTGCACACCAGCGGGCAGGCGATACATGCTTCGCCGTTCTGATAGATGAGAAACATCTTCATGAGGCGTTCCCAGGGGGGTGTTCTCTGGGAAAACAGTGCTTCGGCAAATATCTCTTCTTCCATGATAACCGTTTCCATCGGGCGAACGATCCGGTCGATACGATGGTTATAGGCGTCATAATTGAGAAGGTGGGGCCTGTTTTCCGGCCTGGCGGCGGTGTCGGCAAGATTTCGCCAGCGGAAGGACGCCTTGTGCGACAGTTTCCGTACAGCTTTATCTACCTTCTGCCAGGTGTCTCCGGCGAAATGTCGGAGGATTTTCTGCAGAAACGGGTCATCACCATAATAATCAAAGGAGTTTCGCTGCTGCACAAAGGAATCGAAGCCATAAGGATTATTTCTGTTGGGTAAAGACATGTTGCTCTCCTCTTTGCTATGATGCAGGGTCCTGCCTGTGTGGTATCGCCGGCATCGATGGCTGGATAGCTGTTCATTGTTTTGCTGAAGTTGCAAGTGATAGAATGAAGCAGTTACATTGTATCATGTTTATACGTGTCATCGGAAGCCGGGATTGTAATGCAATGACGGTTTCGTCCGGTCAAGGGGAAGGACCAGTAGGCCAGTAGTTACTACAACTCTTAATAAGAAAAAACATGGATAAAAGAGTAGAAAAAAGATAGGCTGATGAAAATCAGCCGATACCGGCAAAGGCGAAGAGATTTGCCGCTACGCACTTTTCTCAACATATCGCTTGTTTTGCAGAGCAACACATGAGGAGATCAACACCCATGGGACACGATAATTTCTTATTTGCCTTCGGGCTCACTCTTTTTGCGGGGCTCTCAACCGGTATAGGCAGCGCCATGGCCTTTATGTCGAAACAGTTCAACCCGAAATTCCTGGCCGGATCGCTGGGATTTTCCGCCGGGGTGATGATTTATGTCTCCATGATCGAGATATTCGTCAAAGCCAGGGATTCCATGACGGAATTGTACGGCATGCAGGCTGGTTATACCTATACGGTGATAGCGTTTTTCAGCGGAATATTTATCATCGCATTGATTGACTACTGGGTGCCGTCAGCGGAAAATCCTCATGAAATATACAAGTTGGGTGATACTATCCCGGAAGAGGTCAAAAACAAGAAGCTCATGCGCATGGGCATGTTTTCGGCATTGGCCATAGGGATCCATAATTTTCCCGAAGGATTCGCCACCTTTATCGGAGCCCTGGAGGACCCGGCGCTGGGCGTTTCCATAGCGGTTGCCATCGCAATCCACAACATCCCGGAAGGCATAGCCGTTTCGGTTCCTATTTATTATGCCACGAAGAGCAGGAAAAAGGCCTTTGCCTATTCTTTTCTGTCGGGCCTGGCGGAGCCCATAGGGGCGTTGGTGGGCTTTTTCCTCTTTCTCACCCTTTTTAATGATGCCTTCTTTGGCGTCACCTTTGCCGCGGTCGCGGGTATTATGATTTATATATCTCTGGACGAGCTTTTGCCGACGGCCGAGGAATATGGGGAACATCATGTCGCCATTATTGGCTTGATAGCGGGAATGGCGGTAATGGCGGTCAGCCTGCTGCTTTTCGCTTAAACGCTCCGTAGAAATATCGGTCTGCTGGGCGTTTGGCAAAAAAGACTTGAGTGAATGATTAAAAGGAGATAGGGTAGTGTTGCTCGTATCGGATGCTTGGGCATGAAACTGCAGAGATGGCACTACATTCGACTCATGAGACAACAATTTGAGACGGGATAGATAGACATACGAAACAGGATCTTCTGATAAAACTATTTTTATACGATATGACAACAGGTGAGAAACCAATTCAGGAGTAAAAGAACTTAAGGAGGGCCATTCCATGGAAGAACGTTTGCGTACAGTATTAGCACCCTATAAAGGGAAAAGCGATATGCTGATACCGATTTTACAACAAGTTCAGGCTGAACTCGGCTACTTGCCTGACGAGGCGATGCTGGAAATTGCTAGAACCACAGGGTTGCCGGAAAGCCGGGTCTACGCAGTCGCTTCCTTTTACGCACAGTTTTACTTTACCAGACGCGGAAAACATCAGACTAAAGTCTGCGCCGGCACAGCCTGTCATGTAAAGGGAGGGGCGCGGATCCTCGATGCCTTTGAGCGCGAACTGGGAATTGCCAGCGGCTGCACTTCCGAAGATTTTGAGCACAGCCTGGAAACGGTTGCTTGCGTGGGGGCGTGTGCATTGGCACCTGTGGTAGTGGTGGACGAGGAAGTCCATGGGCAGGTTAATTCTTCAGCGATATCGAAAATTATACGCAATTTCAAAGACGAAAAGGTGGAGGCCTGATGTGACAACGATTACAGCGCCATCACAGATGGCAGATATACGAGATGAGTGCCGGACAGCGCTGGCCCGACAGAAAATCCGTTTTCTCGTCTGCGCGGGGACCGGATGTCTGGCCGGCGGCTCACTGGCAGTGTTCGATGAGTTCAAACGGCTGATTGCCGAAAAAGGCATTCCAGTGGATGTTGAACTTTTTTATGAGGGACACGAAGGTGATGCCGGGGTCGGTATCGGTGGCTGCCATGGTTTCTGCCAGATGGGACCACTGGTCCGGGTAGAACCCAAAGGAACATTCTATACCAAAGTCAAAGCCAAGGATGTCGAGGAGATATTCACAGCAACGCTTGATGAGAATAGTGTAGTGGAGCGCCTGCTCTATAAAAATACCGACGGCACCTGCTCAGTAACCGAACATGAGGTGCCCTTTTACAGCAGGCAGCAGCGGATTGTTCTGGGCAACTGTGGGATTATCAATCCGGAGGATATCCGTGAATACTTTGCCGTTGACGGCTATCAGGCATTGGCCCATGTCCTCCAGGACTTGACGCAGGAGCAGGTTATTGACCTTGTGAGCCAGTCCGGATTGCGGGGGCGGGGCGGGGCCGGATTTCCTGCCGGCAGGAAGTGGCAATCCTGTCTCCAGGCTACCGGAACGCCAAAATATATCGTCTGTAACGGCGATGAGGGAGATCCCGGGGCATTCATGGACCGTTCGGTGCTTGAAGGAGATCCTCTGGCGGTGATTGAAGGGATGACCATTGCCGCCTACAGCGTCGGAGCAAGGTACGGATATATTTATGTCCGGGCGGAATATCCCCTGGCGGTAGAGCGACTCTATAAAGCTATTGAGCAGGCCCATAAATATCAGCTTCTCGGCGAAAATATCATGGGCACAGGGTTTGATTTTGACCTGAAAATTTTCCAGGGAGCGGGCGCATTCGTCTGTGGTGAGTCCACTGCTCTTACCTTGTCCATCGAGGGCAAACGCGGCATGCCCCGGGTGGCACCCAGGCCCAGAACTACGGAAATCGGACTCTGGGACAAGCCGACCATTCTTAATAATGTTAAAACTTTTGCCTTTGTACCGACCATCATCCGCAAGGGGGCTGACTGGTTTAAATCTATCGGCACTGAAACCAGTTCAGGAACCGCGGTTTTCGCATTGACCGGAAATATTGCCAACAGTGGATTGATTGAAGTACCCATGGGCACAACCTTTCGGGAAATTATCTATGATATTGGTGGCGGCATTCCCGGCGACGGTAAATTTAAAGCGGTTCAGACCGGGGGGCCTTCCGGCGGATGTCTGCCGGAATCTTTGCTGGACACCCCTATTGATTTTGACTCCTTGGATGAAGCCGGCGCGATTATGGGCTCCGGGGGCATGGTCATTATGGATGAACATACCTGCATGGTTGATGTGGCACGTTATTTTTTGGATTTTACTGAAGTTGAATCCTGTGGCCAATGTGTACCGTGTCGGATGGGTACGAAGCAGCTTCTGGACATTCTGAAGGATATCTGCAAAGGAAATGGTCGGCCGGAAGATATTGATCTGCTGGTCGAACTGAGTCACTCGGTACACGGTGGGTCGGTGTGCGGTCTTGGGCAGACCGCAGCTAATCCGGTATTGACCACTATCCGGTATTTCAAGGATGAATATGAGGCCCATGTAAAAGATAAATGCTGTCCGGCAAAAGTGTGCAAAGAGTTAATTTCTTACGTTATTCTCGAGGATAAATGTGTCGGATGTACCTTGTGTGCCAGAGCGTGCCCGGTCCAGGCCATCACTGGTGAGAAGAAAAAGTTGCACGTAATCGACCAGTCCATATGTATTCAATGCGGAGTCTGCATGGAAAAATGCCCGAAAAAATTCAGTGCTGTTGACTGTGTCTCTCCAAAAGTTAAGGTGGAGGTGTCCTAAATGAAAAAAGTAACCCTTACAATAGATGGGTTCCAAGTCAGTGCGGATGAAGGCAGCACCGTTCTTCAGGCTGCCTTGGCGAATGGGCTGTATATACCCAATCTCTGTAATCATCCCGACCTGGTACCGGCCGGCCTTTGCCGGGTGTGCGTGGTGAAGATCGATGACTGGAAGATATCGATATCCTGTAAAATGCCGGTGAAAGAGGGCATGAAGGTCAGCACCGAAGATCCCGAAGTGCAGCGGATACGAAAGAGTACCGTGGAACTGCTGGTGGCTAATCATCCGATGACCTGCCTGACTTGCAGTAGGGACGCTGATTGCGAACTGCAGCGGGTCGCCGCCTATGTGGGCCTCGCCCAGGATGATCTGAAACGGTACCGGCGCTCGGTCCGCAAGGTGCCGATTGACTCCTCCAATCCCTTTTTCGACATAGATCATAGTAAATGCATAATGTGTGGCATCTGTGTCAGAACCTGCGACGAGTTGCAGAATATCAACGCCATCGATTATGTGCGACGGGGGGTGAACACCCTGATCGGCACCCTTGGCAACAAACCGATCGCCGAATCGCGCTGTGAATCCTGCGGGGAATGTGTGGTGCGTTGCCCGGTGGCGGCACTCTCGCCGAAAGAGAGTCCCAAGCCGATGCGGGAAGTCAGATCGATCTGCACCTATTGCGGAGTCGGCTGCGGCATCCACCTCGGGGTGCGCGGTGACCGCGTGGTGGGTGTGCGCGGCGATAGGGACAATCCGGTAAACAAGGGAAGTCTCTGCGTAAAGGGTCGTTATGGATATAAGTTTATCAACCACCCGGAACGCTTGACCACGCCCTTGATCAGAAAAGACGGCGTTCTCGTCGCCGCCGGCTGGGATGAGGCTCTGGAGCGTGTTGCCGCCGCCTTCTCCGAGCATAAGGGCGAGCGGTTTGCCGCGCTTGCTTCGGCCAGGATTACCAATGAAGACAACTACCTAATACAAAAGTTTACCAGGGCGGTGATGGGTACCAATAACATTGACCATTGCGCTCGCCTCTGACACTCCCCAACCGTGGCCGGTCTGGCCACCGCTCTGGGAAGTGGTTCGATGACTAACTCTATTGATGAAATTTCCGAGGCAGCCACCATTCTTGCTGTGGGGACTAACACCACACAGGCCCATCCGGTGCTGGCTCTACAGGTGAAAAAGGCCGCCCGCAACGGAGCCCGGTTGATTGTCGCCAATCCCAAAGAGATAGATCTCTGTCGCCACGCGACCCTGCATCTCCAGCATCGTCCGGGCACCGATGTCCCTTTGTTGATGGGCATGGCACGGGTGATTGTGGATGAGGGGCTTGCTGATATGGAATTTATCCAGGCCCGATGTGAAGACTATGAGGCATTTGTTGCCTCCCTTGTCGGTTTTGAACTGGAAAATGTTGCCGAAATCACCGGCGTGCCGGCCGAACAAATTGTTGCCGCAGCGAGAATGTACGCCGGCTACGGTCCCGCCTCTATTCTATATTGCATGGGAATTACCCAGCATTGCCATGGCACCGACAATGTCTGGGCGATAAGCAACCTCGCCCTGCTCACCGGCAACCTCGGCAAGTTCGCCTCGGGCGTCAATCCGTTGCGTGGACAGAATAACGTTCAGGGGTCCTGTGATATGGGTGGGTTGCCGAATGTCTATCCCGGCTATCAGAAGGTTGACGATTCCAAGACCCGGCAAAAGTTTGAGTCGGCCTGGGGGGTGTCTCTATCCCCTGAGCCGGGCCTGACACTTGGGGAGATCTTTGATAGAATGCACGAGGGCAAGATTACCTCACTCTATCTGGTTGGGGAAAACCCGGTTCTCAGTGAGGCCGATGGTAATCATGCTGTTGCCGCCTTGAAGAACCTGGAGTTTCTGGTGGTCCAGGATATCTTTCTCACGGAAACGGCGCAGCTGGCCGATGTAGTGTTGCCGGCCGCCACCTTTGCCGAGAAGGACGGCACCTTTACCAATACTGAACGGCGGGTTCAGCGGGTGCGGCAGGCCATCGCTCCCGTCGGCGAGGCCAAACCGGACTGGCAGATTGTGGCGGAACTTGCCCGGAGGATGGGCGCGTCAGGGTTCGATTTTGCCGGACCGGAACAGATCATGAAAGAAATTGCTTCGCTGACTCCAAGTTACGGCGGCATAAGCTATCCTCGACTGGAGAAAGCGGGCTTGCAGTGGCCTTGTCCGGATGCGGATCATCCCGGTACTCCTATCCTCCATGCTGAGCGTTTTGCCACCGTCGACGGTAAGGCAAAGCTGGTTCCCCTGGCCTTCAGGGACGCGGATGAGCTGCCCGATGACAAGTATCCGCTGTTATTGACGACGGACCGCAGTCTGTTTCATTACCACACCGGCAGCATGACCCGGAGGGTGGCGGGGCTGGAGCAGCTCAACAGCGAGGAACTGCTGAAGATCAACCCGCGGGACGCGACGGCGCTTGGTCTAACTGATAGGGATATGGTACAGATTACCTCCCGGCGCGGCACCACGGCGGTTCGCGCCAGCATCAGCCGGGTTTGCCCGCCGGGTCTGGTTTCGATGACCTTTCATTTTGCCGAAAGCCCGACCAACGTGCTGACCAACCCGGCCCGTGATCCGGTAGCGAAGATACCGGAAACCAAGGTCTGCGCCGTGCGTGTCGAAAAGATCTAACTCTTTTTCTGTTCTCTCTATCCCTTGGCCTTGGGGGATAGAGAGGCCCCTCCGCTCTGGAGTCGGGCAAGCCTTCATATCTTCCCAGTACCATGATCCGGATCTGTTTCTGGTCCGTTGCGAGTTGCCAGGCAGCTAATTCGGCTTTTCGTTTCGGCGACCGGCCATCACTTTTTCGTGGCGTCCTTGCTGAGGCAGCAAACATTGTAGCCTGGCTTAAAAAACCTTATCCGACAATTTTGTCGGAAAGAGTGCAAAAAGGTATGGTTGTGACGCATTTGTTTGGTGTTGGGCGAGACCATGCTGGTGGATATGTTTCAAAAAAAAACTGACGGAACTTCTTTTGCTTACATCCCGTCGTCATTTCTTTGACGTCCCTAAAGCCCTGCCGCCGCATATTTTTTATTGTCATCGTGCCGAGGTTATGGTACCGATTTGTGATCCCGTATTTCGTTTTTACCGTTGTTGTAAGTATTCTTAGCATTTGCAGTTCGTGTGAGCGCAACTGATTGTGATTTTGTATTATTCCCGCCACGATTTTCAGCACCGTTCAGGGGGTATTCCACGGAATCCGATATTGTGCTCAGAGATGCTGTTTCAACTCTAAAGGAGGAGATCGTATGGTGAGGAAGCTGACGTGTTTTGTGGTGGCATCCTGTGTTGTCGCACTGTGTCTGTCGACCAATGCGTGGAGCCAGAGGAAAACAACTATCAAAGTAGGAATTAATGCACCGATGACCGGTGATATTCCCAAGGTAGGGGAAGGTACTAAATATGCCGCTGAAATGTGGTTGGAAGATGTTACGGCTGCCGGCGGCATTGAAGTGGGCGGGGAAAAATACCCCGTCGAGATTGTTCTGGAGGACAATGAAGCAAAAGCGGAGTCAGCGGTTACTGCCAACACCAAGCTGATAACTCAGGATGATGTTCTGGTGATCATCGGACCGCAGTCTTCCAAGCAGGCTGTACCGGCTGGTGATGTGGCCAATAATTATGAGACGCCCATGATCAGCCCCTGGTCCACCAATCCGGCAACTACGGAAGATCGGCCCTATATTTTCAGAGGTTGTTTTCTCGATCCGTTCCAGGGCCCTGTACTGGCGAACTTTATTTCGGAAGAATTCGGTTTCAGCAAGGCTGCCGTGCTCTATGATGTTGCCAGCGACTATCCCAAAGGACTGGCAGAGTTTTTTAAAGCAGCATGGGAGGAGAAGCACGGTGCCGGTTCCGTGGTAGCCTATGAAAGTTTTACCACCAGAGATACCGACTTCAGCTCTCAGTTGACCAAGATCATCCGATCGGGAGCCCAGGTTCTCTTCACTCCTCAGTATTACAATGAAGTTGCTCTGATCGTGCAGCAAGCAAAGGGACTTGGCTGGAAGGGACCCATTGTCGGCAGTGACAGCTGGGGATCGGCCGAAACCGTTGAACTGTGCGGTGAAGCGTGCTACGGTCAGTTTTTCAGCACCCATTATGCCGCTGCCGGCGCCATAGGCGCAACCAAGGATTTTATTGATCGTTATAACGAAAAATATGGCTATGTACCCGATGACGTCGCCGCTCTGACCTGGGATTCTCTGCGTCTTGCCCAGGCTGCTATTGAATCCAGCGGAAAAATTACCGGAAGGATCAAAGCTGACCGTAAGGCTGTCAGGGATGCCCTGGCCAAAATCGAGAACTTTGAAGGTATTACCGGCAATATGACCTTCACGGAAGAAGGTGATCCGAAGAAATGCGCCGTGATCGTCAAAATCAGTGACAAGGGTGAGTACGAATTTTACAAGTCCATCTGTCCTGAATAAAGAGCACCGCCAGGCAGAGAAACAACACTGCCTGGTTTCTTTTCGGGATATGGCACAGGCTGTATCCCGAAAATACTGTCGGCTGTTTTTTGCCTGTCTACAGCTGTACCACCTCATACGAGATGGTCATTTGTTGTCAGGCAGTACTTTGTCTCATCTTACCGAGCCTCAGGTTGAAGTGCTCTTTTTTTTATCTGATCAAACAGGAGCTGTGTAATGGAATATTTCTTTCAGAACCTGATCAATGCCTTGCAGTGGGGCAGTTTTTATGCCGTGATTTCGATAGGTTACTCCATGGTCTATGGCGTCCTCATGCTGTTCAACTTCGCTCACGGCGATATTTTCATGGTGGGAACGTATATCGGGTTCGGTATTGCAACCTTGCTGCTGGCGCTCTGTTCGGCCTTCATGCCGGGATGGATGATCTTTGTTCTAACCGTAGTTGTCACCATGTTTCTTGCCTCATTTGTGGGTGTTTTCGTGGAAATGGTGGGATACAGACCATTGCGCGGCGCGCCGCGAGCTTCCGCGGCCATTACCGGTTTGATGATCGGTATTATCTTTGAGACCGGTAACCTGATCATCCTCGGCGCCAAGCGTTTCAGCTTTCCGCCGTTGATGGAATCCGTGTCGTATAATATCGGTGGGGTCTATTTCACCAATGTCAAGGTTCTGATTATTGTTGTCTCTCTTGTTCTGATGCTTGCTCTGCACACCTTTATTCAGAAAACCAAGTGGGGTATGGCGATGCGTGCCATGTCCTATGATTTTCTCGCCGTCCCCCTTATGGGGGTCTCCATTAACGTCATCGCTCCGCTGACTTTTGCCATAGGCGCCGGACTGGCATCGGTTGCCGGGATTCTTTATGGTCAGGCCTATCCGATACTGGATCCGTATATGGGAATTCTGATCGGCTGGAAGGCCTTTGTCGCCGCTATACTCGGCGGCAGGGGGTCCATCATGGGAGCAGCTCTTGCTGGTTATCTTCTTGGGTTTATAGAAATATTTGTGGCAATGGTTTTTCCGTCCACCTTCAGAGACCTGATTGCTTATTCCATTATCCTTGTCATATTAACCTTCAGACCTCGGGGATTTTTCGGTATGGCCCATAGCACCCGGCTCAGACTGTAACGGCAGTGGTTGTAGGTTCTCCTTTTCTTCAAGCACACAGGAATCTCGCATGGAAATGATTAAAAAATTTTTGAGACTGTTTGCCGTTGTCCCCTTTGCCGGATGGCTTCTTGGCGGCTTTGCGGCAGTCTTAATGGAATATTATCTGGGAGATCAGATCTCCTACTACCTGTATCTGCCCAAGATACCGGTTCTGTTCGGTACTCTTGTTGTTATGCAAGAGCCGCTCCTTTTTCTCAATGTACTGGCCTATGATCTGATTATCTATATCATACCGATATTGCTGCTCGGGTGGATTTTTGCCCCATTGACAAACCGCATTGCGGCTCTGCTTGAGATAACCCCTGTATGGGTGGCAACGCTGCTGCATCTCGTTGCACTTTATGGGATTCTGCACCTCTGGGCCGGGATTAACGATTATCGTACTCTGGTTGTCAAGATGACAATGATCTCCATTATTCTGACCATCAGCCTTAATGTCATCAACGGTTATCAGGGGGAATTTTCCTGTTCCCATCCCGGTTTTATGGCTTTGGGAGCATATACTTCATCCACTCTGACTCTGCTGCTTTTTGCCAACGATAAGATGTTTGGCCCAGCCCTGCTGCCGCCTGAACTGGGGCCCTGGCTTTTCCCACTGGTTCTGGTCGCCGGTGGTGCGGTTGCCGCCCTTGGTTCTCTTGTCGTGGCTATTCCTTCATTTCGAACCAGAGGTGACTATCTGGCCATTATCTCTCTTGCCTTCTTGTTCATTGTTAAAAGTGCGGTCGAAAATCTTGAGGTTCTCGGTGGGCCACGCGGTATGAGCAGTCAGCCGAATTATGCCTCTCTTCCGGTGGTTTTTTGCTGGATGGCGCTTTGCATCTGGATCATTCACAACTTTACCACTTCTGTTATGGGCAAGGCCCTCAACGCCGTGCGGGATAATGAGGCTGCCGCCAATTCCATGACGGTAAACACCCGCAAAACCAAAATGATTGCCTTTATGTTCGGCGCCTTCTGGGCCGGAGTGGCCGGTGGGCTTTTTGCCCATGTTCTCCGTTATGTCAATCCCGGCTCCTTTGGCATTCAGAAGCTTGCCGAAATTCTGGCAATGGTATATTTCGGCGGCCTCAACTCCATCTACGGCTCCATTGTCGGTGCTGTCAGCATCAGTGTGCTCGGTGAGGCCTTGCGCCCCCTTGAACTGTTCAAATGGATCATTATTCCGCTTATTCTTATCCTGGTGATGATTTTCAGGCCCCATGGTCTGATTTCATTCACCGAGTTGAACGTCAAGAACATCATGCGGGCCAGAAATAAAAAACGTTCAGAAGGAGTTGAATAATGGCACCTTTGCTCAACGTCCGGAATATGACGCATTACTTCGGTGGACTTCGTGCGGTTTATAATTTCAATCTTACCATTGAAGCAGGACAGATCTGTGGGTTGATTGGTCCGAACGGGGCGGGGAAAACCACGGTATTTAATCTGATTTCAGGGGTATATGTTCCAACCGAAGGTACCATGGAGCTCGACGGTAAAAACATCAAAGGGCTGGAGACGCATCGCATCGCCTCCATGGGGCTTGGCAGAACGTTTCAGAACCTGTTGCTGTGGCGTCATATGAATGTTCTTGATCATATACGCATGGCACATTACTCCCAGCTGACCTATGGTCTGTTCGGCGCTTTTTTTGGTACACCGGCCTGTCGAAAGCAGGAGGATGAGATCATAGCCAATTCGGAAAAATTGATGGAAATTTTCGACATCAAGCAGTTTGCCGGGCATCTTGTTGGTAATCTGCCCTATGGTGCGCAAAGACGGGTTGAAATGGCCCGAGCCATGGCAACCAGGCCGAAGATACTTTTTCTCGATGAGCCAACTGCCGGAATGACCCCTGATGAGCTGATCCGTATGATCGAGATCATTCGTCAGGTGCATCGTGATTTTGGTGTGGCTATTTTTCTGATAGAACATCGTATGAAATTTGTTATGGAGCTTTGTCAGTCTATCCAGACCCTTGTCTTTGGTGAAGTCATTGCCGAAGGTCCGCCGGAGCAGATTCAGAATAATCCCAAAGTCATTGAAGCCTATCTGGGCAAGGAGGATGTTCACTGATGCAATTAGTCGTGGAAAACCTCTCTGTATCATATGGTAAAATAAAGGCGTTACATGGTATCAGCTTTGCCGTCGAGCAGGGTGAAATCGTCACCATTATCGGAGCCAACGGTGCCGGGAAAAGTACCACTCTGCGTGCTATTTCCCGTATGATACCGAGCGAACCCGGTTCCAAGATTGAATTTATGGGACAGAATATTCTCAAATACAGCACCGACAAGGTTGTCTCTAAACTGGGCATTTCCCATGTGCCCGAAGGAAGAATGATCTTCGGTAATCTGACGGTGACGGAAAATCTCGTTTTGGCAGCTTTTGCCCGAAAGGACCGTGATGAAATCAGCAGAGACAGGAAATGGGTTTTCGATCTCTTTCCGAGACTGGCTGAACGTAAAGATCAGCTTGCCGAGACGTTGAGTGGCGGAGAGCAGCAGATGCTGGCCGTCGGTCGGGCCTATATGAGCGGCAGACAAATAATGATTCTGGATGAGCCTTCCATGGGGCTGGCGCCTCTTTTGATGCTTGACATGTTCGAGGCACTGAAGGAGATCAACAGTCTGGGAACCACCATATTGCTGGTGGAACAGAATGCCAGGTTGGCACTTAAATTTGCTCAGCGCGGCTACGTTCTTGAAAATGGTCATCTTGTTCTGCAAGGTGAAGCCGATGCCTTGCTGGATAATCCTGAGGTAAAAAAGGCCTACCTGGGTGCATAATACCAGCTGTCAACCGGTGGCAAAACTGCACGGCTCTGCAGGAAACGGTAGAAGGCATAGAGCTTTCTATATGGTTTTGCGGGCATAGAGATAGAGGTTTTCCGGTTGCGGCACCCAGCTTCCTTCTTCATATCTCTGCCGGATTTGGCGTGCTTTGGCGCGAACCTCCCCCTCGGTTGAGAGCTTCCAGTGGTTTTCTATCAAGACTGCCGGAGGAGCGGCCTGCACAGCTATGTCGCAGCCTAACTGCTCCAGGACAGATATCACCTGCGGCTGGGTGATATCGTATACTCCCCGGCGCAGCTCTGGGGATTTACCGAATTCTTCAATCCAGATCCGTGCCATGTTCCGGGAGAGAAAGGGGATCCACGGAATCTTGCAGTGACCTTCCCAGCCGTTTCTGGCATCCTGGGCCCGGATGGCAATGACACCGCCTTTCCTGGTCACTCGCACAAGCTCACGGAGAACCTGACTCGGGTATTGAATATGTTCAAAAACATACCAGGAAGCGGTTGCTGAAAAATGATTTGAAGGGAAGGGTATTTCTTCGCCGTCCGCGATGACGCACCTCTTTTGCCATGCTGACGGGCTATTGGTGTATTCAATAAGTTTTTTATACCGCGTGATTTTTCCAGGTAATATGTCCATCCCCCATATGTCCTTGTGACGTCGCAGTCCTTCAAGGACGAAATAGCCTATGCCACTGCCGAAATCAAGTATCGGACCGTCCTGTATATTTTTATCTATTCTGTTGAGCGCATCGAGAAACTGATTCCAGCGGGTGTGGCCTTTTCTGATCTTCTTCTCGTTCAGGATGGTGTTGCGGCTGTATTTTTCATCAAGTTCGGCACAATCCGCCGGTAGAACTCTCCGTATGGTCTGATGAGTTTTCTGCATAGTTTACCAGGGGAAGAAGAGGAGTCTGTTATAAAGTTATGCTTTACAATAATCACAGTGTCGAACTACTGCTGTGGAAAATTTCCCGCACCAGGGTCTCTTGTCTTCTTGGCTGACTGGTGATAAACTTGTATATTATTAAAATTTTTCCTCTTTGTTTTTTTGTGGCAGATCTTCTTTTTGATGTGGTAGCGCTCAATAAACTCAGATGGCAGAGACATATATGCTGTAAACTAGTCTATGGAAAAACGGCACACCAGGGAGGCGTAACATGAAAGCAAAAATTGAAAGTTTTGCCGAAAAGTATATCTCCGCAATGCTGGCATCGGCTGATATTAGAATTAATGGTCCCCGAACATGGGACATAAAGGTGCGGGATCAGCGTTTTTATCGGCGTGTTCTACTGAATGGCTCACTTGGCCTGGGAGAATCTTACATGGATGGCTGGTGGGAGTGTGAGGCTCTGGATAAGTTTTTTTATAAGCTGCTGCGCCGCCGGTTGGACCGTTCCGTCCTTCCTAAGATTAAGGCAATTACACATTACTTGAAGGCAACGGCATTGAACAGGCAGAGCCGACGAAAGGCCTATGAAGTCGGCGAAAAACATTATGATGCCGGCAATGATCTGTTCGAGCTGATGCTTGACTCCCATATGACCTATAGCTGCGCCTACTGGAAGGATGCCGATAATCTCGATCAGGCCCAGAGAGCGAAGCTGGATCTGATATGCCGTAAACTCAAATTACAGCCTGGCATGCGGCTGCTCGATATTGGTTGCGGCTGGGGCGGCCTGGCACGATACGCCGCGGAGAACTATGATGTTACGACGGTGGGATTGACCATATCAAAAGAGCAGGCCGAGCTGGCTCAACAACATTGTCGAGGATTGCCTGTGGAAATTCGGTTGAAGGATTATCGCGAAATTGACGGCACCTATGATGCCATTGTGTCGGTGGGCATGTTTGAGCATGTCGGCTATAAGAATTATAAACAATTCATGGAAGTCGCGCGGCGCTGTTTGAAAAAAGAGGGTTTGTTGCTTCTCCATACCATCGCCTCCAATAGAACAGTACGGCATTGCGATCCCTGGTTTGATAAATATATCTTTCCAAACGGCATGCTCCCCTCTATCAAACAGATTGGGGATGCGTTGGAGGATACCTTCGTCATGGAAGACTGGCAGAATATGGGGGCGTATTATGACCGGACCCTGATGGCATGGTATACTAATTTCCAACAGAATCGGCACCGCCTCCAAAGACGTTATAGTGAGAGGTTTCAGCGCATGTGGCGATATTATCTTCTGTCGGTGGCCGGTGCTTTTCGTGCCCGAACCCTGCAGGTTTGGCAGCTGGTGCTTTCCCCGGAAGGTGTTGTCGGCGGATATCCCGGAATTCGTTGCACACGATGCGTTGCTGAGGAGGCCGAAGGCGTTGATTCGCGTCCATAGGCCGGAAGAATAAAAAAACTCAAGCATGTACCCGTAATGAGATAAAGAAAACGGAACTGCCGCATGATTCTTGTCACACTCAATGGTTTTTAATTCGCTAACATTTTTAGTTTTTTTTCTTCTGGTACACTGTATTTATGCGCTGCCTCTCTCCTGGCGGAAACGTAAAGTCCACCTCTGGCTGTCAAGCTACATCTTTTACGCCGCCTGGAATCCTCCCTTTGTGCTATTGCTGTGGATTTCCACCGTAGTTGACTGGTACGCCGGTAAAAATATAGCCCGGGCCGAGAGTGGAAGGCGGAAAAAAGCTTTTCTGCTGATGAGTATTGCTACCAATCTTGGTCTTCTGGGGTATTTCAAATACGGCAATTTTGTACTTGAGTCCCTGGTCAATGTCCTTGGGACTTTTGGCATAGATTATCAGCCTGCGCCATCCAACATCATTTTACCTGTGGGCATCTCTTTTTATACCTTTCAATCGCTCTCCTACTCTCTGGATATTTATCGCGGTACGATGCAGCCCTGGCGGAACTTTTCCGATTTTGCCTTTTTTGTAACCTTTTTCCCGCAACTGGTGGCCGGTCCGATAGTTCGTGCCGTCGATTTTCTCCCTCAATGCAGCGTAGCCCGTCGTGCCACTGCGTATCAAATGGGATGGGGACTGTCGCTGCTGGTTCTGGGGTTGTTTGAGAAGGTCATTCTGGCCGATGCCCTGATGGCTCCCGTGGCTGATACTGTCTTTGGCGCTGTTGCGGTTGCTGGAAGCGCGGACGCCTGGTTGGGTCTGTTTGCCTTTTCCGCGCAGATTTTTTTTGATTTTTCCGGCTACTCGCTCTGCGCCATCGGAGCGGCCATGACCTTTGGATTTATTCTGCCGGACAACTTCAGGTTTCCCTATGCCGCTGTTGGTTTTTCCGATTTCTGGCGGAGGTGGCATATTTCACTTTCCACCTGGCTGCGAGACTATCTCTACCTATCTTTAGGGGGCAACCGAAAAGGCACTATGCGTACCTATGCACACCTGATGATCACTATGCTGGTGGGAGGGCTTTGGCATGGCGCATCGTGGAGATTCGTCGTCTGGGGGGGACTTCACGGCCTTTACCTTGTTGCCGAGCGATTCCTGGTTTCGGCTCTGGGCGAGGTCCATTTTTTCAAAACCGGTACAGTCAAGATTGTGCTGGGATTGCTGACCTTTCTTCTTGTTTCCATAACCTATGTTTTTTTTCGGGCCCAGGATTTTCCGGATGCGTTTCATCTGCTGCTGACGCTTTTCAGTGGTGTTGAAGGACATCTTCTCTCCCTCCAGGAGACTTTCCGGGTAACTGCTGTACTGGGGCTATTGTTGCTGGGGCAGTGGTTTCTGCGTGACGGCAGCCTGGAAGAAGTAGCCGGGAAAATTCATCCATTTTTTAGAGTTACTCTACTTTGCGGGGCGTTACTTGCTCTAAGTCTGCACACAGGAGAGGACCGTGCCTTCATCTACTTCCAATTCTAGTCAAAGAGCTGCAAAACATGTTGGCACAGTGCGCTGGCCGGTTCTCTGGTTAGTTGTGACCGTGGTTGTGGTTCTGCTGCTCTTTTCGTGGGAGACGGCCTGGCGTCTTAGTGGTTTTCAGCCCGGCATAACAGATGACTGGCCTATCTGGAGCAGCATCCGTCGACGGGCGAACACCGAGTCTGCCGGGGTGGCTCTGGTTGGGGCTTCCCGCATTCTGGTGGGGATTGACCCGAGCGTTATTCAGGAGACAACCGGGATGACAGCGTATATGCTGGCAGTTGATGGTAGTAATCCTTTGCCGGTACTGGAACATCTTGCAGCTGATGCCGCATTTACAGGGAGTGTGATCTGTTCCGTGCCGCCTTTCTGGCTGGCGGGAGCTGCTGTGTTAAATGGTGACAGAACAGAGAAGTGGTTGCGTAAGTACAGGAGCCAGTCTGTTGCTTCACTCATCGAAACTCGGCTTGCAATGATGTTGCAGGCGGAACTGGTGTTCCGCTATAGCGGTCTTGCGCCGCAGAAGGTCTGGGAGAAATGGATCCGGGGCGAGAAGATAGTCCCCCCATATGCTCCGATGCGGACGGATAGATATCGTCCTGCGGATTATGGAAAAACTGATGTGGAAGCACTGCGATCCGCCAGGATAAAGCGAACCAGGCAGATGCATGATGAGAGCCGGACTCTTGATCAGGATGAGTTTAGCCTTAGAATTCTGGAGATCCGGGAAGCTGTGGAGAAGATCAGGGCCCGAGGAGGAAAGGTTGCCTTTGTGAGGATGCCTTCTTGTGACGAGGTAAGAGAAATTGAGGAGCAGACCATGCCCCGGCGGATGTACTGGGATGTTTTTACCAGGCAGATGACGGCTTATGTCATCCATTTTGAGGATTATCCGGAATTATCCAGGTCACGCTGTACCGACGGTTCCCATTTAAACTATGATGACGCACGGTATTTCACCAGGCAGCTGGTTGCAATATTGAGCGAAAAGGGATTCTTCCCGGAATAGGTGTACCGGCAGGATGTCTGTGGTGGAAGAATGGGCTGGTCAACTGATTAACAGATCATCTTTTATCATAGTTTTTCAGTTTGCGGAGCACAATGAAGAGAAGAATAAAAGCCAGCAGGGCGATGTAAAAGAGGGTAAGATTCATGTCGGCGCCCGATTTCCCCAGGAGGATAAAGGGCAGTCCCATAACAGACTGAACCAGGCAGTTCATCATGACGCAGTAGCGAAAGGAGACTCCGGCCAGAGGGAGGAGATAATTTTTGCCGGCATAGGGAATGCCCGGAATTGCCAGAAAGATGAAGCTGAACAATGCTTCTCTGTCGTAGGGTATAGCCGGGATTGTATAGCCTAATGTATGGTGAAGTAATCGTTCGAGGAAAGGGCGAAGACTTTTCGCCGCCAGGAAGGCAAGAGTGGTATGCAGCGGCAGAATAAGGAGCCAGAGCAGGATGCCGTACACTACTCCGAACTTGATGCCTGCCATAATCAGAAAGATGCTGATGGGAAAACCCACCACCGGCAAAACGATTGTAAGCAAGATAAAGAGCGGCGCGGGCAGGTCTTCGTTGATCGTCGCGATAATATCCTGGAAAAGTCCGTACTGCACGACCAGATATATCCCGGTCGCCGCCAGAGCTGCCATGAGAACAAGCAGTATAACGATATATGTCTTTTTAAAGAGGGGGGGACTCACCGGCAAGGTTCCTTTTTTCGATGTAGCAGTGTATCAATGTGTGAGAATACCGGGTGAGTATAAATGAAGCGCCGTTGTAAGTCACTTCTTTTCTGCGGGTTCCTGTTGTACCGTTTTGAGAAGCGCGCTGGTCTTCTCGGTGAGTATTTCCCATTCGATTTTCATGGCGTCGAAAAGTTCTTCCAGTGGCGCAAAAGCACCATTGTGATCTATGTCTGCAGTAGTGTTACGATCCAGTAGCGACTGATACAGTCGTACCAGTTTTTCGGCGGATTTTTTTCTGGAAAACTTCTCTGCCGTGCGGCGTGCCTCCTTGCTCTGCTCTTCGAGCTTGCGCCTGTCTTCCTGCAATTCCTTGATTTTTTCGGCAAAGATTTGCGCAGAAGTGTCTTCCGGTAGAAGTCTGCCATTGCATTGATCCACTACAATCTCTCGGACTCCGGAGGCATCTAATGCCACAACCGGCAATGCGGCCGCCATGGCTTCAGCCAGTACCATGCCCTGTGTTTCGGATTTTGACGAAAAAACAAAAAGATCCATGGCGGCATATCCGTTTACCAGATCGTCGCCGCTTTTTTGCCCGGCCATAATCAACGCAGCCATAAGACCCGCTTTTTCAAACATTTGCGCCATAACAGGTTCTCCTGGGCCTGAACCAACCACGAGGAAACGAAATTTTTCCGGCTCTATCTTGATTGCCTGGATTACAGCTTCGCAAAGGTATTCCAGATTCTTTTCCGGAGCTAAGCGGCCTAAATGCCCGATGATGAAGGCATCCTGGGGAATATTGTGGCTTTCTCGAAAGAGGTTTCCGTTGCCTTTTTCGAAACGGTCTGTGTCGACACCTGTGGGAATGATTTTGACAGGCGACTCTACCCCTCTTTCTTGAATCAGGTGGGCGATGCTTTCACTGGGGGCAACTACCATTGTACAGAGATTGGCGTACTCCGTGGAAAGATTAATGGCCAGCTGCTTCATTATCGTAGAATCGGGGGAGACATAATGGGTGTATTCTTCATAGAGGGTGTGGTGGGTGAAGACTAAAGGGAGGTTGCGGCGCAGCGCCGCCCGCACGGCAGCGTCTCCCAGTAGAAAAGGGTGGTGGCTGTGTACGATATCAGGTCGAAAGGCGTCTATTTCCTGGTCGATAAAAAAAGGTATTGGAATACGGACGGAAAAATCGCTGCCGTTAAAATTCTGGATCGCCGGAACCCGGAGGACGTCCTGCTCCTTTGAGGTGTCCTCATTTTTACTGAATGTTGGTGCTATGATCAATACGTTGTGCCCCTGAGCGCGCAGGTCTTCTGCAAAAAAATGCACAGAACGGGCTACGCCACCGACATGGGGCAGATAGGTGTTACTGAACATGCAGACGTTCATCGCCCACTTTCCTCCAAAGGGAATTCTTTACGGTCGAAATCCGTCACCGATATTTTTCGGTATCCGGGGATGTCTATCAGGAGAGATGATGGTGGAGAGTCCTTTCTGAAGTGGGGAACTATCTCAATAGAGGTGGTTTCCTGACTTTTCCGCAAATGTACCTCTATACTGCCATAAGGGGTCTGGGTCGGGCCGAATGCCGCAGGGTTCTCCTCTGTTATCCATTCGGGTAAAATACCGCTGCCGAGCACGAGGGTATCGCCTTCTTCACGAACAAACATATTTCGGATCATCATCAGCCATTCTGCAGCGGCCCAACCATGCTGCCCGTCTCCCATACAGCCGCCAAGGGTAAGGGGGTGAATGGCTTCCGGCCATTGCCCCGTTGGAGTGGCCAGGTCAGCTACGGCTTGGATGAGGGGGCGGTAGCGAGTGTCATTGTTGCGAAGCAAGGTCTGGGCAATGGCAAGGGTGAGATAGATATTGACGCCGGAATGAATCATGTCCTGGAAAAAAGCATTCTTGTGGAAACATTTTCCCATCAGGAATTCTGCTGTGCTGCTGATACGTTCATCT
Source organism: uncultured Desulfopila sp. (assembly GCA_964446655.1). GTDB lineage: Bacteria > Desulfobacterota > Desulfobulbia > Desulfobulbales > Desulfocapsaceae > Desulfopila_A. Next base: position 31,917 of record CAYUPL010000038.1, read on the forward strand.
CCCGGCGGGGTGAGCTGCAGCGGATAATCTGCTACCATTGAACCGATGGCACCGGCGTCCATGCGACGATAAGGGGAGGCCGGGACGCCTTTGCCGGACCGTCGTAAGATACTGGTTTGAATAGAATCCCAGATACTGGTTTCAAAATCCAGTGCTTCTTCTTCGTATCTGCTCTGTAACGCTGTGCTGTGAAAAAGACCAGCCAGTCTGGCGCCACTGCGGAGACCGGCCAGTCCCCAGAAATCATCCCAGTAATAATAGTCGTTTGGTCCGAGATGTTCCGCGCTGAATCCCGGAGGCAGCAAACCTGCATGGGGTGATGGCGTTTTTGTCGTAAGACGTTTACGTATGATCCAGTCTGCTCCCTTCTGCAGGGCGTTAATCCAGTCCGAAGGAAGCGTATCGCCGGTGAGTTGCTGGTATCTGTCCATGATCCAGAGAACCTGACCATTGGAGTCCCACTCTCCTTCCTGTGACTGAAAGTACCCCGAGATTTTCTGCCGTGTCGGGAAAGTGTCCAGAATGTTGAAGGCTCTGTCGGTCAGTCCTGCCGTCATCAGGGCGTTGAGCATCAGGCAGGCGTCACGAAACCAGAAACGTCTATAGGTATACGGCCCTGGTACGATGTCTTCAGCAGAAAGCAGGATCAGAGTACGAATGGCGGCATCGTAGAGAAACTGAATCCTGGAATCGGGTACCCGTAGCACTGCTGTGTGAGTAAGTATCTTTTCCCAGGTAGTATCACTAGGCGCAATAGTCGGTTGTCGTGTTGCAGAATGGGACTGCAGGGCAAGATCTTTATCCAGGGGCACAGTTGCTGCAACATCAAATTTGTGTTCCGCCTCAACCCGATAGCGTGCCGCGGCTGTAACCATGCCGACATTGCAGGAGATTGTTTCGCTGTTTTCCGCCGCGTGCAGCATATGCAATACATCTCCTTCTTGATAGTTGGAAAAAAACAGTTTCTCCGGTGTTTTGTTGAATCGAACTTCGGTCTCGCCATTAACGAGCAGGTCTTGTTCGGGTGTGGCGGAGACTGTTTCAATGAATTGGATGCCCTCCGGATTATAGGGTCGTAAGGCGAGCAGGAGAGAGCCACCGTCGGGGCAGCTTGCTGTTACATCGATTTTTAAAACAGGCAACCCTTGTTCCATAAGGAGTTGGACAAGGCTTTCTACATGTATTGTCGCACTGCGGCATGAGGTTTTTACCGCCGGATTGGGAAGGAAAAGGTATTCCTGCCTGACTTTATCGAGCTTTGAGGGAAGCAACTCTTCCCCGGTGTCGGAGATAAACCAAAAATCGATGGACCAACCGTCATACAGCGGCGTAACCAATCCTCTGGGATCTATTATGGGGTAAAGAGGCAGGGATGGATGACCCACCGCTGTCCAGTTACGGTGCGTCAAATTGACATGGCTGAAGGAAAATGCCCTGGGGATAAAAGAATTGTCATTCGGATTAAACTGCCGTTCCACCCAATAGGGCCAGACCCAGTCGAGATTGTGCTGGATGGCTTTGGTGTTGATCAGCCCTCTGGTGTGGAAGGCTATACCGGCTCGTACCAGCTCAATCGGTTCTTGAACCTCGGAAGGTTGGGAAAATTGGCGAATGCGGGCAAGAAAAGTCAACGGATCAATTATTCCATAAGCCCTTGCCGCCCTTTTTATCAGAAATTTCCAGGGTATCCAGTGCTTCAGCATAATAGTATATACTAATCCTTTGTATTGAAAAGTAAACCGGTCGCCCCTATAGTATCCCTAAGCTTAAGGACTTTACACGGGGCTTTTTTCGGTATAGCCATTGAAAGAATGGATTTATGAATGATAAGGCTCCCGGAGTGATGCCTGTTCGACGACTACAGAACAGATGTGGAGGAAGCATGTTTCTAATTGCATCAATATTTTACAGGAGGTGGCCATGTATAACAAAGAAGAACTCTGTAAGAAAATTACGGAAATTTACCCGGAAATAGGTGTTTGTGGTATAGATGTCGATGTCTTTTTTGATTCCGACAAGAATGCCTGGGTGGTTGATCTGAAGAAAGACTCGCATGAGCTGAAGCATTATCTTGATTTACCAGAGGCTGATGGCTGTATGGAGGGCAACAAGTGCGTGCCGCTTGGGCTGGAAATTGCGCAGTTGAGAAAAAATATAGAAGGGGAACAGTTTTAAGGTGTTTCTCTATCGAGTGTCTGCTCATTCCTTGACAGGCGCCATTCCATTACGTACCGGCATAGAGAGAGGGGAAAACTATGGGGATTGAGGTTGGTGGACTTTTGGGGCTTCTTATTCTTATCGCTGATATCTGGGCGATAATCAGTGTTGTGCAAAGTCCGGCCGGTATGGTGAATAAGGTTTTGTGGATCGTCCTTATCCTCATTTTACCGATCCTGGGACTGATTCTCTGGTTTCTGCTGGGACCGAAATCGGGACACGGCAGGCTTTGAGCGCGAGGTTTTTTGAACCGTTTGACGATATTGTCATACAACACAAGTCCACCACGGTAATGGTGTGGAAGAAAACGCAAAGGATTGGAATGAGAAAGATGATACGGTGGAATGACGATTTACGTGTCGGTGTGGATATAATCGATAATCAGCACAAGATATTGTTCGACCTGGCAAATGATCTCAATAACTCGGTGAATATGGGGGCTAACAAGCAGGTCGTCGACACATTATTTTCCGTGATTGTAAACTATTCGTTCAAGCATTTTGAAACGGAGGAAGATCTTATTGGGGACCTGGACAATTATCGGGATCATTGCCTCCAGCACTATCAGCTTATCAAGCAGCTTCATCAGTATATTCTTGCTTTTCGCAATAACAGAACAATGGAGATCACCCCCGGAGAATTTCTGGAAAAGTGGCTGCTTGAGCATATTCTGGACTATGACCTGCCTTCGCTTCAGGAAAAGGCCGCGGACCTGTTTCCTCAGGAAATCGACAATCTTGATGAGTTTGACAGCAAAGAGGTTGAGAGGCGGTTCCATAAACGAGTACACAGTAACAAAGTCGTGGATGATGATATTGTCGGCCATCTCTACAATACCAACAATATGAAAACCGGTACGGCAACTATTATCGATCTGTCCAGCGGCGGTTTAAAAATCTCCACGGAACAGCAACTCGATGTGGAGGACCTCCTCATAGTCAGTTGCAAAGTTGGCAAAAACTTCAAAATGAAAGAAAAAGTCAGAGTGACTAACCGGCAAGGCAATCTTGTCGGAGTAGAGTTTGTCGCTCCATCTGAAGAGACGATCAGGTTTCTGACAGAGCTGTGCGGCGCCATTCATAAATATCATTGAGGTAGTGCTATCGTAACGTAGTGTTTATCCCGAATTTCT
>CAYUPL010000039.1:0-35235 GCA_964446655.1 uncultured Desulfopila sp.
TATCCCTTAGACCGTGTCAACGGATTTTTTGAGAAAAAATGATAATTATATAGAAAAAAACGAAGGGCTGTCCGGGTAATCAGACTATGTTAAAGATAGTCCGATGTTTTTGCTGAAGGCTGTTTCAACCGATCCATTTCTGGAGTGCTTCTATGATCTTGCCTGCCTGCTCAGTACTGGAGATATTGAATTTAGACTTGGGGATGTATTCCCCCTGCCTTTTCTGGTATCTCCTTATGGTGAACATGTCTTTGCCGTATTCACCTTTGGCGCGGTCCCAGTTCTGATAGCGGAACAGTATCGTGGTCCAGGCGCCTTTTGATAATATTTCTTTATCCAGTTCCTTAACCAGAAGAAGACCTTCTTCTTCATAGTTAATAGTGATATCATCAACTGTTTTACTCATAGTCTTTTTGCCCTTTGATTTGGATATTGACAGGCAGAAGAAGGATTCCTCTGCCTGTTTTTTGGGGGTTATGCAACCATATTCATACACAAAGGTAAAGGAGAATAGTTTCTCTTTTAAGATTTCTGCTGCTTGGTGAATTTGATTTTACCTTCTTCCGCTTCCACAAGGATGTGATCATCGTCTAGAAAGGTTCCCTCAAGGATCAGCATGGCCAGTGGATCTTCGATATAACGCTGAATCGCTCTTTTCAGAGGTCGTGCGCCATAGCTTGGATTGTAGCCCAGATCGATAATGAGCTGTTTGGCACTTTGTCGAATGTGAAGCGTCAGGTTCCTTGCGCGAAGTCTGTTGTTCAGATGTTTTAGCTGAATTTCGACGATTCCGATCATATTTTCTCTGGTGAGGCTCTTGAAAATGATGGTTTCGTCGATCCGGTTGAGAAATTCCGGTTTGAACTGGTTGTGAAGAATTTCTTCAATCTGATTGCGGATGTCGTTTTCGTCGGCATGCTCTTCGGTCATTTTCATGATGAGACCGCTTCCGAGATTGGATGTCATGATGAGTATCGTATTCTTGAAATCGACAGTTCTGCCTTTGCCGTCGGTCATTCGGCCATCATCTAAGACCTGAAGGAGAACATTGAAGACATCCGGATGGGCTTTTTCGATTTCATCGAGAAGGATGACGGAATATGGTCTACGGCGTACCGCTTCTGTGAGATATCCTCCTTCATCATAGCCTACGTATCCCGGAGGGGCGCCGATAAGTCGTGCTACGGAATGTTTCTCCATAAATTCGGACATGTCGATACGGATCATGGCCTGTTCGCTGTCAAAAAGAAACTCGGCCAGCGACCTGGCCAGCTCGGTTTTGCCTACTCCCGTGGGGCCAAGAAATATAAAAGAACCCAGAGGCCTGTTGGGATCCTGCAGCCCCGCTCTGGCCCGTCTTACAGAGTTGGCGACAGAGACGATAGCAGCTTCCTGGCCAATAACCCTTTTCTGCAGAAAGGTTTCCGCCATGACGAGTTTTTCTTTTTCGCCCTGCAGCAATTTGTCGACGGGGATACCGGTCCATTTAGCTACCACGCTGGCGATATCTTCAGCGGCGACCTCTTCTTTGAGCATCAGATGATCTTGCTGGATATCCTGGAGGTTTGTATTTTCTTCTTCCAGCTTGCGGTTCAGTTCCACAATTTTGCCGTAGCGAATTTCCGCAACTTTGCTGAAGTCTCCGTTACGTTCAGCAAGTAGTTCCTGGTTGTGTGCTTCGTCGATCTCTTCCTTGATTTTGCGTATCTTCTGAATTGTTTCTCTTTCAAGTGTCCATTGCCCCTTCATCGCATTAAGGTCGTCATTGAGATCGGCAAGTTTTTTCTTCAGTTCTTCCAGACGTTTTTTGGAGGCTTGATCCGTTTCTTTTTTCAGGGCTTCGAGTTCAATCTCCAACTTGATGCGTTGTCGGTCGAGTTCGTCAATTTCGGTGGGCATGGAGTCAATTTCAATACGCAGCGATGAGGCGGCTTCATCGATGAGATCAATGGCCTTGTCGGGCAGAAACCGGTCGCTGATGTATCTGTTGGAGAGAGTGACGGCAGCAACGGTGGCGGCATCCTGAATTCGTACACCGTGGTGTACCTCATATTTCTCTTTGATGCCGCGGAGGATGGCAATGGTGTCCTCCTCGCTGGGTTCCTGCACCAGAACCGGTTGGAACCGCCGTTCCAGGGCACTGTCTTTTTCGATATATTTTCGATATTCATCTATGGTGGTCGCACCGACACAGTGGAGTTCCCCTCGTGCCAGAGCGGGTTTGAGCATATTGGAAGCGTCCATGGAACCCTCTGCTGCGCCTGCTCCGACCAATGTGTGGATTTCATCGATAAAAAGGATGATTTCTCCGGCACGATTTTCAACCTCTTTCAGAACAGCTTTCAATCTGTCTTCAAATTCCCCACGATATTTGGCACCGGCGACCAAGGCGCCGAGGTCAAGTGCGATGACCTGCTTGTTTTTAAGGGTTGCCGGTATGTCGCCGTTGACGATCCTCTGCGCCAGCCCTTCGACAATTGCGGTTTTTCCGACACCAGGCTCACCGATAAGTATGGGATTGTTTTTGGTTCTACGTGATAGTACCTGAATGATTCGGCGGATCTCTTCATCACGGCCGATCACCGGGTCCAGTTTGGCCTTGCGCGCTGTGTCGGTCAGGTTGCGGCCATATTTTTCCAGCGCCTGATATTTTTCTTCAGGACTCTGGTCAGTTACTCTCTGGTTGCCGCGAATGCTGGAGAGGGCGTTGAGGAAGTCCTTCTCTTTGATGCCTTGCCGGGCAATCATTTTCGAGGCTGCCGAAGAGCCGTCTTTGATAATAGCAAGAAAGAGGTGCTCCTGGGAAATATAGTCATCCTGCATGGTAGAGGCCGTTGCCATCGCGGCATCAAGGCACCTCTGTAATTCCGGGGAAGCGTAAACCTGACCGGCGCCACCGCCGGAAACCCTCGGTATCTGCTCGAGCAGACTGGTTGCCTCCTGCAGAAGGGTGCCAGGAGTAAAACCCATTTTCTGCAGAGTTGGTATAATTACTCCTTCGGTTTGCTGAAGAATAGCCAGCAGAAGATGGGCCTGCTGAATCTGCTGATGGCCTTTTTCCTGGGCTATTTTCTGCGAGGCCTGCACTGATTCCTGAGATTTCAGGGTAAATTTGTCGAATTGCATTCTTCTCTCCTCTCGTGTTTGTAGCTATTGTCTGCCGATAAAGCGACTAACATATCTTGTCTGGAAAGAAGGTAAGAGCGGCAGGGTGTTGTGTCAATATTTTGACACGCGAGGGTGTGGAAAAAAATAGCGTTATGAGGAAGGTAGGGAGTGTTGAAAAGGAAAGGGAAGGGCTGCTCCTGGAGATCGCCTTGATAGAGCTATCTCCAGGAGCAGCGATATGGCTCGATCAGCCGCAACTGCCGCTGTCGCAGGAACCGCTACTGCATCCACCACCGCCGATGGGATTGCTGGAAGTGATTCCGAATCCGGATCGTGGTCCTGCTTCGATATATTCCACTTTGATGGAACCGCAGGTGTTAAGCAAGCTCTCTTCAATCAGGAACTTGAGACTATCGTTGTCGTACACTTTATCATTATCTTTTGGCTCATCCAGAGCCAATCCCAATGAGGGTCCTGCTCAGCCACCCTGCATAAGCGCTACCCTGAGAGCAGAATCAATATTATTCTGCGCCAGGTACTCTTTCAGCTTGTCTGCAGCCAAGTCTGTAACAGTAAATTCAGACATTAAACTTCTCCTTGTAGTTGTGTTAATGGTGTTTCTGCTTTTATAATACGCCATCCCCTGCCGATATTTCATTATCCAGGGTGTTCAGCAACTTGAAGTATCTTCAATGAACACAAGAGAAGCATTTCCAAGCTACTGTAGAGCATAAAAAAACATGTTTGCTTGGGGAAAAACATAATGTGCTCAAGGGAAGAAGTCAATAAATCATAAAAGGAAAAAGTGTAAAAGATTTAGAAATTAGTTAAATTGCTTATTTGGTAGCTATGATTTCACTATAATACTTTTTTATTGCTTGAGTTTGAATGATGATGATACTATTCTGCAAAGCTGGAGGTTCAGAGGATTATACTGTTTTTGAGAGTATTTCAGGGTGAAGAACGACGGATCTGTTCTATACTCCTCTTGTGAGGAGCGTCTTTCTGCTCTAACCTTTACAAGCTTTGCCTATTATTGCAGTTTCTTTGATGGTCTCTGGAACATTATACCTTCGCTAGTGCCCTTGGATACAAGTTCCTTTGACGAAATTATCCTGATTCAGCAGGGAGAAAAATGAGAAAAATCGTAATATCAACAGGTGGAGGAGATGCTCCTGGACTTAATGCCGTTATCTATGCTGTGGTCCATGCCGGTTACCGGAAAGGCTGGGAAGTGTATGGCAGCAAAAGCGGCTACGCCGGTTTTCTCGATATGGATGACATGATTCAACTGAAACCGCGGGATGTCGATGGCATATACTCCACAGGGGGGACGATGCTGGGATCGACCAACAAAGGAAACCCTTTTGCCCGGCCGGTACTCAATCTTGCCGGCGAAGTTCAAATTGTTGACACCTCTGATAAAATACTTAATAATTTCAGAAGAATGGGTTTTAGTTGCCATATCGCTATCGGTGGAGACGGAAGCCTGCAGCTGGCAAAACAATTTTCTGAAAAAGGGATGCCGGTTATTGGAGTACCGAAAACAATCGATAATGACCTTGAAGCAACAGACAGGACTTTCGGCTTCGATACCGCTGTTTCAACGGCAACGGATGCTCTGGACAAGCTGCACTCCACGGCCAAATCTCATGACAGGGTCATAGTTGTCGAGGTTATGGGACGTGATTCCGGATGGATTGCCCTATACTCCGGTATTGCCGGAGGTGCTGATATTATTCTCTTGCCGGAAATTCCTTTTGATATGGAAGCGGTATGCGCCAAAATCGCCGATAATGAGTTGAGGGACAAGCATTATTCCATTGTGGTAGTTGCTGAAGGGGCCGCGGAAAAAGGAGGGAAGGTGTTTTTCAAAAGCTCCGGAGAACTTGGTCGAGAAGAAGCAGTTTTAGGAGGAGTCGGTGAGTGGGTTGCCCAGGAGATACAGAAGCGCACCGAGAAGGATACCCGCTCTCTGGTGCTGGGGCATCTACAGAGAGGAGGTTCGCCCACCACCTTCGATCGCTTACTGGCCCTTCGTTTTGGAACTGCGGCTATACGTATGGTGGAGGAAGGGACTTTTGGTCATATGGTTGCCCTGGTTTCTTCCAGGATGGAAGCCGTTCCCATTGCCGAGGCCGTCAAATCGAGAAAAAAGGTGGATCTGGACAGTGATAAAATACTGACGGCCAGAGATATCGGCATCTGCCTGGGTGATTGAGAACAGCAATGTCCGAAAATGTCTTCAAGGAAATATATATAACGCTTTTGAACCACTATGGCCCTCAAAACTGGTGGCCGGCCGAAACATCTTTAGAAATGGTTGTTGGGGCTATTCTTACTCAGAATACCAACTGGAAAAACGCCTCCAAAGCGATTGACTGTTTAAAGCAGGCCAATCTGCTTTCATTTGAAGCCTTAAGCAGTCTCACCGTTGAAGAACTGGCGTCTTGTATCCGTTCTGCAGGATATTATAATCTCAAAGCGCAACGGCTAAAAAATCTGGTAAGAATGCTGCAAGAAGAGTATGGCGGTGACTTGATTCTTCTCGGCAGTGAAGACTGGCAGCAGAGTCGTCAAAAGTTGCTGTCCGTAAAAGGGATAGGCGAAGAAACGGCAGATTCCATTTTGCTGTATGCCTGCGGCCAGCCGGTTTTTGTCGTGGATACCTATACCCACCGTGTCTTTTCCCGTCACAATCTTCTGGCAGAAGAGTGCAGCTATGGCGATATTCAGGAGAGGTTCATGGACAGCCTGCCTGCCGATGCAGTACTTTTTAATGAGTACCATGCCCTTATCGTTAGGGTGGCAAAGGACTACTGCAAAAAAAATACTCCAAATTGCACTGATTGTCCCTTGCAGGGGGTATAGCGCTTGAGTCGCAGTTGCATAAAAGCTTTTTACCTCGGTTTCCGGTCTTTCTCTCTTTTCGAGACGTAATCAGGACTTTTCCTAGACACAATATGTATGGAAAAACTTCAAGACTGTTGGATTATAATGTCAAACAGCAGTCTACCGGGAAAGGAGGGGCGGATGGCGCTGTGGAGAGGAGGGATGCGCCATCCGCAGGAGGAGAGGAGATTATGCCTTGATGTTGAGAAGACTCTCGAGCATCTTGTCGGCCGTCTGGAGTGTCTTGAGATTGGCTGTATAAAAATGAGTGTTGAGCATCATTTCCGGAAACTCCCTGCCCAGGTCAACATTGGATTGCTCGATCAACTCGAGACCATTTCCGGTTTGTTCGTAAATCTTCGGACCTTCATTATCCGGCTTGTCGATCGCCGTTTTGACCCCATTTGCTTCTGTGGTGGCAAGGGTTACTCTGGTCCGTTTATAGCCTTCGGTGCCGCTGTTGGCAATATTAGCGGCATTGGCCTGAATTTTTGTACCGTATGCTTGGAGAGCGCTGAGCGCCGAGTGCACAGGAGAAATCATTTTTGCCTCAATGGTGGTTATACATTATAACTTTTTATATGCAAAGTATGTGCCGAAGTTAAAGTTGTTGTGTGCCCTAGGTCAAATGTACTTGATTTGCATTATATAAATGACAAGGACTTGCAGCTGAGTCATTGAGTATCTGTCCGGCAGGGCGCCGGGTTCTTGCAGTTTTGTAATTTGAATTACCGGAAGGTCGCTCAGGGTTTTGCGGGACAGCATACTGGTCCCTGGCTAGTTTGTCTGAAGCGCCTTGCCGACTTCCTCAATCAAGGAGTCAATCTCGCTTTTGTTATATTGCAGTTTCTGCAGTGCCTTTCGATATCGTTCCAGTTCTTCGCGTATTTTTAAAGGTTGTTGGGTTAGAGTATATAAGCGGCAGATCTGCAGGACGCCCTCTTCGGAAAGACCATTACTCTGCAGCATTTTTGACAGAACAGGAATCGCCTCGCCGTGCCGTTCTGCATCCGCCAGCACTCCGGCCCAGGTAAGCGACATTTTTTCATAGGTAGCCAGTAATCTGTCTTCAAAAATATAGATTGAGTCGTTTCTGAAGGTATCAGTGGGTAAATGCCCTTTCCACAGAGTCAGTGCGTGATGAAAATGATTTCCAGCTTCCCAGAATTCGCTGTTATGGGCATGTTTAAATCCAGCATTGCAACTGTTAAAAAAATCTTCCACATCCACAGTTACGTTTTCGAGACTCAAAATACCTTTATTTAGCACGATATATTCTTTTGCGTCGATGGAGAGAGTTTCGGCAATCGTTGTACGCAGGCGACCAAGGTGCGTGTCCAGCTTCTTTCTGGACTTGTCTGGGCTACTTTCGGGCCAGAGAATAAGCTGCACCTTTTCCTGGCTGATCTTTCTTTTTGTTGCAAAAAGGGTGAGACTGAGCATCTCTCTTTGCAGGGGGGTGAACTGCTCGACCGTCATCACAGGTCCATTGGGTATACCGATGGTAAACGAATCGAGCGCCGTAAAGCGGAGTAAAGGTATGTAAGAGCCGTCGTCACGTATCGTTACCCGCAGACGCTTGTGGGCGAGTTTCCGGCAAAATGAACGCTGTATGTCATGCCTCACTGCCAGTGTCAGTAGTTTCAACATGGCTGCCGGTTCCCAGCTCCAAAAATGGTCATAGTTATGGCAAGCCATCAGATTCAGCCCTTCGGCCAGATCATCAAGTCCAGCTTGTTCGCCATAGGTAGTCACCTTGAACAGACTTCGCTGCACAAGGCAACATGCCGCAAGGTAGGGAGAGGGGATTGTTTCAGCAAGATGCAGCCCTTTGGTAAAAGCATCTTTGGCGAGTTTCTTGTTTTGCAGTCTGGCGTGCACGGTGCCGGCCATTATGGCTTGAAATGACTGATAAAAAGGGCCACCAGCAATGTCACGCAGTTGCGCTGATTCCTGAATTTTTACTGCGGCACTTTTCTTGTTTCCATGAATTGCATGGATATAGGCCTGCCACTGTAATAACTGGCTGAGCATGTGCTCTGATTTGGCGGTTGCGGAAACCGTAACCCCTCTGTTGAGTAGTTCAAGGGCCTTGGCGGTTTCTCCCATGGAAATAAGGCAACTGCAACCCCATATGAAAAAGTATGGAGCGGCCACGGTTTGTTTGACGACTTTTTCATCAATGCTGTCCTGGATGAGCTGCTGTTGATGGAAAAAATTGGAAATATCACCATACATGCTGAGGGAGCAGATATGGAGGATTCGCAGAGTGAGTTTATTGGACATCCCTACAAGTGGGTCATTCAGCAGGGAGTGAGAGAGCTGAACTTCACGATTAAACTTTTGCCGGTTGCCGCTGAGCAGTTCAATATAGGCCTTGATAAACACCGTTGATGCCATAAAATTTCTAATATCATTTTCGATGGCTATATTGCGAGCAATTTCTATGTAATGCCTGGCCTTTTCCATGTCGGCGGAGAAAAAGCAGAATCCGGCTGCCAGATTTCTGGTAACCAGAACGACAATGTGTTTGCCCAGCCTGTCGTAATTGTTTTGCAGCAGTTCCATCGTTCGGGGCAGCAGCGAAGCCCCGGTATGGTAGCGCCCGGAGACCACGAAATGGTAATAAAGGATGGTGGCAATGGCAAGCAGTTCGCCGGTTTCTTCTCCCGAGGCGACAAAGAGTTTTCTGGCTGCTTCCAGGTGGGGCAGAGTTTTCTGGGGCTGGTAATCACTTTCGAGGATGCCGGAGAAAAGCGTCAGCCAACTGTATTGCAGCAGAGTCTTCTCCGGGATGGAATGGAGCAGGGCCAGAATGGTGAATGTTCTGTTTTGGGCGATAATGTCAGTCCCATAGCGCTGCAGCAGCTGATCCATTTTGTCATACTTACCCCCTTGCAGATAACAGGAGAGCGCTTTGTCGATCAGATTATTTTCAAGAAAATATGCAGCCGACTCCGAATAGACGTTGCGGATCTCTTCGGCTACAAGTTTTTTAGCAGCACGCGCCTGAAGAAACTCCTGAAAAAGATGATGAAAGCGAAAGAGGGTAAAATTGGGATCAAGATTATAAATAAAGAGATTCTCCTGCGTCAGGTCACGCAGTATTGTATCAATTTCATCAATACCGGTTATTCGTTTTGCCAGATCAATATGAATTTCATCAACAAAAGAAAGTTTCAGAAAGGGTATATGGAATTTTTCCGGAATATAGGTGAAAATTTCATCCTGAAAGTATTCCAGCATTTCCTTCTGGCTGGGAGAACCAAGGATTTCAAAATTCGTGGTACTCGCCTTTTCTATTGATCTGCTACCGGACAAGGGATGGGCTGCCAGCACAATGCCCATCACCCATCCGCTGGTGATGTCTTCGATTTTTCTGGCATCGGCGATACTGATACTTCTGTGAAAAACATCATTGAAAAGGACTTCGATTTCAGCGCTGTTCAAGGCCAGGTCCCGTGTGGTGAGAAAGCTGACCCCATGACGATTACGGATGGTTTTTGACTTCAGTTCAAAAGGGTGACGACTGGTCAGGACAAAATGGAGCCTGGGAGGGGATGTATCAAGAAGGTACGAAAGGAGTTGATTGGTCATCTCCGCCTGATTGATGAGGTGAAGATCGTCAAAAACAATATAAAGATTGGTGCGCAGGTGCTTGTCTACATCCGCCAGCAGGATATTGGCACAGCGTTGCAGATCGAGAGGGCCGATTTCCCCTCTGAGGAGGATGTTTTCAAGCTGCGGGGAGGAGAATGTCTCAAGAGTGGTGTTCAGACTGTGCAGCAGGCCGGAGAGTAGAAGAACGGGATCGGCATCTTCTTTGCCGATCTGATACCATATATGCTTGTAATTGTAATGGGTAATATATTGATAGGCGAGAGTCGTTTTACCCTGGCCGGCTTGGGCTTCAATGGCGATAACTTTATTCTTGTGATGTCTGCCGGGTAGAACATCTTCGATGAGTCGGGCACGGAACAGTGATTGGTTTTCATCGATATGAGGCGGGTAGAACTTATTTGACGGGATGGACGAATGGAGCGCAGCTACCGAAGCGTTCATAACAGGTTACCCTCTCTCGTTTGCGTGATGCAGAGATGCTTCGTTCCGCCGGCATTTTCTTTGCTCACGTCATCCGGTTGGTCTGTGTTTACCGGGGATGTTTTTCTCCGGATTGGTTCTGGTGCCACATAAACTGCCTGCAGATACCTCGAATGATATTGGATTCTTTTGATGTAAGCTGGAGCCTGCCGAGGAATTTGCGAATGTTATTCATCCAGTAGGCGTGGTTTTTGTCTTCAAGAAAGTCGATCGTGACCAGGGCTTCTTCCACATGATCATACATGCCTTCAAGCTCGAACGAGGAGGCACATTGCGGAGAAGGATCGATGTCCTTTTTGTCATGAACCAGGCCGTGGTACAGTTCATAACAATGAATGGCAACCGCTTGAGCCAGATTAAGGGAGGAAAAATCTGCCGTCGGAATTGCAGACACGGCATGACAATACTTCAGCTCATCGTTGGTCAGACCGCAGTTTTCCGGACCAAACACAAAAGCCGTCTGGTTGTTGGGAAGCCGCGGAGCCAGCTCTTTGACGATTTGCCTTGGGCTACGTTCCGTTCCCCGTTGTCTGCCTCGTCTCGCCGTGGTTCCAATGATATATGAAAAGGGAGCGAGGGCCTCTTCGATGTTACTGTGGAGCTCCATGGTGTCGAGGAGGTGGGCAGCTTTATGGGTTGCCATCTTCGCCATTGCTTCATGGTCGGGGACTTCGTCGCGTATAAGAATGAGACGGGAGAGTCCCATGTTGAAAGCACTTCGTGCAGCCGCCCCTATATTTTCAGGAAATTTGGGTTGCACCAGAATTATAGCTATATTATCAAGCAGGGCGGTTTCGATTGGCATTGTTCAGTTTTAAGACTGCCGGAGCTGTTTTTCTTGGGCAGAAAAACAGCTCCGCTGTTAATTTCCTTTAATGCCGTCTTCCAGGGATATTCGGCTGATCTTCTGATATTCTTCTGCCTGTTTGTCGGGGGTGGTGGGCATAAGCCGTTTCAGAAGCGGAACAACGCCTCTTTCTGATTTTTCAAAAAGGTCTTCCGCCTCTTTGATCGTTATCTGCCAGGCAGGGGCAAATCCCGGAGCTTTTTCGAACATGATGTCAAGCGCGGTCTGGTAGACAAAATATTGACGTATTTCTTTGCGACCGGGTTTTTGGTTCAGTGACTGAACGGTGATCTGGAGATTGTCTCGTTCCTGTTTGAGACGGTCAATCTCATTTTTTCTCCGCTCATTTTCGCTGGAGTCAATCTCAAGTTTGGTGTGCAGATGGGAGCGCAGTCTGTCGACTTCCCTGGAGAGTTCACGTCGTCGCAGAAACCCGCGTATATAGATAATTACACAAAAAATAAGACCTAAAGCCAAGCCCTTGGCAAACGGATTGTCGATCATTGTCATTAGCCAGCTGGTTTCTTCCATGAGTATCTCCTTCCGCAAATGAATATTTGCACCGGCCGGTGAGCAGATGCAGGGCGCTTTTCAAGCTGTTATGTAGGTAAATTTCTAAAAGAATAGTATGAATCTGTTTATGCGAAACACTATACCAAGTCAAGCTGCAAAAGAAAAGTACTGTTTCCTGCGGCACAATGCCTTTTTCGTGTGTTTGGTTTTTCAGGGTGGTGAAAGGATAACAAAATTGTGACACAGAACGCCATGCGGCTCATAGGCATAGTCAAATTAGTTGCCGTTCTCCGATGCCGGAGCAAAATTGATGCGGCGGCGCTGATGGTCGACATCGAGAAGGGTTACATCAATGGCGGCACCAATCTGATACGTTTTAGCCGAAATCTCGCCAATGAGCCGATGTCGTTTGGCATCATAGAGGTAATAGTCATCGGTCAGAGTGGAAATGTCTATTGAACCGCTGATGAAAAGGTCGAGCAGTTCGATAAAAAGAACGTTTTCTCCGACTGCCGATATAACGGCTTTGAAGTTTTCTCCGATAAACTGTTCCATGAAAAAGATTTTAAGCCGGTCATTAATGTCTCTTTCGGCCGTGATTGCAAGACGTTCACGGGCTGAGACATGTTTGGCCTGTTCCTCCAGGGAGGTTTCAGCTTTCTCACCGCCAAGGGGCTTTTGCATGAGTAAGGCCTGCAGGAAACGATGCACCATGAGATCGGGATAGCGTCTGATGGGAGAGGTGAAATGGGTGTAATCAGTTGCTGCCAGGCCGAAGTGTCCCTGATTGTGAGAAGAATAACGAGCCTGCTGCATAGATCGTAAAAGGAGGTTATTGACCACGTATTCAGCCGGGGTGTTGCGCACCAGAGTAAGGACTCCGGCAAACCAGGAAGGTTCGGCACTGATGGGTGGTAGCTCGAGGCCAAGGGTCGCGGCAAAGGAAGCGAATTCTTCCACCTTTTCAGGCGCGGGCTTTTCGTGGATCCGATAGATAAAGTCAAGAGAATGACGGGAAAAAATTTCTGCTACCGCTTCATTGGCCGCCAGCATGAATTCTTCAATGATCTGATGGGCAAAATTCCGCTCTTTTCTTTTGATGGATTGTATTCGACCGTTTTCCTCCAGGGTAATTTCAGGTTCCGGAATATTGAACCCTATGGATCCCCGATCCATACGGGCATGATACAAGAGTTCGGCCAGTTCTTTGGCGAGTTGCAGCGGAATGAGAAATTGTTCATGCCGGCTTCGTGCATCGAAATCGTTGTCAACGAGAATCTGTTTTATGGTGGTGTAGGTGAAACGGTGTTTGCTGCAAATTACAGATTTACTGAATTTTTTATCAGTAAGTGTACCATTTTTGTTGAAATCGAGAACCGCGGAGAAGGTCAGCCTGTCTTCGCCCGGTACCAGACTGCAAAGGTGATTGGAGAGTTTTTCCGGAAGCATGGGGATTACTCTGCCGGGAAAGTAGATCGAGGTACCGCGGATGTAGGCCTCCTGGTCCAGTAAACTGCCGGGCTGTACAAAATGTGACACATCGGCAATGGAGACGTAGAGGCGATAGCCATCGCCCTTTTTTTCAACCGCTATGGCGTCATCAAAATCTTTGGCTGTTTTGCCGTCTATGGTGACGTGGCAGGTGCCGCGCAGATCAAGCCTGTCCTTGTATTGCGCAGTATTTAAGCTGAGAGCGGCAGCTTCCTGCAGAACATCGTCTGGGAAAGCATGGGGCAAGCTATGCTTTTCAATGACCATTCGCATTTGCACATCTATGTTTTGCGGTGATCCCAGGACTTCGGTGATCCTTCCTTGCATGAAACCACTTTGTGATGGGCCCGGGACAATATCGACAATAACCACATCATTTTCCGCAATATCCGGTGGGATCGCTCCGACAATGGCTATGGTTGACGGATAGCGTAGATCTTCAGGAATTATCCGGGCAGGAGTGCCCGATTGGTAAAAACCGGTGATTGTTTCGGAAAAGCGTTGCAGGATAGCCAGTAATACGGCCTCTGGCCGGCCATCCTTGCGGACTCTTTTTATCCGGATAAGAACAGAATCACCGTGATTCGCCGTGCCGATATCCCGAACGGTTAGAAACGGATCTTTTTGCAAGGAAACAGCGGATTCAGCAGGAGCCAGATTCATGACAAAGCCAAAGCCGCGGGGGTTTTTCTCGATTATTCCGGTAAAAAGATTATCTTTCCAGTTCAGGCGGAACCGTTTTTTGCCGGCGGGAACAACGACATTTTCATGTATCAGGGTGGCGACAGCTTCTTGTATTTCCGTCTTGGAGGTGACCTGGTCATGAAAACACTCGTGTATCTCAGAGAGAAGAGCCGGCTCCTGTCTTTTGGCAAGGTGGCGCAGGATTGTTGCAGCAGTATCTCGTCGTATGCCGTGTTTGAGACCTTTCTTTAGATTTTTCTTGGCAAATCCATGTTTTTTCTTCTTTGGAAAGCTTCTTTTTGGGGCCATTGAGGTTTTTTCTTTTCCCTGATCGTGGAATTTTGTTAGACTGCAGGGCATTGTCTGCAATATGTTTTATACTATGCCCGTGAGCAGTGAGCGCTATGCAGCTTTTGGCAGCAGTGCTGTCCCGCTGTACATATATGTAGATGAGAAGACTTCTTTTCATAATAACACATGGGTATCGGTAAAAAAAGTAATTAGACACTCTTTCATATTTTCATATCTTCCGGTAGTTGAACGAGGCAGCCACATCTATGCAGCATATCCCTTTTGATCTGGAACTTTATCGCAGGCAGATGCAGAATTATATCGGCGGTAAAGCCGACGAGCACCTTTTCTGGGATGCGCTCAATTTTGCAACGGAAGCCCACGATGATCAATGGCGTAAATCAGGTGATGCGTATATTCTGCATCCCTGTTCGGTAGCTAAGATTCTGGCGGCGGAAATGGACATCCTGCACCCGGAGATCCTGGCGGCGGCTCTACTGCACGATACCGTCGAAGATGTTGAAGAGGTAACAGGAGATCTGGTCGGGAAAAAATTCGGGCATTATGTACAGGCCATTGTCGAAGGCTGTACCAAGGTGACCCAGTCTTCCGGTGATAAGCAGTCGCAGTATAAACGAATCCATCGGAAGATTTTTTCCGGCGCGGCATTACGTCCTGAGGTTATGCTGGTAAAACTGGCTGACCGGTTGCATAATCTGCGTACCTTGAAAGCCATGCCGAAAAGCAAGCAGCAGAAAATTGCCGATGAAACATTGGATATTTATGCTCCGCTGGCTACGGTTTTCGGCTTGTTCAATATGAAGCGGGAAATGTACAACCTTGCCTTGACCTACAAGTTCCCTAAACAGTGGGTTAAACTGGATGTTCATATCAATGTGTTGAAGGAAGCCGCTGAACCCCGTGAGGTTGTAGAGACTCTCCGCAGGGCCAGTGATGAAGCGGAGCTGGGGGCGGCTGTCGATCTGCGGGTCAAGGAGCTATGGGCCTATTATGATCATAACAACCGGATACTTCTGCAGGAGATTGATTTTCCGTTTGAAATACTGATTGTTGTAAGTGATGTCGATGCCTGTTATCAGGCTCTTGGGGTGGTCAACCAGACCTTCAGGCCTATCCCCAGAACAATCAGAGACTTCATTGCCAACCCGAAGCCCACGGGATATCAGGGGCTGCATGCCCGGGCAATCATAAAAGGACAGAGATATCTGTTTAAGATCCGCACAGAGGAGATGGCAAGACGGGCCCAGCGCGGGCTTTTCCGCAATTGGAGCTCGAAAAACCTGAAACAGAGGCGGTTTATACGGGAAATCAAGGAATTGTTTGATGTTATTGGTTCAGATGTCTCGGTTTCCTACCGTGATGTGATCGCTGCAAGTGGGAAAAAGGAAATATATACCTATACCCCAAAGGGAGAACTGATTTGTCTGCCGCTTCACTCAACTGTTTTGGACTTTGCTTTTCGAGTACATACCGACGTCGGCCATTCCTGTCTCGGTGCCATGGTCGGCAATAAACGCAGAGAGGCCGATCATATTCTTAAAGACGGCGATATGGTTCGTATCATTCGTTCCGGCAAACCACTGCAGTTTGATCCGGATATTCTTGATCTCTGCAAGGTTCCTCGGACACGGGCGGAGTTGTCCAAAGGGTTTCGGGGAAGAAGGAGACAAATTGCCAGAGATGTCGGCTATGCCACGCTGATCCAGGAAATGAAACGGTATGGTATTTCACAGGAAATTCTGAAAAAATCTGAAATGGCCCAGGTGTATGACTTTTTTTCCTTGAAAGAGGCGGATGATCTCTACGAGCATATCGGCGATGGACGTCTGCGTCTGCCTGAAATTATCAACAGATTTCGCCAACAGTTTTCTCTTAAGGATCTTAATGTAGTTGCACCGGGAGAGGAATATAACAGTATCGAGATATCGACACTTGATCCGGTTTCAATAAAATTATCGTCATGCTGTAAACCTCTGCCGACGGAAAAAAACAACTGTGCTCTGCTGACCAGAGAACGGCTTTCGGTCCACAGGAAAAACTGCCTTCGCCTTGAAGAGATAAAATTCCATCGGGAAGATGCTGTCAACGTGGTCTGGAATTCCAGAGAGACCGTGGTAAAGAAAGCGCAGACCATGCATATACTGGAAGCAAAGCGTCAGCGGATAATGATGATAACAGGTGTTGCGCCGGAGGCTATGGTTATTTCGGAGCTCACCGTTCTTTCGGCAAAACCGACCAAGACCCCAGCCTGGCAGCTGGTTTTCAAGGTTCCGACTCTGGCCGTTCTGCAGAATGTTCTCCTTCACTTCGAAAAATCAGGAATTCAATTTGAATTTGAGTTTGATTATTGACGGGTATGTAATCGTGTGGCGCCAGTTCGAAAGGCGCTGACACAGAAGATCTTCACTTCTCTCATCTTTTTTGGCCACCATCCTTGGGCGGTAAGGGCTTGCAGTATTTACTCAGTACCCGACTCAGCATATCGGGAAGATCATTTTGCTGGCGCGAGCTGCGGTGCAGTTGTTTTAATGTTTTTTCCAAAGTCAGCACTTCTCCTAGAAAGACATGCCGCAGAATGAGTGAAATGAGTCTGGTGATTGTGGTAAGGTTCGAAATTCTCGATTGCAGGTGGTGGTCTCTGTCAAAGGCAGTCGAGGCAAAAATTTCCACAGGTTGACCATCGATTTCACTGATGGAGACATACCATTTGTTCATGTCCCTGTCGCGGGTACGAAAACGTACTGCATCAAGAACGTCGGGAAGGCTCTCAAAAGCGGGACGTTTGCTCTGTTCTCCGCAAAGTGTTTGCTGTGCCATATCCAGTTTGGAGAGCTTGGCTATCCTGGCTATTTTTTCAGGATTACGGCGCAGGGTCTCTGCAATCAAACGGCATTCATCGCAAAATTCATTGCCGTCAATGTCATAAACGTGCTTATCGGCGCCGCAGCCATCACACATTTCCGCTCGTATATTCATTGTTTGGGTCATAGTGCCATTTTCCCTGGGGTGATGTTGTAAGAATATTTTGTTGTAGTTGTTTGGTGAACGACCTGCCGCTGATTTCACAGGCGCCGAATTGGAGGAGATGCTTTGTGGTCATTTGGCAGTCAATGAGCTGAAAACCTTCCCTTTGCAGATGTGAAACCAACACCGTAAGGGCGATTTTCGAAGCATTGGAGCGCCTGGAGAACATGGATTCTCCAAAAAAAACACGATCAAGGGCCACTCCGTAAAGGCCCCCCGCCAGAATGCCGTTTTGCCGACATTCAACCGAGTGCGCGTATCCCATGCGGTGCAGGGTCATGTAGGCCCTTTTCATTTCTTCGGTGATCCATGTTCCTTCTCCCCGGCTTGTGCGAATGGAGGCGCAGGATGTAATGACCTGATCAAAAGCTTCATCCATACTGATTGTATATACACTGTTTTTCATGTATCTTGCCAGTCGTTTCGGTACTCTGAATTTTTTCGGGTAAATAACGAGACGGGGAGAAGTGTACCACCAGAGGAGAGGATCCCCCGTCGAATACCACGGAAAGATGCCAAGCCTGTAAGCGGCAAGAAGCCGGGCCGGGGTGAGATCGCCTCCAACGGCGAGAAGTCCGTCCGGTTCGGCAAGGTCTGGCCGGGGGAAGGCAATACGATCAGTTAGACGAAAAACAGGCATGCGTCAACTGGCTCCTCCTTTGTGCTGGAAAATATACGATTCATAATAGAATTCAATTGTTTCGGGAGAGTATGCCGCACACACTCGTTTTTGCCGAAGGGGTGATTTCCGCTATTTTCGGGAAAAGAGCCGGTACAAAGTATCTGTAGTTGATTTTGAGAGGGAAACGGTACATTTCTTATGGCTTCCCTCGGCTTCAAATGCTAAGGTGACAGAGTGCAGTGTAGAAGTTTTCGCATTTTATATCAGCAATAAATACCATATTATGGACAAAAAAAGAAAAAAAGAATCCGGTGACACAACTCCCTTTCAGGATCGTGTTAATGTCAATGTGTTCTTTTCCGGAGCACAGCGGAGAAAGCTTCTCGATGAGATAAAAAAAGCCATTGCTGATGGTGCAACGGTCATGACCGTCACGGGAGAGGAAGGTACCGGCAAGACCATGATCTGCAGGATGGTGGAAAAAGAACTTCCTGCCGAGACTATATGCGCTTATCTGCCCAATACCCTTGAGTCCTTCGATGATGTCGTTCGCGTCCTGGCCTTGAAGGTTGGAACGCCGCATGCCGACAAACCTGAGTCCACCAAAACCCTTGTGGCTGAGATCGGTCAATTTTTGCAGGAACAGGACCAACGCCTGGTTGTACTGTTTGATCAATCCGAGAGGATGTATCTGGCGACCATTGAGCGTATTCGTAAAATGCTCGATCGTATCAACGTTGATAAAGTATTACTGCAGATTGTATTTGCCGGTCGGAAAAGTCTACTGGAAAATCTGGAGCAACTGTCAATCTGCAATTTCGGTGACGCGGAAGAGAGACACTTTGTTCTCAATCCTTTGGGGCTTTCGGAGACATATGCCTATCTCAACCATTGCGCCCAGCAGCGTTCTCCGAGCCGTGGCAAAAATATCTTTACTCCTGAAGCCGCCAAGAAAATTTACAGTATGGCCCAGGGAAACCTGCGTATGACCAATATGCTGGCGGCAAAATCACTGGAGGAGGCCGAGTCCGACACTTCCTTCATGGTTCTTCTCGATAACGTCTCTACGGAAAAAAAAGTTCCCTCCCGTCTGCCCGGAGTTCGATCGCTCAGTTCGTTTCTTCCCGGTGGTGGCTGGACGTATGGGGGGCTGGCTCTGCTGGTGGTGGTGTTGCTGTTTTTCTTGCTGAGAGGCGGACAAAGCCCTACCGAAGTTGAGCTGACCGAGGTTCATGAGAGCACCGAGGTGGTTGAGGCGACTTCCCAGGAGAAAAAAACGTCCGGGACAGATACCGTCCCCGATAGTCTGCCGGTGCCTCCTTCTCTGCAAGACACTGACGATTCCGCCAGGCGGCAGGCTGAAGAAGAAAAGGCAGTTGTAGCGGTGGATCAGGCGGATCCAACGCCTGTGAAGAAGGCCGCTGTGCAGGAAACTGAAGCTGGAGCAGAACAGAAAGCGAAGCCCTCCGGCATACAAGAATCAGACGAGCAGCCTGCGCTTGAGGGCCAAGATGCCGAAAAACAGCTCCCTGCCGAAGCATTACCGGTGGATCCTGGCCGTATAGCCTTGGGGCCCCTTTCGGTTGAAGATACAAGTCTTGAGGTTGAGGAGTCGGAAGAGGCAGTGGCGCCCCAGGCCCTGCCGGACCAGGGACTGATTGAACAGCAAGAGATTCCCGCAGAGCAGGGAGAGGATGTTACCGAGCCGGCCGACGATTTCATCAATATGGAAACTGAAGGTGAGCCTGTAATTCTGGCGGAAATTAAAAAAAGATTACCTCCCCCGGTAACAACGGAGATGGATGGCGCTAAGAAAATTGTCCGGATAGCCCCGGCTAAGGTCAAAACGGCTGTAATGCCGGCAAGTTCCCAGCAGGACAGTGACACAAGCCGGCAAAACAGTGTGGCGCACAACCTTTTTCAAGAAAGAGCCGCGGCCGGAGCAGGCTGGCTTGCGGACCAAAATAAAGAGGCTGGATACACAATCCAGCTTATGGTGTTGACGGCTGAGCGCGCCGAGGAAAGTCTAAAAAGAAGGTTAGAGCAGCGTGAGTATCATGAGATAGCCGATCAACTATATATTCTGAGAGAAAATCCTGCTTCTATATTTGTGTTTTACGGTGCATACCAGGATCGAGAATCTGCACGACAGGCCAGAAATACTCTTCCTCTGTTCCTGCGACAGCATGAGCCTTACGTGGTTTCTGTGCAGGATGCGATAGCAAAGGTTAGAGCAGAGTAGTGAACAACCTATCGGGATGGGAAGAGAATGCGTAGGAAGATTGCCATAAACGGTTATGGCCGGATCGGCAGATGTGTCCTCCGGGCACTGTATGAATGTGGTTACCGTGACAGGCTGCAAGTCGTGGCCATAAATGAGTTGGCCGGCCTTGATTCACTTGTTCATCTTACCAGATTTGACTCGACACACGGGACTTTTGGCGGTGATGTCAGCAGAGGCGACGGTGTGATGTCTGTTAATGGTGATGCAATAGCGGTCTTTAGTGAGCGTGATATCAAGCGCCTGAACTGGAAAAAGGCAGGAGTTGAGGTGGTCCTTGAGTGCAGTGGCAGTTTTGTCGAAAGGGCTATTGCACAGCAACATATCGACCGAGGCGCGGCGAAGGTGATTTTTTCATCACCGGCCACGCGTGAGGTCGATGCCACCATTGTCTATGGCTTTAATGAGCACATTCTGCAGAAAAATCACACTATCATTTCCAACGCATCATGTACCACGAATTGCTCTGCTCATATCATTGATACCCTTGATAGTCATCTTGGAATAGAGCAGGGTGTCGTTACTATTGTGCATTCATCCATGAATGATCAGCCCGTCATCGATGCATATCATAATCCGGATTTGCGGAAGAGCAGGAGTTCGGCAACATCCATTATTCCTGTCAATACCGGACTGGCTAAAGGGATAGAGCGCCTTTTCCCTCATTTGATCAACAAAATAGAGGCGGTGTCCCTCAGGGTTCCGACCACAAACGTTTCCCTGATGCAGCTTAGTGTCAATGTGCGACAGGGAACCACGCAGACCTTCGTCAACAACATCCTTAAAGAAGTGGCTTTGAATCGACTCCCCGGAATATTGGGGTATACCGAATTGCCTCTTGTTTCCTGCGACTTTAATCATAATGCCTGTTCCGCCGTAGTGGACGGCAGTCAAACACTCATCAGCGGCGGCCGCCTGGTGACGGTGATGGCCTGGTTCGACAATGAATGGGGCTATGCCAATCGTATGCTGGATACGACTCTGGCTCTTTTGCAGGCCGAAAAGTAAAACTATTGAATCTCGGTGGCAATCAGGATATCCTACGCTGTATTATCGATGATGAACTGAGCTGGTCAAGCCGGATCTTTTTTTATGAAACCACAGTTGCAAAGGCTGTATCGACGCGGTGTTTTTTATGGATTTACAAAACGTATTTACAGAAGCCTTACAGCTTCACACTCAAGGACGCCTTGAAGAAGCAAAAGAAAAATATCAGGTTGTTCTGGAGAAGCTGCCGGAGAATGTCAATGTTCTTGGAAACATCGGTATTGTCTGCCGAGATCTGGCCCAGTGGGAAGATGCACTGCAGTATTGCCGCCGGGCGGTGGAAACAGCTCCAGACGATCCGATGCAGCATATCAATCTCGGGGCCGTCTATCAAGACAGCGGTTTACTGGAGGAAGCGCGAAAATGTTATGAACAGGCTCTCGGTTTGGTTCCTTCCCATCCCAAGGCCCTGAACAACCTGGGCAAGTTGTATCACCTGCAGGGCAGACCGCTTAAGGCTCTTGCCTATCTTGAAAAAGCTGTTTCTGTTGAACCCGACTATCCGCTTGCTCTCAATAATATCGGTGTTCTTCTCAGTGAACGCGGCAACATGGCGGAAGCAGCACGTTATCTTGAGAAAAGCTACCGGCTTGATCCATACAATCCGGAGACGCTCTATAACCTCGCCGGACTGTACAATTGTCTCAAAGAAACAGAGAAGGCGAAGAAACTGCTGGAGATGCTTCTTACCCGTTACCCGGAGCACACCTCGGCCCAGCATATGCTGGCTGCTTTGACGGGGAAAACCACCGAGAGAGCCCCGGCGGAATATATCGTTGAGACGTTCAACTCCTATGCCGGCCGTTTTGACTCTCATTTGCAGGAGAAGCTGCAGTATGATGTACCTGCTACATTTGCCCGGATGCTCAAGCAGATAAAAAAGGGGCAACGCTTTCAGGCCTGCCTTGACCTTGGTTGTGGTACCGGACTTTCGGGGATGTCGTGCCGTTTCCTGTGTCATGGTTTGACGGGAGTCGATCTTTCCCCGGCGATGCTTGCCAGGGCCGAAGAAAAGTCAATCTATGACAGGCTCGAATGCAGTGATGTCCTCACCTTTCTGCAGAATGAAACAACACAGTATGATCTTTTTCTGGCAATGGACCTTCTCATTTATATTGGGAAGGTAGAAGACTTCTTTGCAGGCCTTCGGAAACAGGCGGTTCCAGGGGCATTGGCG
The DNA here is from genome assembly GCA_964446655.1 of uncultured Desulfopila sp. GTDB lineage: Bacteria > Desulfobacterota > Desulfobulbia > Desulfobulbales > Desulfocapsaceae > Desulfopila_A. The sequence goes on from CAYUPL010000039.1 coordinate 22,100, forward strand.
GCCCTTTCCATAGAGAATTATGATGGACCGGAAGAGTATATATTACAAAGCTCGGGTCGATACGCTCATACTGTGCAGTATATCACGGAGACGGCTCAAAATTATGGTTTTAGAGTTGAACAGCTTGTCGAGCATGATATCCGAAAGGAAAGCGATACCGGGATACCGGGCCGCCTGTTTCTTCTCACGTTCACTGCCGAAAGCGGCAGGTAAACCTGTTGCAGCCATTCTCAGGCTTTTTCAGTAAACGCACACGCTGGCCGGCAGCAACGAGATGAAAAATCTGCGCTCTGAGCCGACCGGTCCGGCCTCCGCCATATTGTCCGCGGCGGTTGATTTTAACTGAGTTTTTTTCCCGATTGGTATATACTCGGAGTTTTATTTTGCTGCGGCTGTACCAATGTCCATTATTTCAGGGGCCGGCAGTTTCGTTTACTATCGTTCATCAATGAACGCAGAGATTTGTATGAAAAAAGCAGTTCTGGTACTGTTATTTGTTGTCCTGTCCGTCGATCCGAGCGCTGCGGAAAAAAGTGTCAGCCTGGCGACGCTCACGGATTTCGCGCCCTATTGTTTCAGAAAAGACACCGCGACACAGCTCCTCCGCGAAAGTATCCCTCCTGGAGAGGATTCAGCGCAGCTGCAGGGATATAGCTGGGACGTGGTCCGCCGAAGTTTTCATGAGGTCGGCTACACGATCGAGCTCTATGTTGTGCCGTGGGCGCGGGTTCTGCACTATCTGGAGAGCGACAGGGTGGACGCGGTCTTTCCAGCCAATAGAACGGCAGAACGTGAGAAAACCTATTTGTTTTCAAATGGATATGTCGACAGTACGCGAATGGTGGCCTACGTGCCGGTTGATTCGGAACTGCAATGGCGTGGTCTTGACTCTCTCGATGGTATGCGTGTCGGGGCAGTGCGGGCGTGGGCATATGGTAAAAAATGGGAAAATAACCGGGAAATACAAAAGGAGATCATGGATACCATTTTACAGAGTTTCCAGGTTATGGATAAAAAGAGACTGGACGCTGTAGTGGGGTATGAAATCGTGTATGATTACATTCTGAAGCAGGAGGACATCGCCCATAAGTATAAAAAAGTCGGCTATTTCGGCATTGTAGATGAATACCTCATGGTCAAAAAGGGCGACATGGAGGCGCAGCAGAAAATGGATGATTTCGACAGGGGCCGCTCTATCATCGAGCAAAAAGGAATAATTCATGAGATCAGTGAGATCTGGCAATAGGTTCCCATGAGTTCAGCCCGGACAAAGACCGATTCAAATGTAAAGAGAAAGAGTCTCAGCCGCCGCTTCAGCCTGGCTCTTTCCGTAGTTGTTATAGCTATACTCCTTATTTTTTCTCTCGCTGTAGTTATTTATAACTATTTCAAGATAGAGCGTGATCTGGATCGTCAACTTACCGATACCCTGCATCTGGCGGAAACCAGTCTGCCGACTGCCGTATGGCAGATGGATCATGGTTCAATGGATGACATCCTGGAAGCGATTCTGATAAATAATGCCATAGCAGCGGTGCGGATAGTCACCGATGACACGCCGGCCGCCGTCAAAAATCAGCCGTGGTACGGTGAAGTTGATTTTTCCTATTTCCGCGCTGAGCCAACCAGATTTCACGTCAAATCGGTGGACGTCAAACGTCTGGGGGAAACGGTCGGTATATTCGAGGTTGCCCTGGTCCGGGCGGAGATGAAAGGAGGAATTGCCGTCACCGTTCTTCTGTTGCTGGCATTAATATGTATTCTTTGTGGAGCAATACTCATCACTTCCGTTCTCGTCACGCGGCGCTATATTTTTTCTCCCCTGATGCGTCTTGAAAGCCATGCCAGGATAATTGCCGGAGGCAACCTGGAAAGCACCATAGAACTTGAGAGCAATGATGAGTTCGGCCAACTTGCCTCAGCATATAATCTGATGGCCAATCAGCTCAAATTGAGTTTTGAGACGCTTGAGCAAAAGGTGATGGAGCGGACGGCAGATCTCTATTTCGCCAAAACCGAAGCGGAACAGGTAAGTCATCATCTCAGTGTAGCCGGGGCAGAGCTGCAGGCTCTTTTGGATAACTCACCGGTGGGCATTCTCTTTGTCGGTTTCGATAGAGTCATTCAGCGGATCAATCCGCAGATTACCAGGATAACAGGCTATAGTCGAGAAGAGCTGGTTGGGCAATCAACCAGGGTACTCTATAGTTCCGAAGAACTCTATGAGTCGCGGGGAAAGATCTACTATCCCATTCTGCGGAGGGAAGGTTTCTGTGAATCCAATACGGAAATCAGAACCAAAACGGGTGCATTGAAAATGTGCCACTGGCAGGGTCGCACCGTCATTGCCGAAGGTGGGGTGGAGGGTGTCGTCTGGAGCCTGGAGGACATTTCCATGCGCCTGAAGATGGAAGAAGAGCTCCTTAAGGTGAAGAAGCTTGAATCAATCGGCATTTTTGCCGGAGGGATAGCCCATGATTTTAATAATCTTCTGCTTGCCATCATCGGTAACATCTCTCTGGCCCGGAGGGTGTCCGGAGAGGATAGCCGTACAGATTCACTACTTGTTTCGGCTCAGAAAGCATCAGAAAGGGCTAAGGATCTCACGGCCAGGCTGCTCACCTTTGCCGGAGGTGGGGAGCCGGTTAAGTCAACCGCATCCCTGTCCCAGCTCTTGCATGAGTCCACTTCTTTTATATTGTCCGGCAGCAACGTAAAGTGTGTTCTGGATATTCCGCCTGATCTGTGGTCGGTCAACATGGATAAAGGCCAGATTAATCAGGTAATTCAGAATCTTGTACTGAATGCTGATCAGGCCATGCCTGCAGGGGGTGTTGTTACTCTATCCTGCAGTAATACCGATGTCGTTAAGGATCAGATGCCGGGATTGGAAGCGGGGCCATATGTCTGTGTGGCGGTGCAGGATGTAGGAATCGGCATTGCAGAGGAGAATATCGGTAGAGTTTTTGATCCATATTTTTCCACGAAGGTGAAAGACAGCCATAAGGGGAGTGGCCTTGGTCTGGCCATTGTCCATTCGATAATTGCGAAGCATGGAGGCATTATTACCGTTGCGTCTTCACCTGGGAAGGGGAGCAGGTTCACTCTTTATCTGCCGGCGACACGGCAGGCGGAAAAAGAAATAGGTGAAGAAAATACTGCACTCGCAATCGGTGGAGGAAGAATCCTAGTTATGGATGATGAAGAGATGATCCGCAACGTTGTCTGTAACATGCTGAACCATCTGGGATATCAAGCCGAACAGGCTGTTGATGGAGATGAAGCTGTTCGTGCCTATAAAAATGGCGTGGAGAAGGGCGAGGGCTTTGCTGCCGTTATCATGGATCTGACCATACCGGGAGGAATGGGAGGAGCGGAGGCGGTCAAGCACGTCCTGTCCGTTGATCCCGGCGCAAAGGTGATTGTTTCAAGCGGATATTGCAGCGATCCCATCCTCGACAATTATCATGTTCACGGTTTCTGTAACATTGTCACCAAACCTTACCAATTGAAAGATCTGTCCAGGGTGCTTGAAGAAACCTTGCGAGGGTTGTGAGAGCCGGCTCCATCTGATCGGTTTTCCGCACTTTTGCAAAAATCGGTTGTCCTCTTCCTTAAAAGCTCCTATTCTGTGGAGTATACGATCAATTAAACCATCGATATCCGCCATGACATCAACCGAATCCACTCAGTTGCTCCATGCCCTGCAAGATTCCGCTTTGTATCCTCACCCAACCGAAGAGATTCGCCTTATCGAAACCCATATTTCCTGGGTGCTGCTGACAGGGAAGTACGCATATAAAATAGTCAAACCGCTCAACCTTGGTTTTCTTGATTTTTCCACCCTGGAAAAGCGATACCATTATTACTTTGAAGAATTGCGCCTCAACCGGAGGCTGGCTGGAAAGATGTATCTGGGCGTGGTCCCCATTTACGGCTCAGCGGCGCAGCCTTGTCTTCATGGTGCCGGACCTGTTTTCGAGTACGCCGTCAAGATGCGTCAGTTCGAGCAATCTGCTATTTTTGATCAATTACTGGCCGAAGAGCAACTGACGCTTCAGCTTATCAAAAGAACTGCACAGACCGTTGCTCATTTTCACCAGACGCTGATATCTTGCCCTGCTGATTGCAAATATGGCCGGCCGGATCAAGTGTTCAGCCCCGTGCAGGAAAATTTCGATCAACTGAAGCAACTCAATAATATCGGCGTAAATGACCTACCGGCTCAGCTGGCGGACTGGAGTAAGAAGGAGTTTCGTGCCGGACACGATTTTTTCCAGAAGCGAAAGGCGGCAGGTTTTATCCGCGCATGTCACGGAGATCTTCACCTGGGCAATATTGCTTTGCTTGACGGGGAGATAATACCGTTTGACGGTATCGGGTTTAATCCATCCCTCTACTGGATAGATGTGATCAACGAAGTGGCTTTCCTGGTCATGGATCTGGAGGACCACCAGCGCCCGGATCTTGCTTTCCATTTTCTCAATAGTTATCTGGAGATATGCGGAGACTATAGCGCTCTGAGGCTGCTGCCCTTTTATCTTGTCTATCGTGCCATGGTGCGTGCTAAAATCAGCGCTATCCGGGCATCCCAGTCCAGTGAAGAATCGGAAATTAAGAAGGATATCACGCTGTATCATGACTACCTTGATCTGGCTGTTCGGTATACCCGTGCCCACAAGCCTTTTCTCTTGCTGATGCATGGTGTTTCAGCCTCCGGTAAAAGTTGGCTCTCCGATCAGATTATCGATCATGTTGCCGCAATCCGGATTCGCTCTGATGTCGAGCGCAAACGTTTGTTCCGTGTTCCTCTGCTGGGGCACAGCAATTCTGAACATCTCAATAAACTCTATAGCAGGAAAGCCGGTGCCCTGACCTATGACAGGCTTCTGCAGTTAAGCCGTGAAATTCTTACGGCAGGCTTTAATGTTGTTGTCGATGCCACTTTTCTTAAAAGAGATGAGCGACGGATGTTTCAACAGCTGGCAAACCAGGAAGGAGTGTTGTGGCATATCATCTCGACCACTGCTGATAAAGAGACATTGCGAGAGCGAATTTGCAGGCGCGCCCGGGAGCGGGATAACGTCTCGGATGCCGATCAGCAGGTTTTGGAAGAGCAATTACGTACCAGGGATCCATTGACTGCTGAGGAACTGCAGAAAGCGACAATCATAAATACTGAAGATAAAAAACAGGTAAACGCTTTGTGGCAGGCAAAGGGATTAAGTTGGATTTAGACTTATCCCAACTATTTGAGTTTTGCTCCATCAAAGGAGTGAGATGAGGTTAAATTAAATTTTTAATATTGCATGATTTTCATTCTGGTGGTCACAAAGTTGAGGTAGCACGAAAGCAGGCTGACACCAAAGATTACACCGCTGTGACGGGGGTAGCACATCAGGGATTATGAAAAACACTCAAAATGACCAGTGGAGCCCGTCAGTCCGTGGGCTGGTGTAAAGCGCTGAGAAAAAGATCGTTGTCTTCCCGGCTACCGATGGTGACGCGGAGGAAGGTTTCATAGCCTGAGGCTGTCCACGGTTTGACGATCACTCCCCTGAGCAGTAGTTCTTCGGCCACCTTCCGGCTGTCTCTGCCTGTATCGAGAAAGAGGAAATTGGCCTCGGAGTCGGCGACCCGGAGGCCTCGCCGCTTGAGTTCCTCCGAAATTCGCTCCCGTTCAAGCACGTTGTGAGTAACAGTATTCCGAAGGTGATCGCTGTCCCGAAGAGCGGCAGCAGCAGCGACTTGGGCGAAACTGTTGACGTTGAACGGAGTTCGTAGCGTATCTACTTTTTCGGCAAACCATGAGTCGGAGAACAGCCCGTATCCGACTCTTCCTCCGGCCAGCCCATATGCCTTGGAGAATGTTCGCAGCACCACATGGCAGAGACCGCTTTGTGATAATACGGCGAGACTGTCGGGATAGTCTGGTGAACCTTTGGCATACTCGAAGTACGCCTCGTCGACAATTACCAGGGTATCTGGTTGCGCAGCAGCGCAGATAGTCGACAGCTGGTTGCCGTCAAGAATGGATCCGGTTGGGTTGGAAGGATTGCTGAAGATCAGTATCTTGCAGCCCTTGCCAACCTCTTCTGCCAGTTTTTTAGTATCGAATTGTAAATTCTCGGTCATGGCTACCACAGTGACAAGAGCACCCTGTTCAAGCGGGTTTATCTCATGGAGTGGAAACGAAGGATGGACTGTAACCACTCTTTCACCCGGATTGAGGCAGGCTCTGCAGAGCAGGCTGAGAAGTTCCTCCGAGCCGTTGGCGGTAACAATCCTGGCCTGGTCGACACCTGTCACACGGTACAGCTCATTCTTGAGAGCAGTGGCATGCGGGTCGCTGTATTTCCACATTTCATCGATCATTTTTGCAGCCGTCTGTTTGGCCAGTTTGCCCGTCCCAAAAGGATTTTCATTGCTTGCAAGCCGGGCGATGCGGTCTAGACGGTACCGTGTTCTTACAATATTTTCCGGAAGACCTGTCTGGTACCTTGGCAATGCCGCCACCGATTCTTTAATCAAGCTTTGTGGGGCAGAAGGAGGCAGAGTGTTCATGGTTTTCTCCCTTGTGTGTTTGAGATTTCGAGGCATGTGCGGATGTTAAAAAATGGCCCGTGGAAGAAACGTGGCCAGCCCGGGCATGAACCAGAGGATGGCAACACCGATGGCCTGGAGTATGATAAAAGGGATAACACCTTTGTATATATGTCCCGTCGATATCTCCGGTGGAGCAGCCCCTCGGAGGTAAAAAAGTGAAAAGCCGAAGGGCGGCGTCAGAAAAGAAGTCTGCAGATTGACGGCGATCAGGACGGAAAGCCAGATGGGATCATGTCCCATAATAATCAGTGTCGGGGCTACCAGCGGTAAGAGAATGATGCTGATCTCGACGAAATCGAGAAAAAATCCCAAAACAAAGATCAGCAGCATACAAAAAAGAAGCGCCCCGGTTGCTCCTCCGGGCATTGACTCGATAATCCACTCGATCCGTTCTTCGCCGCCAAGACCTATGAATACCAACGAAAACATCGAGGCTGTCAGGATGGTCGCAAATATCATGGCGGTAACCACCATCGTCGATGAGAGAATTTCTCCCAACAGTTGATTTTTACCCGTCTGTTTGAGTGCTTTCGCCACCGCCACTCCCCCCAGTACGACGAGGATTATGCATATTCCAGCGATCGGCCACTCGGTCAACCCGGTATCGGTGCGCTGCAGTCTTACTGGTGCGACCCCGGCAACCACGGCCAGGCTGAGGAAGGCGCAGGCTCCGCTGATCATCCAGCCTGCCGGCACACCTAAACGGGCTCCAGCCATGAGAACGGCACCAATCGCGCCTACGGAGGCTGCTTCACTTGGCGTTGCCACACCGCCGAGAATGGAGCCGAGTACGGCGATAATCAGGAAGATCGGGGGAAGCACCGCCTTGACCACATCGGCCATGGAGGGACTGGTATACTCGTCGCCGCTGAGTGCCGGAGCGACATGAGGCTGCAGCCAGGACCGTACCAGCAGATAGAGAATGTAAATGGAAACGAGCACTATGCCGGGAACCAGCGCTGCGGCAAACATCTGGCCTACGGATATGGTGTCAATAGTGAACTGGCCTTTGGCATACTGGGCCTGCTGATAGGAATTGGACATCACGTCGGTAAGGATGATAAGCAGGGTCGAAGGCGGAATGATCTGGCCAAGTGTTCCGGAAGTGCAGACAATTCCGCAGGCAAGGCTCTTGTCATAGTTGTTGCGCAGCATGGTCGGCAGGGCGATAAGCCCCATAGCCACTACAGTTGCCCCGACGATTCCGGTGGAAGCCGCAAGCAAGGCTCCGACAAGTATCACGGAAATCCCCAGGCCGCCTCTCATTCTGCCAAAAAGTTTGCCCATAGTCTCGAGCAGCTCCTCGGCTATCCTGCTTTTTTCAAGTACCACTCCCATAAACACAAAAAGCGGAATTGCGATGAGTACGTCATTGGTCAACAGTCCGAAAACGCGCTGGGCAAGCGCCCCAAGGAGTCCCATGTCAAAAGAGCCTGTCAAAAACCCTATAATGGCAAAGAGCGCCGCTACTCCCGAAAGGGTGAATGAAACGGGATACCCAAGCAGAATACCACCTATAAGAGCGACTACCAATAAGATGTCCAGAGGGAGATTCATGGCAAAAAGACCTGTATTATGTATCCGATGATCTCAGAAGAAGGAGGTCCTTGAGGAGATTCGCCAGACATTGAATGATGAGAAGCGATGCAAATGCAGGAATAAGGGATTTCAAGAGAAATGAAGCCGGTATGCCGCCGACCGATATAGCGCCTTCGAGTATTATCCACGATTGCTTGACCGAGGGCCATGAGTAATATATCAGAAGAGCCATCGAAGGGATGAGGAAGAAAATGTGTCCCCAAATATCCGTAAATGCTTTTCCCTTGCTGGAGCGAACGGCATAAAAGATATCGACCCTGACGTGTTTGTCGACCAGTAAGGTATATCCGGCACCCAGCATGAAGAAAAAGGCATGCAGATACAAAACCCCTTCGTTGAGAAAAATATAGCTGATTCCAAATACGTATCGCATTAAGACAATACCGAACTGCAGCAATACCATCAACAGGGCTAACCATTTAACACAGTTGCCTACTACCAGATTGATCTTTTCTAGACTGGAAATGATGTTTTTCATTTTCGTAATCCGATAAGAGCCACAGAAGATGCGGCCTTGTTGTCACCTGTGGAAGCTATGTGCCGCAGTCCATGGAAAGCCCGCTCGCAGCCGTTGGTGAAGCAGAGCGGGCTTTCGGTTCGCATCAGTATTTATAGTTCATTGCTCTGGCATTCATCTGGCCGTTATCGGCATAGACCATGTACTGAGAAACGGATGCGCGGTAGGCGAGAAAGCTTTCAACAATACGCCTGACCAGTTCGTCGGAATGGTTGCGCAGATCATCAATCACCTCACCGGCGGCATTGCCCATGGCAACGATGACATCGTCCGGCAGTTTCCTTACCTGCACGCCCTGTTCAGCAACCATCTTTTGCAGAGCAAGGGCATGTTTGGTCGTGTATTCGGTCCAGACGGGGTTGTAGAGACTCTCGCAGGCATAGGCGACTGCCTGCTGCAGATCAGCCGGCAGCTTTTCATAGGCTTTTTTGTTCACCGCACACTCCTCCGCCGAGGAAGGTTCGCCGACACCCGGCCAGTAGTAATATTTTGCTACCTGGTAAAAGCCAAGGGCCGAATCGGTCCAGGGGCCGATGAACTCGCCGGCATCAAGAGCGCCCGACTGGAGGGCCTGGAAAAGGGCTCTGCCTCCCATGGCCTGAACTGCCATTCCTAATTTTGCACACATTTCCGAGGCCAGTCCGGTGGAACGAAAACGCAGACCTTTGAAGTCCTCTGCCGATTGAATCTCCTCTCGGAACCAGCCGGCCCACTGCGGGCCTGAGTTGCCGCAGAGAAAGGGCTTGAGGTTGAAGCGCGCATACATCTCGTCATACAGCGCCTGACCGCCGCCATGAATCATCCAGCCGTGTTGTTCATCGGCACGCAGTCCGAAGGGCTGGGAACCAAAGAGCAGGAACCCCTTCGATTTTGAGCCCCAATAGGCAGGGACGGCATGATAAAGATCGGCTGTTCCCTCCGAAACGGCGTCAAAGACGCCTGGACCGGGAACCAGTTCGCCTGCAGCGTAGAGTTTCACTTCAATGCGGCCACCGGACAAGGCAGCTATTCGATCCGCCAGCATCTGAGCGGCAACGCCAGGCCCCGGCAGATTCTTGGGCCAGGCGGTCACCATATTCCATCTGATTTTGCCTGTGGCAAAGGCGGGAGCGGTAAGAGGGGAGCTTAATGCAGCCGTTGTTAAGGCCGCCGTCCCGGCAGTTTTGAGAAATCCTCTTCGGTCCATGTTTTCCTCCTTTCTGTTGATGAAACGTTGAATTGATTCCGACTGTTCAAAATAAAGTCTTGAGTCCGATGTACGTGGTCGGAACATGCGCTGCTCCAGTTGCCAAGAAAAACATGCATACAGCGAAGCGACGAAACGATCTTTATGATCGTGTTTCATCAAGTATCGCCAGGACCTCCCGGCATTTTTCTTCGGCGCGGGCAACAATTTGTTCTGCTTCAGCAAGAATTGTTTTACGAAAACTCTCATCCTCTATATCTTTCATATTGATCAACACATTTTGATACGCGCCCCATATGCCGGTTTCCAGAGAGCGGGCACCCACTTGGGTGTCGGACTTTGAGGCGGGGTTGCCAAAACGGGCCAGTTCCAGAAACGCGTCCCAGGCCGAATCGCCCAGGCGCATAGTCGTCAGCGGTATTTCGATTGCCGTTTTCAGCCCATCCTGCATCCTCTGCTTTCGCAGTTTTTTTTCCTCTTCGGTCGTTTTGGGCAGACGCAGGGCTTCCATGAAATCGTTGAAGGCTGAAGTGTCGGCGTCGATCAAGGGGATGATCCGCTGGGTGAGGGTATGCAGCATCGGAATAATTTTTTTCATCTGCGGCTGGACATGGTCGAACTTGCGAACGCCGTGGGTGAGTTTGGCCACCATTGAGCCAAGACCGATTCCGGTGGCTGCCAGCGCCGCCGATACTGAGCCGCCGCCCGGAGCGGATGTTCGTGCCGACACCTCCTCAATGAAACATCGGAGCGAAAGGGAGGCAAGCGGTTCGTCGGGTTCTTCCCGAATGATATATTCGATGATTCTCTCCTCGGCCTTGAAGGGGGCTACGGAGTTGAGACCGAGACGCTCTATGGCCAGTTTGATCTTCTGCTCTTCTTCGTAGACGAACAGATTCTCCTGGTCGATGTAGTAGTCTGCCGCCATGAGCAGGGCCTCCAGAGGTACAACGCCGACAATTTCGGAACCGACCACAGGCAGCCCCAGCTTCTCGGCTTCCTTTTTTACTTCCTCGAAGAGAACATGAACAGGAGTGACGTGGTAATCGGTGAGATTAACCGTCACCTGGGCTAGATCGTACTCATCGACGAACCAGCCCATGCCCTTGACTTCCTTGAGTCTGCCGGGCTGATCGGGACCGCGTCCCGCTTCCCTCAGGTTGAGGGCTATACGGTGGGCTTGATTGGGTGTTGCCAGCAGGTTGACATTGTAGGCGATAAGAAATTTACGCGCGCCGGTGGCGGTTATGCCCCACTCGGCAACAAAACTCTGTGGACCGCAGTCCGGTTTCCATTGCGGATCTTGCAGACGTTGCGGTAACGCCTCATATTCCCCCTGGCGCAGATCAGGCAGCTTGCGCCGATATTCCTGATCCGCTGCCTCTTCATAGAGATAGAGAGGGATGTGCAGTTCCTCTGCGGCTCGGCAGGCAAAGGTCTTGGCTATCTCGACGCATTCTTCCATGGTGACGCCGGTGACCGGTATGAAGGGACAGACGTCCATAGCACCGAAACGGGGATGCTCACCGATGTGATTGCGCATGTCGATGCGTTTGCGGGCGACGCGGGCACCTGCCAGGGCACCTTCTATTACGCTTGCCGGGTCGCCGACGAAGGTGTAGACAGTGCGATTAGTGGAAGCACCGGGGTCGACGTCAACAAGCCGGCAGCCTTCAACCTCTCGTATGGCTGCGGCGATGGCCTCTATGGTTTCTCTGTTCCTTCCCTCTGAAAAGTTGGGGACACATTCGACTATTTTCTTCATGGTCATCATCTCCATGTGTTCTTTTGCGGCAACCGGGAATAATCGGCCGGCCGATCTCCTGTTTACCTCTTTCTTTCGAGCCGACCATCAGATGCAGGTAAGAGTCACAGCGTATTGGAAGGGTCATTTTGCAGTGAGTATTTCGGGAAAAATCCGCCGGCCTCTTTTGTATACTTCGGCAACGGGGGACACACCGGCATGGTAGGCCAGAATTGCCGGGGATCTGCCGTCGAGCAGCAGAAAATCAGCCTGCTTGCCGACATCGAGACTGCCGCTTTTTTCCGCCATGCCGATGGCATAGGCACTGTTGAGGGTAGCCGCAACCAGTGTCTCAGCAGGCGACATTTCCATGTTGAGAACCGCCAAACCGACAACAAAGGGCATCGATTCAGTGTAGCTTGAGCCTGGATTGCAGTCGGTTGCCAGAGCGACTGCCAGGTCCCTGGTGATCATTGCCCGGGCATTGGCATAGGGCTTTTTCAGACTGTAGGCTGTTGCCGGCAGCAGGGTGGCCACTACACCGGCGGCGGCCATGGCTTCCATGTTCCTCTCGTTAGCCGCCAGCAGATGGTCGGCGGAAATGGCACTGATTTCAGCAGCCAGCCCGGCACCGCCCAGATCATGAACCTCGTCGGCGTGCAGTTTGGCCCGCAGGCCCATTTTTTGTGCCGCCTCAAGCAGCCGTCGGCCCTGAGCAATGGAAAAGACGCCTTTCTCGCAGAAAATATCACACTGCCTGGCAATGCCTTGCCGGTGCACCGCCGGCAGCATTTCTTCGATGACCAGGGTGATGAAATCATCGGCTCTGTCGCGGTAGGCTGTGGGGATGGCGTGGGCGCCCAGAAAAGTAGCAACTATATCGACAGGGGTAAGGCGACTGGCCGCATCAATGGCCTCGAGCATTTTCAGTTCATTTTCGGTATCGAGACCATAACCGCTTTTGATTTCCATGGTGGTGGTGCCAAACTCGAGTGCGCGGTTGATCTGCTGCAGGGTATTGGCGCGCAGAAGATAAATATCGGCTTCGGCCACGGCTTTGACGGAGGAAAGAATGCCGCCTCCGCGTTTCAGTATCTCCAGATAGGGTGTACCGGCAATGCGCAGTTCGAACTCTTCTTCTCTCAGGGTAGCAAAGCAGTTATGGGTATGAGGGTCGACGAATCCCGGGATGAGGCACCTGCTGTTGCAGTCATACCCCTTTTCGACAATCTCGGCAGAAAGTCCTGCAACAACCTCCTCCTCGCTGCCGATGCGTTCGATTATGCCGTTTACGCTCAGAAGTGCGCCGCAACCATAGTGGGTAAGATCACCCTGTCTTTCACCGCTTAGGGGCCTGCCGTGGTCGACGGGAGTGTATACCCTGGCATTTCTGAAAAGTGCAGTGGACATAATATCCTCCTGATATCGACTAAAGTCAGCCCTTAGGAGTGGTGCCAAAGGCGGATTCGATCAACGATGCATCC
>CAYUPL010000040.1:0-35011 GCA_964446655.1 uncultured Desulfopila sp.
TGGACTGAAATAGAGACGAGCATTAAAAAATGTGAATCCGCAGCATAAAATGAGTATGATGCAGAAACTATTATTGCAAACAGGCCAGGAGTATACCAATGCGTTCCAGAAGACTTGAAATACTCAGACAGTTTCGCTCTCTTCTGTCTTACCATAATGTGGTGGGTATAGAACATTACCCCCGATCTGAAAGTTCATCCGCTTTTCTACAACACGAGCCGGTATGCCGCCGGGCCAGGCCGTCCAGGGACAAACCATGCTCAACGGATCAATCTTCTTCTTTGCCGATACAGCAAAAACAACCGGTTTTACAAGGTACTATCGCTGCAATAGCTGAGGAAGTACGAAGTTGTGTCGGTTGCGACCTGGCACAACAACGGCTGGTTCCCGTGCCTGGGAACGGTGGCGAAGCGCCCAGACTCTTTCTCGTTGGCGGGTGGTTGATGCTTGAAAAAAAAGACGCTGAAGCAGATGTTGTTTTTGGTGCTGCCGAGGACCGGATGCTTGAGCGTATGCTTGTCGCAATACATCTTGATCGTGACGATGCGTTTGTAACCAATGTAATAAAATGTGGTATAGATGAGACTGTTCAGCCCAAGGCGGAAAACATCCATGCATGCAGTTCCTATCTTGAGAGGCAGATTGCCGCAACCTCCCCCGAGATAATCTGTGCCATGGGGATCACGGCTGCGCGAGCATTATTGCAGATTTCCCAGCCACTATCACAATTGAGGGGTCAACTGCATGAATATCGCCTTGAACAGAGGACTATTCCTCTTATAGTTACCTACCATCCCACCTTTCTGTTGCAGAATCCTGAAATGAAAAGCGCAACATGGGCTGACCTGCAGCTTATAATGAAAGTTTTAGGAAACCGGAAGCGTTGATGTGATGGTCGGGTTGACGTGGAGAGTAGACAAGTCCGGCACCTTCGACCCGGTGAGATTGCGACACAATCTTCATACGAAAATCAGTCTAGCGCAGAGCAATAATACCGCGTTTCCCTAAATCGGCGAGAAAGGCGGTGACCGATTTCTCTGCTTCCTGTCGGGTGATGTTGTACTGCAGAGCAAAACTGGTGATAATGTCCTGGACATTGTTTTCACCGTTTAGCTTTTTCCAGACACAGCTTCCCATTTCGTCGAGCTGGAGCTTTTTTGTCGGTATTTCCGCAGATTGGCGAAATCTGCGGAATATTGAATGAAACAGCGGTTTCATCTGTAACGGAAACTCAAGCAGAATCTCGCCGGATTCGAGTTCTTCGGACCAGACAGAGGAATTGATGACCGGGACACATCGCAAGGCTTCCTGTCTATGCAGCTGTAATGAGGATCTCTTCTTTTCAGGTTTGAATAACTTCATAGCTGCTGTATATCAGGTCGTGTATTTGATGGTTTAAAGGGTGAATGCCTTCCATAAAAACCCCTAGAAGGCGGTCTCTGTCATCGTCGTGGCGCAATGATGCCAGCAGGAAAGGATTTTTACGCTTCAAGCGCAGCAGAACCTGTTTGCCAAGATCTGGGCTTCTTTCATAATAGAGTGTCTTATCGATGTGTTGCCTGCATATATCAGCGGTATTTTCCAGGCCGAGCAGGGAGATGAATATTTCATCAAGACTATTCTTTTGCAGTCGCAGACTTGCCGGAGCCAAGCGACATAAATGCAACAAGGTCTTGTTCTTTTCAAAATGCAGTGTAGTAAAACCGGCTGCCATGGAATAGTTTGAAAGGAGATATGAGCTTGGGATGGAAACCTGAAAGTCCTGCACCGCCCAGGATTGGAGGTCGTTCGTATCTACAAAACTAGGCTTAATAGAGGCGATTGCGTCCCAGGGTGGTGAGGTGTTCTGGGTCTGCAAGAGCAGAACAGTAATAAAATGGCAGGATTCTTTTTCAAAGAGATAAAGAAGTCGCGGGGTTTTGTTTTTCCTGGTGGCGTAACATTGCGGGCTGCAGCTGGAAAGCGCCTCTTCAACTACATCGGGAAGTGTATATTGCTGTAGCTTTGCGCCACTGAGTTGTTCGTAGTGCCGCAACGATCCGGCAATAAACCCTGCCACATCTTTAGGCAGAGCTTCTTGCCAGCTGACTTCCAGAACTGCGGTGTAATTATACTCAAAATTGAGCCGGAATTTTTCCGTTACCTTAGCTTCCCAGTCGAGGGGGACGGCAATGGAAACACCGTTCCAGCAGATGGTGCGATGGGAACCGGCTCGCAGTGTCATTTCCTGCCATGTCTCTGTGCTGCGCTCATAAAAGAATCTGTCCCGCGTTTTTTCCATCTTTCATACTCTAGAACCACTATTTGGGAATGAAAAGATCCCAGCTTGTCTCTTTGAGCTGCTCTTTGCGGGCTTTCTTGTCCGGATCGGCGGCTTCTTCACACATTTCGATGAAGCAAAGTCTTTCGTTTTCAAGTAATTCCGGGTAATAGAGCTTAACCTGATTGCCGATGTTGGCATTTATATCCTGGAGATTATGCTCCAGGATCATGTTGACGGCTCTGCCGTCAACATCATTAAAGCGCCATTTCCAGCTATGCTTTATACCGAAGGAATCTCCCTTCCACTCGGAAGGTGCGCCGAATTTCTCTTTATAGCGCCGCAGAAGAGTGTCGAAAAACTTTTTACTGGAGTCCTCGTATTTCATCTGCAGTTTGACGATGGTATTGGGAGAATAACATATGCCGTAAGAAATCACACCTTTGTGAAATCCATGCCAGTCCATGACCACTTTCTCTTTGAGGTAATTTGAGAATTCAAAATCAGGATAGTCTTCCACGTTTGTGCCCAGTCTGATGCCGGCTATTTCATGAGGGACCACATGAGCCGAGAGTTGCAGTGGTGTCAAAAAAAGTAGAGGAATAAAAAGTATTTTCAGAAGATAAAGCATTGTCGTCACCATAACTGAACTGATCCGCCGCCTATGGGCAGTCATATTTTCCGGGCGGCCTGTTAGCAGCTTATATTGCGCTCCCGCCTTTGGTTAACAGGTGGTCGGGAACCTTATCCAGCAGGAAAGAAGTCTGTTCCACCAGCCGCTCCACACGAAGCTGAACGATTTTTTCAATCAGCTTTTCTCTGCGTTTGGGAAAGTTTTCCAATACTTTCTGAAAGCTTTCACGTGTGATTATTATAACCTCGGTCGGTTCTATGGCCTGCACGCTGAAAAACCATTTGAAACTTGCCAGAAGCGCCAGTTCGCCGAAAAAGGTCTGCGGCGTGAGGTGCTGCAGGAGAACCGTTGTGCCTCGATGTATTGTGGTTGCTTCGGCATTTCCACTGATAAGATAGTATGCGGCATCGGCCTCATTTTCCGCAACAATTATCTTGTTGCCGGGGAGGTACGTTCGTCTTTTGGCCAGATAGGCGAACAATTTTAATACGTCGGGATCAGCTCCTTCAAAAACCGGGGATTTCTGTAAAAGCTCAAAATCACTGGTGAGTTTGCAAGTACTGTTGTCTTTATTGTTCTGTACTTTCGCTGATAAGCTCATGGAGCACTCCCTTTTTTTGGATCAGGTCGTTGTATGTTCCTGATTCGACAATTCTTCCTGCCTTCATTACAATAATATGGTCATAGCCTGAAATCATGTCAAGCCGGTGTACTACGGCAACAACGGTTGTGTTGCCTTTGAGGTTATTGTCGATATATCTTTGGATCTTGGTTTGGGAGGAGTTGTCCAGGCTTGCCGTGGCCTCATCGAGTATAAGAAGCGGTGTTTCTTTTAACAGAGATCTGGCCAGGGCGATTTTCTGTTTCTGACCTCCGGAAAGGTTGTCGCCCTTACTGCCGACATCAAACTCCAGGCCGATGGCGAGAATCTCATCAAGCAGTCCCTGCTCGGAAAAATGACGAATAGCAAGTTCGCTAAGCTGGGTTCTGATAGCATCTCTGTCAATAACGGTTCCGAACAAAACATTATCCATGAGCGTGTGCCGATAGAGATACTGGCTTGAGCAGAAGGGAATAAATTCCTCTTCCGTCTTGCCGGTTTCGGTTTGTTGCGGTGCCAGGGGCAGGATCTGCTGCTGAATGGTACCGTCACGGCACTGTTCCAGATTGATTCTTTCCACCTTCGTCAAATAGTCATGCCTGGCCTGTAATAGAGTTGCACGAATATCTTCGGTAATCGTAATTATTTTATGTGTTCCGGGAATATAGAGTAGAGCCAGTTTGAGCAGCGCGTCTTTTTCATTTTTGGGCAGACGATCCAGCTCGGATTTTTTCAGCTTTCTGGTAATACCTTGGAAAAAATCGAATTCATCGGGTTCCATGGGGCTGCCCTGGAAAAAGAATTCGTCATCATGCATGTCGCGCAACAGGTTCACTGTGGTGTCGGCGATATTGCGGCCCAGCTGCAGCAGAATTTCATCAAGTCCGGCTTTTTTGAGAAAGGTTTGAAAATTTTTCCGTGCAAGGAGATGATCACTGCTATGGTTGCTGGGATATTCGCCAAAAATGAGATTCTGACCGATGGTGGAGTATTCCAGAAATGCTTCGGCATTATAAAATTCCACCACACCATCGAAATCCCGGCGCAGCGTATCATTGACAATTTTTCGCATGGCCAGAACCTTGGGGGCGAGGAGTCGTGCTTTATCCGGCGGAACAATCGATCTGAAGCCCCAGCGAATAACATCCTCCTTCAACCCGACTTCTTGAATCATTCTGAGAATTTTATCTCTTTCCGGCAGTTTAATGTCTTTGCCGGCAGCCTGTAGAGCTTTGCAGGAATAGAGAAGATTTTCGCTGACGGTACCCGTGAAAATGAACGGGTGCTGCGCAACCACACTGATATTGCGGGCAATATCAAGTTTGCTGAGTTTTTCGACATCATAGCCGTCAATTTTAAGTGATCCCGAGGTATAGCTGAGCAGCTGGCTGAGCAGATGACTCAGGGTACTTTTGCCGGATCCGGAAAAACCGATAAGGGCGAGGTGGTTGCCCGCTTCATGGTCAAAAGATATTTCTTCGAGAAGTTGAATGTCATTGTTGATTTTAAAGCCGATTTCTCTTGCTTCAATTTTTCCCTGAAGGGTTATGGCGGTCTCGCCGGCAGGTATGTCGATAAGAGCCTCTTCGGGCATATCGAAGGTTTCCATTATCTGGCGATAGCGCACTTGGGCATCCTGGTACATCTGATAATATTCAATGATCTCTTTCCAGGGATCGTAGACCTTTTCGTAAGCGGAGAGAAAGGCTACCAGGGCGCCGATGGTAAATTGGCCCTGAATGGCGAGATAGCCGCCGAGGAGAAAAAGAAGGAAGGGGCCGAGGCTCTGGAAAAAATTGTTGCTGAACTTAATACCGTATTTAACGATAAACAGTTGCCGCATAGTTTTATACAGCTTTTTGATGAAGAGATCGAGTTTCGATTGCTCCAGCTGAAAACTGCTGTTGCTCTGTACTTCGTGAATACCCGACACGGACTCATTGACCAGATTGGCCATGGAACGAATGGTCTGCACCCGTTTACGATTATGGATATTATACCTTTTCTGTAGCAAAGGAATCAAAATAAATTCAAATGGATAGATCAGCATGGTGAGCAACCCCAGCATGGGGTTGAGATAGATCATAAAACCGATGAACGTGACAAAGGTAAGAAGGGAAGCAATGGGAATGGCCAGTGCTCCTCCTAAAAATGTGCCGATGGCGTTGAGTTCCGATGTCATGGCGGATATTATGATGCCTGTCTGGGTCCTGTGAAAATATTGGAGAGGCATTCTGAGAACATGGTTATACAGTTCCCGGCGCATCCTGATGAGAATTTTCTGGCCGATTATCGCCTGAAGAACGTTGATGTAATATTTCATCAGGCTTGCCGTCAGTATGGCTCCCATATACAGAGCGCAGTAAAGATAGAGCAGATCAAGCTTTTTCATACTGATGGCGACATTGATAATTTGCCTTTGCATTTCAAGAGGATAGACCTTGAAAAATAGACTGGCAATTATCAGAACAAGGAGGAAAAACTGTAATCCTCTATGCTTGTGGAGTATCCAGTAAAATAATGGTTTTTTGGTAATCACCGGTGTTCTCCCAATACAACAGGGCTGTTTGCAGTGCCGGGGCATCTCATCAGGCCGATAGTTGTCTTATAAAAAATAGAAACTCTACATTGCATAAATATTCTCCTCGGAACGGAAACCTAAGCCGTTTTTTTCTTGGCCGAATTCGTTATCAATAGGCCATATGGCCAAGCGATTTAATGATCAGGGCGAACCCCATGGCAAACATGCCGGTCAATCCCATGCCACAGGAAAAGCCGGCAAGAAGAACCGGCGCATACTGTCGCCACATCTTGCCATAGCGTTTAAAAAAGTAGTATCTGCCCAGCAGGGCGCCCACCACTTCCAGAATCATCCCGTGCGGGGTTGATTGACCCAGGCCGCGCACTACTCCGTAGATGAGCAGTATCGGGAGGCCGAATATACTGAGAAAGCCGTACATCAGAATGCCGAAAAGCAGTCCGGAAAAGACTGTTGTACCATTTAAGGCCTGGTAGAACAGGGAATTACCTTCCAGAGTCGATGTCTGCATCAACAAGGTATTGAGAGCCTGCAGATGCCAGAGTTCCTGAGCATAGGGGTAACTGGACGAGGGAATAGGCGCCAGTCTCCAGATGAATTGGGAGAAGAGCAGACTGGCGATCATGACCACCGGAAACACCACAATCTCTGCCTTGATGATACCACGTATTGAGGTGCCGGTCAGTTCGATCTGACGGAATTGTACCGTCGCTTCGCCATAGTTATGTACCGGAATGGGAGCATACCATATTTCAATGCCCTGGTAGCCGAAAAAACGGGCGCCGGCGATGAAACTGGCCTCACGGACAAGAGGCAGACTGACAAACTGGCCGGCGATACCTTCCATTCTTGCTGTAATATAGGAAATTATCGGAGTGTAGATAAAGCCGTATGCCAGAAAAAAGATCCAGGGAAAGGTCGGAACCAACAGCACGCAGAGGCCCACGTAGGCCAGAGTTGAGACTATATAAATTGCAATCGAGATCCAGAAGTTGAAGTCTCCGCGTCCCGCCGGCGGATTAAAAAGACTGTGCCAGGAGGTCTTGTTGTCTTTGGCTAAGCGAAAGGATCGGACCACGGACCATATGCCGATACAACCGATGGCGAGTCCCAGGCCGATGCCGAAGCTCATATAAAAGTCAAAATTATTGGCAAAAACCGTATCGACGGTTGCCATGCCTGGATGCCAGCGGTGCAGAATGCCTTGAGAGTAGAGTATCGGATTGAGGATGATGGTAATAATCAGACCGATGAGACCACCAACAACGGCCCAGAAGGGAATAACCATACCGATGAAGACAAGACCGAGATCAAGCTGGATACCCGTGGCCACGGCAGGCAGGATATTTTCGGTATGACTGGTCAGTTCAATCCACGGAATGGGAATTAATCGGATCGGTTCGGTGAAAATCAGACCGGAGATGATGGGCACCAGGACGTAAATCGCGCCGAAGGCCAGGCCGATGACGCCGCCGATGGAAAAAACCCGCCATTTCCAGCCCTCTTTCTTCTCTTCGGTTGATTCCGCCAGAGCCATTGTTCCCAGTGCGGCCACCGGGGCCATGGGGAAGGGCAGTTTTTCGACATCGGAGGTGATGCGGTACAGGGCATAGCCCAGGCCGAAATGGTCGACACGTTGAATTATCTGCGAACCGACCAGCAAAAGGATGGGCATGAGCCAGTCACGGTGCAGAAAAGTACGTTCCACCAGAGAGAGCGAATCGGCCGCGGGAGCCACCCATAAGGGAATATATTCAGTGAGACCCAGCATCCTTGCGGCATCGGACTGGACCAGGTATTGGTTCCAGAGCAGACCGGAAAAGGGTGATGCCAGTGCCGCACCCGCCATATAATAGAGCAGGAAGATCTCCTGCTGCTTCAGTTCGGAGTGAGCGCGCTTGGCCACCTCTGCAAATAAGATGATGGTGACCCATCGGGCTGCCGGACCGATTCCCTGGCCGATGACCAGTTGGAGATACATGGAACCGGGCATCATCAGAAAGCCTATGAAAATGGCGCCGATGATGGTTTTCCAGTCAAAACCCTCTTCAAAATGATCGGGTGTCGGCAGAAGGTCCCTGTATTCTTTTAGTTCCTTATCATCATACATAATAGTTAGGTATAGGCTTTTGCCTGTGAAGGTATCTAGTCTGGAAGAACCTGATAGCTGATGTCGGTGAAAAGACCGACTATGGCCCAGCTGCCTCCCATGAAAAAATCACCGATAATCAGTCCAACGAAAAAAAATTGAAATTTCCGAAAAAAACGTATGCCGCCGTAGCGCATACAAAGAGCGTTACATGCCCAGCCGATAAAAAAGCTGAGCCACAGAATGCGCATGGCGGAGCTGTAGGCGGTCAAATATCCGATGGGATGAATGGGCCACCAGTAAAAACGGTGGTAGGCCACCACCAGGAACAGCATAAGCAAGCCACCCATGAGAGCAAAGGTAAATACCCAGGTGCCGCTTTCGGGAGGGTTGTTGACCAGACGAAAGATGTTCTCATAAACGGTTACGGTGGTTCTGACAGCCCACTCCTGGTTGAGTTCCCGCATGCCGTATTGATAACAGAGTACCATCATTGCCGTAAAGGAGGCGGCCAGGGAAAGGATGGCGGTGACCATCAGTCCACCGAAGAGAAGAAGACCAGGGCTGATGGTGTGATGCACCTTTCTGCCGTGCACCAGCGAAGGCATCAGTGACTCGCGCAGATCGACAAACAGGGCTTTTTGCGTCATTCCGGCGAGCAGACCGTTGACTCCGGCAAAAAGTTTTGTGCCGAACAGGACCAGCACACCGTCCAGTGGAGCTGCTGTCAAGGTAAAGTAAGCGATACCGCCCTGACATATGATCCTGGTTGCTACGATCATGACCATGAAAAAGGCGGCTACCACGAGTAAAGCGGTGGGCGCTGCCATGCCCATCTTCATATACCACAGTACAATGGCGCTCATGCCGATGACCATGCCCCAGAAAGACAGGCGTACATCGATCCACTCCGTCCTGCCGGCCGGCGCCTTTTTAATGAAGAAAGAAGCCTGCACAACCTCGCTGAGGTGATGCCTGGCAAGCCAGACAAGAAACAGAAAAAAAACTCCATAAGCACCGATCATCTGCATTTCTTCGGGACGTGACAGCGTCGGACCAAAGGTAATGCCCAGTTCCGCAGCCGGAATAATAAATCCGAATATATTCAGCAGGCCATAGAGGAGCGAACCGGCCAGAAAGAAAAACCAGAAGGAGAAGGATATCTGTCTGGAGGTGAGAAAAGCAAATCCGATAAATGCCGGGTAAAGGTAAAGCTTAAGCTTACTGAATCCGGAAAAAAGGCCATGTTCGGAGAAGTAGGGGCCGGCCAGTACCTCAGTGGTTATTCGGGGAACGGATGGAAAATAGAACGCTGCTCCGTTGAGCAGATGGAGGAAAATGGGGATGGCTAATCCGGCAAGCAAAAACCTGTCAGCCAGCAGAGCCCCCAATGTTCTATTGTCCATGGCGCTGCCGATCATCTCGGGCACTTTAAGTAGAGGAAAGTTTATACGTTCGTTGTGGATCCATTGCCTGGATAGAATATTGACAATGCAGAGCATTACCACGAAACAGAGCAGGAAGAAGATGGTCCAGAACAGCATGGGTTGTAACCAGGAGGACCACGGTATTGCAGTAAAGACCTGGAAGAAATCCATGTTTCTGCCGTTTTCAATGCCGCTGTAGAGGAGCTTGATGGCGCCTTCTTCCGGAGTGAGTTGCGCCGGCACAAGGGGCTGCAGCTTTTCTTGCCACATATTGCCCATGGTGGCAAAATGAACAGGTGCGGTGAGATTGATAAGGAACGTTCTGGCAAAGCCGGTGTAGGCGATTCCCGAGGCGATAACCATCTGAATCCAGATGACAATGAGTTCAAAACCGCCCAGCAGGTATTGACGTCCACTGATACGTCCCAGCAGGGCAGTCAGAAGAGAGAGCAGAAAAAAGATAAAAAACGGGGCAAGCGGGAAGTGGCCTCCGCCCAGCGGGGTAGCCTGCTGGTAGATATTGTTGATCGGGGTGAGCAGGCAAATACCAACTCCAAAAACCAGCCCGATAATGATTGCCCGCAGACGGACTTTATGAACATGTTTCTCAAGCATAAGCTCTATTCCTGAAAAGCAGAAACCGGTGTATCGCTCTCAGCAACGGCATTCTGCAATATTTTCTCATAGGACGCATGTCCTTCTTCGTCGAGGGAACGCCAGATGAGCAGCTGTTTGCGGAGGTCGTGCAGGAAAAGGGTATTGACACGTTGCCACATTCCTACTTCTCCTGATTTTCTTGCAAATGTAATTTTGATTTCGAGATAATTCGTTTCTTCGCGTGCCGGGCAGAACTGGATGTCGATCATTTGCATAATGCCGAAATCAAAGGGAGCCAGCCATACTTTGGCTTGGATGTGCATGCAGTTTAAGGCGGAAGGTTCCGCGGCTTTGAGCACCATCTCTTTGATCTCATCAACGGTTGCACAGCTGAAGATGATGTCTACCGGACCGGTGGAGAACTTGCCGTGTGAGATATCCTGATGGCCGCTCAGGTAACTGTATATAAAACCACCGATGGACTCATGTTCTTCATATTTCATAAAAAACGGCAAAATGATTTCGATCCTGTCGTGTATCGGAGCGGGCAGTTTAAATGTCTGTTTGACATCGGGAATGGCAATTTTTGCGGCCACTCGGGAAGGGTAGATAACGGAGACAAGCACAACCACGATAACCAGCAGCATTGCCGCCACTCCGGCCAGGGAGGAATAATTAACAGTGATACCGGCCCAGTACGGCGTAGTGGAAAAAAGGGCCGCGGACACCTGTGCCAGCAGGTAACCGAGAACCACTGATATGACTGCCAGAGCCATGGCTTCGGCGATAAAGAGAAAGGAGACATGAGATGGGGCAAGGCCTACCGAGGTATAGACGGCAATCTCATTTTTCCTTTCATAGACGGAGCTGATCATGGTGTTGAGAACAATAAAAATGGAAAGAATGAGAGGAATCAGAATATTGGGGACGCCGCTGTAGCTCAGGGTATCGCTGGGGCTGAAGAACCAGACACCATCCTTGTCCCCGGCAAAGAGCGGCAGACTGAATCTTTCCACCAGGACAGGAGCGATTTTCTGCACATCTGCCGCCGCGCTCGGTTTGACGGCCACGCTCTTTAATGCACCACCCATGGCATAGAGCGTTCCGGCAGGAATAATGGCAATCTGGTGGGCTGGAGTATGGCGATACCTGGACTGCATTGAGCGGACGTCGTCGCCTGCTTCAAGGGCTTCCTGCTCTGTTTCGGAGATTTCGGTCGAGGTTTCCTGAGGAAAGGTGACGGGGGTAAGCGGTTCACCGTCGAGATCGGTAAGGGTATCAAAACGGGAGCCGGCAAAAGTGCCGATCACGGTAAATTTAATGCCCCAGAGGAATATCTCGTTGACGGCAGCGTCTCCAAGACCAAGTCTTGCCGCGGTGTTTTCTTCTAAAAGTATGGCGTATCTGTCGTCATCCACAAACCAGCGCCCCGAGGTTAAAACGGTATCGAGGCCGGTAATGTCCTTTTCCCGGGGAGTCATGCCGATGAGTCCCTGCAGTTCAACATGTCGGCCGTTGTTATAGAGTGGAACCTGCACCGGCCGTGTCATGCTTCGTCCCTCGAGCCAAATGCGAGCTGTTGTAATTCTATCGCCAAACTCATTGTTGGACAGCGCTGTTTCCGCCTGCCTCGGCAGGCTTTGCCAGTTAAAGGATTTAAGGAGAAGGCCCGCGTAGGGAGTTTGAGCCTGAAAGAGAAGTTTATTGGCTTTCCGGCTCGACTTGACCGTTGTAAAACTCATTATCGTAAAGGTAAGAATGATAAGTGTAAGGCAGGTCAGTATAGTTCGCAGACGTCTTCGGCGCAGATTGGAGACCCCGAGGAAAAAGGCGGCGACAAACGCCTTCCAGTGACTTATCTCGGAAGGACGCTTGTGGCTGGCATGACGCTGCAGCAGAATCATTTCCTCTTCGAAACGAAAGAAAATAATCAGTGTGACCATCAAGGACAGGCCGATTATGAAAAAGGCGAGAACGACCACCATGGGGCTGTAAGCCAGTTCAAAGGCAGGGTGAACGTTGTAGATAATGGTGATCAATGCCAGTAACAATCCCGTGAAGGCGACGATTCTTTTGTAAATGTTGGCATAGTTAAAAAGAAACCGCTCCAGGCAGAAAGCAAAAGGGACAAAGAGAGCAATATAGAAAAGAACGCCGAAAAGAACATCTTTCTGGGTCTTTTCCACCTGCACGTAAACTCTGCCTGCAAGCGCCAGTGCCTGGAGGGCGGATTCCTGAAAGGTGTCATACTGCATGGCGGCAAGGGCATTGCTGCTTTTGTCAAGCGCCTCAAGACCTTGCTTTTTTAAAGTGTTTATCTGAGGATCGATAATACCGTGCTCTTCGAGATTATCGATGCGAGGCTGCAAAAGTGCCCAGATGTCTCTGGCAGCGTGGTAGGAAGTGTTAGGAATAGTGGAATATTTATCCACCGGGTAGCCAAAACCGATGGGGGATTTTGGCGTACTGTTTGACAGCAGGAGTTTGCGTGTCAGAACCGTGTCGGACAGGGTCAGTTTGAGCCAGGTGCCCGGTTCGGTGTAGATGGACGTAATGGTTGAAGCCCTGGTATCTATACGGCTGTACCAGTAATGCGCCGGTGGGGCATCTCTTCTGCCGTCCAGCAGATCGATTTTGGTCAGATAGTTAAAGTTTCGCGGTTCAAGCAGGCCGAAGATTGTTGTCTGGGTGGCGCTGAACAGGATCAGATCCGTTTTCATATTGGCCCGCCGAATCTTCAGACGATAGTTGTCCTTGCCTGTTTCCTTTTTATCGATGGCCCATTTCACTTTGCCCGATTCATCATCGAAGCGGTATCCTTCGATGATGACCTTGTCCACCACATTTTTTCTGTCGGCAACGCCTTTGAGAAAAAAAGTGCCGCTGGTATCAACCATGGCATAAAATCGCCCTTTGCCCTGAAAAGCCATGATTGTAGTATTCTGGGCGGGATACTCCGCAAACAGTTCCCCCTGCAAAAGAAGGTTTGCTCTGCCGGTAATGGTGGAAAACCCGTTACGGGGCATTTTGCCGGTGGAAAGCTTTTCGGCATGGCTCAGGCTGCTGACCAGTGTGGAAATCAGCTTCTGCTGGTCTATCAGGTTCGTCCAGTTAATTTCGGCCGGGGTATCCCAAGGTGTTCCCCATAAATGACGACTGTCGCCGACGGTTGCCAGGGTAAAGCCCAGATACCCGGCCAGGGAACTGACCTCGCCGCCATGGAAGGGAGAGCCGAGAAACCAGGTGTCCCAGGAGCGCATCCTGGAGGGCTGCAAAGAATCGATATAGGGTGTGGTGGCGGTACTTTGCTGAGCGGAATTTCGCAGGATATCACCGATGGCGGCGTAGATACCGGTGCGGTTGATGTTTGCTTTAAGCTGATACAACCAGCCTTCATGAAATCCACCGACTCCGGTGCCGTGGCTGGAGAGATGCAATGAGACGATGGCGGCTATGGAATAGTCGCGTAATGCTTCGCGCAGGGCAATGGCGGATTGGAGCGTCTCAAGATGATTTTGGCGAACGCGGATTACTTTTTCCTGCTCTGCCATGCTGTCCGGCAGCAGATCTTGAAAGAGATTGATCTCTTTGAAACTGAGATCGTCAAAACGTGTTTTCCAGCTCAGCTGCCGGAGAGCAAACCGCCTGTCCACCAGTTGGGCGATCTGAGTTTTGTTTTCGCTCTGCTGTTGACTGAGACGGAGGTGCACAAGTTCCCGTGACACCTCATCAATTGAAGATTGCAGGGTATTTTTGATAGCCTGTACCAGGCGACTATCCCGCTCTTTATCCTGGGGCAGGGGGAAATCAAGAGAAGAAAGCTCCTCCAGGTTTGCCTGGGCGTTGGCGATATCCTTTTGGAGGAGTTTGTGGTGGCCTGTGATCTCTTTTTTCTCTGCCTGCATAGCCCAGATGATATCACGGACGCCGGCTAGTGTTTGACTGTGCCCGCTGGTGGCCAGCAGCAACACGGATCGACCGGGAGGGGCTCGGGTTAAGGCTTCGGCGGTTTTCAGCAGGGTAACTATTGAGGTAGCTTCATCCGCCCCCGGTGCTACTCCGGGTAAAAATGAGGAAGTGTCGTAAAAAGCTTCAACAATAAGAAGTTCCTGGGCCAGCTCGGGGTCACTTCCTTCTATGAAGGTGTAAATATTTTCACTGACAACCTCCTGCCAGCTGATGGTGGAGCGCAGCTCGGTGGAATCTGCAAGGGGAACGTCATTTTTCTTCAAATCGCTGAAATTATCAAAAAAAGAGGCTGCCTCTGCTTCACTCATATAAAAAATGGGAAACTGAAGAGGAGAGAGTTCTAATTTCTCTTCAAAAAAATGTTTTCCTTTGTTTGTACCCCGGTCGACCAGAATGGCAGCTTTGGCGCCCAGTTTTGCTGCGGTTTGCCAGTTGAGACCGGAGTCAAAATCCATCAGGATGATACTGTCTTGAACAGGCTTGCCGTTGAAATCGTTTAACGCACCTGTACCGACATAGAAGAGAGGGCCTTCGAGGCTGCCGTCAATGCCTTGAGGCGTGATGGCATTATAAAGGAAGGGTTGCAGTCCGGCTGTTTTGCCGGCGTGATGTATGGTCGCCTGTTGCACTGTGCGAACCGGGACGGCAAAAGCATGTCTTTGCGGGGAGAGACCAAGTTGTTTGAAATAGTGATAGATAAAGTCGGCGGCCTCATCGTTGCCCGGACTGCCTGTGCTACGGTCGGCAAAGCTGCTGAGCGTTGCCACAAGATCCTGGTGGCTTTTTGGCTGTGCCATTGCCGGCACTGCCGGAAAAAGGAGCACGACACAGAAAAAATATATGACGGTGAGCAGTTTAAGCGGCATCATACAAAAAAATCTACCTGTCTGGGGTGCCGTGTCGGTCACGGTTGATCAATACTGATCGTTTCTTTCTCTTCCTGAGGTCGAAATCGGTTTTTTATCGCAGGACGCAACAGTTGTGCTACCTGGGCTTTCCGGTAATGTGATTGCCGGTAAGCTAACCTGCTGTTCTGACAACGCCTCCTGTTTGAATATCCAGCTCGCTACGATCCTGGATTTTGTCAATGCGACCATCTCGTATCCAGATGACTTTATCGGAAACATTGAGCATTTTATAGTCATGCGTTGCCGATATCACAGTTACACCTCGTCCGCTGGACAGTTCCTTCAGCAGGGTGATTATGTCTTCCCCGGTTGTGAGGTCCAGGTTACCCGTTGGTTCATCAGCCAGGATAATGGCCGGATCATTGGCCAGGGCTCTGGCAACGGCAACCCGCTGCTGCTGCCCGCCGGAGAGTTCCGATGGTCTATGGGTGTGGCGACCGTCCAGGCCGACGAGGTTGAGAAGTTCCATACCTTTTTCGGTGGCGGTATCGTTTGGCACTCCGGCAAAGGTCATGGGAAGAGTGACATTTTCCAGGGCGGTCATCACAGGGATGAGATTGAAGGTTTGAAAGATATAGCCGATCTTCCGGCAGCGCAACCAGGCCAGTTCATAGGCGTCGAGTTGGGCGATGTCGACTTCATCGATGAAAACCTTTCCCGATGTTGGTTTGTCCAGACCGCCTATCATGTTGAAAAGCGTTGATTTCCCAGATCCGGATGGTCCCATTATTGAGATGTAGTGACCGCTGGCGATTTCAAGGTCAATGCCTTTCAGCACATGGACGACAATTTTACCCAGGTCAAAATCCTTGGTAACGCCGGTGACGCGAACGATCTTTTTTTTCGTCATAATCTTTCTCCAGATCTGGTGGAGGTCTGGTTGTGTACGGGTTTTCTCACTGCTCTACTCTCATGGCTTCAACCGGTTGCATCCTGGCGGCCACCAGGGCGGGATAAAGAACACCAAGCAGGCTCAGCGCGGTACCCGTGGCAATGGCGAACACTATTGAGTTGGTTATCGCAATCCAAGATACTGCAGATAGAGAGAGCATGCCGAAGCGAAGTATTCCCATAAAAAAGGCGAATATGGTGCCGACCGCCGTGCCGGCCAGTGAGCCGATCAGGCCTTGAATGGCAGCCTCTATGATGAAAACTTTGACGATAAAACCATCCAGTGCTCCAAGACATTTCATTGTGCCGATTTCACGAAAACGCTCGGTAACGGACATGAGTTGTGCATTTATTATTCCTACTACACAGACCAGCAGGGATAGAAAAACAATCCAGCGCTGCTTCGCTGAAGCGGTGATATTTGTGGCCTGCTGGTCAATGTCGTAGCCGAGTTTGGACAGCTTACCGAACAGGTCGGAGTCGCCAAGAGCCAGTAATGATTGAGCGATATCGTCACTCACCTGTGTAAAGGAGAGAAAGGCAACAGCCAGCACAAGGCTCAGAGTAGTGATGAGGGATCGGAAAAACCGGACACGGATACTTTTCAGGGCGATATCGAGAGATATATGCAGAGCCAGGCTTTCCAACCGCTTCATGATTTCACTCTCCCCTCAAGTGACAGATGAACAACTGATATTGTGTTATTGAGTGTACAATAGTTATTATTATCACAAAGAACAGCAAACTTTCTACTAATTTAAATTTTTATGCCCTCATCATATCTTCAAAATGAACAGGCGATATGTTGCTGAACTGCGACACTGCCTGGAGTAATTGCTTCAGGAAGACAAGAGCATGGTCGTTCATTCGCTGGTGATGCAGCATTATGCCGGATGTCCCGCCGGCCACGGATGACTGCAGCTCCTTGAGCAGGTTGGTCAGGGCGATATCAGCACTGCTCTCTTTTCTGGTGTGCAGGTCGACGTTGACCTGGATGTCGCGAAGTTCGGGTGGGCAACAAGGTGTTGCGCCACTGCTTCTTGAAACGCCTAGATAGTCATGGTCGGCCAGGAGTTTCAAGGTTGTTGAGCCACATCTGTTCCAGGGGGGAGTGAAGAAGGGAAAAAAGCTGTTTCCCATAAGTTGGCGCAAACGATTTCCACCTCGTACTAAATCCTGTCGTATGGCTTCCATGGGACGACTCTCCCCGAATTCCTGCTTTTTCCCGGACGATTCGTGATTTTTATGGAGCCAGCCATGCTGGTGCAGGCAGTATCCGGTTGAGCTGCCCGTTGCATCCTGCAGTTGGAGGTGGCGCTTATAGGTTAACCATGAGGGTACCACGGCCAGACAAAGTGGTATCTTGTATTCTGTAAATAAACGGATCATTTGAGAAAAGCGCAACGATGGTACGCCGATATCGTCAGCTCGAAAAAAAAGAGCTGCCGTTCCATTTCCTTGGGCGAGCCCGTCTTGCAGAGCCTCCCCGATTCGACTGTCGATATGAGGCAGAGGGACGGTATAAAGAGAAGATGTTGTGAATTGCATCTCAACTCCTTGTAGTTGCATACCAGTGTTCTATTTGGCTGCGGCTATTGACGGCGCCATCAAGATTGAAGGGAGAGGTGAATCTCTTCCGCTGCAACTGTGTTTGTATCAGGAGAGCGAGTTTGTCGGCTTTGAGGCTGTCCTGCGCTATAACGGCAAAGGGGACATGTTCCGCCAGTCTGCTGAGGCGGAGATGTTGTTCATGATTCCGGCTGAAAGGATAAAAAAGAGCTGGAGTCCCTGCCGCAAGTGTATTCATCGTTGTATTATAACCGGCCATCGAGATGGCCAGATCGGCTGCTCCGAGCCACCCCACAAAAGAGGGACTAAAGCGGTCCACGCTGATCGAGCTACTGTTGCTGGAAGATAAGCGAAGCTCACTTACCACTGTTTCCGCGGCATAGGGGCCTGTAAAGATTTGCAGCTGCAAGCCGTCATCCTTCAGGTAATTAAAGGCTTCCACCACGGCGTAAAGGAGCTCGGCACCAACATTGCCGCCGCCGATACTGGCAACTATCAAGCCCTTGTCGGCCTGTATACCCAGCTCGTGCCGTATCCGGCTTTGCTCTGCCTTTTCAGCCTGCGGGGTGACATACCCGGTATAGGACATTGGGATTTGAATTTGCGCAACTCTGCTGAAGGTTGCATCCAGCGGAATAAGTTTTGGATCCCCATGGACAAGGAGGCCATTGAAAAAAGTGTTCAATGTTGCCAGGGCCCGTTTTTCAAACTTGTCGCTGTCATGACGCTCCACCAGAATATCTCTGAGGCTGCATATGGTAAAACAGGAAGGCAGTTTTTTGGCGGCAATACCTTCGAGTATGGGATCGAGTTCGAAGCGGAAGGCTTTTCTACCGAAGGGATAAAGCTCGACCACAAAGACATCCGGCTGGTAGCTGTTGAAGAAGCTGTATAATATTTCCCGGCGTTGCTTTTGCACCTCGGCAAGATTTTGCCGGGCATCATATGGAGCCAGGTTGTTAAAATGATTGTCCATCGTAAGGCCGGGCAGCTCAAGAAAGGTGATGCTTTCATCTTGCAGGCGTAGGGGGGCGCCACCGGTAATCATGGTGACATCGTAGTGTTCGGCGAGCTTGCGGCAGAGCTCGAGACTTCTATGGACGTGTCCGATACCCAGGACATGCTGGCAGTAAGAAGCGATTTTCATGGCGAATGGTCAGGCAGAATATTGAGCCGGTCGCAGGTGAAAGAATCATGGCGGTATATGATCCTGTGAAGGGCATCTTTGTGCAGAGAAATTACCTCACCCGGCATAAAACTGAGTTTAAGAATAGCAAAGACCAGACACTTCAGGATACCGTGGTGACTTATTACCAGAATTGCCTCAGCCGGCCAGTGAGAAGCGGCATCAACCAGGGCGGCTCTGGCCCGCTGCAGCCCTTCCCGCCTGCTTTCTCCACCGGGCGGCCTGAAATCCCAGCCCGCTTCAACCCTTTCATTCACGATGGTACCGTGGTTGTTGATCTCCTGGTGCTGCAATCCTTCCCATTCTCCCCAGTGCAGTTCTCTGAGTCGTTTGTCATAGGTTACCGGCAGGCGTAAGGTGTCGTTAAGAAGAGAGACCGTTTGCTTTGCTCTGCCGAGGTCGCTGGCAATAATTCTGGTCCAGTTCTGCTTTTGTAAAGTGCCGGCCCATTTGACGGTCATCTTTTTACCGACACTGCTGAGCTCTGAGTCCATGCTTCCCTGAATGCGTTTTTCTTCATTCCAGACCGTGATGCCATGGCGAAGGAGTCCGAAAGTGCAATGGGGAAAAAGATCGGCTTGGTGGTGTTGAGCAATTGGCATGTTTTCGAGTTACTTTATTAAAACTCAGTGGTATTTTGCGGCTTGTCTGAAGATTTCAGCCAGATCCGCGGTTGAGGCAAGGTTGTCAAAATCATTTTCTACCCGTGAACGGCCCTCCCGGATAACGGTACGACGCAGCCGACTGTCGGTTAAGAGCTGTAAGGTCGCTTCGGCAATTTTTTCACTGTGCCCCGGTGGAACCAGCAGGCCCGTTAGACGATGCGTAATTATTTCCGGAATAGCGGAAACTTCAGTGGATACAACAGGTACCCCCATGGCCAGGCTCTCGACCAGTACGTTGGGAATTCCGTCCCTGTCGCCATTTTCTGCTATTTGACAGCTCAACAGGAAAAGATCACTTTTACGGAAATGGTCGAGTACCTCTTCATGTGTCCGGGTGCCAAGCCAGCGGCAGCTGCCCGTAAGAGATAAGTCTTTAATGAGTTGAACGATTTTTTCCCTGTCATCTCCATCACCGATGAGAACATGTTGGAACTGCACACCCTGATTCTGCAAACGATGCAGAGCCTGATAGAGTATCGGTAAGCCCTTCTTCTCGGTGAGACGGGCTACCGTCAGGAGTTTATATGGTGGGCAGCATTCCAGCCGGGAACCGGGAGATTGAAAGAGTCCGGTATCGATGCCATGATAAATACAATGAATGGGAGTCCGGCTTATTTCTCGTATTGTTTCCAGGTATCTAGCATTATAACGGGTACAGGTTACCACGAAACGGGCTTTTTCTATTTTTTCACGGAGCTGCTCTTTGTTTGAGGTGTAGATATCTTTGGCGTGAGCGGTGAAACTATAGGGGATGCCGGAGAGCAGCGAGGCAAACATGGTGACGGAGGTTGGTGAGTGGGCAAAATGGCCGTGAAGATGGTCGACTGGAAGCCGGTTTTTTCCCATCAGATATCGGTCGACCAAAAAACCCGCTTGCAAAAGATGCTTAAAGGTTGCCGTTTTTCCGCTTCGGGCAGAACGTTTCAAGGCCAGTGTAACTGCACTGCCATAGCGAAGCGGCTTTTTCAGGGCGAGTCTGAGATTGGGAAAAAAAAGGTTGAAAAAATCTTTAAAAAGATCGGTAGGCAAGTAACACACCTGGGCGCGAATCTGTTTCACCGACTCATGGGTGAAATTCTCGCGTGGGTGGCGCATGGGAAAAAGTGTGATGTGAAAGCCCTGCCTCTCCAGCTGGAGAATTTCGTTGGAGATAAATGTCTCCGAGATGCGGGGATAGCCTTTCAGAATATAGCCCAGGGTAGGTACGGTAGTTTTAGGCATAGATGGTTAAATATAATCAGGGTATCGATGTCCCCGAGGGGGTGCTTGCTGAGATGTCGAAGCGGTTGTCGGCCAGATCTGCTTCTTTTATTTCTTTAAAGTAATCAAGACGTTGTTGCATTGTTTCGAGGCCGGAAAGCGAGAACTGCTCCATGGCATGACTATATCGTGACCTTGTTGAAAGCATGGAGATGATTTTCTCACGCAATAGAGTCGGGGTAACCTGCGACCAGGGTATGAAGTCGATAAGTTTTTTACTTTTCAGCCTTTCCGCGCGAATAAGCTGTTCCTGACGGGGCGATTCTCTGGGAATGATCAGGGCGGGGGTCTGCTGTGTAAGGATCTCGCAAATGGTATTGTATCCACCCATGGAAATCACCAGATCGGCGGCTTTTATCAGTTTTTCCATATCAGAGTGGAATGGCAGGAGTTTTATACCATAAATTTCGGCCCGTTTTCTCAGGTCTTCTCGTTTGGTTTTTGCTAAAAAAGGACCTGCTATTACCACGCTTTTAAAAGGGAGCGATTCGGGAAATTTATCGTGGAGAGAAACGAAGTGGTCCAGAACCTCGCTGCCGTCACCTCCACCGCCGGTGGTAACCAGAATGAAGCTGTCATCTTCGAAAACATTGAATTGTTTTCTGATTTTCCGGCGGGTGGCGCAGTCTATCTCCTGGCGGGAAATATAGCCGGTGAAAATGACTTTTTGGGCAATATCCTGGGGGAAATCATACTGCTCAATAGGATCGTAAATATCCTTGTCTCCATAAACCCAGATTTCATCATAGAGGGTCTGTAGATAGCGGTATATTCCTTTTTTGTGCCAGTCTTTGCGGATAATCCTGCCGTCATCAAGGATGTCTCGAAGCCCCAGTATGGTTCTTGTGGCCGGGAACTTGCTTTTAAGCCATTTCAGAGTCGGCAGGACTTCGCGTTTGAGACCAAGGGGTTCTTTATCGATGATGAAGAGGTCTGGTCGAAAGGTCTTTGCCGTAGCTTTGATGATGTCGGTTCGAATACGAAGAGCCTGTTTGGCATCTATACGAATGGACAGGGATTGATACTCATCATTGGTTTTTTTGATCATACCGGGGATTCGGACAAAATCCACTTGCTCAGGAAAGGGAAAGCGACCGACTATAGGGGAGCCGGTCAGAATGAGAATATTGGTGTTTTCCACACACAGGTGGTTGGCAATGGCCATGGTTCGACGGATGTGACCCAGGCCATAGGTGTCATGGGAGTACATCAGAATATTATAGTCCGACGGAGAAGACATATGACATCACACTTGGTTTGGATTTTTTTTAGTAAAGCAAATCGGAAGTAGAGTCGTTGATTTTGGTGTAGCCCAGAGAAAGGAACTTGTCAAGCTGGGGTTCGATACTTGCTTGAGTCGATATGTTCAGCGAACTGGAAAAAAGTCGGGATGATACAGAGAAGGAGCAGCGCGCCAGGAGCTGCTAGAAGCTCATGCTCAGCTTGTTGCTGATCATTATGATGCTTTCAACGTCTGAATAGGTATTTCTTTCTCTAAATAGATCACCGGTATCCATATAGCCAAAATGGATTTCATATCGTATATTGTTAAATAGTCTATAAATAACGCCTACGTTTGCTTCCCAGCTGGTGTCGTAATCCGAATCATAGGAAGAACTACCCCGGTTTTGGGCAATACCAAAGGTGGTCTGCAGCGACAGAGACGATGTCGCTGGAAAATCGGCGGATACGGCAAGAACATCCGTTGTAAGCGATGGCTCTGCGCCGTACTCTGAGTTGTTATAGGTGGAATCGGTGAAAATGTCGGCACTGTTGCCGGTGATAAGGAGGGGGCCCAGACTAACCGAGTTTTGCTGTTGGTCGGGATCATCATTGCTAAAACTGTAACTGATGATACGATACCGCATATGACCTTCGAGATTTGCAGCCTGAACTTCTGCCGCAAGAGTTCCTGAAAGACATAGAGCCAGTATATAGGGAACCAAGTTTTTCATTTTCAATTGATTTGATTGCATTAAACAAAGGTCAAAACATTTAAAAAAATTCAAGTAGCGGAACTAAGTACAAAAAATTATACTCATGTTTTTAATATGTTCATATTTGGGAAAAATGTCAAGAGAAAAGAAAGGACTTGTGTGGTGTCGCTTCTCAGCCTTCCCGGAGTAGGATGGGGATGGGTGTAAATTCATGACAAGCCCTGGAAGGACCAGTGGTTCACAGCGGAAAAGAGTGTACATAAACTTTGCAAGTGTTGCCAAAGTACGATATAGATGACTTTGCGGTCGACAATCCAACAGAGTACGGGATTGAAAAAAGAAACTGATTACGTACCAGTCACTGGAGAAAAAATGAAGCGAAAAAACGTAATACTGCTTTTTATATTGATAGTTCTTTACGCTGCGTCTGCCGGAGCAGCCGAGCAGGACAGAAAAGGGAAAATCGTCCTTTTGCCTTTTAAGGCCGAGGAAGCCGGAAGGTACAGTGCTCTGCGGGACGGGCTGCGCTCCATGCTTGCCGGGAGATTGGCCGGCGGAAAGGGGGTCTCGGTTGTTGACAACACTCTCGCTGAGAAAGAGCAGCAGGTGTTTATGCAAACTTATCCTGAAAACAGCAATTCAACCTTCCGGAAACTTGGCGCCGGGCATGTTGGGGCGCCGACAATGGCTCTTGTCGGGGAAAAGCTCCTTTTGCGGATGGCTGTTTTTTCGGAAGGCGGAACTTCTCCCGTTATACTGGAAAGTTTTGCTGAAAACGAAAACGAGATTATAACTGCGATTCAGATGCTTTCCGACGAAACATTACAGAAAGTCTTTGCTGTACAGTCAGCACCACTACCTGCAGAGAGCATGATTGAACCGCAAAAAGGAGTTGATGCCTTTCAGACGGCGCACCCGGAAAGGCGCTTCAAGGAAGATATCATTGCGGGCACTTCCGTTCTGGAGCAGGGCGCTGGTATGACTATCTCAAATGAAAATCTTGTGCGACGTCGTGCCAATATGGACGATGATATCATCTCGCTGGTAGTGGAAGATATCGATGGTGACGGCATTGTTGAGGTGGTGACTGTCTCTTCAAACAGTCTGAAAATATTTCACTATGACCGTGGCATAACACAGGAGCTGACGGAATATCGTTTCAAACCCGGTCTGCAGGTGCATGCCGTCAACACAGCCGACATGGACGGTGATGGGGGGGTTGAAATATATCTCAGCGCGGTGGAGGATGAGCGCTTTGCTTCCATGATTCTAAGGTGGCTGCCGCCCGATGGTTTTCAGGTCATAGGAGAGAATCTCCGCTGGGCTTTGCGGCCACTTGACATTCCTGGAGAGGGGCGCGTTCTGGCGGGACAGGCTGGAGCTTCTCTGGATCCTTCTTTTCTGGCGCCGGAACTCTTTTTATTGAACTTTAATGTAGCAACAGGGGCGATTCATAGAGACAAACAGCTGTCTCTGCCCACCGGGGTTAATCTGTTCGATTTCGTTTATGCTGATGTAGATGGAGACGGAGCATCTGAAACGGTTGCCGTAACCGGAAACCTGAAACTGGCCGTCTATGACAGGCACAATAAACTTATCTGGCTGAGCGAAAATGACTTTGGGGGCAGTAAAACCTATCTCGGCAGCAGATGGCGTCAGGACAATACGGTTTTTTCCGGCAACAGCTCGCCCGATGGAGAAAGCTATCTCAGACTGTCTTATGTACCGGTTCGCCTTATCGCGAAAGACCTGAACAATGATGGCAAAGCCGAGATTATCAGTGCGCAAAACAGCTTGTCCACCTTCAGAATGTTAAAAAATCTGCGCAGCTTTTCCGGTGGTAAGGTCGTCTGTCTCAGCTGGTCCGGCTATGGTTTGCAGGAGCTGTGGACCACCGACAAACTTGATGGCTATGTTTCCGACTTTGCTTTTTCTTCTCCTGCCGCAGTCCCAGTCATGGGTGAGGAAAAGGGGGAGGGACAGAGCGAAAGTGCTGGGAAAGAGAGGGTCCGCCTCGTGGTCGGGCAGATGCCTGGAGCCGGCCCCATCGACTTTCTTGATGTTTTTGGCGGAACGGGGAATCTCGTTATCTATGACTTCACTATCGCCGAAAAAACAGATATTTCCCGCGATAATGTTGAGTAAGTATAAAATTTTAAACTACTGGTAAAAAAAACTTGACATTGGCCTTGTGGAAAGCTATTTTTCATCAAGCTTAGTTTTTCCCTGCCGCGCTGGTACTCCTGTGTTACGGTTGCCGGCAAGATATCGGGAGAATTTTGAGAGTAAAGGGCCCCGTGGAAAGCGGGAAATTTAAAGTTTTTAAGGAGAGAAAAAATGAAAAAAATCATTGCTGCAGCAACCGGCCTGATGATGGTCGGCGGCGTTATGGCGACCACAGCTTCTGCCGTAGAGAACGAATTCGGCGGATACTGGCGTACACGTATGTTCACCCAGATTGATATGGACGGCCAGGACAGTGGCACCGTATCACAGACCGATACCCGTACACGTCTGTACTACACCGCTATTTTTAACGAGAATTTCAAATTTGTTAACAAATTTGAGTTTGATGCTCGTTGGGGTGGGGAAAAAGGCGGTTTTGGTGACATCGGTGCGGATGGCAAAAGTTTCGAAATCAAAAACTCCTATGCGGATTTTAAACTGGGTAATGCTCAGTTTAAAGTAGGTGTTCAGGGCGCAACCTTAGCCCGCGGTTTCCTGTTTGCTGATGACTTCGCAGGTGTTGTGGCTATTTTTAATGCCGGTGATACCGCATTGCCTTTTGCGTGGATAAAAGCTAATGATGATCTTGATTGGGTCATATCTGCCCCGGGTACCGTTTATGACGGAAGAGCTTTGGAAAGAGATTACTATGCTGCCTTCCCAATCATCAAAGTCAGTGACAGTCTGACCTTGAATCCTTATTTTGTCTATGACAAGGGCGAAGGAGTGGATTGGAATAACTACTATGCCGGTATTGATCTTGATATGAAGATGGATGCCTTCTCTTTCTGGGGAACCGGTATCTATCAGTTTGGTGAGGTACTTGATAGTGATCTCTCTGCCTTCTTGGTAGCAGCAGGAGCAAGCGCAGGCCCTGTTCATGGTCAGGTTTTCTTTGCAACCGGTGATGACGACGCGGCTGATGGAGATATAGATGCGTTTACTCCTCCTCAGGGCCGGTCCTACTACTGGTCTGAGATTATGGGTTTCGGCACCTTTGACACTACTGTTTCCAACGGTTCTCCCGCCGACGGAATCACCAATATTTATGCTGCAAATGTTGG
The DNA here is from genome assembly GCA_964446655.1 of uncultured Desulfopila sp. Classification (GTDB taxonomy): domain Bacteria; phylum Desulfobacterota; class Desulfobulbia; order Desulfobulbales; family Desulfocapsaceae; genus Desulfopila_A. The sequence goes on from CAYUPL010000040.1 coordinate 25,823, forward strand.
CTTCAAAGTCAAGCCTGCTGATAAGCTGACCGTTGGTGCCGATCTGTGGTACGCTGCCTTGGTAGAAGATAATGCCGCTGGTGACTCAGACCTCGGATTTGAGGTAGACGTTGTGGCAACCTATGCCTTAATGGACAACCTGAAGCTTGATCTGATTGGCGCCTATCTGTTCGCTGGTGATGCAACCGGTGACGAAGATCCAATCGAAGTTGGTGCTCGTCTTTCACTTTCTTTCTAAGTTGAAACGCACCATAGCGTAGTTGCTGTAAATTAAAAAGCCCGGTGAAGCTCTGCTTCACCGGGCTTTTTCGTTTTAAAGATTAGAGGTAGACTGGTCTCTTTAATATGGTGTACTACACCTGATGAAATCTAACAGGGCAAAACGAAAACAGCCGGTATATTTTTTTATGGTTGCGACGGGAATTTTTCTGTCGACCATGGACAGCAGTATGCAGAATATTGCTCTGCCGTTTATCATGAGGAGCTTTTCCTCGACTCTGGCAGAGGCTGAATGGGTTGTCCTGATTTACCTTCTTACCATTACCGTATCGCTTCTTTTCTGGGGAAGAGTCGCGGATATCTATGGTAAAAGCATTACGTATCTAAATGGAATGTTGTTGTTTTCCGTGGCCTGTCTCTGTTGTTATTTTGCTCCTTCGCTCTCAACCTTAATAGTGTTCCGCAGTTTTCAGGGAATGGGGGCCGCCATGATGATGTCCACCGGGCCTGCCATCATACGGCAGGTCATGCCACTGGAGCAGCTTGGTAAATGGTTGGGACTATTGGGCATTGCTACTTCGGCCGGTCTTATGAGTGGGCCATTACTAGGCGGCTTTGTTCTGCACCATTATGGCTGGAGAGAGTTATTTCTTGTCAATGTGCCCGTCAGCGGGCCGGTTTTTCTGTTAGGTTGGTTTTACCTCTCCGCTGTGCGACCGGCAAAGGTTCGAGGCAATAGGTCGTTTCTTGACAAAATAGGTGCGATACTCTGGGCTGCCGTGATTTCTCTGTTGATTCTCCTGCTCAGCGGCCACCTTGATTTGACGATATCGGCTATGTTGCTGATAGGCCTCATCCTCTGCAGCATGATAATCGTTCTCTACCGGTACGAACGCACCCAGAAGGAACCGTTCCTCCCCGTCGCATTATTGCAAAGAAGGTACTATGCCATTGCAATGGGCTCTGTACTGCTTTCTTTCGTCGTGCTGTTTTTTGTTTTGATTTTAATGCCCCTGTATCTGCATTATGTCCTGGAATTATCCTTTGATAAAATCGGCTATACGATGACGGCCGTTCCTGTAAGTCTCTTCATTGTCTCACCTTTATCAGGACGCCTGTTTGATAGGATGGGAGCAAGATATCTCACCTTTGCAGGGCTGTTTATTACGGGAAGCTCTGTTCTCCTGCTTGCAAGCATAACAGAAACATCCTCGCCGGCTGATATAGCCTGGAGACTCGCTTTGCTTGGTTGCGGCCAATCCATTTTTCTCTCTCCTAACACTGCCTCGGTTCTGTCCCGGGTAAAACTGGAGGACACCGGGATTTCGGCAGCCATGCTTGCAACCGGCAGGAACCTGGGCATGGTGATCGGTGTTGCCACGGCAGGGCTGATTTTCAGCTTTCTTTTTCAAAAATATAGTGGTGGAGGCACCTTGCGCGAATATACCGCTGTGCAACTGCCGTATTTTCTCAGCTCTTTTCGATATACACTCTTGCTTGCCGCAGCTTTAGCTTTTTTAGGCTCGTTTATTTCCCTGCGGAGGGAATGATTCAGTTATGAGGTAGAACTGTTTCGCCGGGAAAATACAGAGAGGCCTGCATACCTTGAGGTGAAAGCTGCTGCAGAGAAAACTCGGCGTCGTGCAGTTCAACGATCTGCTCCACCAGGGTAAGGCCGAGTCCAGTTCCATAGGTTTTGGTGGTATAGAAAGGATTGCTTGCCATATCCGGATCTGTTCTCATACCTGTACCTGAATCAATGATATTGACCGTGGTGCCGCCATTGTCAGGAAAGAGCTCAATGCGGAGTCGACCACCTCCTTCCATTGCTTCAATACTGTTCCGGATTAGATGCATGAACACTTTGCGCATCATTTTTTCATCAATATTGAGCATGATATCCTTGTCTCCCAGATCCAATTCAAGCTCAATGTTGTTTTTCTTGAAGGTGGCGTAAAACACGGCAAGACTGTCTTGCAGGGCTGTGGATATTGAGTGTGGTTTCTTTGTCAGGGCTATATCTTCAACGAATTGGAAAAGATTCTTTAATGTCTCTTCGATTTTGGTGGTTTCTTCTGCCATGATTTTGAGAAACTTTTTGGTGTTTTCCTCGGCTGTGCGGCGGAGGAGCAACCGGGCCGTTCCTCCGATTGAAGTGAGGGGATTGCGGATGGCATGAACAAGCTGAGCGGATATGTATCCAATTGTTGAATATCGCTCTGCCTCGATCAACATATCTTTGTTTTTCTCCAGTTCGGCGGTGAGCATTTCAAGCTCTTTTATTTTGCGGTTCATGTTGCGGTAGAGATGACTGTGCTTAATAGCCAGACTCGCCTGGTTGGCAAAAATTTCCAGTGCCGTTACATCGGCGGCAGTTATCGGCGCCCCGGTGACAAAGTTGTCGGCAATGATCACCCCTAACGACTCACTTGGGGAAAAAAGCGGCACAACAACGAAATTGGTTTCATTGAGAAGTTCAAGAAATTCCAGGGGAATATGAACATGCTCGGCGCTGCCGTGGCGTACCAGGATAGACTGTCGTTTTCTGGTGGCATGAATAAGAATGTGATTACTTTCGGAAGCTGGGATATGAAGGGCTCTGGCAATTCGATTTACCTCGGAGTCGAGGTTGACGTTTTGTTCTGCTATACCGTTGAGAATGTCATGTAAACCTAGATTTTTCGATTTTATATCCTGCCATACATAGCCGGCTTCTTCTCTTGTGGAAGGACCGATTGCCAGTTTACCGGAGAGAGTCGATCCGGTATCATCGTAGAGTGCCAGAAATGCTCTGTTGAATTTAAGGCCATCCTCGGAGGTGATACCTGCCAGTATTGTCTGCAGGAGGCTGTCTAGCTCAAGTACGTTGAGGTAGGCGGTGTTCATCTTCAAGTTGAGGTTGTGGAGAAATTGCATGCGGAAGTTGGAGACCTCCAACTCTCTCTGGAACAGACGATTTTCGATGGTGAGTCGGCGTTTTTTCAGAGTCTGCTGCAGTGTTCGATTAAACTCTCTTGGGATGACAGGTTTGGTGAGGTAGTCGTCTGCTCCATTACGCAGGCAGTCAAGGGCCGTCTGAATATCGGTGGAACCGGTCACCATAATTATTCCCAGATCAGGTTTATGCGGCACAATTTCGGAGAGTATTTCTGTGCCGCTTTTCCCGGGAAGCCCGATGTCCAACAGTATAAGAGCCACCTTTTTTTGCTCAAAAAGGAGATAGAGTTCTTCGGCGTTGCGAGCCCTGGCCGCGGGAATATTTTGCCGGGTGAGATAGTTTTCGAGCAGCAGGACAATTTCCGGAGAATCATCGACGATAACAACAATTTCATCCTCATAGAGCAGGTCTTTGCCTGAAGGAAGTTCAGGAGCATCTTTTCGAGGGAGTATATCAACCATGAGGGTAGCTCGAATTGTATTGAATGGATCGTCGGTACCGTAAAAACCATGTTGTCGCGACAATGTTTCTCTTTTAGTTTACAGGCTTGGTTGAAAAATAAAAATAAAAAACGTATAACAGTGTGGATGTGCTCAATGGAGAGCAACTTTCACAGTGGTGCCTGTCTTTGATAGGGCTGCAGCAGGTAGAGAACACATGGAAAATTTTTTTGGTGCCAATGGTCTGCTGGCGGCCTCGCTCGGTAATTATGAGGCTCGCACCGACCAGTTGCGCATGGCTGAGGCAATTGATATCCTTCTCAAGGAAGGGAGTGAAGACAAGAGTCAGGCTGCAATACTGCTGGTTGAAGCGGAAACGGGTATCGGTAAAACTCTCGCCTACCTTCTGCCGGCGATTCTGTCCGGTAAAAAGATTGTTGTTTCCACCGCCACAATCAATCTGCAGGATCAGATACTGAAAAAGGAAATACCTCTATTGACGAAGCTGCTCGGCGAAGATATTAATGTTGTCTGCATTAAGGGAAGGCAGAATTATCTATGTTATTACAGATGGTTTCAGTATAGGAGTTCACCTCAGCTTTCTTTGCTGGATGATGATACCTGTGATAGGATTGACGATTGGCTCGTATCAACGGTCAGTGGCGACAGGGCTGAACTGGAATGGCTGGCCGATTATTCACCTCTCTGGACGAAAATATCCGCCAAATCGCACCAGTGTCTTGGTGGGGATTGTCCGGAAGCGTCGCTCTGTTTCATTAATGAAGTGCGTAAAAAGGCTGGCGCAGCCAGGCTTGTTATTGTGAACCATCATCTCTTCTTTTCTGATCTGGCCCTGCGTCGCTCAGGTTTCGGCGAAGTGCTGCCGCGCTATGAAGGGGTTATCTTTGACGAAGCGCATCACCTTGAAAATATCGCCTCAGTTTTTTTCGGTAGAAGCTTCAGTCAATACCAGATGTTTGATCTGGCACAAGACGTGGAAAGACAGGCGGAGGCTGATCTGCCGCCTTCTCTTGCAGACAAGATGATAGGCTCCGTCAGAGGATTGAAGCAAAGAGTCGAGAGCTTTGCGGCTATTTTCCCGCCTGCTCGGGGACGCTATCCTCTGCCCGAGTTCATTGATGCCAACGATGCCTGGTATGATGAGGTCAAATTGCTTGCCTCAGGACTGGAAAGGGTGGCTCGAGAGTTGGAAGAATTCCTTTCCCTGGGAGAAGGGTGGAAGACGCTGCAAAAACGAGCGGAAGAACTGCATGACAACCTGCTCTTCATCGCTTTGCCGGAAGTGGTAACGGAAAAAGGCGGGCAGGTGTATTGGTATGAACGACGGGACAGGGCTATTTCGTTAAGCGCGACACCTGTGAACGTTGCTGAAAGTTTACAGGAACACCTCTACCCTCGGGTCGATTATTGCGTCTTGACCTCCGCCACTCTCACCACGGCCGGTAATTTCGATTATGTGATTGAACGCCTCGGTCTGGAGGGACAGGTACAGACACTGCGTCTGTCATCTCCCTTTGATTATTCGAGCAGGACGTGTCTGTACATCCCGGAAAGAGGCTTCCCCATGCCCGCCGAGCAGAGGTATATTGAAGAGCTTTGCAGCCGGATTTATGCTATTTTACAGATAACGAGAGGAAGAGCTCTGATTTTGTGTACTAGTTTTAAAGGAATGGACAGTGTAGCCGAATTTCTCGAGGAACATCTGCAGTTTCCGGTGCTGGTTCAGGGAAGGGCTTCCAAAAATGCTCTTTTACAGCAATTTCGGGATGTAACCAACTCGGTGCTGGTAGCTGTGGCCAGTTTTTGGGAAGGTGTCGATGTCCCGGGTGACTCCCTGAGCTGCGTTATTGTTGATAAGCTGCCTTTTGAAGTTCCCAGTGATCCGGTATTGCAGGCTCGCATTGCTGACATCAGAGATTCGGGAGGGAATCCTTTTTTTGACTTTCAAGTACCACGAGCTATATTGACGCTCCGGCAGGGGATCGGCAGACTTATGCGGTCTCGGGATGATCGTGGTCTTCTTGCTGTGATGGACGGACGGCTTTATGCCAAGGGCTATGGCGCAACTTTTCTTGCTTCGCTGCCGCCGTCTCCGGTGGTAAGGGACCTGGAGCAGGTAGCTGCCTTTTTTGCAGAGGAATGAGACCGATTTTTTATCTGCTGCTGCCGTTTGACGAACCATGTAAGACAACAATTATATTTTAGGTTGCTTTTATTATGTCTGATATCGACACTTTGTTACAACTTGTTCGACTGGATATTGAGGAAATTGATGCGACAATGTCCCGGGACATGGATATTCTGAGCAATACTCTGGACCGGCACCTACTGGAAATCCTGCGCTACGGTCTTTTTGGCGGCGGCAAACGTTTTCGGCCGCTGCTGGTGGTTTTGTCGGCGCGGCTGTGTGGCGATAGAGTCGACCATATTTATCCATTGGCCAGTGCTTTTGAATATCTCCACATGGCCACACTTTTCCATGACGATGTTATAGATCAGGCCGCTACACGGCGGGGAAAGCCCTCGGTTTGTAAGATGTACGGTACTGCGGCAGCTATTCTGGCTGGAGATTTTTTACATGCCCGCTCCATGGAGATGGTTGGTAAACTGGGGGGAGAAAGGTCACTTGAAATATTCTGTCGTGCTACCAGTGCCATGGTGGACGGTGAGTTTGTGCAGTTACGCAATGCAAATACATTCACTCAGTCGGAACAGGACTATTTCGCGGCAATTGAGGGAAAAACAGCGCTGTTGATATCGGCAGCAACTGAAATAGGCGCCATATATGGCGGAGCCGACGCGAAACAGCAGCCGGCTTTAAAAGAATATGGACGAAATCTTGGCTATGGGTTCCAGATTGTAGATGATCTTCTTGATTACCAGGGTGATGAGAAGGCTACTGGTAAAACCCTCGGCAATGATCTGATTGAAGGAAAAATGACCCTGCCCTTGATTCTGGCGCTGCAACGTGCCGAAGCGGATCTGCAGAAATCAATCCATGATGTGCTGGCAGACCCGGAGCAGCGTCGGCAATCGTTTGCCGAGGTGTACAGGTTTATAGAACAGTATGACGGCTTTGTTCTGGCGCGGCAGAAGGCAGAACAGTGTATAAAAAAGGCACTTCGTCATCTTCAGCTTTTTTCCCCGGACCGCAACAACAAAGACCGACAAATTTTAGAAGGATTGGCAAGTTATGCTCTGCAGCGGAAAAAATAGACCGACACTTGTCTGGTAGCCGGCCCAATATTATGGCTAAAGCGCGTGTTTTATCTAAAAAAACAAAATCGCAACGGAGAAAGAAGCAGAGCAGGTTTCCCCGGATTAATCTGAAAAAAACCCTCTATACCCTTCTTCTTTTTTTCTTCCTGGTGTTTTCCGTCGGTATGCTCACGTATGTGGTGTTTTTCCGTATGGTGGTGGCGGCAGAGCTGAGTACGTTCGATGGCGGCGCCATTGTTTTTGAAGAACCGGACGGACCCAATATGGCTACAGAGCGCTCTACTGCTGAGGCTAAAAAGGCTCAACAGCGATCTGTCACCAGCTCGATATGCTTTTTGCATTGTGCAGGTCTCAGGGGAGAGCCATGGGTATCGGCCATCCCTACCCGGAGACGCTGGCTGCCCTGCGGGACCGTGTCGATGTTGAACAAAGTGAGATAGGGTTTGTCGGTGTAGAAGAACTGGTGCAGTGAAGCTGTTTCTCCTCTTGTTGCGCTGCTATAGCGGAGTTAGCAGGGAAGCAAGAGCGGCTCCCCAGAGAACGGCGGCCAGGGCGAGGGCAAGAAAAACGGCCGCACTTCCCATATCTTTCGCCTTTTTAGCGAGTGTATTATGCTCTGGAGAAACAAGATCGACCACCGCTTCAATAGCAGAATTCAGCACTTCCGTGATGAGCACCAACGAGTTTACCATAAATAACAGGAGCTTGACAGAGAGATCAAACGGGAGAAAGTAGAGCGGCACCAAGAGTATCAGAAACAGAAAAAGTTCCTGCCTGAATGCCGCTTCGTTCCTGAAGCACGTCACCAACCCATCTTTGGAGTAAAATAAGGCGTACCGGATTCTTTTGAGTGGCGGTTTTTGTGGCTTCATTCTGCCCCTTCTCCTGTACAGATGGAGAAGACTGATCCTTTGGTGTGGTATGCGGAAAATGATCAGTCTTCTGAGTATGTTAATGTTTGAAGGAGCGTTGCCCGGTAAACATCATGGCGACCTGAGGTTGAGCTTCGTTGCAGGCCTCTATGGTTTCAAAATCCCGCATGGATCCTCCCGCCTGCAGGATGGCGGACACTCCCTGGCGAATACCGACATCGGCGCCGTCCCGAAAGGGAAAAAAGGCGTCTGAGATCATAACGGAGCCGGGAAGGTTGGCTTTTTCTCTGGATACCTGAGCATCGATTTCGTCTTTATCCGATCTGCTTCGCAGTCCCTTTTCAATTTCGAGCGCGAGATCGGCGTAAGGAATCTTGTGGGCATCAAAGCAGAGGATGTCGGCATATTTGATATAGGCCTTATGCACGGCAATCTCGGCGACGCCGACGCGGTCCTGCTCGCCTGTTCCTATGCCGACGGTACAGCCGTCCTTGATATAGAGCACTGAATTGGAGGTTACTCCATGCTCTACCGCCCAACCGAAGATCATGTCGTCGATTTCCCTTTTTGTCGGCTGCCTGGCGCAGGTATATTCTTTGCCCTTCCAGGTAGCCGTTGCCGGTTTGAGATCCTGTAAACCGCGAATGGAATTCCTGGCGGATTGCTGCACAATAATACCGCCGTCTATCAAGCTCTTAAAATCGACGAAACGGTAGGACTCAAAATCAGCAAGTCTGTCGATTCCCGTAATTTTAATAATGCGGAGGTTGGGCCGTTTTTGCAGTACTGCCAGGGAGCCTTCTTCAAACTCGGGCGCGCAGACAACTTCGAGGTAATTCTCGGCCAGCAGTGCGGCCGTCTCTTTGTCACACGGACGACTCATCACCACCGCTCCACCAAAGGCGGCGATCCTATCGCTCCGGTTGGCCCTGTTGAAGGCGTCGGCCGGAGTTGCCCCATAGGCAGCACCGCAGGGATTGTTATGTTTCAGAATCACGGCTGCGGGACGATCCGTCAGGTACTTGATGATGTTCAAGCCGTTGTCGATATCGGTAAGATTGATTTTGCCCGGATGTTTACCGACCTGCAGCATGTCTTCAGCCTCAATAGCGGAAACCAGTCCGTTTCCAGGCTCGATAAAAGCGCAGTCGCCCAAAATGAGATTACCATTGACCAGTTCGTAAAGAGCTGCTTCCTGATCCGGATTTTCACCGTATCTGACACCACGTTCTTCGAAGCTGCCGTCTTCCTGTTTTATCTTCCAGGTCTTCTTGCGATACACCAGGGTCTGGTCATCAAAGGAGATTTTCATCTCCATGGGAAAGTGGTCTCCTAAAATCGTAGTGTACATCTTTTTGAGGTCACTCATATATTCTCCTGTAATTGTAGAACTGCTTCAGTGAATTACGGTATTGCAGAGCTTAACAGATTCTGATTACGTACGAAGCTCAGCCAAATCGCATGCGCTGCCAGTGACTCG
>CAYUPL010000041.1:0-7379 GCA_964446655.1 uncultured Desulfopila sp.
CTACGGCCCCGCCCCAGGCACCACCGACATGGAGCCAGAACGGATATTTTTGTCGGAGTTCAAGCAGTTCTTCGAGTTTTTTTAACCGAAGAAAACCATTTTCTGTACTGCTGGATAAATACTCTTCCAGCACTGTTGTGATCGTATTTATGATCTCTCGTTGTTCCATGAGGATAGCTCCCGCTGTACAAAAACATGTGCCTGCGCTGCCAAGTTGTAGTCAATTTAATCTGCGCTGTTCAGTTTCCAGTCATAATCCAGGAATGCAATGTCGATATTACCGGCAACCAATTCGTCGGCCTCGGTATCGCTGAGCCCCAGACTGTCTTTATACAGTGCAAGAAATTGGGACAAAGTCGTCGCATCACGCCAGCCGGCTTCAAAATCTTCCCGATACCATTTAAAGATGCTGGAAACCTGCAGCTCTCCTTCATTCATCCTGTTTCTGGTCTTGTCCGAGAGAAACAGCGTGGTAGCATCCTCCAGCTGTTTGTCCAGGATATCTCCCCGGTAGGCCTCGTTTTTCAAAGCAGGACAACCAATGCTGGCGCAATTTACGGCAAAATGAATTCTCGGATCGTTGTATCGTCCGGAGCCCCGGATGAGATTATGTTCAATGTCATCGAGTGAACGGGTTTCACGCAAAAGAGGAATGAACTTCTTTTTCCAGGGTGACTGAAAAAAAGAACCCAGGTCCTTTATCGATTCCAGATCGGGATATTGAGTGAGAATGAATTCAACCGTCCAGGCGTTATAGGCGTTGATTAAAACAGCCAGTTGCTCATCCTTTGTCCAGGAATCAAATTCTTCACGGCTAAGCTTTGACAACTGGTCAAGATAATCGGCCAATACCTGCCTTTGCTTAGCCATGCTTTGATAATCGACAGTGGTTATTTTCCCACCTTCGTGAACTACCACATTGCTTTGCAGCAATGCATCCCACTTGCTGTGGTCGAATGTTGCAGAATTGGCAACATTGGCAGCATCAACAGTAAATGCACTTATTAAGAGCACAAATAATAATACAAAAAACTTCATGACTTATCTCCTTTTCCAGTTATGAATGAAAAAACTCACCCCGGCCAGAAGAGGCGATCCGCTGCGCCAGTTGTCCAGTTGAGCCTGAGCCGCCTTGATACCTTCGAGGGACAGGTATTGATGTACATCAAAAATCCAATAGGCAGATACCGCAACAACGACGGCAAAGGCAATGAGATATTTTTTCATAATCTTCTCTCTCTTGTTGAAAATTGAATAAAAGAACCCCTTGCATACTCTGTCGCGGCAGAGGGATGATTCCTTACACAAAAAATCGACTATTGAAAATTTGATGGCGTCGTAATGATATAAATTGGCAGCGCCTTACAGGAGATAAGCGTAGACTTCGGTCGTCCGTGGGGTCCAACGATGCAGATGAAGAGTTTTTCGCGAAGCAATCAATCTTTAGTTTGATTTTTCTTGTTTATAAGCCGACGGAGTCGGTCTATGACCGGTTCATCCATGGCTATTGAAGAATATCTGGTCCCGGAAGGAAAGGGACTCCGAGGGATTAGTGACCGATAATTCAATTACTATTTGCCTATGTTGGAATCAAAAGATACCAAGTCGCAAGAATGGGTGGATAAACATCCCGTCTTCAAGATCATGAATTGAATTTTCTTAAAACCGAACTGGATCAAAAGAAAATACTACAAGACATCGGAGCACAATTAGCCACCAACTCTCAAAACCACAAAAAGGCAACACGAGAATTGCCACCAATACTCCAGAAAAGTTATGCGACACTCGAATGTGGATTTGCACCCCATACGTTCCTTCTGAGCGAAAATTCAAACAGCCACACCCTTAATGAGCCGGCATTCTTTATGAACATTGAGTTATCTTGTCCATCGGAGAGATTACTATGGCCACTTCAGCTCAACACACCGCCTCATCGATAGCCTCGCCCTATGCATCAACACCCAGTAATTAGTTGCACTGATCTTGAGGATCTTGCAGATTTCTTCCGCTTCCTCTCCTCCTAGTTCTCGAAGCCGGAAGGCATCGGCCTGACGCTCGCCAAGCGCGGCAATGCATTCCATGATAATATGCATGAGTTCCAGCTGTTCATAGTGCTTTTCAGGGTCCCCCCCCCATTGCCCTGGTTTGACCCGCCAGTTTCCTCGTGCATCGAAAGAATCCTCGATAACGTCTTCCCTGATAACTTCAAGCGGCTTGGCCTGGTGCCGATATTTTTGCCTTAAGTGGTCGAGAATTTTGTGCTTAAGGATACCGGTCAGCCAGGTTTTACAGGCCGATTCGCCACGAAACCGGCTATTGTCAAGGTTCGACAGGGCGGCGACAAAAGTTTCCTGAACCAGCTCTTCCGCAACGGCCTTATCGGCAATACGGAACAATGCATAACGAAAAAGACTATCAGCGTACAGATCGACCCATGTTTCCGGATTGGTAGTTTCTTCAGCTGTTCGAGCTTCTTCATGGATAATATTCATCTGCTTTTCTTGCATTAAGTGATGTTGAGAGATGTGATTTAAACATCTCTGCTCCCCGAGCCAAAGGGAGAATTGTTTTTTTGCCTTAATGAGCCGACCCTCCAAAATACGGACTCTGTCTTACTTCTCCACGGTAGATCATTATATTATGAGTATCGAAAGCCATCATTGCCCCATCCGCGCCAAAATAGGCCAGATCATACTGACAGAGAATAAATTTCCGAAACTTTCAAAAAAGCGGCGGCTTCTTTTATAGTGAGTAATTTTTCCATTCCTTTTCCCTTTATTGATAATATACAATACTAGTATAACCTATACGATGCTATACAGAGTACGGTTTTGTCTGAGATAGGTGATACAATCCCTCAATCCGGCAAAAAATAATCTCAGAAATTCTAAAATCAAATGACAATTACCTGTTTTTTGAACCGGCAAGCGCATCTTTGACCGCTTTGGCCAACTGGTGCAGAGAATATGGTTTGCGGATGAAGGAAGCAGCCTCCATTTTCAGTACATCCTGAACCTCATCATCTTCGGCGAAGCCACTGACGATCACCGCCTTCTGTAGCGGGTGGAGGCGCAGAATTTCCCGGTATATCTGTTTTCCACTGATAGCAGGTGCCATGATTAATTGCATCAACACCAGTTCAGGATGGGTACGCCTACGGGGATTCGAGCATAATACAATCCATTCCCCACAGAAACTGAAAGCCCCCTGCCTATCGGCAGGGGGCTTTCAGTTCATATGACTCCGTTATCTGATTACAGATTTGTTTCGATGGAGATTTGTTGTCTGTTTACTCTTGCTGTAACAAAGATTGGCCTAAAAAGGATCGGGCCATCCCCTTTTCTCCGCCGTCCTGGAAATTATGGCGCATACCATAGCTACCAGATAGGCAAATGGCGAGTTGCTTGTAATTCCAGCGAGAAAAAATGCAAAACACAGCACAGCAAATACATTTCGATAAAAATTCATAACTCTACTTTACCACGGTGTGCCCATAATGAGATGCGGCAGCAGGAGAGAAATTTTTGGGAAAAAGACCACCAGAAAAAGCATCGGTACCCAGCAGAGGAGAATAAACCACAAACATGGTTTCATCATTTCATCAATAGGTGCGGCACCCAATCTTCCGGAAAGATAGAGAACCGGTGCCGCCGGCGGTGTAATACATCCCAGACCGGTATTGACACCGACTATCGCCGCATAGTGAATAGGATTAAAACCAAGTTCCATTATAATCGGCATCATAATGGGAGTGGTGAGAACGACCACGCTGATATCATCCATCAGCATTCCCATGAGCACCAGAAAGAGGTTAATCATGAACATGATGATGAGCGGGTTCTCTGAAACCGCATAAAAAAGGGCCAGCATAACTCCGGGCAGGTCTTCGAGAATATAGAGCCTGCTCAGCATGGCAACGGAATAGAGCATCACCATGATAACGCCGGTGGTGATGGCGGACTCGATAAGCACCTCGTAGGAGTTTTTCAGGCTGAGTCCCTTATAGATAAAGAGTCCGACAGGAATGGCATAAAAGACGGCCATGGCGGAGGCCTCGGTGGTGGTCAAAATACCACCATAGATACCACCAAGAACAATGATCGGCAGCATCAATGCCGGCAGAGCCACTCGGCCTCTCTTTCTGAAGAGTTCTATTTTTTCCGCACCGGTCCGTTTCGGAGCGACAACTACAGTTTTGTTATGCCTGAGAAGCCACCAGTTCACAAGGCATAAGAGTAGTATGGTCAGGAACCCGGGGATTACCGTGGCCAAAAAACAGGCCAGGACCGACTGACCACTTATCCAGGCAAAAATAATCAGTGTCGCGTTTGGAGGAATGAGCAAACCAAGAAGAGAGGCATTGGCTAAAAGTGCTGCCGCCAACCCCCGTGGATACCCTTCCTTGGCAAACCGGGGAAACAGTATGGAGCCGACGCATGATAAAGTGGCGCAGGCCGCTCCACAAATGGAACCGACGATGGCACAGGAAACAACGGCGATGATACCAAGACCGCTACGCAGATGCCCGGCAAAAACATCGACGAAATCGATGAGCTTCTCGCCGATCCTGCCGCGCTCCATGATACCGCCGGCAGTAATGAAGAGGGCAATGGCAATCAGGGAGACGGAATTCATCTGGGCGAAACCGTAGGGCAACAACTGGGTGGCTTGATACCCTTCCCCCAGAGGTCCGCCGAAAAAAATAAGCCACGCCGCGGAAGCCATAAAACTTACCGGTACCGGCACACCGATAACGAGACAAAAAACCAGAATCAAGAGTGCAACGTAAATCATTTAGTTTTCCTCCCAAACAGTGTGCCGGTACTCTGAAGAAGATCTCTGAGGAAGTAATAGGCCATAAAAGAAAGTCCCATGAAGACAGAAAGATAGCCAACCCAGAAGCTGATTCTCCAAATGGTCGTTTTAGGAATGGCAACCCCAGTTCCAAGCGGACCTGCGAATCCGAACATGAAAAAATCATAACCGTACCAGACAAAAAGCAGCGTTACACCGACCGTGATGAGATCTTTGAGAAAAACCAGAAAATTTTTCAGCTTTCCATCAGGTACATAGGCCTGAACGAGATCGGCGGAAACATGGGTACGATTATAGGCACCGATCGCCGCACCGGCAAAATAGAGCCAGAAGGCCAGCATTTTTACCCATTCCTCATAGCCATAGAGATCTCCTTTAACAACATAGCGAAAGAAGGCGGCGGCACAGATAATGAGAGTCAGGGCGACACTACTGGAGAAACATATAAGGGAAAGGCCGTTTATGGCTATGCGGTCAAAGAAGTTTTTCGGCGCATCGAGAGGAATAATGCACTCAGATCCGACAGCACAGTTGGCATCATCATTATTACCTGACACAGGAACCCCCTTGGCAAACAGAATGAGATCCGGGCAGAAACTCCCTGTGCCCGGATCTCATAATTTATTGAAGAGAAAACGGTATAAAGAAGGAGGAGATCACTTCGGAGCCAGCTCGGTCCGGAACTCATCCATAAGCTCTTTGGTCATATTCCTTTCAAGTCGCGGCCAGGTAGAGGCACTTGCTTTCATAATGGGAACCAGTTCTTCTTTGGTATAGGTAAACACTTCTATACCTTTCTCCTTCATGAGGTTCATGTAGTGCTCATCAAGGTTTTTGGCATTATCAACACTTTTGGTAGTGGCATTGGCGAGGACTTCCTCGATGACCTTCTGATCTTCCGGCTTGATCTTCTGCCAGGTTTTTTCACTGATCATGTAATTGAGTACTTCAAGAGAGTAATTGGTCATGTACCAGTATTTGAGAACATCACCAAGAGCGGTGTAGGCTGCAGCAACAGGATAACCGTTGACGCCGTTTACAACGCCGGTCTGTATTGCCTGATAAACGTCTGAATAGGGAACGGTGACGGTACGATATCCCATGGCTTCAGCAGCAAGCTTGTACACATCCATGTTAGGAACCCGGACCAGAACGTCTTTATCGACTTCAGGATTAAGCGGGTCCTGAGCAGGTTTGGTGGTTCCGGTACCAATCATGCCTTCGATGAAAAACCCAAGAAGTTTGACACCAAGCTGCCGATTGAACTCATTCATCTTGTTGAAGAGCCATCCGTTCTGGGCAAAAACTTTTTTTACATCATCGTAGTCACCAACATATCCATTGATATAAATCAGTTCCATTCTCGGATCGAACTGGCTCGGCACGGAAATACATGACATATCAATAGTTCCACGAATTTGCTCTTCATAGACCAGGCTGTAGTCGCCCAACTGATTAGCAGGGTACACCTTGACCTCTATACGCCCATCTGTTTTTTCAGCAATTTCTTTGGCAATCTCTTCCATCTGCTTGCTTGCAGGATGATCAACGGAATTTTGCCCGGCAAATTTAAGAATCATTTCAGGTGCTGCGAAGACTGCACTGCTCCCAGCCACAACAAACAAATTGACCAGCGTAATAGTGATAATCGCTTTGACAGCTTTGTACATGTTAGACTCTCCTTTGAATGTGAACTTAATAATTAATTACACAATTTTAACAAGATATTACTCTCTCAGACCTCCTTTATTTTTGAATTTACACGGTTACGGTGACCGGCAGATTCAAATTGGACCTTTCGTTGACTAATTATCATCAGCCGGCTTCTTTCCGTACTTCCAATTCACTTCACAGACCCATTAGCCTGTGACTTCATAGATAAATTTATTGGCACAAGTTTCACACAACGAACCTCTCCCGGTCTTTTTAAACCTGATAATATCATCAGAACCGAGCGGTTGTATCCCATGGTTGTATGCTATAGCACACCTCAAGTTTTCCGTCAAGATCCCAATTGCCAAAATGCCCCGCCTGCCCCAAAAACGTTAGAAACATGCTTCGAAATTAGGCCGTTGACTCTTCCGGAATGCATGATACATAGACACGTCAGGTCTGTTAAATTGAACCTGGTATTTCAACTATACCATCTTCCCTTTCATCAGGTCCCGACAGCTTGTTCTTTTTCTCGAAAAAGCACCCCAGGCTAAAACAGACTGCTACTGATAGTATAGCCAAGCAAGCACAAGAATTGCTAAAACTATTTTTATATTTGAGCAATTAATCGGGCTCTTCGTAGTTCTGCCTCCCACTCATACCTGAGTGAGTGTTTGTTCGGAAATCACTTGCAACTCGGATCATTATTCTGTACTTTCGTGTTTTTTTTCTTTGGAAGAGAGCATGATCCACTTAAACAACATCGTCTTGCAGCACGGCTCCCAGATCATCCTGCAGAATGCCCAGCTCCAGATCCTACCCAACAGTAAAACAGGTCTTGTGGGTCCGAACGGTTCGGGGAAGACCACCATTTTTCGCCTGATATACGGTACGGAACAGCCCGACAAGGG
>CAYUPL010000041.1:7479-33011 GCA_964446655.1 uncultured Desulfopila sp.
GCCCTGCTGATGACCTGTCATGACCGTGAGTTTATGAACAGGATTGTCACTCGTATCATAGAAGTTTCTTTTGGTACAACTACCACCTATAACGGCAATTTCGATTTTTATCTGCAGGAGCGGGAGATACGGCGCAGGCAGCTGCTGGCGAGCTATCGCAGGCAGCAGGAAATGCTTGCCAAAGAAGAGGAATTTATTGCCCGTTTCGCCGCACGGGCTTCACACGCAGCTCAGGTCCAGTCACGTATCAAGAAGCTGGAAAAGATTGAACGGATCGTTCTGCCGCCGACCCAGAAAACCATGGTCTTCGACTTTCCCACTCCGCCGCGCAGTGGTGACGACGTTCTTCATCTACGCGGTGTCGGCAAGCTCTGGAGGACTCATGACAACAGGGATGTCGAAGTGTTCAGCGGTCTATCCGGTACAATACGCCGGTCGGAAAAAATCGCCGTGGTTGGCGTCAACGGTGCCGGCAAATCGACTCTTCTAAAAATCATGGCACAACAGACCGCACCTTCCAGTGGAGAAATCATCCTTGGCGCCAATGTCGAGACAGGCTATTTCAGCCAGCACTCCATGGATCTTCTTTCGGCCGAACATACGGTCTTTGAAGCAGTACAGCAGGATATGCCTTTGGAAAACATCGGGGTCATCCGCAATCTCTGCGCCGCGTTTCTGTTTCAGGGTGACGATGTCGATAAACGGATCGGTAATCTTTCCGGAGGGGAGAAAAGCAGAGTCGTGCTGGCAAAACTACTTGGCCGTCCGCTTAACTTCCTCATTCTTGACGAACCCACCAACCACCTCGATATTGAATCCCGTGAAGTTTTGCTGACCGCCCTGCAGGGCTTCGATGGCACCGTCGTCCTGGTCAGCCATGACCGCCATTTTCTCAGATCCCTGGTGAATCGCGTTTTTGCAATCAACCAGGGAGAAATTCATGCCTTCACGGGCAGCTATGACGCCTACCTGCGCCAGACGCAATCCTTGTCTTGATGGACTCAATAGAGAGTGAAGCAGCAGAGAGCCCCGGTAAAAGAGTGTTGACAACGGACCATAGGTGGGTTTATGGTTGCCCTGTTTTACGGCTGTGCCCAAC
The DNA here is from genome assembly GCA_964446655.1 of uncultured Desulfopila sp. GTDB lineage: Bacteria > Desulfobacterota > Desulfobulbia > Desulfobulbales > Desulfocapsaceae > Desulfopila_A. Next base: position 8,579 of record CAYUPL010000041.1, read on the forward strand.
GGGCTGGAGAAAAACGCCAACCTTTTTCCCAGACCAAAGAGCAACGGTATTCTCCCCATCCTCTACCCACCAGGAGACTACGGTTTTCAATGCCCCGGATTTTGCAGGACCCTGCGCAGGGTAGGAGCCAGCTCGCGGAGAACAAGCGGCTTCATCACAAATTCCCGGGCGCCGATGGCCTTGGCTTTTTTCTCGTTAGTCAGCTCACTGAATCCCGTACAGATAATTATCGGCATCTGTGGCCGACGTTGCAGGATCTCCCCGGCTAACTCCATACCGTTCATTTTCGGCATGGTCATATCCGTCATGACAAGATCAAAGGCACCTTGCCGGTCTGTAAAAATTTCCAGCGCCTCCATCGGGCTTGCGGTGGAGGTAACCTGATAGCCGAGCTTCTCCAGCAAAGCCCTTTCCAGATCAAGGACCGGTTCTTCATCGTCAACCAACAGAATCCGTTCATCTCCCATGGGAAGCTGTGCCTGTTGAACATGGACATGTTCGATAACGCTGCCGATAATCTGGGGCAGATACACCTTGAAGGTTGTGCCTCTGCCAAGCTCACTGTAGACACTGATATGCCCCTGATGCTCCCTCACGATTCCATGGACTACAGCCAGCCCCATACCGGTGCCGCCATTGTTTGCCTTGGTGGTAAAATAGGGGTCAAAGATACGCTCCCGCACCGCCCGGGTCATTCCCTCTCCGGTATCACTAATCTCCAACAGAGTATATGAGCCCGCCTGTAAATGCAGATGGCTGACCCGTTTATCACTCTCATGGATTTCCGTGGTAGAGAGCTTAACACCCAATACACCGCCACTGTCGCGCATGGCATGATACCCATTAGTGCAAAGATTCATTATAATCTGATGCATCTGGGTGGAGTCGGCCATGACATGGCCGTCAGCGCTGCCGATATTTTCACGAATCTCCACGGATTTGGGAATAGTTGCGCGGAGCAGTTTCAAGGCTTCCCGGACCACCTCACTGAGTTTAAGTGGACTTGTTTCCTGTTTCTGCTGCCGGCTGAAGGCGAGTATCTGTTTAATGAGATCACGCGCTCTATATCCGGCATCAAGCAGGTGACTAAGATCGAGATGAACCGCACATTCCCCGGCAACACAGTTTTTTTCGATGTTCAGCCTGGCAAGTTCGGTATAGCCGATAATGGCCGTTAAAATATTGTTGAAATCATGCGCTATGCCACCGGCCAGCGTGCCTATGGCCTCCATTTTCATGGCCTGGCGCAGCTGTTCCTCCAACTTGACATTACTTTCTTCCGCCCTGCGCCGGAAGGCGATTTCCTCACGCAGCTCCGTGTTGATCTGCTCAAGTTCTTTTATGCGCAGCTGCAACTCGGGATAATAACTTTTCCGGATGGATTTTTCGCCAAGCCCGATAATTTTACTTCTCAGCTGGTCTCTGCGGTCTTGCTCAGAGAGCTTCTTCATAGAGAACCTCGATATCCCTCGCTTCGGCAACTCGAGGGTTGGTTACCATGCAGGGATCGTTCATGGCCTTACGAGCCAGTTCCGGAATATCAGCAACCGTGACGCCCCGTGCACCAAGACCTGACGAAATACCGACATCCACTTTCAGCTCTCGGATCCTCTGCAGTAATTGATGTTTTACTTCACTCTCCGTCAAGGTCTGTACCGGAATACCGATCACTTCGGCAATGCTGGTATATCGTTCCGGAACTTCGGCAAAATTAAAGGCGACCACATGGTCAATCAGGAGAGCATTACACTCACCATGGGGCATATCGAGTAAACCGCCGCAGCTGTGGGCCATGGCGTGGACGGCGCCCAGGCTTGCATTGGAAAAGGCCAGGCCGGCCTGCAGGCTGGCCAGAGCGATTTTACCGCGCAACTCGATATCGTCCGGTTCTTTCAATACCGCCACAAGGTTGTCAAAAATCAGCTGAATAGCGTTGAGGGCGTGCAGATCGATAATGGGGCCATGGGCCGTTGATACATAAGCCTCTAATGCATGGACAAGAGCATCCATGCCGGTACAGGCCGTCAGATACCCATCCATGGTCAGCGTTGCCGCCGGATCGATAAGGGCCACATCGGGGACCATGGTTTTACTGACGATGGCAATTTTAACCCCTTTTTCCTGATTATTTATAATGGCAAACTGGGAAACATCCGCTGCAGTGCCGGCGGTCGTGGGAAGACAGATCAGCGGCGGTCCGGGGATTTCTACATTATCTATTCCTTCAAATTCAATAATATTTTTACCGTTAGTGGTGACAATACCGATACCTTTGGCGCAATCTATGGGGCTGCCGCCCCCGACCGCTATGATAACATCGCAGCCCTCACGGGTGTACAACTCGGCTCCCGCCATGACCTCTTCGGAGCGAGGGTTGGGAGTTATGGCGGAAAATACGGCGTATTGAATATTTTCGTTATGCAGAATATCGCATACTTTCCGGGCCATACCACACTTGCGAACACCCTCGTCAGTAACGACAAAGGCCTTTCTCGCTCCAAAATTTGCGGCATATTGCCCCACCAGATCGATCGCACCACGACCGAAAATAAACTCGGGTGCAACAAATTTTCGCAGCTCCAGCATACTACAACCTCCATCTTTCCCGGCAAAAGGGCCATATCTGTTCCAGTACCAGCCTTCTCTGATTATCCTCAATCGCCTTATGATTGTCAACCTGTTCCACCTTGTGGATAAAACAGCACATTTATGGGTATATGATTGTATTAACAAGCCAATAGTGCTATTCTACCTTGGAAACATCACTGGACCTTTCCTCTTGACAGAAGTGTACAGGGAAAATATAGTAGCCGTAGTATTTAATTAAATAGCTAAGCTTAATATATCCGGACTAGTTCCCTCGGTTTCCCTATGCCGGACAGCAGGTTGTCCATTTACCGGTAGTCTCAGTAAAAACAGCCCTGTAACCAGGAGAAAATATAATGCCCGCAACAGTTTTCCACCTCTGCTGTATTCTTTGCAGTCTTCCAATCTTTGCCGCGAGTTCCTTTGCCTCTGCGCAAGACCGGCAACAAACTGTATGGACGGCGAAAAAAGCGGTGCAATATGCCATGCAAAACAATCCGGACAGCCGCATAGCTCGAATTCGGATAAGCGGCGCCCAGGCCGGAATCGAACAGGTCAACAGCAGACTCTTTCCCACGATACAGCTGCAGACGGAGTATTCTCAGACCGACAATCCCATGTTTTCATTTGGGAATATCCTAAACCAAGGCGCTTTTGACGCAGCTATCGATTTTAATGATCCCGGCAGAACCGACAGCCTCATATTCAAGGCCGAGCTCAAGTATCGTCTCTACAGCGGCGGCAGTGACAGTGCGGCACTCGATGCGGCATATCATGACCACCTTGTCTCCACAGCTGAATACAGTGCTGTGGTCAACCAGCTTGCCTTTGAGGTGGTACGCTCCTTCGAACAGATCGTACTGGCAGAAAATATGATTGAAGCCCGCCAATCCGCCCTGCATGCTCTGCAATCATCACTGCAGGTCGCCCGGGCACGACACGAGGCCGGAGATCTGCTCCGCCCCCATCTTCTCGACCTGGAAGTCCAGGAAGCCAGAGCCGAGGAAGACCTGATCCAGGCCCGGCATACGCTGAATCTCACCCATCATGGATTTAACAATCTGCTTGGCAGGGCAGAAGGCCCCGTCCTGATAGAACGTCAACAGACAGATCCCGCCCAGCCCCTGCCGAAGGCCCCGGACTTCCGGGCGCGGCCGGAACTGCAATCTATTGCAGGAGCGGTAGCCTCAGCCCGTGCTGCACTACAAATGGCCCGGGCCGCCTACCACCCGACTTTAGATGGATTTGTTGGGTATCAGTATGAAAACGGCTTTATCACCGACGGTGATGGGGATGCCTGGATTGGAGGGATCAGGATGAGCTACTCCCTCTTTGACGGTGGACGAAAAGAGAGTGAGGTTGCCTTGAAAACAGCCACCGTTGCCGAATTGGAAGAAAAGAAAAGAAAAACAGAACTCCTCTTGAACTATGAGCTGCAGCAAGCCCTGCAGGAACTGGAACAGGCCGAGAAAAGAGTCACGGTAACTGCCAAAATGGTCCAGCTCGCCCGGGAAAGTGCCGAATTGAGTCGTGCACGGTTCCAGGAAGGGGTTCTTCTCTCCTCCGAACTTATCGATATCGAAACACGACTGACTGATGCCCTGCTCCGCGATTCTCGTGCTCAGGCGCTCTATCGCATAGCTGTGGCCAATCTTCGCAAAGTCGTTGCACTTCCTCAATTTGAAAACATACTCTGGAGCAAACAATGATGAATCATACTCCTTCCTTTCCTCTTCTGCTTGGCATAGTGATTGTTTTTCTGCTTGGCGGTTGCAGCGGCAATTCGGAAGATACCGACCGGCAAGAATTTTCCCAAACCCCGCTCAAGGTTGAAGTTCTGCAGGTTGCAACCTCTCGGGTAGCGGATCAGGTCGAAATAATGGGAACCCTGCAGGCGGCTCAAAACGCCGTCATATCCGCACGGATAAGTGGTAATATCACGACTATTGAAGTCGGCCCGGGATCACGTGTCAGCAAAGACGACCTGCTGCTTCGCATACGTGCCGATGAAATATCAGCACAGCTGCAGCAAGCCAGGGCACAGCTCGATCAGGCATCCCGCAATCTCGACCGCGAGCGAAAACTCCTTGCCCAGAAAGCAGCCACGGCCGAAGCCGTCAAGTCCCTGGAAGATGCACTGAAAGTTGCACAGGCCAACTTTCGTGAAGCCACTACCATGATGGGTTACACCAATGTGCTTGCCCCTTTTGACGGTATCATCACCCGCAAAATGGTGGATGTCGGCGATTTGGCAACACCCGCCAAACCATTGCTCCATATTGAAAATGAAAATAATCTTCAGGTAATGGCGGATATCCCGGAAACTCTGGCAACACATCTCAAACTGGACACAACCATGAATATCAAGGTTCCCGCGGCACAACTGGAAATTGTAGGCCGGGTAGTGGAAATTTCACCGGTCGCCGACCCTCAGACCAGAACCGTAGCCATAAAACTCGATATAGAAATGCATCCGGATCTGCGCTCCGGTCAGTTCGCCAGAGTTATCTTCCCCGGCAGCACAGTGGAAACAGTACTGGTACCCAGAGAAAGTATCTCCTCCTTCGGCCAGATGGAGCGTGTCTTCGTCGCAGTTGAAGATAAAGCCAGACTTCGCCTGGTCAGAACCGGCAAAGAATATAGCCAGGGAGTAGAGATACTTTCCGGCCTTAATCCCGGAGACAGACTGATAATCCAGCAAACAGAACGCCTTAAAGACGGCCGACCGATCACCCTTTAAATCACCTTTTACTAATCCCGGAGCTTTGCTGCCTTGAAAAATAGTACTCATACCCCCAAACTCGGTTTCGCCGGCCGCCTGGCAAAGGCGTGCCTGCACTCCAAACTGACGCCGTTGTCCATCATCGCCTCACTGCTCCTTGGTTTGCTTGCCGTCACCTTTTTGCCACGTGAAGAAGAGCCGCAGATCAAAGTACCCATGATTGATGTAATGGTTTCCATGCCTGGAGCGCCCCCCAAGGAAGTCGAACAGAGGCTGACCATTCCCATGGAAAAACTGCTCTACGAACTTCCCGGAGTGGAATATATCTACTCCACCTCCATGCATGGAGAAAGCCTGCTGATTGTCCGCTTCTATGTCGGCCAGGATCTGGAAGAATCCATTGTTCGTCTCAACCAGAAGCTGGCCACCAATTTTGACCGTATCCCGCATTCGGTTTCCAGACCGCTTGTCAAACCCCACACCATAGATGATGTTCCTATTCTGGCGCTCACACTGCACAGTTCCAGCTATGATCCTTTTATGCTGCGCCGCATGGCAACGCAGTTGGATGATGCCGTCAAAAGCATAAAAAATGTGGCCGAAACTACCGTTAACGGAGGTACGGAACGCCAACTCCGCATCCTTTTCGATCCCCTGCTTCTCAATTCGAGAAAAATGACGGTCACCGAGGTGATTCCAAAAATACAGCAGGCCAATCGCCAGTCTCACACGGGGAGCCTGAAAACGCTCAATAACGAGATAATGCTGCAGACCGGTCGCTTCCTGGAAACCAAAGAGGAGGTGGAAAAGATCGTAGTTGGCGTCTTTGCCGACAAACCGGTGTACCTCAAGGATGTGGCAACCATCATCGATGGTGCGGCACTACCCCGTAATTATGTATTACACGGCAGCAGCGACAGTCCTGCAAGGGAGGCGGCGGTGACACTTTCCATTGCCAAAAGACCGGGCGCCAATGCCGTCGATGTTGTCGAGGATGTTCTCGACAAGGTGGAGAGCCTCAAAGGTGACCTGATTCCTGCCGAAGTCGGGGTTTCCGTAACGCGCAATTACGGCGAAACGGCAGCGGAGAAATCCAATGAGCTTCTTCTCCATATGGGAATTGCTGTTTTCGGGGTCGCCCTGCTCATCCTTCTCTTTCTCGGCTGGCGCGAATCCATTGTGGTCATGCTGGCGATTCCCTCAACACTTGCCCTGACTCTGCTGATTTTTTATCTCTATGGTTATACCCTCAACAGGATCACGCTATTTGCCCTTATTTTTTCCATAGGTATTCTGGTTGACGACGCCATAGTGGTGGTGGAAAACATCGTGCGGCACTGCCGCCTGCCCTCCAACAGCGACAAGCCCTTCACCACCGTGGCCGTCGAAGCCGTCAGCGAAGTAGGCAATCCCACGATCCTGGCGACCTGGGCGGTTATCGCCGCAATTCTCCCCATGGCCTTTGTCGGCGGCTTGATGGGACCATATATGCGCCCCATTCCCGTTGGCGCCACCGCCGCCATGATCTTTTCGCTCATTATCGCCTTTTCCATCACCCCATGGGCCGCAATCCATATACTGAAGCGCAGGACATCCGGTCATTCAACCGATGGTCACGATGAAGCCCCCGATGACTTCTTCACCCGCCTCTATCATCACATCATGGACCCTCTACTTTCTCATGCCGGCTGGCGGGCTGTCTTCTTTTTTCTCATTATCCTGATGCTGCTGCTGAGCTGCTCGATGGTCTATTTCGGCCTGGTCAAGGTCAAGATGCTGCCCTTCGACAACAAGAGTGAATTTCAGGTTATTCTCAATATGCCGGAAGGATCGACTCTGGAACAAACTACCCGGGTTGCTCTGGAGATGTCCGAGGCCATCGCCGAGGATCCGGCCGTTGCTGATTTTCAGATATACAGCGGCACAGCCTCGCCCTACAACTTCAACGGCCTGGTACGCCATTATTTCCTGCGTCAGGGACCGACTGTGGCCGATATCCAGGTCAACCTGCGCTCCAAAGATGAGCGCCGGGAACAGAGTCATGCAATAGCCCAGCGGATTCGTCCAGCCGTCAGCGCCATTGCGGCGCAATACGGCGGCGCCGTCGCCGTGGCTGAGGTACCGCCCGGCCCACCTGTTCTGCAGACGCTTGTTGCTGAAATTTACGGCCCCTCGGACGAGGACAGAGTCAGATTGGCTACCGCCATCAAGGAGATATTTTCAACAACGGAAGGAGTCGTGGATATCGACTGGTTTCAAGAGGAAGAACGCCACAGAACGGTGCTCACGGTAGATAAGGAAAAAGCCGCCCTGAGCGGTGTTTCCGAGGAACTTATACAACAAACCATCGACATCGCCATCCGGGGTGCATCCATAGACCTGTTCCACAAAGCCCGGGATAAGGAGGAGATCAATATTCTTTTCACCCTGCCCGAAGACCAGCAGGCACGCATCGATTCTCTGCTGAATATCTCGGTGCGACCGGACATCGCCCGCGATTTTCCTCTGGTTTCCCTGCGTGAACTCGTCCAGGTCGGTGCAGAACCCGTCGACCAGCCCATCTATAGAAAAAACCTTAAACCGGTGATCTACGTCACAGGTGATGTGGCAGGCAGTGTTGAAAGTCCGGTTTATGCTATCCTCGACATGAACCAGCGTATCAAGGAGTTACAGGCACAACATTTCGGCGGGGAGACGGGAGGAATCCAGGTCTATAACCTCAACCAGCCATTTCTGGAAAACAATCCCGCCATGAAATGGGATGGTGAGTGGCATATTACCCTGGAGGTGTTTCGCGACCTCGGCATCGCCTTTGCCGTGGTGATGATTCTGATCTACATGCTAATGGTCGGCTGGTTTAAGGATTATATCACCCCCTTTGTGGTGATGGCGGCCATTCCCTTTTCACTCATCGGAATTCTGCCGGCCCACTGGGGATTCAATGCCTTTTTCACCGCGACTTCCATGATCGGCTTTATGGCCGGGGCAGGAATCGTTGTGCGGAATTCTATAATACTGGTGGATTTTATCGAACTGAGACTGGCCCAGGGGCAGGAACTGGCGCATGCCGTCACCGAGGCGGGGGCGGTTCGCTTCCGCCCCATGCTGCTCACCGCCCTGGCCGTCATTGTTGGAGCTTCGGTGATTCTGGCCGACCCTATTTTCCAGGGCCTGGCCATATCGCTGATGTTTGGTGAGATTGCCTCACTGCTGGTCAGCAGGATGGCAGTGCCTGTGCTGTATTTCATGGTTAAAAAGCACCAGCATTAACCCGGATTTTACCTCACCGGCCGAAAAAGGCCGGTGGTGGAATAATTTTATTCCTGGAGAGATTCCTCCTGGAAAACACTCTCTCCCCGCTGAGATTCAATCGGTGGAAACGCAAGGTCCTCCTCTATTACACCAACCGGCAGTGTACTAGCTGTTCCATCTTCCGCGGCATTCAGGGAAGGAAGCAATGTCGGATCAAGAGAATTCATTTCCTGCTCGACACGAGCGATGTTCCCCCTGACTTTATCCAGAATATCCACATCAGGATATTTCGTCAGTATTTCCAGGAGAAGCCGACGGGATTCGGTCAAAAGCTTCTTTTTCATTTCAACATCGGAGGTCTTGCCGTAACGGATATACAAATCCGCAGCTGCCCTTCTGTCTGTCTTGGCGGCCAGAAGTGTGATATCTTTAATTTTATCTTCAGCCTTGGCATAATATTCCGTCTGCAGCAGAGTCTGGAAAATCGCGATGGCCGTATCATAGTCTCCCTCTTCAACTTTGATCATTCCCTCATTCCAGCGGCTTTGCAACTCCTGCATTTTCTCAATCTTCCGGGTTTCTCGCTCTACTGCTTCCGCCAGAACAAGATCTTCGGTTCTGCTTTTGACCCTCTCTTGCTGCTCAAGATCAATAATATCCAGAGGAATTTCTTCCAGCTTCTCAATGGCATCAAGATATTGCTTTTCCTGTGCCAGGGCATCAACCTCAGCGAAAAATCCGTCAAACCACCTGGAAGCCCGGTTTGTTACATTGTTTTTTATCACATCAACATTTGAGGCAATCGCCGAGTAGGGGTACTCCGTCAGGAACTGGTCCGCCTGCCAGGCAATTTTAAAACCGTCACGCTCTGGGATGAATCCGAGAAAATTCCGCAGAAGATTTGAATACTTCTTTAGCTCAGGACCATCCTCCACACTTCTTTCCAGAATGTTCAGCTGCAGCTCAGACCACTGTTCAACACTGCCTAAATTTTCATAATCTTTAGAAATATTAAGATATTGTCCTTCGGCCGCAACATAATTTCCCGCTGCCGTATAGAGATCGGCCAGCACCTTGCGAAGGGAGAGCAGGTCGGTTTTCTGCTGGTCCGAGACAGACATCTGATCAACTATCTCTTGATATATTTCCGCCGCCTTTTCTTCCTGATGCAGAAACATCAGGGCATTGCCATACAGTATTTTGGTGCGTAGGTGCACTCTGTCTCGCTGCTGCCCGGGAATCTTCTGCCAGGCCTGAATAACTTCCTCATACTCTCGATTGTCGGTGTAACGCTCTATTAGTGTTTCGAGTTGAGGCAAGTCGGCCTCCTCTTCACGCTGTTCCCAGTCAACCCGTTTATCGCCTTCAGGAGCCAGCAATGTCCCGCAAACCGATTCGAGATAACTGATATCGCTCTTCTGCAGGTTCATAATTTCTTCACTGCTGATAATAAGAGAAGAGCCCCGGGTATTGAGACGCAGCATATCGGCGCGGAGCTGGTTGTAGCCGGTCAGGACTTTTTGCAGGTCGACAAAACAGTTCACCATGGTCTCCGTGTCTTCTCTGCTTAACTCAAGCGCGGCCGCCTGTGCGTCTATCTCGCGCCAACGCTCCAGCTTCCTGCCATATTCAAAGATACGGTCATTGACGTAGCTCATAGGCGGCAACGGTCCCTGAACCTGAGAAATATCCGTCTCTTCCGCATAATCATCGGGCAGTCTGATTTCCTGTGGCTGGAGAATTGTTTTGCTCTCCTCTATCTCATCCGCGGAGGGAGGAAGCCTGTCCGGAGTGGAAGGAGCCTCCAGGTCATAGGTCGTACTCTGCCGCGGTACTCTCGATTTTTGAGGGGCAGCGCAGCCTGCAAGAACCAAAGCACACAGCACACATGATACCATTACTCTTGAAGAAACCATAATCACCAGTTTTACGTTTTTATTTCATTATCAGGGGGAATCGGGCCCCCTGCGGGGAAACAACCATAACTCAGCTCGTACTCTCTAACAACATATCGGTAATAAAATGTAAATCTTTATACACTCGTTCGTCTTGGTCACTGTCGGCCATCGGCAAAACATACAATAAGGCTCACCACAGTTTTGTTCTGCTATCATAGGCACAAACTACCATAACGCAAGCAACGAGAGCGGTCCCGCCTGTCGAAACAAAAGCCGCGCACCAGTCAATGCTCCACGCCGGAAAGAAAACGGGTACCTATCTCGTACTCTCCCGGACTCTGTTCATTTTCCAGACACCACATTACGCGACCGATAATTTCCACCAGGCCCAGATCACTCTCTTTACAGAAATAGGTGAGCTCATCACCCCAATCCTCTGAATCCAGCTTGATATAGAGTCGTGTATTCTTGGGCAGAGATTCAGTACTGCGAAAACGCACCCCACCACGGCTGCCATCCACCACAACCGCCTCTTTCTTTACCTCCCGACCATCATCTTCTATGACATGAAAACTGATAACGCTCTGCTTTTTACCTCGTCGATAGCGTCTTCTATCATCTTCCCCCATGGCTTTCCCCTTGTCGGTTGAGTCCTGCTCCTGAACTACACTTCTCGTCCACCACCATGCCTTCTCATTTTTCTTACAGACCTCATCCAGCCGCAATTTCCACACGAAAACCGCTCTCTTCAAGCTAGTCTGCAGCGAAGCAACAGTGGTAAAAATCCCCTTTCAGCTCACTGAGGCAGGTCCTTCTCGTCAAGAGGCGCCAGTCTCCAGAAGGGCATAAATTGTCGCTCGGCAGAAAAACCACCGCCGCTATCAATCCGGCCAAAAGTCAAGATAGAGGGTGTATACCTGTTCATTTCCTCAACTATTCGCGCATCTCGCGGAATAATCCCACCTTGATCGGCCGCAACAGCAATATTTTTCTGGCCGAGTTCGTCGCGCTTCAACGCTAAACCGTAAAAAGAAAGTTCAACAGTATCAAGCTTTTCGGCATAGCCTCTCTGCCGTACGATACTGTTGACCACCTCACTCCAGACAGGCAAGGCTCCGGCCGACCCGGAAATACGGGTAGCCCCCTTTCTCATCTCCTTATTATCATCGAAACCGACATAAACCCCGACCGTATAGCCTCCTTGCATACTGAGGCTGTCTTTTGTTTCAGCCGGATCCGGCAGAAAACCGAAAAACGAAGCATTAGTATACCTGTTTGCCGTGCCGGTTTTGCCAAGAACGGGAACGGACAGACCAAGATCATTCAACATGTCCTCCTTGGCCGAAGTATCCGAATCCATCAGTTTGATGTTTTCATCAGCATAACGACCAGTCCCATACTTTACCACATTTTCGAGCATATGTCCCACCTGCAGAGATGTTGGCGGAGCAAGGACACCTTTTCTGTGTCGCTGCGGAGAATATAAAAGCTCTCCATCACTCGACTCGATTCTGTCTATGATATGAAGAAGCTCACTGTTCTCTTCAGCATATCGACCGGAGTCTATTACCTTGCCAGTGACAATCGCTTCATAGATTCTTGACGTTTCCAGAAGAGTAACGGCATTTGAGCCTAACGAAAAAGAGAGAACCGGCTCCATCTCACTTTTGACCCCCATTTCCTGTGCCAGGGATATCAGATACCGAAGCCCCACAAGGATTCTGTAATCCCTCACGTGCCTGAGAACATCCATACTGTAGGGAAGTTTGTTTTGAAGAGCATCAAACTCCCGCTCGATCTGTGTACTTAACAGATCGAGGGCCTCTACCGATATTTTACCGTTTAAATATACTTCCCTCCAGAACGCAGCACGTTCATTGGCGTCAAGATCCTGCAATAATCCTCTAATATCATAGATGGACAAGGGGGTCATTCCTCCAGAGGCGGATTTGTCATTCATGTAGGTATAGTGCTGCGCAAACCCATCATAGTAGAGTTGCCCACCTCCGCCCTCGACACCACCACTCCACCTGTCAGTAACACCCTGTACATACGCACCAAATTGCCGACGCAGCGCAACAAACTCTAGATAATTGCCGGACAGCAGTTGCCGGCGCAAGAGCAGTTCATTTCTTTCTGCACTACTCCGCTCCACCGAAGCGTCTCCAAGCTGCTGCGTAATGGCATTGCGAAAATCGGCAAAGCCGAGGCCATAATGCATCTTCTTCAGCAGATTGTATTCCAGATCTCTGCCGGCGAAAATAAAGTCGGTTTCGACATTCTGCAGAGCGAGGTGGTATGCCGCCCTCTGCAAAACATCACGTGTAACAACAATTCCCTGGCGATCACGGATACGATTTCGGAAACTGGAATAGGGCTCATCCACTCCATCCACCACCTTCGGAGTCAGGCCCAAATGTTGCGCGACCTCCATAAATTGCTCATCCGTCAGCTTATCACACAGGTGCGCCACCAACCAGACCGAAGCCAGATTCTCGGACTTGGTCGCTGCCCAGCTCATGGAGACTTCGGCAAAAGGGGAGTCGTGGTCGGGCCGGGGAAAATAGGGTTGGTTGTGATACAGGAAAACATCACGGGAATTCTGCAGCTTATCCGCACCATTCCAGCCAAGCTGCAGGGCACCGGCAAACACAAAGGGTTTGAAGGAAGAGCCCATGGTTCTTTTGGCATAGACGGCGCGGTTATAAAATCTGTTTTCCACTCCGCCGGCAACGGCTTGTATTAAGCCGTCTTTCAGGACTAAGGCGCCTCCATTGACTTGGGGGAATTTTTCCAGTCCAAGCAGCAGCCTGCCATCCTCATCTTTCTGCCGCACACTGACCCAGACAGAATCGCCCTGTTGCAGCTGCTCAACAAAATCGACATAATCTTTTTCGGCGGCAACGCTCCATGGATTGTTCCGCCACTGCACGCGTGCCTCGACGAGCCTGGAAAACCCGTTTTTATCGATAATGCCGTAACCTGAATTCCGCCCTAAATCCACCTGTATCTCGGCAGAACTTCCTTCTCCGGAAATGCCCGCAATACTGCCGAAGACAAAGGCGTGCTCTTTGAGAATCGAATCTCCGCCATAATCGAGTTGCCGCAACTCTTCCTGCACCTCAGCCCTTTCATAGCCGCGCAAACGAACATCCAGCCGGGACAGGTCGTGACGCAGGGAATAGAGCGTCTGCTCCTGCATCTTTTCATCAACCGTGGTGATGATACGGACACCTGAAGTGGCAACATTGCTGATACCATGCTGATCCAGAGCTTCGCTCACCTCGGCGGAGCCAACCGCGTCTTTTACCATATCCATGACATAGTCAAGGGGAAAACCGACTCGGCCGTTTTTAAATTGCAGGTCTCCGACTTTGGCTTGACCATGCTGATACGCACTGATCATTCCCAGTTCCGCCATTCTGTCGAGGACGTAATTCACCCTTGCCCGTCCTCTCTGCAACGCCTGGCGCGTACTTTCTTCACTTCGTTTAAGGAAAGGGTTATACGCATTCGGCCGTTTCACACTACCGGCGATATAAGCACACTGCAATAAAGTGAGTTCCTCCGGTTTTTTGTCAAAATAATAGCGGGCAGCCACTCCCAGTCCATGTCCGTTGCCGGAGACATAAAACTGATTGGCATAAAACTCAAATATCTTCTCTTTGGGGTAATGGTATTCAAGACGTAAGGCGAAAAGGAGTTCTTTCAGCTTTTCTTCGATAGAACGGTTTTGTCTTTTGAAGAGATTTTTTGCAGTCTGCTGTGTCAGAGTCGAGCCTCCCTGAACGATCCGGCGTGACTCTATATTTTTTAGAGCTGCTCGTAGAATTCCTGGAAGATCAAAGCCGAAATGGGAAAAAAATCTGTTATCTTCCGAGGCAACCAGAGCGTTGATAAAGTAAATGGGAATACCTTCATATGCCACATACTGCCGATGAGCCTCGTCAAAAAAGACGCCCAGCCTGGTGGTGCCGTCACTATAAAATACCGGACTTTCTTTCCCTAAGATAGTACTGATATTCTCTGCTCGAATTTCATCTCCGGGATGAAGAACAATAAACCAATACAGCACAGCGCCTCCCGCAAGAGCAGCCATAAAGGTGCTGAAAACCAGAAACCACACTATTTTTTTAATCATTTCTGAACAGGGATAAGAGTATTAAAATGGAAAATTGCAATCGGTCATTTCCGGTTCGACCGTATGAATATTTAATTTTACTTGCATTATAAGGATTCTTGATGTTTAAATACGGCAATTTTATTGGCTGTGCCGTTTAATGGCACTAGATGCTGAATGTATATTCATTATTTTGTTCCAAAAGCTTAAAATCGTAAAATTGTGAATGTACATCGTTAAAACAGATATCTCAACCTGGATATAATTCTTTTTCTGTTTTTACTATACTGAAACAGAATACTACTTTTCTTAGCGAGAATGATACTTTCCAAAATCCGGCTTCTCCTCTTTTTCTGCCTTTTTCTAGGACTCTCCAGCTGTAGCGTATCTAAAGAGACCTTTATCACCTTCATGGATTTTCATGATTCCACCATGGAAGAAGAGCCGCTCCACCTCGACTCTGAAAACCCTGAAATGCCTCCTTCCGAGCTGCTGCCCGAGCCGGTTGAAGATGAAATCACTATTGCTCAGGAGCTGGATGCCCTGCAACAGACAGGGTCGTGGACTGAAAAAGTGGTTGATTCACCTGCAACTGCAGAAGAAGATGAATACGATTTTCCTGTGGTCATCAACAAACAAGTGAATATGTATCTCGACCTTTTTCAGAATAAACAGAGAAAACATTTTACCCGCTGGCTGACCCGCTCGACGACTTATATTCCCCTGATCCACCAAGAACTGGAAAAGGCCGGCTTACCGAAAGATCTGGCATATCTGGCCATGATAGAAAGTGGATTCAACCAGCGCGCCTACTCCCGTGCCAAAGCGGTAGGAATGTGGCAATTCATGTATGGAACAGGCCGCGACTACAAACTGCATGTTGACAACTATATTGATGAGCGTCGTGATGCGGTAAAATCGACCAGGGCAGCCATCAACTATCTCGGTGATCTGTACTGCCAGTTTAATGATTGGCACCTGGCCGTGGCTGCATATAATGGCGGCCCCGGAAAGATAGGCAACGGATTGAAAAAATACAACACCAACGATTTCTGGGAACTGGCGGAGAAAAAGTATCTCCATCTTGAAACGAAAAGATATGTGCCCAAACTGATAGCAGCGATAATCATCGCCAAAAACCCGGAGAAATACGGCTTCACCGACATCGCATATGAAAAGCCGCTTGCGTATGATACCCTGGAAGTCGGACCCGGCCTCAGTGTTAATGCCCTGGCACTTGTCAGCGGTTGTTCGGAAAAAGAGATTCGTCTGCTTAACCAGGAACTGAAAACAGACAGAACCCCGCTCAACCAGAAAAAATATCACGTCAAAATTCCGAAAGACTCATACTCGCAGGCAGTTGCCAACATGGACCGACTGCATAGCGTCGTCAGAACCGGCTACAAAACACATATTATTGCCAAGAACGATACACTTACCGCCATATGCAACACATACAAGATTAACAAGACAACTCTCTTGAAAGTCAACAATCTGCGCAGCGGAAAACTGCAGCGAGGGCAACATCTGCGTATTCCTTACAGCATAGTGGAATACCAACTGTTGCCGGAAAACGGCTCTGCTCTGGCACAATCCCGCGACAGTCTGATCCTGCATACCATAAAAACCGGTGAAACCCTTTCCAAGATCGCAACACAGTATGGTGTACCGGAACAGATGATCGTGGCCTGGAATGGACTGGAAAGCGCCCACAGGATACGGGCCGGAAACCAGTTGGCTCTCTTTATTGTCGACGACACAACCGTTATCGCCCAAACGGCCGAACAGATCAAACCAGACAATAACAGGCCATCAACCACAGGAACCGGCAGTCAGATTGTCCTGGCCGATATCAAGAAAAAATCTCCCCAGCAGAAAACCGCTAAACCTGCGCCTTTCAACTGGTACCAGGTACGACGGGGCGATACTCTCTGGAATATCTCACGACGCTTCAACACATCGCCACAAGAGATCAAACAGCTGAACAATCTCAAAACAAATCTTATTCATCCCGGCAACAAACTAAAACTGAAGGATGTCTAGCCCGAAATTCGGGCTAACTCTTTTCCAGCTGCTATACGGTCGTTTTCCCAAAAGGGACCAGATGGGATTATCCAAGGCCGAATGCTGTAAAGTGTCTTTACAAGTACAAGGTTCGTAATCATTATAGAGCAAAATCGACACATTTTAGTCCCTTTTATTCCTTATGCCGGTGATTTTTCCATTTATGTCAGAAACAACCATACCACAGTACGACTATCCCGATGATGTCCATGTCCTTCACCTTGAAGACCGGACCATCCTGCTTGTCGGCACCGCTCACATTTCTAAGGAATCGGTCAATCTTGTCACGGAAATCATTACCCGGGAACACCCCGATGGTGTCTGTATTGAGCTTGACGATAACCGCTACAAGGTCCTGACGGAAAGGAAACGCTGGCAGGCTCTTGATCTGAAGGCAATCATCCGCAACAAGCAATTATCGATGCTGATGATCAACATGCTGATGGCATCCTATCAGAAAAAGCTTGGCAGCCAGCTGGGTGTTTTACCCGGGGCCGAGCTCCTGGCTGCCGCCGAAACCGCCACAGCTCAAGGAATACCCATTTTTCTCTGTGATCGGGATGTTCGCATTACACTGCGCCGCGCCTGGAAGTCCACCTCTTTTCTCAAAAAAGGCTATCTCTTCGCCGCACTGCTTGGCAGTGTCTTCGACAGAACCGAAGTCAGTGAAGAAAAATTGACGGAACTGCGCAAAAAGGATGTGCTGGCCGACCTGATGGATGAAATGGGAGACGCGCTGCCGGATGTCAAAAAGGTCCTCATCGACGAAAGAGACATCTATCTGGCGGAAAAAATACGCACCTCGCCCGGCAAGAAGATTGTTGCCGTGGTCGGTGCCGGCCACGTCGAAGGCATCCTCAGACACCTGCCGGAGGACAATAGCGCCACAATGACCGATCTGCAGACGATACCCCCTGTTTCGGGTAGTTTTAAACTGCTGGGCTGGGCGATACCTCTAATCATTATCGGCTCACTCATTGCTATCGGCTGGCAAAAGGGCGCCTCCGTTGCCGGCGCCAACCTGCTCTATTGGGTATTGGCCAACGGCATTCCCTCCGCCATCGGCGCCATCCTTGCCATGGCGCACCCGCTTACCACCATCGGCGCCTTTGCGGCAGCACCTCTCACCAGCCTCACTCCTGTTATCGGCGCCGGTTACGTTACCGCCTTTATCCAGGTTATGACCACACCACCGGTTGTCAGAGAATTTGAGACAGTAGGCGAAGACATGGTTCATCTTACCCGGTGGTGGAAAAACAAACTTCTCCGGGTCTTCCTGGTCTTTATTCTAACCGGCCTCGGTTCCGCCATCGGAACATGGGTGGGCGGATATGAAATAGTCAAAAATCTTATCGATTGAAAGTGAAAGAGTATTTATGGAAAAATCAGACACCACCCATCCTGCTCCACTCAGCAGTAAGCAGGTCAAATATCTCAAAGGCCTGGGCCACGCCCTCACACCTCTCGTACTGATCGGCAAGGAGGGCATCAGTGACAATCTGCTCAAGGCCTTGCAGAGTGAGTTGAACACGCATGAGCTTATCAAAGTCAAGATCGGCAGCAACAGCGCGGTGGACAAGAATGAAGCGGTGGAGCGTATTCCTCAGGCCGTTGGCGCCACCCTGGTACAGCTCATCGGCAAAACACTGTTGCTTTACAGAGCCAATCCGAAGAAACCGAAAGACAAGAGAATCATCCTTCCCAATAAATAACGATCATCCTGAAACCAGCGGACAAGTTCGTGTAGAATTCCCTTTATAGCGAGTTGAATTATTCGTTTTTTTCCTGGTTAACAATTTCTGTTGCCATTTCTCGCCGGAAGCCGAGACGGAGTCGCTTTACACCCTCGTTTCCTCTTTGGCCAGAAGTCTGTCCACTCCATTTTTTTTTGGATTCACCAGCTCTGCAGTGATATCTTTGTCGACATGGGCAACAATGATGTCACCTATCTCCTCCATGGCATCAGCGAAGATACCGAACCGCGTCATACCGGTGGTTTGCTGACGATTGTCGTCACTCGGAGTCATATACTGGATGATATCGGCTTTATAACGATGGATAAGAAACAGCTGGAGAAGGGTCATCAGTCGTTTCCGGCGCAGCCGGCTGTCGTGGACAATCTGATTACGGATAAACAGAAAGACTTTGTCCTCCCGGTCGCGCAGAACGGTGAAAATCACCTCGGCAACCCTGGTCTGCGCACTGTCAATGATTGCCAGCTCCAATATCTCCGAACCGGAACTCTGGGGTCGTAGCCGGGCCCGCAGTTTTGAGCCGAAGTCATACCTTTTGGCCCACCGTGCCAGCCACTCCTCAAGAAGAGAAATCGGCGGCTCAGTCTGGATGAGATGCTGGAACTGTGTGGAACCCTTACCCATGGCCTTGGTGGTCGCCGTCCTGCCTGAACAGGCGGAAAGAGCACCATCCAACCGCGGGCCGCCGACCAGTGTCTGCGGAGTAGTATAGGGAGACTCCAGTAAACGCAGCTTGCGCTGCAACCTGGCAAGGGCCAGCATGCCGTCCTGCTGGAGTGCCGTGGCCAGCTCTTCCCCGGCGACACCGTCCGCCTGATGACCGCCATAGGTGATAAAATTGAAGACGAAGCCAAGCTTGCCTATCTCGCTGGGAAACAGCCGCATCTCCTCCTCACTCATACCCGTGGTATCCCAGTTGAAGGAAGGGGAAAGATTGTAGGCCAGCATTTTCTCCGGATAGACGGCATGGATGGCCTCGGCAAATTCAGCAGCATCCTGCAGATTGGCGGTCTTGGTTTCCATCCAGATGATATCCGCATATGGCGCCACGGCCAACGATTTGGCAATCGCATACTCAATGCCGCCGCGAATCTGGAAATATCCTTCAGTGGTTCTGGGACGATTCCAGTCCCAGCTTACGTTCGCGCCAATCTCCTTGGCCTTCTGCCGTGCCTTCCAATGGGAGACTCCCCCGGCATATTCCAGCCACTCGGCAACACTCATCTGCAGATCGCGACCATCCTCACTCAGCAGCCGCAGACGATCGGCAACGGCCTCGGCAAATGTTTTGATGCCCGCCTCTGTTTCCCAGGCGGATACCATCAGGTTCACGGCTTCATTAAACCCTGATTCCAGTTCAAAATCGTCAGCCGAGATTTCACGGGCGATGATCTCCTTGATACCCTCATAAATGGTTGCCGACTTGAACCACTTCAGCGCTAGCTGATACTCATCCTCGTCAAGATCGAAGAGCAGATGTCCACGCAGCTGCTTCCGGCCGGATTCATAAAAAAGGCGGTGCAGCGCCAGGAAGCAGAATTTATACAATGGAACATTGAGGTTGGTGGCTCCCAGAATGAATGGCTGGTCCCTGCTGTCATTATTGGAGTCAAGCAATGTGGCTGCTTCCGCATCGGTTCGAGCCACGATGATCCCCGGAACCCGCATTATATCGAGCTGGAACCGGGCGGCATTGAGCCGCTTTATCTGCTCATCCACCGCCACCAGAACCTTGCCGCCCTGATGGCCGCACTTTTTCGTTCCCGGCCGTTGATCCTCGATATGATAGCCCGGCACGCCGACCTCGACAAAACGCTTGATCAGGTTGCGCACATGGGCATCGCCGCCGTGTCCGGTATCGGCATCGGCAATGATGAAGGGGCGAAAATCAACTTCCGGCGCTCTCTCTCTTTGCTCAGCAGTCATCCGTGAACGCATGAACTGTTGATTACGGTCCGCGGTCAACAATGCCCGTACAATGGGTGCCGCCTCATCAGGAACCTGGCTTAACGGATAGGAGGCCAGATCTGCCCCGGGATCTTCGTTTTTGGAGCCTTTTGCCGATGTTGCCCAGCCACCAAGATACATGGCCGGGATTCCGGCCCTCTTCATCGCCACTGCCTGCCCCGGAGAATAGGGGCCAAAGGTGGTAACGGCGGTTTTGTTGGTAAACTTTTTCCTGAGAAGGCTATAGAATTGTTCAGCCGCTTCCCTGGCGACCGTGTAATCATTGGCAATCGTGCCCTGTTGCTCCGCCACCTGCCTTTCGGAATAAAGCCTTCTGATGCCCTCAAAACGTGGACTGCAACAATAATCCCGCAGCTTGTCGATCTGTTTTTTCAACATGGCTATCTCCTTTAACTATCCTGAATAGTCAAGATTATGAGTAATGCGACGACCACTTTCCCGGTATTCCCGGATATAGGTCTGCAAGCGTCGCTTGCCTTTTTCCAGGTCATCATTATTGAGATTGAGATTCAACAGATCGATGTACCAGGGAATTTTCACTTCTTCGCTTATATAATATTGTACCATTGCAAAAATGATGGGAAGTGATGTGGATTTGGACTGTTCATGCACATCACGGTTATCAGCCCTGATGAGTTTTTCATATTCCTCGTCAAGCAGACGGAGAAAAACCTCCATGGTGAAGACATCTCCTTTCTTCATACCGGTTTCAGGATCATCTTCGGTAAGCACCGCTTTTTTATGGACCCATTCCCAGAGGATGCTCAACCGAATTTCCCCGGTGGCCATATCCTCCATCAGATAGAGGACGTCATCATTGCCGAAGAAATCGGCGGGCTTTAAAGCAGCAGCCTGAAAGCCCTGTAAAAAGGCATTGCCATACTGAACAGCAACACTGATGAGGTTGCGGGCTCCCCGGATGGTTCTCGGACCATCTTCGATCAGAAAGAGATTATCAGCATCTTCCGGAGTATAGGTCAGGGGCGGAAAAGATCTGCCCAGTTGATTCATCTCGCCAACCTCTTCCCAGGCGGGCCGAATGATATGTACCATTTTCCAATGGGCGACCCACTTGCCGCTGGCGCCGGCCTGCTGCTCCCGTTTGGCGCCGGCAAGAGCATTTGCCATGCTCTTTTGTACCCCTTCTGCCGAGCCAACCGGTATATTGGGCTCCATGCCGCCCTGGAAAAGAGCAAAATTGCCGTTCATGTCGGCTGTGTTGACACAGCGACGGACTCTATCTTCATAATGGCGCATATAGCCGTAGGTCATCACTATGGCTTCGATATTAGGATTGATGAAACCGGTATCCCAGGCCATGGCATCGGCAACGCTGTTGATATAATCCCAACGGCCGGTATTGAAGCCGATAAAATGCCCACCCAGGGCAGCGCGTATCTCCATGATCTGAAAGGTGGCCTCCACCTGTTCGAGCAGGACATAGGCAAGAATGGAATTGTGTTCAAGTCCGAGAAGAGACTCCAGTGTGTCGAGGATTTTTCCCCAGAACGCCGCTTCTTCCGCCGTCTGAATTTTGGGAAGGTAGAGCACCAGAGACTCTCCCCTGCTCTGCAATATATTGTGATTATTAGCAATGTAGAGGGTCGTATCGACCAGGGACGCCCCAAGTCCACGCCCTTCGTCGTCACGAAAATGACGATCATCGAGATGGAGACCCCGAGGCCGGTAGATTTTGGTGGTGAACTGCAACTGCTCCCTCCAGTCATCAATGATGGTGCGGCCCAGGAAGGACTGCGCCCAGGTATTCATTGCAGCGGCAACCTGCTCGGCGACCTCTAGAAACACAGGATCGTTGCAAAAGGCTAATTTCAGGTTTCGGAGGTTATCCAAAGACATGGTCCGTATCTGCCCAAGAGCATCCTCACCGTCGAACATCCAACCATCGGCACCGGAAAGCAGGGCATAGGCAACATTGCGGATACTATTTTGCAGAGCGGCACCGGGTTTTGCCGCAGGCCCGGTGCCCTGAATCCATTGTCTCTGTAAATCCGCGGGAATAACCGGTCCGCTGAATTTGCCGGCTCTGGCGTCGGCCACGCTGATACCGGTGCCGTCAATGATGCTGTTTTCATCGAGAAACGTGATACGCTCCTGCTCTTCAAATCGTCGTCTTCTCCTGCTGTTGCGCTTCTCCATCAAGGTGAGACGCTCATCATTGAGAAAGGCCATCCCCTCAAGAGCTTCAAGGGCATAAGAATCGAGAACCTCGGGATAGCTTTGCGGCAGATCGGCAGGATACGATAGTCGTGGTTCAGTTGAATCAGTCATGGCAGCTCCTTTGAAGTGTGTTCTCATTACAATATGAATTGCCCGCCAAGATGCAACATAACTTCAAGGCCTCCTATTTTGGCGGTGCCCTGCTTATCCCGCAAGATCCTTTTGCGGAAAATCTCAGAAGCTTCTTCGCTGCTCAAAAATGGAATGTGCAGACGTTCATGGAATTACTCTCCCAACACCAGGCGACCCCGGAAATGCTTCTCTACCGGATGAGCCAGATATTGCCGGGAGTTTTCAACCAGAACTCCCTCTTTTATCAACGCTTTACCAACTCCGAAGACCGCTTGACCGTCAATCTGACCAAGGAACTCAACATGACCGAAACGCTCGTCCCCTATGGTCTCGGTATTCGCGAACATTATTGCCGGCGCTGGCTTCCCCTTCGGCTGCTCAAGAAAGTTCGCCATAATATTCTTCCTCTCACCGCCGGTGCGCAGAAAATCCATTTCTTCTGCGCTGATCAGCGAGGCTTTCCGCTGTTTTGAGAAGGTCGCCAAGCAACGGGTTGACCTGGTCATAATGCGTTACCGGAGCAAAATGGCCGCCGTCAACCCACATCAACGCACTGTCTTTGATGTTGGTAACGATACGCTCTGTAATGGCTAGAGAAAAGCGTGGACTCTGTCTGCCGGCAATAACCGTGAAAGGCCGGGGCAGGCGGGCATAGTCCTCAATGGTTAAAGGTTCTGATGATGCCGCTTTGAAATCAAGGACCATTTTTTTAACTCCCTCACCAAGCACACGCCTTTCACTCTTGCCAAGTCTGCCGAAAACGCCTGGTGACATCCAGATATCGATGAATTTTTCGGCGGCATCGATACTCCTGTTCTGGTCAATACAGGCGGTTATGACTTCCACCATATTTTTCGAGGCGAGAAGCTGCTCGTGGCCTGTCTCGAGAAGATGATAAGCCATTGGTTCGATGGCAATGAGACTGCGCACCCTCGAACAATGATGATAGGCGTGATACAGAGCAACGACCCCGCCGTAGGAGTGGCCGACAAGATGGAAAGGCTCCCGGTGGCCCAGGGTTTCCACGACAACTTCTTCGAGAAGTTCGGATTCGTAGCACAGACTGTATTCCTCGGGATTTTCCGGAAAAGGCGTTCCTCCATAGCCGCTCAAGTCCATGGCAACCACTCTGAACTCTCGGGCCAGTTCATGTATCAAAGGACGCCACTGGTTCCTGGTCGCCATGGAACCGTGAAGAAGAACCACAGCCGGTCCCGTTCCTTGCATGGTATATTCAGCTCGCATTCTCTGTTCAGTAGATACTGCCTTAATTTTCAGCCCAAAACCGCCCTGCAGAATCTACAGAATAGTTCCCGGGAAACTCATTTGTTATCGTGTTTTTCCTTGCTGTCCTCTCTGGTCTTTACTGTAAGAACCGGCGCCGGGAAAGCCACAACTTAATATACATTTTACGTGAAAGTCAATATCGTTCTTGGCCGGGCATGCTGGTTGAACGGCTGGAGTGAGAGGAGTTTATCGAAGTATCCGTTCCTTATTTTCTTCCGGAGAATAGCTGCATAGTTGTGACGTGCCCGATACTTCACACCAGTAAGTCTCGGACTGGAGTACGACCAGTAACTGAACATGTTATCCATCAGACTCCAGGCCCAGATTTGCAAGGCCTATTGTTTTCTGCGTGGCCTGAAAAACAAAACAATCTGCTTTACCGGTTTTGATCATCATAGAAGATAATTTCAGGCCACCGGTTTTAAAACTCATAGCTGTTTTCCCCCACTCTATACCAGGTTGTGCATCTAAC
>CAYUPL010000042.1:0-31385 GCA_964446655.1 uncultured Desulfopila sp.
AGATAAGGGGGATGAAATTATATTTTTGGGGCATCAATTCTGATAAATCCGAGTAATCTGCGATATGTTCTTATACTATTGAATGGGGTGCGGGATTGAGAAAACAATTTCTCCAAATTTCCATAAATTTCCATAAATTCATACGAGGAGAGCAGCAATGCAGACAACCAGACACTGTCAAATCTATCTCTACACCACGCCATGTTTGGTTGCCATACTCCTTTCGCTGTTAATGCTTTTCGCGGCAGCTGCTTTGGCGGACGAAGTGGCGGTGGGGCGCTTCAGCACCGAAGGGTTAACGGGCTGGGAGGAGAAACGTTTCAAGGGTGAAACCGGCTATCGTCTGGTGGAGGAGGACGGCAGGATGGTGGTTGAGGCAACCAGCCGGGGTGGTGCTTCGGGGCTGTTCAAAGAGCTGGATTTTGATCCGGAAAAATACCGTTATCTGCGCTGGTCATGGAAAATCGAACAGACCATTGCAGAGGGTGACGAAACAACCAAGGCAGGTGATGATTATGCTGCCAGGGTCTATGTCGTTTTTCCCGGCAGATTTTTCTGGCAAACCAAAGCAATCAACTATATATGGGCCAACAAGCTGGAGCAGGGCGAGTCCATTGCCAATGCCTATACCTCAAGCGCCATGATGGTTGCGGTACAGTCGGGAAATAGCAACAGTGGCCGGTGGCAGTTTGAGCAACGAGATATCTATCACGATTACGAGAAGCTGTTCGGTTCCCCTCCGGGTGAGGCCGGTGCCGTTGCCTTCATGACGGATACCGATGATACCGGCGGCAGTGCCATCGCCTGGTACGGTGATATTACCCTGTCGTCAACGCCTTAGTGTCGTCGACGACAGATACTTTGCCGCTAACCGATGGCAACCAGTTCCAGATCAAATATCAGGGTTTCTCCCGACAGGGGTGAGGAACAGTCCAGTGTGACGGTATCCTCGTTCAGAGCGGTGACAATCACAAACAGAGGCTCGTCGTCCTCGTCGGTAATTTCGAGTTCATCGCCAACCTTGAGCTCAAGGTCCGCCGGCAGATCGGCAAGAGGGACTTCCATCAGCATCTCTTCCTGCTTTTCACCATGGGCCTGCTCCGGTTCCACGGTTACGGTTTTTTTCTCACCCACCGACATGCCGATTACGCCAGCCTCAAAACCGTCGATAAGTTGGCCGTCGCCAAGGGTGAACTGCAGTGGATCTTCGCCTATGGTGCTGTCAAAGATGCTGCCGTCCTGGAGTTTGCCGGTATAATGTACGGTGACTTTGTCGCCGGTTTTTGCCATGCTCATGATATGCTCCTGAAAAATTAAATGTGTTGAAATGAAAATATATGCTGTGATATATTTGATATGAGGTTGAATTTACAAAAGAAGGGTTGGCTTCTGCAGTGTTTGCGAGAAATAATCTATCCTGATTTTAGGCGAATAAGCAGTTGCGCCTGAGCAGGAAAGAAACCCCGACGCGATGGTAACAGTGCTAATACCAGTTGGTTCGTAAAATTACAATTGGAATCGTTCCATTGCTGCTTTCTGTTTAAAACCTGTCCGCTCAAGAGGGCGATGCCGTCCCGACGCAAATTTTACGGATGTCCAATGAAATGAGCTCTCCGGTCGGAAAGACAATTGACTATTACGGAGCCGATTCCTATTGTTAACCAATATCAGGTGTTGAATAGCTTGGGCCGGTCGGCTCTTTCTGCATACATGATAGTGTCTCTATGCGGGATCGGTGCGGCGCCGAAGCCGGAATAAAAAAGGAGAAGAGTATGAGTGAAAAGCAATCTGCATCTCAGCCGAAAAGTACCGAACCTTTCTGGAAATGCGGCAAATGCGGCAATACCGTACAAATGCAGGCACCGCCGGAAATTTGTCCAAGCTGTAAGGAAAAATGTCTTTTTAAAGATGTCAGCTGCTATACCCCTGACTGCGGCGGACCCGGTTCCATTGACCCGCGGCTTTGATGCCGACCAGGCCAGACACCTTCAGGCACCTTTGTAGGATTTAGTAATCATCTGCTCTCTGCCGGCATTTTCCGGCATGACGCCTCAATATGAGTCGCTCAGGAGGATTGCTTTATGCCCAGCTGCATTTTAGCTCTTTTTACCTATAACCAGAAAATGCTTACGCAGATCATTATAAATTTCAATATGTTCGAAGCCGCAGTCCAGTAGTTGCTCCTTTACCTGCTCAGGTAAACACCGTATTTTTGCTGGAGGGCCCTCGGCCATTTCTTCTTTTTTCCAGTCGACGACAAATATCTTGCCGTCGGGTTTAAGGAGTCGGTTTGCCTCTTTTACCGTCAGAGATGGATGATCGAGTTCATGGTGCAGATTGATCATAAACAGCAGATCTGCTGCACCGCTCTCCAGGGGAACAGTGTACTCTGCAGTTTTTACAGGGATAATGTCTGGATTATTCGGAGCAATATTATCCATCATCCAGTCGATCATGATATCCGATACATCACAGGCATAGATTTTTGCACCTGGGCTTTTCTGCAGAAAGGCAACGCTGAAAAATGCCGTGCCTGCACCTATTTCAACGAGTACGTCCGGCTTTTCCAACTTAAGTTTATCCCAGATATAGTCGGGAGGAATATCCACCAGTCTCTCAGGATTGTTCAATTTCTGTAATTTTTTCGGATCAAATTTTTTCTCAGTCATCCTGTAACCTTTTTTAATAGTAAAACATTCAACAGCAAAGGATCTTTACTGGCCAAAATTGTCAACTCTTGAACTTGAATGAGTAAAATCTCACTCTCAGGTGTAGATACTATTTATAAAGTCTCTGAAGATGCTATTGAAAATAGTTCGCACCTCGCTTTCGGGTAAAGAAATGTCTCCTTTGCCCTTTTTCCGCCGATTTTGAACAGACGACCATTGACGGTCATAGAATTTTTTCCTCATCCCATGGGCCAGATTACCTTGCGGTGTGTGGGACAGAATGTGATAGTGATTCGACATCAAACAGTAAGCTGCTATCTTGGTGTTCCAAAGTCTGGGGTTTCCTGCAACACCTGAATCAATGCCTGGCGATCCACGTCATCATGAAAGATATCTTCGCTCCGAAGACCTCGGTTTATCACGTGATACCAGGTGTCAGGGTATTCTATGCGTAATGATCTGGACATAATTTCTTATAGCGGGTAATCAGAAAAAGCCAAAAGCGGATAATGACCCTTTCACTATATTCTATGCCTTTGATCTGCGAAGAACCGCTATACTTCTGATCGGCGGCAACAAGGAAGGTGATAAGAATTGATATAGAACATACATTCCCTTTGCCGATGAACTTTATACGCAACACCTCAGATCTATAAATTATGAAGAGAAATAACCATGGCTAAATCTTTCAAGAATTTGAAGAACAAGCTTTCCCCGGAGAGTCAAAACCGAATAGATGAACGAATCAGAATCGCAATGGCAGAGATGCCACTTGCAGAGCTGCGCCAAGCTCGCAAAATTACTCAGCAGCAGCTTGCAGAAATACTGAAAATAAAACAAGCCTCCATTTCGAAAATTGAAAATCAAACGGACATGTATATTTCAACGATGCGAAAATATATTCAGGCAATGGGAGGAGAGTTGGAGATCATTGCCAAATTTCCAGATGGAAGCGTTAAGGTTGATAAATTTGAAGGCCTTGAAAAAAAATAGTGGTCTGCCCTCTGCCCTCTGTCTCTTTATTTACGGTGCCGCCTTGCTGGTGCTGATCACCAGGTCTGTGTTCGGGGCGACGGCGTGCAACAGCTCGTTGAGTTTTTCCACTGTGGGAGTTGAAGTGCCGCGCTCGTACCGGGCATAAGCGTTGCGGGAAGTGGAGCCGAGGCGGTCGGCTACCTGTGAGAGGGAGAGGCCGCTTTGCTCTCTTTTACGCTGCAGCAGCAGGCTAACCATGGGGCGGGTGTCGCTGCTGCCTATTTCGAAGGTGTTGTTTTTGCCGGGATAGAGAGTTACCTGAAATCCCGGTCGATCCACCATAATTTCCACCATATCCACGGCCATGGCATAAGCTTCTTTTCTGGTTTTCCCCTGGGTCATCAAATCGAGAACGGGAATTTCGGCAAGCCAGAAGGTGCCGTCCTTATATACTCTGCCCTGATATCTCATTGCTGTTTCCTCCTTGTCTTACGCAGGATGGCTCGTGCTAATGTCTCGTTTATTTCGCTGTGTCTGGGGACCGGCTCTTTTCTGTCGCCGTCGGTCCAGATGTCATGCCCTGCACCGTGCCGCAGCAACCACCAGCCTCGCTTTTTCAACTCTTTTTCCAGGTCCCGTTTTTTCATGGCTTTACTGTACACATATATGTGTGCAATGTCAATGATTGATACCGAGTGCCTGGCTTTTGGGGAACCAGCGATTTACTTTTCAACCTATAACAGCGGGGTATTTGAAGAGAAGATGTCAAACAATGACCTATACCCTTTTACCGGGGTCTGTCTCCGTTGCGGCGGCGGTAGTCGAACCCTGGTTCTATTACTAAATACGGCGCAAACAGATTGTTCCGGGACACATCCGTGACACCAACCCGGAATTGTAGAGAAGGGTTGAATTATATTTTAGGGGGGCTCAACATTTAGGGTTGCCCATTTTGTCCCGAAAATTGACAATTCAGTCTTGTGATATCAACTAGTTACCAATGATCGAAAAAGGCTATTGCAGTATGATATCAATTAGTTACCGTGGCCCGAATGGTGCTGTTTGTGGAGGTTTTGCTTGCAGCAGGCATTGTTGCCGTTGAAAAGGCCAAGAGGGATATGCAAACAAAAGGGCGGAACAGCAATATTGCTGTTCCGCCCTTTTTTAATCCGCTGGTCGGGATGAGAAGATTTGAACTTCCGACCCCCTGAACCCCATTCAGGTGCGCTACCAGACTGCGCTACATCCCGACCTGTGCCTGCTTATCTACCATGAGCGTGACTGGCTGTCAACGTCAAGTACTGTTTCGTTACTTTTTCTCCTTAAGCTGCTTATAAAGCTGGAGAAGTTCCGACTTTATCCGGTGCAGTTTTTTCTGTGTGCCGGCCTGATCCGGCATGGTCTGCTCCTCCACTATCTCTGCGCCGCTCTGCAGGAATTTACGGGCTCCTGCTATGGTGTAGCCTTGGATATGGAGGAGTGTCTTAATCTTCAGGATAAGCTCGACATCGTCTCGTTTATAGAGACGTTGATTGGAGCCGGCCCGTTTCGGCGCTATCTGGTCGAATTCCGATTCCCAGTAGCGTATAACGTGGGGCGCGACTTCGGCAAGCTTGCTTACTTCACCGATTTTAAAATAGATTTTATCGGGAATCCTGAAGCTCATCCTGTATAGCTGTAGTTGGTTTATTCGTTAATCTGCTCTCGTAGTTTCTTGCTTGGTTTAAAGCTTACCATTTTCCGTTTTTTAATCAAGATAGATTCACCTGTCCGTGGATTTCTTCCATTGCGTGGGTTTTTGGCCCGCAGGGTGAAAGTACCGAAATGGACGATCTTGACCGGCTTCCCGCTGGTCAACGAGATTTTCATGGTGCCTAAGAGAGAGTCTACAATATCGGCGCAGGTTGAGCGCGGATAGCCTAATCGGCCGGCAACTGCTTCGGCCAGTTCTTTTCTGGTGAGATTTGTCTTTTCCATGCGTTATGCCTTTCGGAATTGGCCGCCAAAGGTATCCGTGAGTGTTTTCACGATCTTGGCATGGACCTTTTCCACATTTTTTTCGGTTAATGTTTTGTTGGGGGAACGGTAGGTGATGGAGAGGGCCACGCTTTTGTGTCCCTCGGGAATTTTACCGCCCTTGAAAATATCAAAAATTTCACTGTGCTCAATGAGCTTCTCTCCACTTTCCCGTACGCTGCGCAGAAGTTCTCCGGCAGAGACGGTATCGGCAACCAGCAAAGCAATGTCCCGCTTGATTGAAGGAAAAACCGGCAGAGGAGAGAATGCCTTCGCTATCGCTTGCAGGCCGCAGACGGCATCGAAGTCGATATCGAAAAAATAGACGTGCTGCTTGATGCCGAAACTTTTTACCACATCATCCCGCAATTTGCCAAGGTATCCGATAACTTTTTTGTCGGCAATGAGTGATAAAAACTGATCCACGTCGACAAAAGGTTCTTTTTCCTCGGAAATCTCAAATGTAATAGTCGTATCGGCAGCGGTGTTGAAACGCAGGGCTTCGAGCAGATATTCGACACAGCCCTTGGCATCGAAAAGATCGACGGGCTGATCTTTGTAGTAGAGTGGATGATGGCCGCCATAGAGATTGCCGCTCAGAACTCCGGCAAGTCGTGTGTTTTCGATGGGAAGTCGGTCTTCTTCCGTGGGAGTGAATACCTTGCCGATCTCGAAAAGCTTGACGCTGGTTTTCTGAAAGCTGATGTTTCTTTTAACGTTTTCCAGCAGCCCGGGCAGCATCATGGTCCGCATGACGGACTGCTCTTCGCTCAGTGGATTGAGAAGGGCTACCTGGCGCCGACGCGTGTCTTCCGAGGAGAGCCGCATCATATCGAGATGTTCCGTGCTGCTGAAACTGTAGTTGATCGCTTCGGAAAAGCCGGCGCGGGTCAGCAGCTCGCAGGTAGTAAAACGCAGCAGTCGGGCCGGGTCCTGTTCGGGATAGCTCAGAACGACGGAGGGCAGGGATACCGGAATCTTGTCGTAACCATACAGCCGCGCCACTTCTTCCACCAGATCGGCCTCTCGCTCGATATCGACCCGGAAGGCTGGTGCCGTGACCAGCAGGGTATCGGCATCGTGTACACTGCAGAGCAGGCCGATGGACTGCAGCATTGCGGCGATTTGATCGCGGCTCAGCTCAATGCCGTTCAGGGCGTTGCAGCGTGCAACGCGCAAGGTCAGTTCGGCTCTTGGTTTCCGACCGGGATAGACGTCGACGCCTTCTCCTTCGGTACACTGACCGCCGGCCAGCTCACAGAGCAGCTCCACGGCCCGGTTCATGGCGTTGATGGTATTTTCGGGATCGACACCGCGTTCGAAGCGGTAAGAGGCATCGGTGGATAGGTTGAGCTTGCGGGCGGTCTTGCGAATGGAGATATCGTTAAAGCAGGCCGCCTCCAGCAGAACAGTGCTGGTGGCATCGCTGACCTCGGAATTCATGCCGCCCATGATACCCGCCACGGCCACGGGTTTTTTGCCGTCACAGATCAGCAGCATATCCGGGTCGAGGGTGCGTTCTTTTTCGTCCAGGGTGGTGAAATGCATTTCGTCAGGGCGGGGTGTTCGCACCACGATACGGCCTTCTTCGAGATTGTCGAAATCGAAGGCATGCAGGGGCTGGCCGTATTCCATCATGACGAAATTGGTTATATCGACCACATTATTTATGGGGCGCAGTCCGACGGAGAGAAGCCGCTGCCGCAGCCACCAGGGGGACGGCGCGATGGTGACATTCGTAATGAGTCGTCCGACGTATCGGGGGCAGAATTGCGGTGCTTCGATATCGACGGAAAAGGTGGTGCTGGTCCGGGTAAGGGTCTGCTCTTCCAGGGGAAGGCGCAGAGGTTTTCCGAGAAATCCGGCAACTTCTCTGGCGATGCCGATGACGGAGGCACAGTCGGCCCTGTTCGGGGTCAGATCGACCTCTATCTGGGAGTCATTCAAGCCCATGGCGGCGACAAACTGGTCGCCATGCTGGAGAGTGGCGGGCAGTTCGATGATACCATCTGATTCATCGCTGATGGCCATCTCCTTTTCCGAGCAGAGCATGCCGTTGGAAGCCACTCCGCGCACCTTGGATTTTTTGATCTTGAAGTTCCCCGGCAGTGTTGTTCCGGGCAGAGCCACAGCGGTGATAAGACCGTTACGGGCATTGGGAGCGCCACAGACGATTTCATATTCCTCAGTGCCGACCGCGACCCGACAGACCTGCAGTTTGTCGGCATCGGGATGGGGCTGTGCTTCGATGATTTGCGCGATCTTGAGAGGGGCCAGTTCAGTAAAAAGAGGAGTAACGGCATCTACTTCGAGGCCGAGCATAGTTAATTTGTCGGCCAGCTCTTCCGGCGAGAGGCCATCCAGATCTACATAGTTTTTCAACCAGTCAATGGTGAATTTCATGGTAATCGAATCTCCTTTGCCGGCAGAAGTTAAAATTGAGAGAGAAAACGGAGATCGTTTTCGTAGTAGAGTCGAATATCGTCGATGCCGTATTTCAGCATGGCTATCCGTTCTATACCCAGTCCAAAGGCGAAACCGCTATAGGTCTCGGCATCGTAGCCTACCATTTTGAAAACCTCCGGGTCGATCATGCCACAGCCCAGAATTTCCAGCCAGCCGGTCCGCTTACAGACCCGGCATCCTTCTCCCTTACAGATGACACAGGCAATATCGACCTCGGCACTTGGTTCGGTGAAAGGAAAAAAGCTGGGCCGGAAACGCAGTGCCAGGTCTTCTTCGAATATTCTGGCGGTAAAGGCGGTCAAAACACCCTTGAGATCGGCAAAGGAGACATTGCGGTCCACCAGAAAGCCTTCCACCTGATGAAACATAGGGGTATGGGTGATGTCGGAATCGCAGCGATATACTTTTCCCGGTGCAATGACGCGCAGAGGCGGTTCTCTGTTTTCCATGATGCGTGCCTGCATTGGTGAGGTATGGGTGCGCAGCAGAATGGAGTCGCTGACGTAGAAGGTGTCGTGCATTGCCCTGGCAGGGTGATGGGCCGGGATGTTGAGTGCCTCGAAATTATAATGGTCCGTTTCGACATCCGGACCTTCAGCTACGGAAAAACCCATTTTCTCAAAAACCTGACAGACCTCGTTCATTATCTGGGTTACCGGGTGGAGCCTGCCCAAGGCGGGTTTTCTGCCGGGCAAGGTCAAATCGACCGTGGTGCGGCGCAGGGCCTTGCCGGCGGTTTCCACCTCTTCCTTGCGGGCGGCAAACAACTGTTCGATTTCGGCCTTGACGCTGTTGGCCAGCTGGCCGACGCGGGGACGATCTTCCGTGGCGACGGAACCAAGATTGCGCATTATGGTACTGAACAGCCCTTTACGGCCCAGATATTTAATGCGGAACTCCTCCAGCTGAGCACTATCTTGCAGCGTGGAAAGACTCTGTTTAGCTTCCGTTTCAAGCCTGGTTAGCTCTTGCTCCATGACGTTTCAGAAAAGTTAGGTGACATAGAAAAAACATGCCGGTTACGATGTAAACACCATAACCGGCATGTACGAAAACAGATATGTAAGGTTTGGGATCAACCGTTTGCTTGGGCTGCTGTTTTTACAACTGCGGCAAAGGCTGAGGGATCAAGTACCGCCATATTGGCGAGAACCTTACGATCCAATTCGACTCCGGCTTTTTTCAGGCCACCGATAAACTGGCTGTAATTCATGCCATTCATCCTGGCACCGGCGTTGATGCGTGCAATCCACAGACGGCGGAAATCACGTTTCTTGGTACGTCTATCTCTATAGGCATATACGAGGGCGCGGTCGACCGCTTCGGTGGCGGTCCGGTAAAGTCTGCTGCGGCCACCTCGGTAACCTTTGGCAAGTTTGAGTACTCTGTTTCTTCTTCGGCGGGCCTTAAAGCCCCTGGTAACACGTGACATGGATAAAACTCCTTAGATAATCCGGTACTCTTCTTAAGGGGTACCGTACCTTATGATCAAACCCATACCGAATGTGCCGGTGTGGATCGACCGTTTTTTACAGGTAAGGCAGAATCTTCCTGATGGACTTGACGTTGGTAGCATCCACTATATCGCCCTGTCGCAGATTGCGCTTACGCTTAGTTGATTTTTTGGTCAGGATATGACTGGTGAACGCATGGCTGCGCTTGATCTTTCCCGAACCAGTTGCTTTGAAGCGCTTTGCAGCACCTCGGTTAGTCTTCATTTTCGGCATCGTTGCACTCCTTTATACTTCTGGACAACGCCCTGAGAACGTCTTTCCCCTGGCGTGGTTGTTCTTCTATTATGGCGTTTTGGGGCCGACAAACATAACCATCTGTCGTCCTTCCATCTTGGGCGGCTGGAGAATGGATGCTTCTTCTTCCAGCGCCTCGGCAATTTTCTGCATGGCTTCCATGCCAATGGACTGTGAATAGACAATTTCACGACCACGGAAGCGCATGGTGATTTTAACTTTATTTTTTTGAGCGAGGAACTTTTTGATGTTTTTGATCTTGAAATTGAGATCGTGTTCCTCTGTCTTCGGTCGAAACTTTATTTCTTTGGTTTCTACCGTTGTCTGTTTTTTCTTGGCTTCCTGCTGCTTTTTCTTCTGTTCGTAGCGGAACTTGTCATAATTCATGATTCGGCAAACAGGGGGGGTCGCGGCAGCGGATACCTCTACCAGATCAAGTCCTTCTTCGTTCGCTTTCTCCAGTGCGTCTTTGGAGGTGAAAATGCCGAGCTGTTCGCCGTCTGCACCAATGAGCCGCACTCTGTCATGGCGAATTTTATCATTGATGATCGCTTTCTCATCCCTTTGGACCGGAGCTTGTTTACCTCGTCTGTTAATATCTATACCTCCTCTTCTACGAACTTAATAATAGTGTGCCCCTGCAGAATGCTTGATCAGATTCCGCGACCTGCATGGCACTCCTCGAAAACCTTGTCAATGAACTCAGAAACCGCCATGGGCGGCAGATTGTCTCCATTACGCAGACGAACCGTTACGGTACCGTCACCTTTTTCCTTGTCGCCTATGATGAGCATATAGGGGATTTTGGCAACTTGTGCTTCTCTGATTTTATAGTTCAACTTCTCGTTGCGCAAATCTTTTTCGATGCGGATACCCGCTTTTCGCATCTGCTCGTAAATCGAATCGCAATAGTCGAGCTGCTCATCGGTGATATTGAGGATGCGCGCCTGTATCGGAGCAAACCACAGGGGAAAGACCCCGGCGTAGTGTTCTATAAGCACACCGATAAATCGTTCCAGTGAACCCATCAGCGCCCGGTGGATCATGATGGGCTGATGTTCGCTGTTATCGGCACCGGTGTAGCTGACTTCGAATCTATCCGGCAGGTTAAAGTCTACCTGGATGGTGGAGCATTGCCAGGATCGGCCCAGCTGGTCCTTGATCTTGATATCGATTTTGGGGCCGTAAAAAACACCCTCGCCCGGATCAAGGGCGTAGGTTAGGTCTTTCTTGTCGAGTGCCTGTTTCAGTGCTTCGGTGGCCTTTTCCCAGTTATCGTCGCTACCGACGTATTTTTCCGGTCGGGTGGAGAGATAAATATCGTATTCGACGAAGCCGAAGGTTTTGAGAATATGGAGATTGAGTTCTAAAATATTGAATATCTCCCCCTCAAGCTGGTCGGGCCGACAGAAGATATGGGCGTCATCCTGAGTGAAACCGCGCACCCGAAGAAGGCCGTGGAGCGCTCCGGCCCGCTCATAGCGGTATACAGTGCCCAGTTCGGCCCAGCGTAACGGAAACTCGCGATAACTTCGCTTACGGGAATTGTAGACGCCGATATGGAAAGGGCAGTTCATCGGTTTGAGCTGGTACTGCACCTCATCGATGGCCATGGGAGAATACATGTTCTCGCTGTAGAAATCGAAATGGCCCGAGGTCTTCCAGAGATCCTGCCTGGCAATATGCGGAGTGTAGAGCAGCTCGTAGCCGTGCTGATAATGCTCATCCTTCCAGTAATCTTCGATAAGGCGGCGAAGCTGTGCCCCTTTGGGCTGCCACAGAATAAGTCCCGGGCCGATCTGGTCCCGGATGGTATAGAGTTCCAGCTCTTTGCCAAGCTTTCTGTGATCGCGCTTTTTCGCTTCTTCCAGAGCGTTGAGATGCTTTTTCAGATCTTTTTTGTCGAAGAACGCGGTGCCGTATATGCGTTGCAGAACGTCGTTATTTTCGTTGCCTCGCCAGTAGGCGCCGGCTACCCGGAGGAGCTTGAAAGCCTGTATGGCGGTTGTATCCGGCAGATGCGGTCCACGGCAGAGATCGACAAAATCATCGAGCCCATAGGTGGTGATCGCTGCACCTCCCAACTCGTCCAGGAGTTCGAGTTTGTATTTTTCGTCCTGGTCGCTGAAAAGAGCCCTGGCTTCAGCGGCCGGTACCGTTTTCCGGATAAATTCCGCCCGGCTCTGCACGATTTCCATCATGCGGTTTTCGATTTTTTCAAAATCGTCGGGGCTGAAGGGCTCTTCTCTTTGGAAATCGTAATAAAAACCATTTTCTATGGCCGGTCCGATGGCAACCTTGACATCTTTGCCGAAGACATCGCGTACCGCCTTGGCCATAACATGGGCCGTGCTGTGCCGCAGTACTTCAAGACCCTCGGCTGAGTCTCTGGTGATGGGCCTGATGACACAATCTTCCGTCAGCGGAGTATGCAGATCGACAATGGTGTCTGCCACAAAGGCGGCGACAACCTGCTTCCTCTGTTTGTTGGAGAGCAGTTGTCCGAGAATGTCCTTCAGCACAACCGGCGCCTCGACCTTCAGTTCTTCTCCATCCTGCAGTGATATTGTGATTTGAGCCATTGTATTTCTACATAAAAACAAAGGCCAAAGTGTTGATTTCCAGATTGGAAAATCATTCCTTCAGCCTTCTATTTTGGTAGGCGCGGGCGGGATTGAACCGCCGACATCCACCACGTCAAGGTGGCGCTCTCCCACTGAGCTACGCGCCTGCAAGTCTAAAATATCCAGATATCGCACTGGTGACGTATTTGTTCGTAAACCTGAGTCAATTACCAATAATCCCTGATTGTGTCAAGGACAAATCAAATAGTTCTGCTAGAATAATACCATTCCTGTCATAAGGCAACAAGTCTTCCTTCAATTGCCCGAGCGAGGGTATGTTTGTCGGCATATTTAATATCCATGCCCATGGGGATACCGTAAGCGAGGCGGGTTACCCTGATGTTGAGAGTGTGAAGTTTGTCGATCAGATAGGAAGCGGTTGCTTCACCCGGCACTGTGGAACTGGTGGCGATGAGCACCTCTTTTACTACACCGTTCCGCATACGGGCCAGAAGCTCTCGCGTTTTAATCTCGTCCGGGCCGATGCCGTCAATGGGGGAGAGAACACCATGCAGGATATGATAGTGGCCTCGGTAAATGCCGGTCTTTTCGATGGCCAGCAGATCGCTGGGCTGCTCCACCACGCAGACCAGCTCGGCTGAGCGGCGTGTATCACCACAGATAACGCAGGGGTTATTTTCGGAAAAGGCAAAACAACTGGAACAGAGCTGGATGGAAGTATGCAGGTCGGCAAGAGCCGTTGCCAGTTCTCGTGCCGCCCCGGGCGGACGGCGCAATACGTGCATCGCCAGTCTGGTGGCGGTTTTGTTGCCGATCCCTGGCAGGGAGGCAAATCCGTCGATAAGTCTTTCAAGGGCCGGGGGGACTATCTGCATAAAGGGTCCTAAAACATATTGGAGAGGCCGGGAATATTCAAGCCGCCGGTGAGTTGCCGCATTTCGTCTTTACCAAGATCCTTGGCTTTGCGCAGCGCATCATTGACTGCCGCCACGACGAGGTCCTGCAGCATCTCTTTTTCATCCACGGACAGCAGGGCATCTTCTATGCTGATGGAGAGGGCTTCGCCGCGGCCGTTGACGGTGACGTTGACCATGCCGCCTCCGGCGCTGCCGGTAATGGTCTTGGCGGCGAGCTGCTGCTGTATTTCAGCCATTTTGGCCTGCATTTCCTGGGCCTGCTTCATTATGTTGTTTAAGTCCATGATATCTCTTTGTTCATTGTGTGGTTGGTTATCTGCTTCGCGGGCCAATACGTATATCACCCACCTGTCCATTGAAAATTTCCACGGCCATCTGTACCAGAGGATCCTGGGAAAGCCTGCGGCGGAGTCGATGAGGACTTGTGGGATCGTCATCGTCATTGCCGTTGCCGTTTGCTTCCGGAAGTATAAACCGTACAGTGAGATCTTTTTGGAAAAAATCAAGGACGAATTCCGTGAGCAGCTTGCGGTTGTCCTTATTTCTGAGCAGTGTGCAGATAGTGGGATCGGAATAGTGCAGATGGAGCTCGCCTTCGACCTCCTTGGCGGCATCGGCTCTCTGCAGGTCCTGCGACATCCAGATTTTGCGTTCCTTGACATAATCCATGAATTCCATCCAGTCCCGGCGCACGTCGTGGGTATGAGGATGCGGTTTGCTGCCGGTGGCGTGGACCTGTTTGGGATAGTGAGGTGAAGACGCCGGGGGGGAGGTGGATCCTGCCCGGTCTTCCTCTGTTTGCCGGACCGTTGCTGCGGTCTCTGTGGCGTCGGCCTCCAGGGGCTCGGCAGAAGGGACCCCCGGCGGTTCTTCCGGCAGGGGCGGTTCTTCCGGCATTGGTGGGGGTTCCGGCATGGGTGCTTCATCCGGCATGGGTGGTTCATCCTCTACCGGAGGAGGAAAAGACGGTCCGGGGTGCTGCGGCAGTGCTGCTTCAGTCGTTTTTTTTTGAGCAGGAGCGGGTGGCGTCACCGTGTCTTCCTGTTCTTCAGGGAGGCCGCTCAACAGATCATTGATTTTGCCGAGAAGGGCGGTGACGGGCACGACATTGCCGGCTTCGATTATCTTGAGGAAGGCGGTTTCCAGGGCCAGGCGCGGTTGGCTCGAAAAACGTAATTCCTCTGTCGCTTTCATGAGCAGATCGAGCTTCTGGTGTATGGTGGCAAAGGAGTGCTGATCGGCGATTTTTTGAAAATAGGAGACTTCCTCCTGTGGCAGATCGATCAGTTCACTGCAATTCTCCAATTTAATGAGAAGAAGGGTCCTGAAGCACTCCAGCAGATCAGCCGTGAATCGTTTGATATCGATACCGTACTCAAAGGCGCCCTGCAGCGTCTTAAGGGCGGTGTGGCGGTCTTCGTCCAACAGGGCCTGAGTTATGCTGAGCAGGACATTGCGGTCGGTAAGGCCGAGCACCTGAATGACATCGTCACGGCTGATGGTTTTGTCCCCAAAAGAGAACATCTGATCCAGCAGGCTGAGCCCGTCTCTGACGGATCCTTCCGCTTCGCGGACGATCATGGCTAACGCCGCCGGATCAAGGTTTACCTCTTCTGCCGCGGCGATTT
This sequence comes from uncultured Desulfopila sp., assembly GCA_964446655.1. Taxonomy (GTDB): domain Bacteria; phylum Desulfobacterota; class Desulfobulbia; order Desulfobulbales; family Desulfocapsaceae; genus Desulfopila_A. The sequence continues at coordinate 15,005 of CAYUPL010000042.1, forward strand.
TCTCAAAATGCTCTGTCAGCTCGGCGGCGGTGATTCGTTTCAGCTCGTAGCGCTGACATCTCGACAGAATGGTGATGGGAATTTTATGGAGCTCCGTTGTGGCGAACATGAAATAGACATGTTCCGGCGGCTCTTCCAATGTCTTCAGCAGCGCGTTGAAGGCCTCGGTGGTGAGCATGTGCACTTCATCAATGATGATGATTTTATAGCTCGAAGTAGTCGGCAGAAAGCGAATTTTTTCCTTTAATTCACGGATTTCCTGGATGCCCCTATTGGATGCACCGTCGATCTCATGCAGATCAAGAGATTGTCCCCTGGTAATTTCCTTGCAGGAACGACACTGGTTGCACGGCTTCTGGTCGCCCTCGTCGGTACAGTTGATGGCTTTGGCCATGATGCGCGCCAGGGTCGTTTTGCCGACCCCTCTGACACCGGAAAAGAGAATGGCATGGGCGACACGCTGCCGCAGCAGGCTGTTGCGGAGCGTTTTGACCACCGGAACCTGTCCGACAACATCGTTGAAGGTCTGGGGGCGATATTTGCGGGCGAGAACCAAATAGGACATGCGGCACCATTTTTGATAGTTTCAGTCGTGACCCTGCGATACAGGAACCTGCCGGAAAGTTGTAAGAATGTGTGCAGGACTTTTATACGACGCCATTCAAAAAGCCAAAGAAAACGCCAAAGGAAATTACATGGAGAGGAAGAGGGACAGCTGGAAAAAATGATAGCCGGGCAACCCTGAAGCACATAAGGAGGTTCACTACCGTTGCTTCCTTCCGGACCTGGCGGGGTTCGCGATTCCTTATTGCCCAGGACCCGGCTATCACACCGAAATCTTGGCTGGCGGAGAGGGTGAGATTCGAACTCACGGTACTCTCGTACACACGCGTTCCAGGCGTGCACCTTAAGCCACTCGGTCACCTCTCCGTCTCTTGGTAATACGCAATATAAATTGTGAGCCTGTTTGTAAACCGTGTATCTAATTTAATCAATCAAAAAATTAATGCATCGGGAAAATTATTGTGCCCTGTCTTTTTTTCGTCTGGCTGCAAAAAAGTCCTGCAGAAGGGCGGAGCATTGTTCGCTCAATACACCACCCTGTACTTTAATTACATGGTTGCCGCGACCGTCCGAGCCTATCCGGTAGAGAGATTGCAGCGCTCCCGTTTTGGGATCGGCGGCTCCGAAAACCACTCGTGCCACCCGGGCATGGAGGATGGCGCCGGCGCACATCAGGCAGGGCTCCAGGGTGACATAAAGGGTGGTGTCGGGCAGGCGATAGTTGCCCGACAAGGCTGCTGCCCGGCGCAGTACCTGGATTTCGGCGTGGGCCGTGGGGTCGTTGGCGGTAATGGGGCAATTGCCGGCTTCTGCCAGGAGCGTCTTCTGCCGAACAAGCACGGCGCCCACCGGCACTTCACCGGCCCGGGCCGCCAATACTGCCTGTTGCAGGGCTTTTTCCATCCAGAACGTGTCGTTCTCGTTTGCCATAGTCGAACATAATAGAAGGTTCTCAATAAAATACCAAAGTCGGCCGGCAATTATGAGGAGACTGTTTGCAATTCTCTCTGTTCTTGCTTATAACTTTAGAAGGTCAATTACAAAAAAGAAACAAAACTTACTCTCTTGTAATGAAAAAATGTATACAATACTGATGTATGAGCCGCAAAACCAAGGCGGACGCATAAATCCGGCTCTGTTTGGCCAATCAAACCTTATTTTTAAATCAGAAGCCAGAGATTTTCAAGTTGAGCTTGATAAGCGCCAGTTTGATCTGATCTTCCTGGAGCTTGACGCCGGAACCGGACTCAATATGGAACTCCTGCAATATGCCCATAAAAAAAATCCCTATACCCCGATTATTATTACCAGCGCATCGGAAAGGGCCGATATCGTTGTGCAGGCCATGAATATGGGGGCTTCCGATTTTCTGGTGCATCCCCTGTCGGAAACCCGGCTGAGCGTGGCGATGCGCAAGGCCATTGAGAGCAAAGAACAGAAATTCGAGATTGATTATCATCGCCGAAGGCAGGATGTGGTCTATGACTTTCGCGATGTCATTGCCTATAGTAAGAGTATGAGTGATGTGCTGGTCAGCCTGGAAAAATTTGCCCAGACCGATTCCACCATATTAATCACGGGAGAAACCGGCACCGGCAAAAGTTTTCTCTCCGGTACGGTCCATTTCAATTCTCCCAGGAAGAAAAAGCCTTTTGTGAAGATCAACTGCGCCAATATCCCTGAAGCATTGCTTGAGTCTGAACTTTTCGGTCATGAGAAGGGCGCTTTTACCGGAGCAGACAAGCAGCGGGTGGGGCGATTTGAACAGGCCGGCGGCGGCACTATCTTTCTCGACGAGATCGGCGAAATGAGCATCGGCCTGCAGACCAAACTGCTTCGTGTCCTCGAGGAAAAGGCGTTTGAGAGGGTCGGTGGCAACACGACCATCAATGTCGATGTCCGTGTTATAGCAGCAACCAATAAAAACCTCACCAGCCAGATCGAAAAGGGATTGTTCCGCGAGGATCTCTATTACAGGATCAATGTGCTGCCCGTGCGGCTACCGCCTTTGCGAGAGAGGGATTTGTGCATTATCCCCCTGGCCAATGTATTGCTGAAAAAATATTGCCAATCCACCCGAAGAGATATCAAGGGGTTTCACCCCGAGGCACTGGCCGGCATTCAGGCCTATGACTGGCCCGGCAATATCCGTCAGCTGGCTAATACCATCGAGCGAGCCGTAATACTGACCGAAGGCAAGCTTATTTCCGCGGAGCATCTGCTGCTGCCGGGGCATCAGGCCTTTGAAGCGCAGTCTGGCGTCTCAGGTTGTTCGACAACTATAAAAAACGCCGAAGTGGAACAGCATCACACGGATATTTCTCTGGCGGCTCAGGAAAAAGAGCTGGTTCTTCGTGTGTTGGAGGAGTGTCTCTGGGTGCAGAAAAATGCCGCAGCCAAGCTTGGTATCTCTCCGAGGGCACTGAATTATAAAATCCGTAAACTTGGCATTACGCATCCCCATTGGCGCAGAAATAAATAATCTCTTTACGTTGTAAGTAAGGGGAGGCTGTCCGAGAAGAGCCATTTTGGGACAACCACCTCCGCACCAGCTCCTGCCTTCCTCATCCTTTTGTCATTGTATCCGCTTTGCCGTTTCCTCTGCAGTACAATTCCATCTTGTCTCTGTTCTCTACCATATCTTCGCACAACGAAAGTTGTTAAGTTGAAGAAAACAAACGATAAATTTCTTGTCGTTGGGTTTATGATAAAAATCTTGACATTCAGGTCTGGATAACGTACCATTTTAGGTGTCACGAATAAAGAGACATCGTCACGCATAGTGAGACAAGCCGGGGCGATCAACACGAGTATCGCTCCTGTCTGGATGGTTCCCAGCCAATATATAAAGGCATACATGTCCTCAACCAAAGACAAATACTATTTTGTTTCTTCGCTGGCCAAGGGCTTGAGCATTCTTGAGCTTCTGGCCGAAAAAGGAAACTTGTCCGCCTCTCAGGTCGCTTCACATCTGCAGACCAACAGGGCTGGAGCACATCGATTTATCAGTACCCTCCGTGATCTTGGCTATGTCGACAAGACCCATGATGGTAAATTCTGTCTCTCCTTTAAGACACTCGAACTGGGGATGAAAAAGCTTGACGGTTTTGAGATTCGCCATCTTGCCAATCCTTATATGCAGGAAGTCGCTCTGGCTTTCAAGGAGACGGTTAATCTCGGCCATTGGGACAGGGGGACGGTTGTTCATCTCGATAAGATAAACAGCACCGAAATACTGCGTATGGACCTGGGCCTCGGGGCTCAGGCCCCGGCGTACTGCACCGGCCTGGGCAAGGCCATTCTGGCCTTTCTTCCAGAAGTTGAACTAAATCTTTATCTGGAGACGATTGAATTTACACAATTCACTCCTCACACCATCACTTCTCCAGAACGTCTGCTGGACGAGATAGAGAAGACTCGTGGTCGTGGATATGCCGTCGATGACGAGGAACTGAGTCTTGGTTTGAGGTGTATAGCGGCACCGGTGCTGGACTATACCGGCAGGCCGGCCTATGCCATGAGTGTTTCCGGGCCGACACAACGAATGTCTCCGGAAAGAATATTGATTATTAAAGATAAACTGCTTGATGTCTGTCAAAGGCTTTCCAGACGGACAGGGGCGCCACAAAAATTGGAGCAGTCTGGGTCGCAGTCTGCTTAGTGAGACTACTATTACCAGGAGGAGTTACAATGGCTCAAAAAAAATTATCACGAATCCAGCTGGATCAGATGAAGGCCGACAGAAAGCCGGTAGTCTGGGTCACTGCTTACGATTACTGGACGGCATCTTTTGCCGAAGAGGCGGGCATGGATATGATTCTCGTAGGTGATTCACTTGGTATGTGCATCTATGGTTACAGCGGTACGGTTCCGGTCACCATGGATCAATGCATATACCACTGTGAGGGTGTGCGGCGTGGCGCGCCCAACACCTTTATTATCGGCGACATGCCGTTTCTGTCCTATCAGGTCAGTGTGGAAGAGGCGGTACGTAATGCCGGGCGCTTCTATAAAGAGGCCGGTGTCGATGCCATCAAACTGGAGGGCGGCAAACGTGTCTGCCGACAGATCCAGGCAATTGCAGAAGGCGGCATGCTGGTCATGGGCCATATCGGTCTGACACCGCAGAGTTCAGGACAGCAGGGTGGATTCAAAGCTCAGGGACGCAGTGCCGAGGCGGCTAAAGAACTGATTGAAGATGCCAAAGCCATCGAAGCGGCCGGCGCTTTTGCGCTTCTCGTAGAAGCAGTGCCTCCGGAAGTATGCGGCATTATACGCGATACCCTTACAATACCGGTGTACAGCATTGGTGCAGGTGTTGAGGCGGATGGCCAGCTGATGATATGCAGCGATGTCCTTGGTATTTTCCAGGCTTTTACACCGAAATTCGTCAAGAAATATGAAAACCTCGGCGCTAAAACCGTGGAGGCGTTTAAAAACTATGTGTCCGATGCGCGCAACAGGGAATTTCCGGCGGAAGAACATACCTATAAGATGATAGATGGTGAGATGGAGAAACTACAGAAACTTTTACAGAAATAGCTTTGTAATCGTTTATTGGAAGGAGCCGGGAGAAAAGTCTTTGTCTCCGGCCCACATCTTAACCATTGAACAAGGAGAAAATAATGTCCGATACGCTGAGCACTATCAGAAAATTTATGGAAAAAGAAGGTATACCCGGCCGCGATGGCTATGATCTTGTTACCTCCACAAAAGGATTTGCTGACGGCGCCAACTGGAGGATCGAAATAGCCGGGGTAGAGCGGGCTTCCACCATGGAAGCCATGATTGCCGAGGCAAAAAAACGTAATGTGGTGGTCCATCGCGCTATCGCCACCGTAGGCGGTTCAACATACTGTGATATGGCCGAGTTGAAAGATCTGGCCCAGATGGCCCGCGATGAGGAGATTGAAGTCGTCATGACGGTAGGCCATCGCAAAGGCTGGGATACCGGGTCAAAAGAGATGTCCAACAAGGAAGGTGGTCTGCAGGGTTTCAGACTGCGTGGGTCTGACAATATCTCATATCATATCGCGGATATAATGCGAAATATTGAGGCCGGCTTTCGCGGCTTTCTGGTCTACGATGAAGGGGTATTGTTCCTTCTTAATAAGATGCGGGAAGAAGGGGTTATACCGGCGGAGACCATTTTTAAGTTTTCCGTTTTCGGGGGCTATTGCAGTGCAGCGGGAGCCAAGGTAATTGAAGGCATGGGAGTGAATTCCATGAATCCCATCTCCGATGTTTCCCTGCCCATTCTGTCAAGTATTAGAAAAGCCGTCAATATACCGCTGGATGTCTATATCATCATTGTCGATGAGTTTGGCGGCATGTACAGGATCTACGAGGCACCGGAAATAGCCAGGGTGGCTTCACCTGTTTATTTCAAGATTGAACCGGGGACTTCCGAGGCAGATATCTATAAGCCCTGGGTGACAGAGGATTTCCATGCCAATCTGATTCGTGAAAAGGTCAAGATGGCTTCCGTGATTCAGGAGATTATGGCCAGACATGCACCGGAGTTGAAAACGTCACCCAAAGGAGCGGCCGATCTGGTCTTGCCCGTCAAGGTATGATTCTCCTCCCAGAGGGGGCGCCGAGTGAAAGTATCAACGTTAGAAGGAGATCTAGCTCATGGATAATGTATTTCAGGTAGCGATTCAAACACTTAACCGTGCCGGAGAACTGGGCGGGATCAATCCGCGGGTGCTTGATGTTCTGCAGGAACCCAAGCGGATTCAGCAGTTTCGCATCCCACTCAAACTGGAGAATGGCAGTTTTGAAGTGTTCCAGGCATATCGGGTGCACTATTGTGATGCCCTGGGCCCGTTTCGCAACGGCACCCGTATCAGGCCCGACCTGTCACTTGACGAGGTCAAGGCCCTGGGGTTGTTTATGACCATCAAGCATTGCGCCGCGGCTATTCCTGCAGGCGGCGCCAAGGGAGGCATCAAGGCTGATCCTGCGAAATTGAGTGCTCGTGATATGGAGCAGCTGGTTCGTGCCTTCATCAGAAATCTGCAGCCCAAGGGCCCCTGGGCCGATGTTCCAGGTGCCGATATCGGTACCGGAGAGCAGGCTATGGCCTGGATGCTCGATGAATATGAACAGATCACCGGCCGGCACTGCCCGGCGGCGCTGAATGACAAACCTGCCATTCTGGGCGGTTCTCTGGGCGGTGAAGAGGCCACCGGGCGAGGTGTCTTTATCACGTTGATGGCTGCAGCCAGGGATATGAAGTTTGATGTGGCCTCTGCCACCGCCGTGGTGCAGGGTTTCGGTCAGGTAGGATCCGCTTTGGCGGAACTGCTTGCAGGTACCGGTTGCCGTATTGTTGCCGTCAGTGATGTTTACGGCGGCATTTATGACAGTGCTGGTCTGGATATCAAAGCCTTGCAGAGACATGTTGCCGAAACCGGCAAGGTGGGCGGCTTTGCCGGCACAAAATCCGTCTCCAATGAGGAACTGTTTGCCCTGGAGTGTGACATTCTTGTGCCGGCGGCGGTGCAGAGTGTCATCCACCAAGGCAATGCGGCCGAGGTGAAGGCACGACTCATTGCAGAAGGCGCCAACGGTCCGGTGACCACCGAGGCCGACACCATCCTGCATGACAAGGGGGTCGTGATTGTGCCTGATGTGGTGGCTAACAGCGGTGGCGCGACCGTTTGTCATTTTGAACGCATTCAGGGACTTTCGGATCAGTATTGGGATCTGGAAAAGGTCAACAGTCAACTGGAAAGCCGTATTCTGGAGGCCTATGGCAGCGCTGCCCGGCGTGCCGCTGAAGCAGGCGGAGTTACCTTACGGGACGGGGCCTGGATCCATGCCCTGAAAATGCTGGAAAAGGCCATGCAGTTGCGTGGCTGGGTGTAAAGCAGTAGAGCCTGTCCCGGACAGGCACTCCATCAGGAGCTCCAGCCGTTATGGTTTATTAAGGACTTGGAACCATGCGGGTGCGGCATGGAAAAAATACAGAGCAATATGGCAGGAGAGACGACCTTGACACTCTTTAGCACGGCAGAATATCTGCAACGAATTGAAAAAACACGCAACCGTATGTCGGAGCTGGGCATCGAGGTACTGGTGCTCTCTGATCCGGCCAATATGAACTATCTTACGGGATACGACGGCTGGTCGTTTTATGTGCCGCAATGTGTTGTTCTGGCTCTCGACGCGGAGATGCCGCTCTGGATCGGGCGGGGCATGGATGCCGCCGGCGCTCGTCACACCACTTTTCTGACGGAAGAGAATATAATCGGTTACGCCGATCATTATGTCCAGTCGCTGGAGAGACATCCCCTCAATTATGTCGGAGATATACTCCGCGAGCGCGGCTGGGGACGGCGGCGGGTCGGGGTCGAAATGGACGCCTATTATTTTACGGCTCGCTCCTTTGCCGAGTTGCAGAAAAGTCTTCCCGAAGCAGAATTTGTCAATGGTGATCTCCTGGTCAACTGGATTCGCCTGATAAAATCCGAGGCCGAGATTGGCTTTATGCGGCAGGCAGGCGTTATAGCAACCAAGGTTATGACCACAGCCATTGATCGTCTGCAGCCTGGGGTGCGCGAGTGCGATGCCGTCGCCGCGGTGTATCAGGCCCAGATGTCCGGTACGGCAGAGTTTGGCGGCGATTATCCCTCCATCGTGCCGATGATGCCCACCGGAGAAAAAACCTCGGCGCCTCATCTGACCTGGACGGACGAGCCCTACAAGGATGAACAGATGGTTAATCTGGAACTGGCCGCCTGCAGGCACCGCTATCATTGCCCCATTGCCCGGACGGCCTATCTGGGAAAACAGCCGCCGCAGAAGCTGCAGGATCTGGCAGAGCACACCGTTGAAGGTTTGAATATCACCCTCGCTGCCATTCGACCGGGTATGCGGGCCGAGGAGGTCGAACTGATCTGGCGTCGTCATATTGCCAAGGCCGGGTTGGAAAAGGAGTCCCGGATCGGTTATTCACTGGGCCTGAACTATCCGCCCGACTGGGGTGAGCATACCGCCAGCCTGCGGCCGGGAGACAAGACCGTTCTGCAGGAGAATATGACCTTTCATATGATTCTCGGCATGTGGATGGACAGCTATGGCTTTGAGTGCAGTGAATCTTTCCGGGTCAGCGATGGCGGTTGCGAAACATTTGCCGATGTGCCGCGAAAGCTTTTTGTTAAAAGTTGATATATTACTAGAAATACAGGATATATGCTTATAAAGCACCGCCTCCGGTCCTGAAGCTTTCGCTATTCATGTGAACAGTTGTCGGATCAGGGGAGTTTGTAATTATTGGGAGATAATGGTACCGTGATCTATCATACGCCAAAAGGTCGTGTCAGCAGTGGAGAAGCAGTCGGCATTCTGTTGCTTGATACCTCGGTGCCATTTATCCCGGGGGATGTGGCGAATGCCTCCACCTATGATTTTCCTGTCCGTTTCCAGAAGGTAGAAGGTTTTACCGTTGCCAGAGCCCTCGGGCTTGACCCCACCATCTATCCTCCACTTCTGCATGCGGCACGGGACCTGGTCAGTCAGGGAGTCAGAGCCGTCACAGGCGATTGTGGTTTTATGGCTCTGCATCAGAAACGTCTCGCCGCGGAACTCGATGTCCCGGTTTTTCTCTCCAGTCTGCTGCAACTGCCATTTATCTTCAGTATCATAGGAGAGGGACACAAGGTAGGGATTCTCACCGCCAATGGTACGGGGCTTTCTTCCTCGTTGATGTGGGCTTTGGGCATAGTGGAACAGGAGCGTCTCCTTATTGCAGGGCTTGAAAGCCGGCCGAACTTCTATCGTTTTGCCATAGAGGAAACCGGTGAGCTCGATGCCGCCGCGGTAGAACTGGAAGTAATCCAATCGGCTCAAAGTCTTATCAGATCAGATAACACCGTGGCGGCTTTGCTGCTCGAATGCAGTCTGTTGCCGCCATACAGCCGGGCATTGCAGGAGGCGGTTGCTCTGCCGGTCTTTGATTATATCACCATGATCAATTATGTTTTCAGTGCCGTAGTGCAGAAGAGGTATGAAGGTTTTATGTAAAAAAATATTGAGAGTGATGACTCATGCATATATTGGAACAGATAGAGGAATGTCGACCGGAACTGATCGCGTTGCGGCGTGATTTTCATCAGCATCCCGAGCTTGGTTTTGAAGAGCATCGTACCGCCACGGTTGTGGAAACGTATCTGCAGGCCCTGGGCCTGGCGACGGAACGGGTTGCGGGCACCGGAGTTGTTGCCCTTCTGGAGGGCGATCAACCGGGGCCCACCCTGATGCTGCGCTCCGATATGGACGCCTTGCCCATTCAGGAGGAAAATGATGTTGCCTATGCCTCGGTGAATCCAGGTGTTATGCATGCCTGCGGTCATGATGCCCACCTTGCCATGCTGCTGACGGCCGCCAGAATCTTGGTCAATAACCGCGAAGCCGTAGCTGGTACGATCAAATTTGTCTTTCAGCCCAACGAAGAAATAGCTGGGGCCCTGCCCATGGTGGAAGAGGGAGTTCTTGATGATCCCAAGGTGGATGGCGTTATGGCTGTTCATGTCTGGACACCAATAGATTCCGGTAAGATAGGCATAACTGCCGGCCCCGTTATGGGTGGTCTCGATGTCTTTAAAATGACGATCACCGGTAAGGGTGGTCATACCGGGCTGCCCCATGAGGCGGTAGACCCTGTTCTGGCGGCGGCGAGCATAATCCAGACCGTACAGATGATTCAAACCCGGGAGATCAGCAACCTCAGGTCAACCGCCATTATGTTCGGTAAAATTGAAGGTGGGACGAAGAGTAACATTATTCCGGAGAGCGTCTATCTGGAAGGGTCCATCAGGTTTCTCTATAAAGGTGGCCCCGATAGTGTCGAGCAGCCCACCGAGCGCTTTGAACGCATTGTCCAGCAGGTATGTGCGACACATAGATGTACCTGCGATATTGATATTGTCCATGAAAATATTCCCTTGATCAATGATGAGGTCATGGTCGATATCGCCCGCCGGACTGCCCGGGAGATCTTTACCGAGAAAAACACCATTATCGACAATATTTCCATTGCCAGTGAGGATTTTTCCGAGTTCAGCGAGCGGGTTCCCGGTGTTTTTATGTTCCTTGGTGCCGGAAGCCATCAGAAAGAGACGGATTATCCTCATCATAATCCCAGATTTAATATCGATGAAGATGTTTTGGTAAACGGCGTGGCCATGCATGTCTTCAGCGCGCTGAATTTTTTGAAGAGTTATAAAAAGGAAGAAAGGAGGTGACCAGCACGGATAAACTCAGGCCCCGAAATATCAATTTAACACATTGAACTCAGCTTCAACGAGAGCAAAAGTAAAGGAGTAATACCATGAAAAAGCTTATAATGGCTACACTTACACTTTCGGTTGTTTGCATTTTTGGAACAGCTTTCGCCGCTAATTATACGGGCCCACCAGTCAATGCCAAATTGGCCTCAGAGGAGATTGAAGGAGATTTCATGACCGTCTGGGCGCATAATTTTGCCGACCACATGAAGGAGTGGTCCGACGGTAAAATCAATATAGAAGTCTACCCCTACGGCACCTTGGGTACCACCGGTGATATCAATGAGCTGGCTCAAATGGGTGTGGTCGAATTTGTTTTCTCCGATCATGCCTGGATCAGCTCGTTTGTTCCCCAGGCGCAGGCTCTGGCCCTGAACTATATCTTCCCCACGGAGCAGGTTCCTCAGGTTCTCGATCATATGGCCGGAAACGGTAAGTTTCTCCCGCTATTGGAAGATGCCTTCCGAAAAAATGACCTTGTGCCCCTGTCAATCATGTTTGAAGGCTGGCAATGGGTTACCTCTAAAAAAGAAATCACCTCCCTGGACGACATGAAAGGTCTTAAATTGCGTCTGATGTCTTCCAAACTGCTGGTTGAAGGCTATAAAGCCTATGGCGCCAGCCCGACTCCCATGAGCTATGGTGAAGTGTACAGCGGCCTGCAGATGGGACTGATCGACGCGCAGGTTAACCCGCTTTTCGCCATCTACAGTATGAAATTCTATGAGGTGCAGGATTATGTCACCCAGTTGAAGAGTGAGCCTTTCATTGGTATTCCCACGGCAAATCAGGCCTTTTTTGATAGTTTGACCCCGGAAGCCCAGGCCGAGATGCGCAGATACTGGAAAGACGCTATTATTCCTGCCGGTGAATGGATTACCGAGAGAAATGCATCAGACATGGAAAAAATGAAAAAGGACAAGCCCGGCCTGAAATTTTATGAGCTTGATGACGCTACCATAGCAGATTTTAAAGCCCAGGCTGAGACTGTCTATCCCCAGTATACTGAGATAGGTGGCGAAGGTGCCGCTGAGGTGTTGGATGCTCTATTAACAGATATCGAAAATGCCAAGAAGGCACTGAATATTCAATAGCGGGGCCGTACCGCTCTGTTGCGGTCAAATGGCGTGACAGAGCGGGATCGTTTTCGACGATGGAAGGCGAAACCATGAAAAAGAAGGGTGATGTTCCTGTTAAGATAAGTAAGCTGCGCCGCGTAAACCGCGCTATCGGCAAAGTGGTGAATGCCGTTGAAGTTTCCATTCTGGTATTCTGTGTGGCTGCACTGGCCATATTGTTGATGACCAATGTCTTCATGCGCACCTTTTATCAAAGTATTTACTTTGCCGAAGAGGTCTCCATGTTTCTGGTTATGCTGACGACATTCATCGGCGTCAGTTATGGAGTCCGCAAGGCACGCCATATTCGGATGGGGGCTTTTCTTGATGCCATGCCGCCGAAAATGGAAAAGATCTTTATTATCATTATATCGTTCATCAGCGCTGTTGTTATGGCAATTATGGCCTGGGCCTCCTGGGAATATCTCATGAATGCCATGGCTAAAAGCCATATGACACCGGCCCTGCGCCTGCCGAAGTGGACCTTTTATATCGTTATTCCCATCGGTTTCGGCCTTGCCTGCATTCAATACATCCGCACAATTTTGAAAAATATCATCGAAAAAGATCCCTGGCAATCTCCGGATCAGCAAAGTGAATACGAAGACGAAGAAATCGGAGGAGCACAATTATGATACTGTTTGCCGTTACTCTTGCGATTATGCTGCTCTTCGGATTTCCTTTCATGGTGACTCTGCTGGGCTCGCTGATTCTTTATCTTGTCGTCTATATGCCCGATTTTGCCCCTCGGATGATCATCACCATGGTGCAGCAGGTCATCGCCGGTGTAACGCCTCCAGCGCTGGTCTGCGTGCCGATGTTTATTCTGTCGGCCAGTATTATCAGCTCCGGCGAGTCGGCCAAACGACTGATCGACATGTTGAAGGTCTTTGTCGGACATCTGCCGGGAGGACTACCCATCACCACCAATGCCAGCTGTACCCTGTTCGGTGCGGTATCCGGATCTACCCAGGCGACGGTGGCAGCCATCGGCGGAACCATGCGGCCCATGCTGCTGGAGGCCGGCTATAAAAGCCCTTTTACACTGGGATTGATTATAAATTCCAGTGATATCGCCTTTCTGATCCCCCCCAGCATCGGCTTTATCGTCTATGGTGTCGCTACCAGCACCTCCATCGGCATGCTCTTTCTCGCCGGTATTTTTCCCGGTTTGATGATTATGGTGATGTTTTCCACCTATTGTTACGTCTACTCCAAAATGCACAATGTCCCTACCCTGCCCAGGGCGAGTTGGTCCGAACGTATGACGGCCATAAAAAGAGGACTGCCGGTTATGGGGTTTCCGGTCATTATCGTCGGAGGTATTTATACCGGCGTTTTCAGTCCGACGGAAGCTGCTGCCGCCTCGGTCTTTTATGCATTGGTCCTCGAAACCATTATCTATCGAAGCATCACCTTTGAACGTATCGTCGATGCCTTCCTGCAGACCGGCGTTATAACCGGTGTGGTCTTTATTCTGGTGGGTGCCGGCCAGGCCTTCTCCTTTCTTATCGGATTTCTGCAGATACCCGCCAAACTGCTGCCACCTCTATTCGGTTCCGACCCATCCGTGCTATGGGTGATCACCATTGTGGTGGTGGTCTATTTCGTCGCCTGCATGTTCGTTGATCCCATAGTTGCCATTTTCATCCTCAGCCCAATATTCCAGCCATATGTCGTCAGTGCCGGAGTCGATCCCATCCATCTGGGTACCCTGGTGGTTCTACAGGCAGCCATAGGATCGGCAACGCCGCCCTTTGGGTGTGATATATTTACGGCGCAGTTGATCTTCAGAAGGCCCTATCTCGAGGTTATCGGTCATGCCTTGCCGTTTCTGCTGATGCTGATGGTTGCTACCGTCCTCTTGATTGCTTTTCCGCAGATCGCCCTGTTTCTGCCGAATATGGCGGCTGGGAATTAATTTTTCTGAAAATACAAACTAACAGATAAATGAGAAATAGCGGAGCGTCTTATGAGTGTAAACATGCCGAGTTTGCATGATGTATATATAGCGCAGCGGCGCATTGCTAATCTGATACGGCATACGTCTCTGGTTGATGACACCCATCTGGCCGAGCGCTGTGGCGCCGCCTCTGTCTCCCTTAAACTTGAGTGTCTGCAGAATACCGGTGCCTTCAAAGTCAGGGGGGCAGGTAATAAGATTCTGAGCCTCTCCGAGGAGCAGAAAAAGCGCGGCGTGATAACCTTTTCCACGGGCAACCACGGTAAAGCCGTAGCGTTTGTGGCAGCACAGCAAGACATCAGGGCAGTTGTCTGTCTCTCCGAACATGTACCCTCTTATCGTGCCGACATGATACGCTCTTTTGGGGCGGAGCTGGTTATCCACGGTTCCTCTCAGGATGAGGCGGAACACCATTATACCGAATTGGCGGCAAAAGAGGGACTTACACCGGTCGAACCCTTTGATGATCCTCTTATTATTGCCGGCCAGGGAACCATTGCCCTGGAGATTCTCAGTGCGCTTCCCGAAACCGATGTACTGCTGGTCCAGCTCTCCGGTGGCGGGTTGCTCGGCGGCATCGCCATGGCGGCCAAGTCGATCAATCCGGGCATCCATATCGTCGGTGTTTCCATCGAACAGTCACCGGCAATGCTTGAAAGTATCAAAGCCGGCAAGCCGACGGTGGTGCAGGAAAAAGACACCCTGGCTGATTCGTTGCTCGGCGGCATCGGCTTGAATAACCGCTACACACTGCCCCTGGTGCAACGTTATGTCGATGAGCATGTCTGTGTGAGTGAGCAACAGATCGTTGCAGGAATGGTCCATGTTTTTGAACAACATAGGCTTATCGCGGAGGGTGCGGCGGTTGTCGGTGTCGGCGCTCTGTTGGGTGGGGTGTTTGATGCAGGCGGAAAGCGTGTTGTTACCCTATTGTCCGGCAGTACCGTAGCACCGCGAACGTATTTGGAAACCGTCTTACAGGGTCTTGTCTGAAGTATGAAATTGTGATGCGATCGTTACATTCGGGGTAAGGTGAGAGAATGCAGAAAAATGAGCTGTTTTCGCAGGAAGAGTACCGCATCAGGCTGGCCAGGGTCAAGCAGAGCATGGACCATGCAGGCCTTGAGGTTCTGCTGCTGGTGGATCCTGCCGCTATGAACTATCTGACCGGGTATGACGGCTGGTCGTTTTATGTTCATCAGGGCATTATCGTGGACTTGGAGCAGGATTACCCTTTGTGGTTCGGTCGGCAGCAGGATGCCAACGGCGCCCGGCAGACCTGCTGGATTCCGGATGACTGTATCTTCGGTTATCCCGACCATTACGTCCAGTCGCGCTATACCCACACCATGTGTTATGTGGCTGATCTGCTGAAGGAAAAAGGGCTGGCCGGCAAGCGGCTGGGGCTGGAGCTGGACGGCTACTGGTTCAGCGCCCGTATGTATCTTACTTTGCAGAAGGAGTTGCCTCAAGCCGAGCTGATGGATGCCACCAATCTGGTCAACTGGGTCAAGACCATCAAAAGTGCTGCGGAAATAGGGTATATGCGCCAGGCGGCCCTGATCTGCGAGAAGGTTATGGCAACGGCAATCGATTCTATCGAGCCGGGTGTCTGGGAAAAGAATGCAGCCGCCATGGTCTGCGCTGAGCAGATCAGCGGTACGGAGAACGTGGGCGGCTCTTCACCGGCCATCTTTCCGATAATGCCCTCCGGCAGGAGAACAGCGGCGGCACATCTCACCTATGAACCGGACCGGCAGTATCGGCGCGGTGATGTGGTAATGCTGGAACTTTGCGGTGCCCGACATCGCTATCATATGCCTCTGTCACGAACGCTCTATCTGGGAGAACCTCCGGCGGATTTGCAGCGCACCGCAGACGGTGTGGTTGAAGGGCTGCAGCAGACTCTCGAATATATCAAACCAGGTATTACGGCCGAAGAGGTGGAAGAGCGCTGGCGGCAGGCGATTGCCCACACTGGTGTGGTCAAGCCCTCCCGGGTCGGCTATTCCTTTGGTTTGAATTATGTCCCCGATTGGGGCGAACACACCATCAGTCTGCGTCCGGGCGATAAAACCGTTCTCCAGCCTGGAATGACCTTGCATTTCATGCCGGGGATCTGGCTGGAAACCTATGGTTTTGAATGCAGTGAACCGATTCTTGTTACCGAGTCTGGTTGTGATCTGTTTGTGCAGTTTGAGAGGAAATTGTTTGTAAAATAATGTCTATCGATACGTTTCAGATGGTAAAAACGGCGTAGAGCAGAAGAGGAACAATCATGAAGAAAGAAGTTATATATACCGATAAAGCACCGGAACCTGGGCCATATTCTCAGGCAATCAAATACGGTAATCTTATTTTTGTATCGGGCCAGACCTCGGAAGATCCGCAGACCGGAAAAGCGGTTCATGATTCGGTGGCGGCGCAGACCAGGCGTATCATGA
>CAYUPL010000043.1:0-25802 GCA_964446655.1 uncultured Desulfopila sp.
TTACAGCGATTCGGTAAGACCGCAATACATTCTTTTCGTTACAATAGCATATATTTTTACAATCTGTCTACTCGGCAGCGTAAGAAAATACTGAGATGGTTTCAGAAGATCATATTCTTTCCAGAAGGGTGAGGAATTGCGCTTCATTGATGATTTGCTTGCCCTGCTCTTTGGCCTTGGTCAGTTTGGAGCCGGGTTTTTCGCCGACGACAACATGGGTCAGTTTTTTGTTTACCGACGTAGCAATTTCTCCCCCGTGTTCCTTGACCTTTTTTTTGGCTTCGCTTCTGGAGAGAGCCTGGAGGCTTCCCGTGAATAAAAAATGCATGCCGGAGAGTGTGCCGGCTGTCTTGCTTGGTGCTGTTGTTGGAGAAACGCCGAGCTCTTCCAGGCGCTGTAGAATGTTTTTTGTCCGTGGATCGTTAAAATATGCGGCCAGGCTTTGGGCGGTTCGCTCGCCGATGCCGTCTATATGGAGAAGCTCTTCCGGGCTGGTCTGGGCCAGGGCGCCAAGGGAGAAGAACTGCTGTTCCAGGAGAGCGGCAGTTGTCTCACCGATGAAGCGAATGCCCAGGGCAGCCAGGAGCTTGCTGAGGCGGGGCTTTTTTTGGGCGGCGATTGCCTGGAGGACGTTGGCGGCGGATTTGTCTCCCCATCCCGGGAGTTGCGCCAGCTGCTCATGGCGCAGGGTAAAGATGTCGGGGATATCGGTGAGTATCTTCTCCTGGAAAAGCTGTTCGACATACTTCTTCCCCAGTCCATCAATGTCGAGGCCGGCCTTTGAGGTAAAATGGATCAGCCCCCGAAGCTTCTGTGCCGCACAGAGTGGGTTGGGGCACCTGATAACAACTTCGCCCTCATTTTTCACAAGGGTGTGCCCGCATACCGGACAGGCTACCGGAGCGGCGATCTTTTTTTCGTTGCCCTGTCTTTTTTCGATGACGGGTTTTACCACCTCGGGAATAACATCACCTGCCCTCTGGATTAAAACAGTGTCGCCGATGCGTAAATCCTTCCTGTCGACCTCTTCTTGATTGTGCAGCGTCGCTCTGCTTACCAGTGCACCGCCGACATGCACCGGCTCCAGAATGGCAACCGGGGTTATGGCGCCGGTTCGACCGACCTGATAGCTGATCTCTATCAGCCTGGTGGTGGCCTGAGTTGCGGGAAACTTGCAGGCAACCGCCCAGCGTGGCGCCCTGGCTTTGTTGCCGAGCCGTTCCTGTAACGCAAAGCTGTCCACCTTGACGACGACACCATCAATATCATAGGGCAGCTCGGCGCGACTTGCCTGGAGCTCGTGATAGCTCGCAATAACATCGTCGATGGAGGTGCACAGTCGTGTCAGTTCATTTACCGGCAGGCCCAGTGTCTTCAGGTACGCAAGCAGAGCATACTGGCCATTTCCGTTAAAGTTGCCTGTTGTTGAAACGCCGTAGGCAAAAAAGCGTAAGGAGCGTCCGGCCGTTATTTTTGGATTAAGTTGCCGCAGTGAGCCTGCAGCCGCATTCCGTGGATTGGCAAACAGTTGCTCGCCGTTCAGCCGGCGCTGCCTGTTGAGCCCGGCGAAACCTTCTTTGTCCATGAAGACCTCGCCACGGACTTCAAGGACGCCCTCGACCGGCCGTCTTAAAGCGAGCGGAACAGAGGCTATGGTGTACACCTGGGCGGTGACGTCTTCACCGGTAAAACCGTCTCCCCGGGTCAGCGCCCGGTCGAGCTTGCCGTCTCTGTAGATCAGTTCAACGGCGAGTCCGTCAAGTTTTACTTCAACGACATAATCGGGCGTTTCGGCAGTGTTGAGATAGCGCAGCAGCCTTTTTTCGAAATCGATGATATCTGCATCGGAAAAGGCGTTTTCCAGGCTCAGCATGGGAATGTTGTGAGCCACCTGGGTAAACTTATCAAGTGGCGCTCCCCCGACACGACGACTGGGGGAGTCGGGAGTGATCAGCTCCGGACATTCTTCTTCAATATGAAGAAGTTCCTGGAAGAGGGCGTCGTATTCGCCATCCGATATGGTCGGATTGTCAAGAACATGGTAATTGTGAGCGTGTTCTTGCAGTTGCCTTTTCAACCAGGCGAGGCGTTCGCGATATTGCACCTGTCGGCTATTACTCATCGAGAAGTTTGCCGGACTTGGCAATATTTTCGCGTTTGACCTCGTCGATAAAGATGAGGATATTTTCCGGCGGTTTATTGGCGACTTCCGAGATAACTCTGGTTACTCCCTGACTGATTTTTTGTTTTTGCTCGCGGCTCAGTTCGCCTGCAACTCTGATATTGACATAGGGCATAGTGTTCTCCTTAGTGGGGAAAGGGGTGGACCTGGTGTTTACCTTTAATCTTGAATAATAAAAACAGAACGACTAATTTGTCGAGTTTAATATTGGAAGTCTTGAAAAAAAAGCGGTGCAAGACCGGACTGCAGGGTTTTTCTTTTGTGCACAGTTGATCAGGGCGTGCTATTTCCAGGCAGGAATGAATCAGGAGATGAATATGAATATTTTAGTAACCGGAGGCGCCGGATATATCGGCAGCCATACCTGCCTGGAGCTGCTGGCTGCCGGGCATGATGTTGTTATCGTTGATAATCTTGTCAACTCCAGCAAAAAAGCTCTTCGCCGCGTAGAGGAGGTAGCCGGCAGGGCAGCGGTATTTTTTGAAATTGACCTGCTTGATACGGTAGCTCTGCAGAAGGTATTTGAAAACTCACGGCCTTTTGATGGAATTATCCATTTTGCCGGGCTGAAAGCAGTGGGAGAGTCCGTCGCCAGCCCGTTGCTCTATTACAATAATAATATCAAGGCAACCTTAAACCTCTGTGAAGCGATGCAGCGTCATGGCGCCGGAAATATCATCTTCAGTTCTTCGGCGACGGTCTATGGCGACCCGGCCACTGTGCCCATTCGGGAGGATTTTCCCCTTTCCTGCACCAATCCTTACGGCAGGACCAAATTGATGAGCGAAGAAATATTATCGGATATCAGCAGGGCTAAAAGCGACTGGAATGTTATTCTGCTGCGCTATTTTAATCCTGTCGGAGCCCATGAGAGCGGCCGTATCGGGGAGGATCCCGGTGGGATTCCCAGTAATCTCATGCCGTATATTTCCCAGGTGGCGGTTGGCAAATTGGCCGAGCTTTCTGTTTTTGGCGGAGACTATTCCACCAGTGACGGTACCGGCGTACGGGACTATATCCATGTTGTCGACCTCGCCCGGGGGCATGTCAAGGCCTTGGAAAAGAGAGCAGGAGGTGGGGGTGTCTCTGTGTATAACCTTGGTACCGGCAAAGGATACAGTGTTCTTGATCTTGTCCATGCCTTTGAGAAAGCCTGCGGCAAAAAAATTCCCTATTCCATAACGGCGAGAAGAGCCGGAGATATCGCACAATGTTACGCCGATCCAGGCAAAGCCGAGGCGGAGCTGGGCTGGCGGGCTGAACTGGGGATTGAGGAGATGTGTGAGTCGGCCTGGAGATGGCAGAAGAACAATCCCAACGGCTATGAATAAAGAGGCAAAAAACGATCTTTTTCTGCTTCAGGTGGTCCTTTGGTGATGCAGGGTTTGAGTTGGTTAAGGCCGGTTCTGCAGCTGTGTGGCTGATGTTAAATATTGTTTTTGTGTAACAAAAGAATTTTTTATGTGCGAATTGTGCTTGAACAAAAGGTCCCGTTGTGATACTTATCAGACTTAAACTGGAACCGGGGCATAGTTTGCACAATGGCACAAAAAAAGAACTCGACAGTTATTTTTGGGTGCGGTAACCCCCTCATGGGTGATGACGGTTTTGGACCAGCCGTGATAGAGGTACTGCAGGCGGAATATGACCTGGGTGCTGCTGTTGCCGCGGTCGATGCCGGTACGGGTGTCAGGGAGTATCTGTTTGATTATCTCCTCGCCATAGATGATTGCCCCGGTAGCATAATAATTCTTGATGCCGTTGACCTGCCGGGCAGGCAGTCGGGCGAGGTTTTCTGCATCCCAACTTCAGCTATTCCGGCAATAAAGATACACGATTTTTCTCTCCACCAGTTCCCCACTGTCAATTTATTATCCGAAATTGAAGAACATATCGGTACGGCTGTGACCATCCTGGCCGCCCAGATTGAGTATATTCCCACTGAAATTGATCCTGGCCTTTCACCAAGCATGAGACGGGCTATTCCGATTGCTTGTGAAAAAATACTGCAGATCTTGTCTGCGGATAGTGCAACGAGGTGATCCTGCATGATGTATGAATTTAAAGTCAGCGAGATGGCTGAAGAGTTTGGTGTGCATCGAAACACCATAAGAAACTGGATTAATGCCGGTACCTTGGAGGCCAAGGAAGGTCCCGGTAGAAAGTATCTTATGAAGTTTGAAGACTACCAGGAGCTCTGCGAAAAGTTTGGTCGCAAGCCCCATATACGACCTAACAGCCATGTCGACCTGGAGACGGTCAAGTCTCTGGAGGAAAAGAATTCCGAGCTTCCGGTGATTGAGTTGGGCGGACCATTGCAGAAGATTTATGATGACCCCAAGTGGGCCGATGCCTGCCTGACCTGTGGAACATGTGCCAGCGCCTGTCCCATTGCCGGGGTTGATGGCCTGGATCCTCGTAAGATTGTGCGCATGACTTTTCTGGGCATGCAGAGTGATCTTATTGCCTCGGATTGGCCATGGAAATGCACCATGTGCGCTAAGTGTGAAAATGTTTGTCCGGCTAATATGGAGATCATGCAACTTATGCGGAAACTGCGTTCTCTGCGGCCCCGGGATCTTGTTCCCGGCCCGATCCACAAAGGTGTGATAACCTGCCTTGAGCGGGGCAATAACCTTGGTATCCCTAAAGAGGACTTTATCACTTTATTGGAAGGACTGGGGCAGGAGCTGGCGGAAGAAAGTTGTTCCGGATTTGTAACGCCTATTGATAATCATGGCGCAAGAGTTCTGGTACAGATCAATTCCAAGGAACCTTTTGCCGAACCGGATGATCTGAAGTGGTGGTGGAAAATATTTTACGCGGCCAATGAGTCCTGGACGGTTTCTTCGGAGAACTGGGAGGGGGGTAACTGGGGCCTTTTTTCAGGTGATGACGAATCCATGAAAACCGTTGTCGGCCGGATTGTCGATAATATGCGAAGGCTGAACTGCGAGGTGCTTCTCTTGCCCGAGTCGGGCCATTCCTATTATGCCACTCGTTATGGTCTGAACAGGTGGTATCCTGATGCGTTGAAGGAATTTAAGATTTGTACACTTTTTGATCTGCTCCTCAAGTATATCAACGAGGGGCGCATTCAGTTGGACAAAAGAAGGCATCCGCAGAAAACAGCATATCATGATCCCTGTAACTACGGGCGCAAATCTCTCAAGGCCTTTGGAAAAGATTATTTCGAGGAGGGAAGAGAGATAACCCGGGCCTGTTGCACGGATGTGGTGGAGATGGAACCGAACAGACAGACCAACTACTGCTGTGGTGCGGGTGGTGGCGCCTGGGCCATGCCTTTTGCGGCGGAGAGAATCTATTTCGGTCGGATGAAGGCGCGCCAGATTACCGAATCCGAAGCGGAACTGGTGATTGCCTCCTGCCACGGCTGTCGGGATCAGCTGAAGAAATCACTGAAACGGGAGTATAATTTAGATATTGAAGTGAAATATCTGTGGGAACTTGTAGCGGATTCCTTGATCCAGCCCGATTAGCAGGGCATGGCAGGGTATGAGGCAAACAGGCCCGCAACGGCTTACTGTCTGAAAGTATAGATAAACGGGAAAAAAAGATGTCTTTGGGTTTTGCAGGACTAAAGAGAAGGTGTGGGCGGGGCGTATCTCAGATTCGCCGGAGAATTGGAGCAGGGGGGATGCAGCATGTTGAATGAACCCATGAAAGTTGGTTCGGCGATGATCGTAGGCGGTGGGGTTACCGGAATGCAGGCGGCCCTTGATCTCGCCGATGCCGGCTATTTTGTCTATCTGGTGGAAAAAACCGGAGCCATTGGCGGCGCCATGGCTCAATTGGACAAGACCTTCCCGACCAATGACTGCTCCATGTGTATACTGGCGCCTAAGATGGTTGAGTGCGGCAGACATCTCAATATCAAGATATTGACACTCAGCGAGATTACCAGGATTACCGGTACGGCGGGAAATTTTCGAGTGACCGTCAATGAAAAACCGCGCTATGTTGACACCGAAAGGTGCATTGCCTGTGGGATATGCACTGAAAAATGCCCGAAATCGGTGGACAATGAATACGATGCCTCAGCCGGCAGGCGTAAGGCGATATATGTTAAATATGCTCAGGCTGTACCTTTGAAATATCAGATAGATGCAGAGGCCTGCCTTCGTCTGAAGAAGCCCGGCGCCTGTGGTATCTGTGCAGATGTATGTGTGGCCGAAGCCATACGATTTGATGACAGCGGCAAAGTGCACGAGCTGTCGGTGGGCGCCCTGATTCTCGCACCTGGATTCGAAGCGTTTGATCCAACGGCTGCCGGAGTATGGGGATATGGTAAATTCCCCAATGTCATAACGTCCCTGCAGCTTGAACGGTATCTCTCCGCCACCGGTCCGACCGATGGACGCCTTCTCAGGCCTTCCGACGGCAAACCGGTTCGGAAGATGGCTTTTTTGCAATGTGTCGGTTCACGAGACGAAAATAGATGCACGAATGGATATTGCTCTTCTGTCTGCTGCATGTATGCCATAAAGGAAGCGGTCGTTGCCAAGCAACATGTTCCCGGGTTATCTGCTGCAATTTATTATATGGACATGCGGACCCACGGCAAAGACTTTGATGCCTATATGGAAAAGGCCAAAAGCGAGGATGGTGTCCGATTTGTCCGCTGTCGGGTTCATGGAGTTGAGCCGTTCTCCAGAAACGGCGACCTGCGTCTCCATTATATCAACGAAGAGGGACGACAGATGGAAGAGCTGTTTGACATGGTGGTGTTATCTGTCGGCCTTACAACTCCGCCCCATGTTAAACAGCTTGCCGAAATAGCCGGTATCCAGCTCTCCGCCAGTAATTTTGCCTCCACTTCCGACTTTGCGCCGGTCAACACCTCGAAAGAGGGTATTTTTGCCTGCGGTGCTTTTTCCGGTCCCAAGGGCATCCCGCAGTGTGTGGTTGAGGGTTCGGCCGCGGCGGCGGCAGCATCGGTCAAGCTTGCCACCGTGCGCGGCGAGATGAACCATGTGAGAAATTTTCCTGAAGAACGCAGTGTCACCGGTGAGGAACCTCGTATAGGGGTATTTGTCTGTCACTGCGGTTCCAATATCTCCGATGTCGTCGATGTGGTTGCGCTGCAGCAGTATGCCGCAACATTACCCGGAGTTGTCCATGTCGAAAGAAATCTCTTTTCCTGTTCCCAGGAGACCCAGGAGATCCTGTGCAGTTCAATTCGTGAAAAAAGGTTGAACCGGGTCGTTATAGCTGCCTGTACCCCGCGAACCCATGAACCTCTTTTTAGGGAAACTTTGAAGGCTGCCGGTATCAACGAGTATCTCGTGGAGATGGCAAATATCCGAAATCAGAACTCCTGGGTCCATGACGACCGGCAGAAAGCGACCGGAAAAGCATTCGACCTGGCCCGTATGGCGGTGGCAAAAGTGGCCTACTCCGTTGCCCTGCAGCCCGTTGCCGTGCCTATAATCCAACGAGCCCTGGTGATCGGTGGCGGTATTGCCGGTATGACGGCAGCCCTTAATCTGGCCGATCAGGGCTTTGAGGTTGATCTGCTGGAAAAATCCCACCGTTTGGGCGGAAATGCCTTGAATCTGAAACATACCTTCTCAGGAGTTCATGTGCCCATGCAGGTAGCCAAATTGATCGACAAGGTACATATTCATGAGAAGATTACCCTGCATACCGAAACGGAAGTGAGCAAGGTGGAAGGGTTCGTCGGTAACTTTAAAACCACTCTCAAGTCTTCTGGGAGAAAAGCGAGAACCATCGAGCATGGCGTCAGTATCATCGCTACTGGCGCCGCCATATTCAGGCCCACTGAGTATGGCTATAAACAGATCAGATGTGTTGTTACTGCCATCGAGTTTGAGAAGCTGCATGAGCTGAAGGAAAAGCATGTCAAAAGAGGCAAGTCATTTGTCTTTATCCAGTGTGTCGGTTCGCGGGAGCGGGGCCGGATGTACTGTTCCAAGGTGTGTTGCACCCATTCCGTCCAATCGGCCATTGAGCTGAAACGAGAAGATCCGACCCGCAATGTCTATATTCTCTACAGGGACATGCGTACCTATGGTGAGCGGGAGTACCTGTTTAAGAAAGCACGGGAAATGGGTGTTGTCTTTATCAATTATGAGCTGCATGGCAAACCTCAAGTCAGTGAAGTCGACAGACGCATACGAGTTGATGTCTGGGACCACGTTCTGCATCGACCGGTGAGGATACAGGCGGATATGGTTGTGTTGGCAACCGCCATTGTCGCTAACCCGGAAATCGATAAGTTGGCGCAGCACTACAGGGTCCCCTTGGACAACAACGGTTTTTTCCAAGAGGCGCACGCCAAGCTGCGTCCTGTGGATTTTATCACTGAAGGTGTTTTTACCGCCGGTCTTGCTCAATATCCCAAACCGGTTGATGAGTCTATTTCCCAGGCTCTTGCTGCCTCGGCCCGGGCATCCACCCTGCTTTCCCGCAAGCAGGTGTATCTTGATGCCGTAAAGGCCGTAGTCAATGAACATAAATGCGACGGTTGTGCCCTCTGCATTGATGTCTGCCCATATCACGCCATTGAGTTGTTTGAAATCGATAAGGGTAAAGGGGTACCGCCGGCCAAACTGGTGCGGATCAATACCGCGCAGTGCAAGGGCTGTGGTCTTTGCCAGGGGACATGTCCCATGAGAGGCGTCGATGTCATGGGTTTTACCATGGAGCAGCTCAGCAGTCAGGTAACGGCGGCGCTGAAGAAAGAATAGAAAATTTGTGTTTAGAGAAAGATAAGGGTGCAATATATGAATCACGAACCAAAAATCATAGCCTTCTGCTGCAACTGGTGCTCCTATGCCGCTGCCGATCTTGCCGGATCATCCAGACTTAAATATCCTCACAATGTTCGGATAATTCGGGTCATGTGTTCGGGGATGGTGCATCCGGAACTGGTTCTTGAATCGTTGTCCCAGGGTGCCGATGGTGTGATGGTCCTGGGCTGTCAGCTGGGCGAATGCCATTACATCGATGGTAATCGCAAGGCCCAGGCCCGTTTTGAAATGATCCATGAGTTGCTGGAGGATTTTGGCTTCGAAGAGGAAAGATTTTCACTTTCCTGGGTCTCTTCGGCTGAACCGGAAAAATTTGTTCAGGCTGTCACCGGAATGGTGGAGCGCATTAAGCAGCTGGGCGAGACGACCGGACAGGACAGCAGGCAGCAGGAGGCATAGGACGAGTAAATGTCGCTACGGATAGCCATGGAGTGGCTCGGCGCATGTTCCGGCTGTGAAATCTCCTTTCTCAACATTGGTGAAGAACTGTTCTCTCTGTTGCTGGAGGATGTCGAAATCGTCCACGCACCTCTGTTGATGGACCACAAATACAATGGGCAGACGGGAGACGGCAGCGGTATAACACTTCCTCCGGCTGATATAGGATTTGTTTCCGGCAGCGTTGCTAATGTTGAACATATTGAAGTCCTGCAGGAAATGCGTCGCAAATGTACTACGCTTGTTGCCCTGGGGACCTGTGCAACCCACGGTGGTATCCCGGCACTTATGAACGGCAGGGATCAACGACAGAGCTGGGAGGAGATCTTCCAGACACATACCGCGGATCCAGGCAGCAGCGTTCCCGATGTCGAGGTGCCGGCGCCTCTGGACAGGGTATACGGATGCGATGAAAAATGTGACATTGATCTGCTGTTGCCCGGCTGTCCCCCCCATCCGCGACTGATCAGGGAGGTACTCCTCTCCAGACTGGAGAACAGGAAAATGATTCTGCCGGAGCGGAGTGTCTGTGACACCTGCCCGGTCCGACGAGAAGGCAAGGGCCAGGTCGGCACAGTCAGACGATTTCTGGTCAATGCCGACTATAGCAAGGATACCCCTCTGGAGGAGATGCGCTGTCTGCTGGAGCAGGGTTTTCTCTGCCTTGGCCCGGTGACATTGGCCGGTTGTGCCGGAGATGGAGCTCCACGTTGTATACATGCCAGGGTGCCGTGTCGTGGTTGCTATGGTCCGGTGCGCCGGGGAGGCAATCAGCTTCTTGATATGATGAACGCCATGACGAGTAACGGTATAGATTATAAAACAGTTGTCGATCGCCGCTCCATTCTCAGATTCAGCGGCGCTCATGGGCGGCTTCGACCGCTCAAAAAGAGGTCTTGATTCATGGCAAAAGTTGTAACCATAGCACCGGTGTCCCGTATTGAAGGGCATGCCAAAATAGCCATTCATCTGGATGACAGCGGCAATGTTACCGATGCCTTCCTGCATATCCAATCATTGCGCGGCTTCGAAAAGTTCATTGAGGGGCGAGCGGCGGAAGAGGTGCCGCGTATCGTCAATCGTATCTGTGGGATCTGTCCCTGGATGCACCATCTGGCCTCAGTCAAGGCTGTTGATGGTGCTTTTGGGGTGATACCGACGCCGACGGGTCATCGGCTCCGGGAACTCTGCCAGGTGCTGGCCCATATCAATGATAAAATCCTTCATTTTTTCTTTTTAGCCGCGCCCGATTTTGTCTTGGGACCCGATTCGGACTATTCGGTCAGAAACGTTATGGGCATTGTCAAGGCCCGGCCTGAGCTGGCACAGCGTGTCGTCAAGATGCGGCGTCTTGGCCAGGCAATGCTGGAGCGGTTTGCCGGCAAAGCAATCCATCCCATTGCCGGAGTGGTGGGCGGTTTTTCGAAACCGATGCTGGAGTCCGAACGGCTCGAAATGCTGAAGGACACCCGTATACTTCTTGATTTTGCCCGTTACAGTATAGACTATGCCAAAAAACATGTTTTTGCCGACTATGGTGATGTCATTGGTGGGCTTGGAGCGATCACAACAGGCTTTCTCGGCACTGTCGACCGGAGCGACGGATCGTTACGGCTTTACGATGGTGTGCAGAGGCTGATGAAACCGGATGGCGGTTTCGTTGAATTCGAGGCGTTGCAGTATGATACCTATATCGGCGAGCATGTCGAGCCCTGGGGGTATGGCAAAATGCCCTATGCCAGATCGTGGCAGGAAGGGTTTTCCTTAAACCTCGACAGCCCCAAAGGAATCTACCGCGCCAATACCCTTGCCCGCATAAACGTTTGTGAGAAAATGGCAACCCCTCTGGCCCAGGCCGAACTGGAGGAGTTTCGTGCCGGATACGGCCGCCCGGCGCAGCAGACCCTGCTGTATCACCAGGCCAGGTTGATAGAGATGCTGTACGCCTGCGAGAGAACCATAGAACTGCTTGAATGGGATGATATAACCGATAGCGATATCCGCGCGACAGCTGTGCCCGGCGCCGGACGGGGGGTGGGCATTGTCGAAGCTCCACGAGGGACCCTGATTCATGATTATACCACCAACGAGCAGGGTTGCATCGAGAGTGCCAACCTCATTGTGGGAACGACACACAATATTGGCCCTATGAATATGAGCGTCAGGCAGGCTGCCGGTCTGCTTATAAAAAACGGCAATATTTCCCAGGGGTTGTTGAACAAGGTGGAGATGGCCGTTAGGGCCTATGACCCGTGAATGTCGTGCGCCACACATCGCCTGGATGGCGGTGTTCCCATATCTCTGCAGATATTTGACGGTAACGGACGGAAAGTGGCTGAGCAGAGCAGCCGTTGAATTACTGACAAGAAATGCTCTGTCTGCCTTGTGGATGGATGTTTGCGGACAAGCGACAAGTATGAACAGAGCCCCACTCAACCGGGAAAGAGGGTATTTATGACAACATCTTCACAGAGACCGCAGAGAAAAAAAGTACGAGCTGAAAATCCCACTGGGGCGTGTGGGTATGTTGATCACATGACCATTGATGAATTGCGTGAGCGTGCCGTGGGAGAGGAGTTTGATGCCACCTGTCCGAGCTGTGGCATGTTTCACCTGACACGAGCAGAAATTGATCAGCTTAATAGTGAAAAATTTACGGAATCGCAGGATTTTGCCAAGCTGCGGGACGAGGCGGAAGAGTCAATCTGAACGAACACGTCATTGTACTCTTATTCTGGTGGAGCACATTTATATTAATGAGCCGACTTTTTTCCCCGGAGGAAATATCGGCAGTCTGGCGATATATGGAACCGTCAACAATCTCGCCATGCGTGGGGCAATGCCCCTGGCGCTCGGTCTCGGTGTTATAATTGAAGAGGGGTTTCCCCTTGAAGATCTCGAAAAAATTATAATTGCGGTCAGCAAAGCGTCGAAAGAGGCAGAGGTGGCGGTGGTTGCAGGTGATACCAAGGTGGCGCCGCAGGGTAAAATAAATGGAATATGCCTGAACACCTCCGGTATAGGGCTTGTGTGCGAAGGTACGGAGATATCCGGGGCCGGTGTTGAGGAACAGGACGCCCGGATCATAGGAAAAGTCACAGCCTCTCCCATGGGCAGGGTTCGTCTCCACGGTAAAAACGGTACTCCTTCTTTTCTTGAAGCCTTGTAACTGCCCAGTATTTCAGCTTTCTTTTCATATATACGCGGCCAATCCGGTAAAGACGAGGATGAGGCCGACTATCTCAAAGAGGTTGCCCAGTGCGCTTGGGTTTCTCTGTCTATGCAGGAACTTTTCAAAGACATAGTCGTTCTTTTTTTTGCAGGCGATCGATTTCTGTAGAGGATGATTGATCCATTCTCCTGCTCCAATGAGGGTGATTCCTAACGCTATTTGTCTCAGTCCGCTGAACAGCACATCCGTTTGACTCCATAAAAAAGAGAAGAGCATAAGACCTCCTCCAGCGGCCAGGAGGAAAATAAAAAAGTAACTGGTAAGTGGCGTCTGTGATTTTTTCGCAGCCATGATTGATACAATCCTCATAGAAACAGATGTTTCTTTTATTCTATCTTTTCTTGGCGAAAATGTAAACGGCGCCTTCGTTTCCCTGGTGAGGTCTGGTCTTTCAGCTGTTTTTTTCTTCGGTACGAAAAGCGCATTGCTGAAACGATAAGATTTGACAGGAAACAAAACAGGTATACAATGACACTGAGATAAAGTTAACAAAAAGCACCGCAGGTTTTTTGAGCTATGTAACAGAGCATAAAAGATCTACGCGCTGAAATCCCGACAGGGCTTTGGTTAATCAGAGAAGAAAAGTGCCAAGTGTCAACCCTTAGAGGAGGGAGAATTCCATGAAGATGAAACTGTTTGTACAGGTCGTAACCGTATCTCTGGTCATGGCTTTATCGGCCCAGTCGGCCCTGGCTCTACGAGAACTGGGACAAAATCCGTTTTACAGTGATCCCATTGAGTCGGAAGAAGCCATGAAAAACATGCTTCTCGACAAGCGGGATGATGTAAAAGAAGGATTGATAAAGGCCGGTTATCCCGGGCTGCATGAGCCGCTTATGGCTCAGATTGCTGATGCTGAGATAAGGAAAGTGCAGTATCAAAAAGGACAGACCTTTGAATGGATGTTCTATCGCAAGAACGGCAAAGGCTCGGTCCGTGTAGACAGTAACGTCGTCTGGGAATCCGATGACCCTATCCGAAGCTATGAATTTTATGTGGATAGCAATGGAATGCGCTATACTCTGGCTGTGCCGCCGATCTGCGGTAATCCGGCCTTGGTGGGTTTCGGTCCTGCGCCTGCCGCACCGGTGCCTCCTCCTGTGGTAACCGCCGTAGAACCTGAACCTGCTCCGGTTGTGGCGCCTTCTGTCGAACCGCGTCGTTTTCCGTTTCTGGCCGACGTCGGTTATCTGCAAATGTTGGATCCTGCCCACCACCTTCTTCTGCGTGTGGGAATGGAATTTCCTCTCGCCGACAACTTCTCCGTAATAGGTATGATCGGCGGTGCACCAAAGCTCTCCGGTGAGGATGGAACTTCTGCTTTTATTGCCGATGTCTTTGCCAATTACACCGTGTCAAGGTTTTATGTAAGTCTGGGGGTAGGAGCATGGCTGACCGACGGCGACGATGATATCAAGTCCGAAGACAGTAGATTCGATCTGATCGTCAATGTCGGTACACGGATTTTCGGTGAACCGGATAGCTTCAACACTTCTGTTTTTCTTGAAGCTCGTTCCGGAATAGACGAACTCGATGAATTTGATCTTTATGGTCGGCTGGGAGCAGGCCTGCGTTTTCGTTTTTAGAGCCAAGGTGTCTTGAAGGAAACATCAGATTTATCATAATACGCTCGAGTTTTAATAGGTTATAGTTACCAACAGCCCGGTCTTTCTTGAGAAAGCCTGGGCTGTTGGTGTTTGCGGCCCAGGCAAAGTGCTGCTTGGTGGAGACGCGGGCTTCCTTGATCCGGTGTGATTTATGGACAGGCTCTTAGACGCAGTTTATTCAGGCGGCTGCACCAATGTACAGGAATTGAGAAGATCTTTGAGGTTGCGGGCATCATGCAGTTTGCCGAAAACAGTTACCACATCACCTGGAAGCAGACGGGTCTGACCGCGCGGAATAATGATTTTTCCACCACGTTTAATGGATACCAGGTTGAGAGTCTCGGGCAAGGGAAGATCTTTAACCAAAGCATGGTTGCAGTTGTCGTCCTCTTTGAGGACAAATTCGACGAAGCCGTTCTCTTTGAGCCCCCGCAGGGCAACCTGGCCCTCGACGATCCGGCCGCGCTGTTTTCTGACTATGCCGACATCATAGGCACGCAGAATGTCGCTTCTGCTGATGACGCCAACCAGGGTGCCTGAGCCGTCTCTGTCGACGACGGGCAGGCGGGCCAGATCTCGTGGAGCCATTTTCTGAATAGCCGCCCAGATCGGTTCGTCGGGAAACACCGTAATGGGAGTTTCTATGGCGACATCTTTGACCGTCAGATCCCTGGGAGAGAATGTGCCTTCCGACTGTATCTTGTGTATGTCCTGCAGGGTAACGATGCCGTGAAGCCTGTGATGGTCCTTCATCACCGGAAATCCCAGGATATTGCTGTCCTGGAAAAGGGCCATCAGCTCGGCAAGTGATTTGTTCATATGGATGGTGACCGGATTGGTTTTCATCACCTCACTGATCGTGACGCCTTGCATGATATCCATGTCTCGCCCTTCGGAAAATCGGATGCCCCGTTTGGCGAGCTTGAGGGTGTAAATAGATTCCGGATGGAGCCATTGAGCAAAGTAGCAGGCCGTAATTCCCGCTATCATCAGAGGCAGGATAATGAGGTAGTCGTTGCTCATCTCAAAGACGATAAGCATGGCGGTAAGGGGGGCTCTGGCCGTTGCCGAAAAAACCGCGGCCATGCCCACCAAGGCGTAGGCGCCTGCTCCTCCGGATATTGATGGAAACCAGAGTTCGAAAAGATGTCCCATGGCTCCGCCGAACATGGCGCCGATAAACAGCGATGGAGCAAAAACACCACCGGAATTTCCAGAGCCCAGTGTAAAGGAAGTAGCCAGCGGTTTGAGAAAAACAAGCAGAAGCAGTATCCATACGACCCCGTCGCCCTGCAGAGCCGTCTCGATAAAGGCAAAGCCGGAACCATACATATGGGGCAGACCCTGAAGTATGGCATCACCCGTATGGGGAGATACTGAGTCGGGTACACCGATACCCGGCAGCATGGTGTAACATAGCCCGATGATACCCAGACCGGCGGCGCCGACTGCCGGCTTGAAAAGTTGGGGAAAATCCCAGCCGTCGAATACTCTTTCGGAAAAATCGAGCATACGAATAAACATGACACCGACAATGGCGGCAAGCAGGCCCAGAGCCAGATACAGCAGGATAGACAGAGGTGATTCCATGGTATGGACCGGTACATCGAATGCGGGCCGGGAACCGAGAAATATCCTGCTGACTATGGAGGAAGATACGGCAGCAATAACGACATTGCCGAAGGCCCGCACCTGAAGGCCGGACATAAGAACTTCGATGGCAAAGACAATTCCGGCAATAGGAGCGTTAAACGTTGCCGCAATACCCGCCGCGGCACCACAGGCTACCATATTGCGGATGCGCTCATCGGATAAGTTGAGGATCTGACCAAGGCTTGAGCCCAGGGCGGAACCGACCTGGACTATGGGGCCCTCCCGGCCTGCCGATCCGCCGGTGCCGATACAAAGAGCCGAAGCAAGAATTTTGGCGGCGGCTACACGTGCCCGAATTCTGCCGCCATGGAGGATCAGGGCCTGCATAACCTCGGGAATGCCATGTCCCTTGGCTTCATGAGCCAGGAGAATGAGGGGGCCGACTAAAAGACCGCCAAGGACAGGGATAATAAGGTAGTAGAATATGCCGGGTCCGGGAAGCAGGGTGGGCAAGGTGGCATAGCAAAAATACTGTATGCCGTAGATGAGCTTAATGAACAGGACTGCTGCCAGGCCGGTGGCCGCACCAATGCCGATGGACAGGATGATCAGGGTGATTCCCTGCGGAGGTGCGATTTTGTCCAGGATGTTGCCGAAAAATCGGGCTCTGGGGCTCATGGCTGCCTGCTGTTTTTTCAGGAGAAGAGTGCGTGCTTCAATATCTGTAATGCAGGGTACTAAAAAAGGGTTCTTAGTCCAACACTATTTCACAAAATCTGCCATTATCATGGTGAGAGGTGCATAAAAAGTTATTATAAGCAGGTCAACTATCAGGACGGCAAGAAAGGGTAAAACCGCCCTTCCGACAGCCGTTAGTCGGTCCTGTGAGATGGAAGAGGCCACAATCAGGCAGATTCCCATGGGTGGGGTCAGCATGCCGATGGCCAGATTGGTGACTACAATGACACCTAGTTGAATCATATCGATGCCAAGCTCAGGCTGCATGGCGGCTATCATCGGAACGAGCAGGATAAGTGCTGCCGTGGTTTCCATGAAGGTGCCGGCCAGGAGCAGAATGACATTGATAATCAGCAAAAGAATGATTGGGTTATCGCTGATCCGGAAAAGGGTGTGGGCCAGGCGGGCAGGGATATCCTCAATGGCTGCAACCCAGCCGAAGACTGATGCCGCGGCAATGATAAACATCACAATGGAAGCGGTAACAGCACCTTCCGTGAACAGAGCGGGCAGCTCTTTGATGCGGATCTCACGGTAAATAAAAACACCCAGTATCAGACCGTAAAAAACGGCGATGGCAGCTGATTCAGTGGCTGTGAAAATCCCTGAAAGTATGCCTCCCAGAATAATAACCGGAGCGCCGAGCGGCAAAAGCCCTCGTCGTAATGCCTTCGCGACCTGATGGAGTGAAAAGGTCGCCGCTAAAGCATATCCATTCCTGATGGAGATGAAGGTGGCTACCATAATCAAACTGGCGCCGATGAGCAGGCCCGGGAGAATACCGGCGGCAAAAAGCCTGCCGATTGAGGCGCCGGTGAGGTAGCCGAAGATGATCATGGGAATCGACGGTGGTATGATGACTCCGATGGAGCCCCCTGAAGCCTGTACCGCAGCGGCAAAGTCGGAACGGTAACCGGATTTTTTCATGGCCGGGATGAGGATTGCCCCAACGGCGGCAGCGTCAGCCGCCGCCGATCCGGAAATGCCGGCAAAGAACATGGCGGATACAATAGCGACCGCCGCCATGCCGCCCGGCAGCCAGCCGACCAGGCTGTTGGCGAGATCGATAAGCCGTTGGCTCACTCCACCGGCTGCCATAATGACACCGGCGAACATAAAGAGGGGAACTGCCATCAGATGAAAGGAGTCCGTGCCGCCGAACAGTTTCTGAATGACGATCATCAGAGAAGATTCACCCTGGAAAAGCAGGGCGAGGATGGCAGACATACCGATAGCGATGGCGATGGGCATGTTGAGGAGAAAAAGAACAAGCATGCTGAGCAGCAGGATTTCAGCAGTCATGGCTATCTTCTCGTATACTTGCCAGGAGAAAAACCAGACAGTGCAGAAAAAAGAGTGCACCACTGCACGGGATAATGCCGAAAATCAACCATTTCGGTACGGCCAGAGCCGGACTGATTTGAGCTCGGACAAAGAAAGCAAAAGCTGTGCCGTGGTAGAGCATCACCGTGAAAAATCCCATGGATATCAGGTGCACGATGATCCGGCAGAGTCTTTGTCCGCTGTTGCTGAATTGTCGCGAGACAATATCGATGCCGGGATGAATCTTACGATAATAGGCTGAAGTGGCGCCGAGAAAACTTAGCCACACCAGCAGATAGCGGGCCAGTTCTTCTGACCAGAACAAGGAAGAGTTGAGGACATAGCGGTAAAAGACCTGGGCGATGACAAGAGCTGTCATGCTGATACCAAGTAATGCCAGACTTTTTTCTACCCATATATTGCTTTGAGTGCTGATACGCTGTAGAAAATTCATTGGTCACGGACAGCGTCAGCGAGTTGCTTCAAGAATCTTGAGGAGCATGGCCTTGACCTTGGGCTGCCGGTATAAATCGATATCCTTGAGGTTCGCCACTGCTTGCCGCAGGGCCTCGGTGTCCGGGTTTTCTTCGATGATGAAGCCGTTTTCCCTGAGAAGCTTCAAGCGGTCACCGTCCTTGTCTCTGTTGTCCCGGCGTTGAAAAAGAGCTGCATCATACATGGCATTTTGCAGCAGTTTTTGTGTTTCCGGGGCCAGGGTCCGCCACCATTGCAATGAGGCCACATCTATGTGAGGTGAGTAGACATGCCTGGTCAGGGTCATATAACGCTGTACTTCGTAGAGTTTGTATACCTCCATCACCCAGAGGGGGTTTTCCTGGCCATCTATTACTCCCTGTTCCAGTTCGGTGTAAATAGGCCATGGCATCGGCGTCGGGTTGGCGCCAAGTG
This sequence comes from uncultured Desulfopila sp., assembly GCA_964446655.1. Classification (GTDB taxonomy): domain Bacteria; phylum Desulfobacterota; class Desulfobulbia; order Desulfobulbales; family Desulfocapsaceae; genus Desulfopila_A. The sequence continues at coordinate 18,817 of CAYUPL010000043.1, forward strand.
ATTGCCAGATGGCACGGTGCAGGGCCGAGGCCATGACGCGAATTTTCAGCCCTTTGATATCCTGCGGATTTTTTACCGGTCTTTTGTTGTTGGTAAGATTGCGGAAACCGTTTTCGGAAAAACAGAGGCCCTTGAAACCCGCCGACTCAAGGCTCTCCAGGATTTCAAGGCCCAGGGGGCCGTCGAGAATTTCATCGGCCTGAGCGTGATCCTTGAAAAGGAAAGGATAGTTGATGACTCTGACGATGGGATCGAAGGTGTCGAAGGGACCCGCCGTTATGATGCCCATCTGCACGGTATTGAGTTGAATCTGCTGGAGAATTTCAGTTTCACTTCCTATGGAGTTTGAGTGATAAATTTTGACATTGATGGCGCCGTTCGTCTCTTCTTCAACGATTTCTTTGAATTTTTCCGCGACAATGTTCTGGGCGGAGCCGGGCTTTGTTACAACACCAAGCTTAATGGTCATGGCGAAAGAAGCTGTGGCGAAGGTAAGAAAGTACAGCAGGAGAATTAGATACGGCAGTCGTAGTATCGTCATCGTGACCCTCGTGGTTGACGTGAGAGGTGAAAAAAGCAACCTCTGCAGACTCCTAGCAAAGGTCATGGAAAAGGTCAAGAATTGATGTTGTGTTCTCATCCTTTTTGTCCGAACCTGTGTCGCCTGCACCTGTAAGGTTTTTGTTGCGATAAAAATTGTGGTTATAATAGAAGGATAATACAGTCAGGGTTAGATAGTTATTAATGGTTGAAAAGCATGGGAAATCAATGAAAACGACAGATATAGGCAGGGCAAACGAGACCTATCTTGCCCTTTTGGGCAACATCGGCAAGGTAATCAAGGGAAAGGAAGAGATGACCAGAATGGTGCTGGCAGCATTTTTCTGTGGTGGTCATGTCCTGCTTGAAGATGTTCCGGGGACCGGTAAAACAACCCTTGCCAAGGTGATGGCTAAATCCATCGGCACCGGATTTAAGCGGGTCCAGTTTACTCCGGACCTGTTGCCGGCGGATATTACCGGTGTTTCCGTCTATGATCAACAGCAGAACAGCTTCACCTTTCACAAAGGGCCGGTATTCACCAATATTCTGCTGGCGGATGAGATCAACCGGGCCAGCCCGAGAACACAATCGGCCTTATTGGAGGCCATGGGGGAGAAGCAGGTTTCTGTCGATGGTCAACGCCTTGAACTTCCCGGTCTTTTTTTTGTTATAGCTACGGAGAACCCGATTGAGTCGCATGGGACCTACCCTCTGCCCGAGTCGCAGATGGACCGATTTATGGTAAGACTCTCTCCCGGATACCTTGATAGAGACCAGGAAGTAACTGTAATCTCGGACCAGCTTTTTGAGCATCCTCTCGAGCTGACGGAGGGAGTGGCTCGCGAAGAAGATATCTTCGAGGTCATGAAGGCGATTCCGGCCGTAAGAATTTCCGAAGAACTGCGATATTATATTGTCGACATTGTCGGCGCCACCAGACAGAGCGAGCATGTCAGTGTTGGAGCAAGTGTACGGGCCTCTCTGGCCCTGATGAAAATCTCGCAGGCTCTGGCACTTTTTAACGGCCGGGAGTTCGTCATTCCGGAAGATATAGCTGCAGCGGCACTGCCGGTGATTGGGCACAGGCTGCAGATACTTCCTCAGGCAAAATTTTCAGGTATTACAGCCAGGGCAGTTGTCGATGAGATCCTTGCAAAGGTTGAGACCCCGGCATGAAAGGATGGTTGTATCCACTATATCGAAAAACGGAACGCTATAAGCGCTGGTTTGCCGCACGCTTTACGCCGCTTGGCAGAAACGTTCTGTTGTTTTGCGGTATTGCACTTTTCTTTGGCCTCAATGTGCAGAGAAGCATGATCTATCAGCTTTTTGCGGTAAGCAGCAGTGTGCTGTTTTTTTCCTACCTGTTCACCATGCGTTTGACATCCAGGCTTTATACGACACGTCTGCTGCCGGACACCTGTGTTGCCGGCAGAGAATTACAATACAAAATCCGCGTGGAAAATCGGAGCAAGCGATCAGCAAAAGGGCTTTTTTTTCGCGAGGCCCTCGGGCTGCGTCTGCCGGACAGGGACGAGTTCCTCACAGTGAAAGAGGAGGGAGAAGATAATCGTAATATTTTTGATCGAAAAATGGGATATTATCGTTGGCTCTGGCTCTTGCGGAAGAGCAGTCCTGCAAGAGCCGGTGAAACGTTTTTGCCTGAGATTGGCGCTGGTAGCCACAGGGAGGTGGAAGCGCGACTGCTGCCCTTGAGACGTGGTAATATGCATCTGTCCGGCAGTTTTGTCGGGCGGGTTGATCCATTAGGTCTCTGCAGGCGTGAAATTTTGCAGAAGGATCCCGAAAATATATTGGTACTTCCAAAAATTTACCATGTTCCGCAGCTCTTTTTTCAGGGGTCGCGAAAATATCACCAGGGTGGCATCAGCGCAGCCCGTCAGCAGGGTGACTCGGCTGAATTTCTTTCTTTGCGCGAGTATGTGCCCGGCGACCCTGTCAAGCATATTGACTGGAAATCGACAGCTCGTACCGGCAAAACCATAGTTAAGCAATACCGGGACGAATATTTTTCCAGATATGGTCTGGTGCTGGATAATTTTACCGGGCAGAAATATAGCACCGTTTTCGAAGAGGCCGTTTCTCTTGCTGCATCCATCCTGATGGCTCAGGATAGCGTCAATGCTGTTCTTGACCTTCTTTTTGTGGAAAATGAGTGTGTTACCTGTACAGTTGGTAATGGTCTGGATGGTCATCAACGAATGCTTGAGGTGCTTGCTTCGGTAAACACCTGCGCCGATAAATCCTTTGCTGAGTTGGCGGCCCTGGTACGCAGCCATGCACCATTACTTTCCGGTGTCGTCGTCCTTCTCATCGACGTTGATGAGGAAAGAAAAAAACTGATCAACTTTCTCCTTGCCGGCAACATCCCGACCAAGGTGCTGTTGCTGGTCGACAGGGCTGAAGACTTTCAAGAACGATACCGGGATCCGGATATACCCATCACGGTTCTAGAGGCTGCTCATGTGGAAGAGCAGATAGCCCGCCTATGAATATGCCGCCGTTATTACTCAGCGCTGTTCTGTTATTCTGGGGCCTGCAGACCGACAGGCTTTTTATCGCCCTGCTTCTCTGTTTGGTGCTTGAAGGGGGCAGCCTGATACGCAGGCGATACGATTTCAGTCAAGATGACTTTGTGAAGATTTCGGATCTGACTTCGCTCCTGTTTCTCGGTGCCGTCGCCCTGATTCTTTTGAATTATGAACCGCGCGGCTTTTTACGGATCACCACCGGCTGGCTGCCGCTTATACTTGCTCCTTTGATGGCGGCGCAACTCTACTCCGAGGGCGATACGGTCACCATTGGTACCCGTTTTGGTTCCAAAAAGAAGACCTATGTCCACAAACCGATGGATTTTCGGTTCTATTATATTGCCGCCTGTCTCTTCGGTGCTGCCTGCGGCAACAGTAGATCCCTCTGGTTTTTTCCGTTTCTTGCCGTGATAATAGCCTTTCTGTTGTTTGCCAATCGGGGCAGAGCTTTTACTCCGTTTGTTGTGGTTGGTAGCCTCGGCATTTCCCTTGCCCTGGGATATCTCGGCAGTACGGCAATGGAGAAAGCTCATGGGTACGTCATGCACAACTCCTTTCGCTTTCTCTACAGATACTACCGGGAGCAGCACGCCGATCCCTTCAAAGTGCATGTCAATTTTGGGGACACCGGCCGACAGAAATCTTCCGGAGAGATTATCATGCGGGTAGCATCGCAGGATACGCCGCCTTCTTTGTTCAAAGAAGCTGTTTACACAACCTTTCAGCGGGGTGACTGGTTTGGCAATATGGGAAAATATGAGTTTCTGGTACCGGAAGACCAGGAAACCTGGCATCTGGTTGAGCCCCCTCACCGTCAGGGTGAGCGGCTCACGTTGGAGCTCAGTCTGCCGAAAGAGCAAGGGTTAATGCCGCATCCGGTGGGCAGTTATCTACTTGCCAGCAGTACCATCTTTGAGCTGGAACAGCACCAAAACGGTTCCTTGAAAATTGTTGACGGTGCTCCCGTGGTGACTTCTGTCATCGCCGTACATCCGCAAATGCGTCTGAAAAACGATACACCGACCGGAAAACACCTCGCTGTTCCGGAAGAAGAGCGTTATGTCCTGGCGGAAGTGCAAAAGCGGCTCGAAGTCGATGCCTTATCGGCGGAGAAGAAGATCGCCGCGCTCCAGGATTTTTTCTCGCGTGATTTCAGCTATTCTCTTAATCTGGTGGGACGGGGAGAATACAGTACGCCCCTGGGGAATTTTCTGCTGCAGCGTAAAAACGGCTTTTGTGAATACTATGCCACCGCCACGGCCCTTCTTCTCAGGACATTGGCGATTCCCAGCAGATATGCTGTCGGTTATGCCGTTTCGGAGAGATCGGGATTGGAGGATAAATATCTTGTCCGAAAAAGGCATGCTCATGCCTGGGCCGAAGCCTATGTCGATGGTGATTGGGTGGTGGTGGACACGACTCCGTCGCAATGGTTCGAAATTGATGCCGAGCGCGCCTCTGCTTTTGAGAAGATTGGCGATATCTTCAACCTCTTACACCACAAATACAAGATCTTTCAAATAGGCAGCGGCAGAGATTATACCCTGTTTTACTCCGTAGTTGTAGTTCTGTTGACAGCCTTTCTTGTCATCCGCATCTACAACCGTATCAAACTTGAACGTGCCGCAGCCGCAGGAGAAGATGCCTTGAGAACATTTTCCAGAGTGGTCACACCCTTTACACCCGTTATTGACAGTCTGGCGACGTTGCAGCAGTCTCGTCTTGCCCATGAATCGTTTACTCGCTGGGCTTCGCATTGCCGTTCCTGGAAAAACTTCAATGAAGAGGAGTTTGCCCGCCTCTATGCTATCCATCTGCAGGTTCGTTTTGATCCCCAGGGAGTATCCGGTGACATGCTGGATGTTCTAAACCACGGTGCAGTGAAATATCTCCAGGAGCTGCAGGAAATGGAGGACAAAGAGCAGGAAGAAACGGCACCGCCGCGTTTGTGAGCTTCCTGCATCGATACCTTTTTGGGATCACGACAAAATACTTCTTCACTCGGTAAAAAAACAGAGCAAGCTTTTACCGATCTGGTAACATGCAATGCTGAGATTGAGTTGAAGGAGTTGAATGCTGTACGTTATAGGAGTGCCGCCATTTTGATGAGGATGATATTTTATGATACGACCACGCTTTGATCGTTTGGATCAACCACTGCATGCTTCCAAATTCGAAGGAATCGCTCTCAATGCCGGGACGAGCCTCTCCTACTTTACCGGGTTGGATTTTCACCTGATGGAGCGACCGGTGGTCCTTGTTTACGTTCCGGCAAACAAGCCGGTCCTTATTCTACCAACTCTGGAGGCGGCCAAGGTGACCGGTATCGAGGATATGCAATGCTTTTTCTATGGAGAAGATCCCGGTCTGTGGCAGAAGGTCTTCGCCGAGGCCATTGACTGCAGTGGGGCGGCAGGTGCAACCCTGGCCGTAGAGCCTTTGCAGTTGCGCCTTCTTGAATATAGACTATTGCAGGACAGTGGGGCAGGCCTGACCTGCCGCGATGGTTCTGCCTTGGTCGCTTCCTTGCGGAGCCGAAAAGATCGTGCTGAGATCACCTTGCTGCAGAAAGCAGTTGATATTGCTCAGGATGCCCTCAAGTCAACCCTTCCTCTGATCAAAATCGGTATGACGGAAAAAGAACTGGCTGGTGAGCTGGTCATGCAGCTCTTTCGGCATGGTTCCGATGCCGCTTTACCTTTTTCCCCTATTGTAGCAAGCGGTCCCAATGGAGCCAATCCCCATTCGCACCCATCCAACCGCGAGCTGACGGAGGGAGACTTGCTGATAATTGACTGGGGAGCTGCCCATAACGGCTATGTCTCTGATCTGACAAGGACCTTTGCCGTTGGTCAAATTGACAAACAAAGTGCCGCTCTGCACGAGATTGTCCAGCAGGCCAACAGTGCCGGGCGAAATGCAGGTGGCGCGGGTGTGCCTTGTCATGTTGTTGACCAAGCTGCCCGGCAAGTGATTGAGCAGGCGGGCTATGGACGGTTTTTTACCCACAGAACCGGCCATGGTATCGGCAGACAGTGTCATGAAGAACCCTATCTGCGGGAGGGCAACGACGAACTTCTCCGGGAGGGCATGACCTATACCGTTGAACCGGGAATCTATCTTCCCGGAAAAAACGGTGTTCGCATTGAAGATGATGTTGTAGTGACGCCACAGGGCGTGGTCTCTCTCAGTACTCTGCCGCGCAGAATTATTCAGGTGGGATAATCCGACCGCTAATTATCAGGTAGATGAATGGCTGCAAAGGTCCGGCGATCACGGGTAACCGCCGATCTCAAAAAAAACAGGCTGGTCATTATTCTTGTCGGGACTATTCGTAAGGATGACCTGGAGAGCATCTATACCGATATTCGCTTCTGTGTGCGGGATCTGCAGTCGGGGTTTGATGTTATCACGGATATGCGAGAAGGCCGGATCGGTTATCTTTCAGGCGCGGCGACGTTTTTGAAGATTCAGGAATTTCTGCAATCCAGTAAGGTCGGCAGGATTGTTCGGATCACCGGACCTTCGAGAATAATCCTGCAACAGATTCAGCGAATTACCCAGGGCAAGAACGGCTATAAGCCGGTGTATGTCTCTACCTTCGAGGAAGCGGAACACTATTTACAAGAAGATGACGGTTGAAACTCGTGCAGCGGCCTGAAAGCAGCGGCCGGCTGCATCGGGGCTGTTTTTTGCCGCGTACTTGAGTCGCCGTCGTAATAGAAAACAAGCAATACAGGCAAGGACTATGGCCCTTACATTGATGGATGGAAATGAAGCAGTGGTTCATGCCGCTCTTCGGGCAGGATGCACTTTTTTTGCCGGCTATCCCATAACCCCGGCGACTTCTATTCTGGCGAAAATGCTGGAGCTTCTGCCACCACAAGGAGG
>CAYUPL010000043.1:25902-31068 GCA_964446655.1 uncultured Desulfopila sp.
ATTCAGGCTTTCAATCTGGCGGAGAGGTATCGTTGTCCTGTCTTTCTGGCGTCCAATAAAGAAATAGGGCTGACCAGGGAAAGCGTTGATCCGGAGGAGTTGGAAGTGCCCGCCATAGTGGAGCGGCAGGGTTTTACCGAGAAGGACCGGAGCTATCTGCCGTTTCGTGTTGCGGAAGGGGAAGACGTTCCTGGTTTTGTTGCCATAGGGGAGAGTATTCTGGTGCGGCAAACGTCGTCTACCCATGGACAAGACGGCTATATTTCTACGGATGCCGCCGAAATTGCAGCCCAGCGGCAGAGAATGAAAGATAAGCTGGAAGACAATGTCGGAAGTTTCTCCTATTGTGACTTTTATCCGGCACAGGGGGCGGAAACTCTCATTATTACCTATGGAGTGACCGCTCGAGCGGCCCGGCAGGCTGTTGCCGGGCAAAAAGGCGGAGCTGCACTGCTGGTGCTGAAGACGCTCTGGCCTGTACCGGAGGAGTTGATAATGGAGAAAGCGATGCCCTTTCAAGATATTGTCGTGCTGGAAATGAACCTTGGACAATATTTTTTGGAAATTGAGAGAGTTCTGCGGAAAAAAGTCCGCTTTCTGGGCAAGATGGACGGTACACTGATTACCCCTGCTCAGATACGGGAGGTTGTCGCCCATGTCTAGTTTACTCAATACTGCCCGCCCACCTGTCTTCTGTCCCGGCTGTTCCCATGAGAGAATTGTTCATGCCCTCGATGAGGCGTTGACGGAAATGGGTGTAGCAGGTGACCGGGTTGTGTTGGTCAGCGATATAGGCTGCTCCGGCCTTTTCGATGTCTTTTTTCATACGCATGCCTTTCACGGCCTGCACGGCAGGGCACTCACCTATGCCTTGGGTTTGAAAATGGCACGTCCCGAACTGCACGTCATCGTCACCATGGGTGATGGCGGTATGGGTATCGGCGGGGCGCATATTCTCAGCAGTTGTCGCCGGAACGCCGATATCACTTTACTTGTCCTCAATAATTTCAACTTTGGCATGACGGGAGGGCAGTATTCCTCCACCACCCCGGCAGAGGCCACAACTGCTTCCGGTTTCCTCAATCAGCTGGAGCGGCCTCTGGATATCTGCAGAGTTGCCGATGCTGCCGGAGCTCCATTTGTCATGCGCTGTTCGGGCCTTGAAAAAGATCTGGTGGCCAATATGGTGCAGGCCATTACGTACAGAGGTTTTTCTGTTATGGATATCTGGGGAATCTGCCCGGGGCGCTATACCAGAAAAAACCGGATAAACCGAACGGATATTCTGGAGAAAATTAAAACGTTACCCCTCTATTCCGGTATTGTGCCGGAGAATGAGCGGTCTGAGTATGTTGAGGCATACCGGATAATTGGAGAGAGTTTGCCACAGCCGGTACCGCCCATCAGCATGGAAAAGCAGCATGAGATTCCCCAGCGCCGGAAAAGTGAGATACTCATTCTGGGAAGTGCCGGGCAGCGGGTAGTGACTGCGGGTGAAATACTTTGCCTGGCGGCACTTTCCGCCGGACTGCGGGCAACGCAAAAAAATGACTACGATATTACAGTACTTAAAGGGCCTTCAGTCAGTGAAATAATACTGTGGCCGGACGAAGTCGGCTACACCGGTATAGAACAGCCCGATATCATCCTGGTCCTGTCCGAGGATGGTGTGAAACGACGCCGACGGGGTTTTTCTCAAATAGGCAAAGATGGTCTTGTCATCTATGCCGAGGGCGTGGCGATGCCCGCTTGCGAGGCGGAGATGCTCTCCATCGATTTTACCGCAAAGGGGCTGAAGCAGCAGAACTGGGCTCTGGCCGTGTTGGCTGTCCTGGCTCATCGAAACAGGGTAATTACTATGGAAATGCTTGATTCCGCCCTGAAGTCGAGGTTTGTCGGACCGCAACTGGAGGCGGCTCGCCAGACATTGCATAATGCCTAAGTAAAAACCTCATTCAGGGCCGCCCTGAAGTTTGTCTCAACTCTGCCGAGATAATTTTCCCAATCCAGTCCAAAGCGGTAGAAGGCCATGGATGCAATCTTTTTTGAAAGAATGGCATTGCGGTATGTCTGCAGTGGGGCGGAGTTAAGGATTGTAACAATGGCCTCTTTTCCAAGTTTCGTTACAAGAGTGGGAGGAATGTAACTCTCCAGTACGGACCAGACCAGAGCGCTGTCGGCCAGGATTTCATCTAAACGACTGTTCAAGATGTCCTGCAGGGCGAATATCTGCTCACTTGTCTTTTCGGAGAGGTCGAAAAGAGGGGTTCCGGGATCGAGATCATGCAGGCGAAGCAGGATATCCGTCTCCAGACAAGAATATTTGTCAACCAGAACAAGTATATCACGAATCAGGGCCCAACGGGTTGTGGTGTCGTTGAGCAGAGACTCTTCGTAATCATCCTGGAGCAGAAATGCGGTCAGTACTTCCGCAATGGAACTGGAGAAGACCCCGCCTTTGTTGGCGGTGGAATCCTTGATCTGTTTAATCGGGGTATGGTTGGCGATATAGCGTCTTGAGGCGTCGTCGAAGAAGACATTGGCACCTTCAACAATAAATCTGAGCTCCTGGAAGACCTCGAGGAAATCTTTAACATTGACACTGTTAACAGTATCCTTGAAGCCACCGCAGGGAATAAAGGCCTTGATGTCGGCCTGTTCAATAAAGCGGCGATTTTTTCTGCTGGAGAGGAAATTGCGATGAAACATGCTGCCGTCTTCGATGAAAGAACCGTCTGGAAGAGTGATATTCTTATCACTGAGACGTACCTTGAATCCGCGGGGACCCAGTTTGGCGTCGTCATAAGCCAGAGAATTGAGCCGTGGACTTGAATCGCGCTGAAAAGCAATTTTCATCAGCTCTTTTTTGTCCAGTCCATCCGGATCGAAAAGAACGGAGCCACCGTCAATGATCAGGCAGATCTTGCCTTTATAACACTGGATTTCATTGGAACCCAGATCGCCGTCAGGCCCACCGGTCATCATCAGGTTTAATTTCTCTTCCTTGGTCTTATGATGTTTTATAAGGGTTCTGAAGGAACTCATAATGCAAGTGGTGGTCATGCCGCTGGTCTGAATCTTTCCTCCTATTCCGGCATAGATATCTTCGGTATTGCTGGAGAGTAACACCGATTCACCGTTGATTTGCAGATCGACTCCTTCTGCCGCACGGTCAAAAAGGCCGAAAACTTCACCGGATTCGAGCAACCCGTAGGTGTCGTGTGGGATTCCGGTGCTTTTCCCCGTGGTTATGGTGCGCCAGTAGGTATAGCCTCGTTCACGGGCACGAATGGCGACTCTGTCCATCAACGGAGCAGTACCCTCGTCCGGTCCGAAAAAGATCATTTCCTGTTTGCCGTGATAATCTATTATAGACTCATCCAGCAGCATTAAGTCCATGATTCCTTCGGTATAGTCATAAAGTGATTCCACCGCGTATCGGGCATAGAGCGGATAGGGCACGACCACACCTTTCGAACCGCTTTCGCAGATGTCCTTGTGTTTGAGACGCTGAGCCTTTGGCCCCAGAGCGTAATTGAGGAGAACGGCATTGTCGAGTTCGGCGTCATAATTTGACTTGGAGACGCGGATAAGACGTAGTCCACCGCGCGAAATGTCATCGGCACGCAAGTGGGTACCATTGGAGTAGTGTCCATTTACGTAAAAAACACCGTAGACAAACTGGTTGAAGACCAGCGGGTCGAGAATGTCGTTGTCGAAGCGAAAGGCGTAGGAGCGCTTTTCCGGTTTATAAAAATTGGTTTTCAGGGTGCAGCTGACGATTTTAAACATGAACTTGAAAATATCGTAACCCAGGCTGAAATCCATGAATCTGTTGGAGATGATTTTGTCAAAATCGAGCCATGCCGCTTGCAGTTCTTCGTCGGTCAGCCGTTTGGTAAGGCCGGGTTTGAAACGTTTTTCAAAAAGAGTATGGAGATATTGAATGAGGTCGATGTTTTTTCTGGCGGTATCTTCTATAAGAGCCGCACCGTAAATGGCCTTGTTGGAACCCTGGATACGTTTGGCGAAGGCGTCTTTATGGTCTTTGCCGGTGAGGCTGTCGAGTATGTCCCGATCGGTAATGTTCTCGCTTTCCTTAAATATAAAGAGATGGGTGAAGTCTATGGCATTGCCGGCAAAGAGCATTTCTTGAAAGCTCAACCTTCCTTCCACATAAAATCTGTTGATAGAGTTTATGGAAAAGGAAAGAAAGGCGATCAAATCCTGAGTAAGGACAGCTTCCTGTTTGCGGGAGAGTTCCCCTTGAACATAGAGTGTACAGACCGATGATGATATGTCTCCTTTGGCGAGGTATGGCTCCCAGTAGGCACGCAGTAAAACAAGACCATGATCGGCGACAAGTGTCCGTAGAATGGGAAGTTGTGGTGCGGCAAAGTCGGAATTAAACATTAGTCTGGTCTCGCCGGTTTCCGGCAGATTATAAACCTGTATCAGAGGAATGACTGATTTTTCGTGGGCGGCGAGAAATTTTTCGTACCGTTTTCGCGTTGGAGCCGGGGTGACGGCATAATCTCCGGCAATGTCGAAAAGAAACCGGGACTGGACAAAATCTTCAACCGGAAAATCCTTGATGGTTTCCGGTCGTATGATATAGGTGTAATAGTTGCTGGTGGGGCTATAGTAGTACTCCCGTCTGTGCCCGGAAATCTGGTCTTCAAGCATGGACTCCATGCTGTCTCGACTCTCTGCCGTGGCGATGCGAACCCGCTGCATGTTGTTGGCCTGTTCAAGGTCAAAGTCGACATGAGCCACTCTGCCATACAGGACTACCTTGCCATCAACAAGTTTGATACTTGTAGCGATGGAGCGGAGGAGGTGTCCCAGGGATTCTTTTCTGATATTTTCAAAAAAATAATTGGGCAGGCCAAGGTCCTGCAGAAGAATACCTGCCGCAAGATTGATACAGCCTGCCGTTATCAACCCCTCTGCGGAGAGGTCGATAACAGCTTCATACAGCACCTTGGGGTCAAGGCCGACACTTTGTGCCTTCTCGATGATGTAACTACCTGTAGATGGGGAAGAACCTATTTGGATTTCCATAATTTAACCTTGCGGCTCCTTAAAGAGAGATACTGTAATAATCAGGGTCGGCCTGGTCAGCGCATTGAGAAGTCCGCGCCCATATTGAGTCCGAGCTCAAAG
>CAYUPL010000044.1:0-27797 GCA_964446655.1 uncultured Desulfopila sp.
GCCATTTTATGATAATTTCTATGAATCCAATGGCTTTAACTTTTTTGTCATGTTGCAAAGTAGAAATAAATGTCCAGTTTATAAGCAAAAAAACTGGACATTTACTGAAAACCAATCGCTTTATAAGCCCAAACCGGCTTCTCCATAAATCAATTCGGTCAACACAAAGCAACCTATCGTGTTTTATCTGTTTTTTCCAGCCTGTTTCCACCGGACTACTTTGAAAACTGCAGGTTCTGCAAAAAATCATACCCTTTCCGTACATCTCCACTTCCCAGTCAACACGTCGTATCCAGACCTTTCATGAAATCATAAACATCAATCAACCAGCCCCTCACAGCGTCACCCCATCGGAAAAAGAATATAGAGAGATCAGCAAATTTTGTGCATCCGAGAATCTCGGCACTTTTGCGTTGCTTATGTTGCGCAATCGAAGGTTGATCTATCGGAATAGATATTCTTACCGGGTAACAAGCGAAAGGACTTTAATGCGAATACATAGATATAGCCTTGGTATTTTACTGCTGTCGTTTTTGCTGATTGGTCCTGCCTACAGCGAGAAATCAGGCGAAGCCTTCAACTCCGGCAGCGATGTGCACTGGGAGGAGATTAATTTTCAGGTGGAGGGGATATGCATCTGCCCGCGTCCGCCGCCAATCTATTACGAAGAGGGCATGATCATCAGCTACTGGGAGCCTTTTCTGGTGGAAGATACGGTGTCGGTGGCCCACTACTCGCCTTACCAGGGTGAGTATACCGGAAGTGCCGCCATTGACGAGCTTGGCGGCAAGAACAAAAGCTCGGACTCGGTCGATATCGCCAACGAATCGACCTTTGCCCAGGCCCATGCCTACCTGATCCCGCTGATGTATGGGGAATGTGATCGCAACGATTATGGCATGTGGTGGAGCGAATACGATTCGCTGTGGCAGGATGACGAACTCTCCGCCATTATTCACCCGGAAGCGGTGCTCTTTGCCAACAAGGCCATGCAGATGGCCTGTATGGCGGATGCGGAGATGGTCAATCTGGGCTTTACCCTGGATTTTATGCCCTGGTGCATCGGCAGTGGCGGATCGGCCTACCCCATGACCGGTCATGTCGACAATGACAATATCGTGCAGGCCAACAATACCGTCGCTTCCCGGCTGATATACAAGCTCAACAGAATGATGATGATCTGTGATCCGGCCGACAACCTCTGCGGCTGCGATTACACCCCGGTATGGATCAAGAGCCATTACAAGATGCATGTGGTCCGGCCGGATGATCGATCGCCGGCCTATCCGGTGGGCAAATCTGCAAAATTCTACGATTCGGGCCTCAATCCGCCGTATCAGGGGGCCAAGGGATCAAACGACGAGTTTTTATGGGTGGTCTACCGCCAACAACGCTGCTGTACCTGCTGCCAATGAAGGTTTTTCTGATCTTCCTGCTTCTTGTATTGGGAGCCTGCCACAGTGCAGTTCTGGCAGGAGATGTTGCCGGACTTTTGGAGAGAACCGAACGTGAGGCGGAACATATAACATTGCCGACCAACACATTCCAGGATGAAGGCATAAAGGCTGCACAGGAAACCGCCAAACTTTTCCACTCCCCTGAGTTTCAGGAACGGATCAGGTGTGAAGAGCAACGATTGGAAAAAGAGATCTTCGCGGGCTATACCGCACCCTGGGAAGAGCAACAAAAGGAAGTAATGCAGCGGCAAGAACATAGCAGCCTGGCACCGGAAGAAAAGGTCTATCTCCTCTTCTCGAGTTCCGTGCCCATAGAAACCATGCAGGCCCATATCGCCGCAATCGCCGGAGCTGGGGATGCCAAGGTGGTTATGGCGATGCGGGGCTGGGTAAATGGACTCAACAACTCCGGGGCAAATATACAGTACTTCAGTCGCATCCTGCAGAAAGATCCGCTCTGCCGGGGCGAGCGTCAGCCATGCGAGCATTATCAGGTACCGATCAAACTGCAACCGACGCTGTTTGCCACCTATGACGTTACTCAGGTGCCTGCTGTTATCTATGTCAACGGCGATACCGCCTACCGGATGCAGGGAGATGCGGCACTGGACTATATGCTGGAGCGGATCAACAGCGAAGTAAAAAGCACGACACTGGATAAACTGATCACGACACTACGAAACAGATGAGCGAAACGAAGAGACAAAAAGAGAATATACCTGCCAGACCGGGCTATTGTGAGATCATTGCCCTTACCGTGATGATCATCACAGCGGCCATCTTTGCCTATGACCACTATTTCGCCCAGAAAATATATGTGCTGGATCTGCAGAGCTACCTGCGAACGCAGAAGGCCTTACTGGTAGCAGGCGAGATCGATGAAACCCAGTGGCGACTAAACCTTGAGAAGATAGAGCTTCTCCTCGATGAGAAAGCGGCTCATGCGCCGAATGTCATCCTGATGGGGGATGCGGTATTACGAAATGGAAAACCAATCAGAATCGAGGAGTAGCGTGGGAAAAGGCGCCTTCACCAAACTGGACAGGAGGGAAAAGGGCCTGGCCGTGGTATTTCTTGCTGCCCTGCTCACCGGACTGTGGCTGCCGACGCGCCTTATCGTATCAACCAGCGATTCTTTGAACCACAGAGTCTTTTTCCGGATCAGATACGATATGGCCAGGATCAGGGTCGGCGATTACCTGGTCTTCAAGCAGGAACAGACGCCCTTTGTCCAGGCAAGGAGCCAGGGTGATGCCCTCTTTATCAAACGGGTCGGCTGCACGACGGGAGATACGCTCAGGCGTGATGACAAAGGCCATTTTTTCTGCGGTCATACCTTTTTGGGACAGGCCCTTGCCCAGGACAGTAAGGGCCGGGACCTGCCGCAGTTTTTGTTCAACGGCCCGGTCCCGGCAGACGCCTTTTTTATGCTGGGGAGCCACTCACGCAGCTTTGACTCCAAATATTTCGGGTTTATCCATGCAGACGAGATCATCCATAAGGCCCTGCCGCTTTGGTAAAAAGAGATGGCGGCTACTGCTGGGCATGGCTCTGGCCCTGTTGCCCAGTTCCCTATGGGCCGACGGGGCAGACGGTGCCGACAACGGCTTCTATCAGCAGTCCAAACACGGCTGGTTCTGGTATGCCGATCCGCCGCCACCGGAAGAGACAAAGAAACAGGTGCCAGATTCACGTCCGATACCATCACTTGAGAGCTACTCGGTCGACGATCTGTGGAATATGCACCCGGATGACTTCCAGGCCTTTCTTGATGTCCTGCAGAAAAAGGCGGTACAGAAGCCGACGGAGCAGAACATCATGGAATATCTGACCATGCAGGATATCGCCAGGCGCAAGGCCCTGGCCTATACCAATGCCACCATGTACGTCACCCAGAAGTATGGCGAACTCTTTAATGTCGGCCATATCTATCCCAGCGCCACTCCTGGTGTCACTGCCAGGGTCAAGATGCAGCAGGATGAAATCTTTACCACCCTCAGTCGAGCAGGCAACGATCATGCCCTGCTGTTTTTCACCAGCCCCGGCTGCGGCTTCTGCGATCAGCAGGCCGCAATTCTCGCCTATTTTGTCGAGAAATACGGCTGGCCGATCAAAACCGTCGATATCAGCAGGAACAGGGGCAGTGCCGCCCGCTTTAGCATCACGATCACGCCCACCCTGCTTCTTATCAAAAAGGGCCGGGACAACTCCATGACCGTGGCCAACGGGGTTGTCGCCCTGACGGAGTTGGAAAGAAAGCTCTACCGTGCCGTTCGCACCCTGCAGGGCAGCACCAAAGAAGATACGTTTCTGATGTACGATTTTCAGAAAGGCTCACCATTCGATCCAACCTCCATCCTCCATAAGGGAGAGCAGCCATGGAAAATCACAGAGTAACAGTTTGTGCACTTGTGCTGGCAACCGGTCTGTTCCTGATTCCGGGTCAGGCGAGCTCGGCCTGGGTTGACGACTGGCTCGAGCAGAAGACCACCACCTCGCCCGACTATCTTGCCGGGCAACAGCGGGGCTACTACTCCGGCGGCGGCTTCAGCACCAGGTGGCCGGACAGCACCTCCTATCCGGTGACGGTGGAAATGCCCAGAATCAAAAGCGGCTGCGGTGGCATCGATGTCTTCATGGGTGGTTTTTCTTTCATGAACAGCGACTATCTGGTCAGCAAACTCCAGGGGATCCTCTCCGGTGCTGCGGCGGTCGCCTTTGATCTGGCCCTGAAAACCCTGTGCGAGCAGTGCTCCAACACCATCAAGAATTTTGAGGCCATCTCCGACAAGCTCAACTCGATGCAACTTGATGAATGCGCCGCAGCCAAGGAACTGGTCGGTATGGTCATGGATGAAAACGGCTTTCATTCAAGCGAGGTCATGAAGGAGAAACTCGGCACCTCCATCAAGGAAAACAAACTGAGTCAGGGGGTCTCGGAGATGTGGGATATCGTCACCGCCGAAGACCAGGCCAACAACAACGTCCCGCAAGCAACCGATGTCTCCAGGGTGACCAGCGGATGCAATACCGAGATAACCGCAACCTTCCTTAGCGGCGGATCACTCTTGGACAATGTCGGCGGCAGGATCGGTCTGCCCAGCGATTATATCGACCTGATACGCGGCCTGATAGGAGACGTCAATCTCGAAGGCCCGGCCAACGCCTATAAGATATCCTATGATCCACCCTGTTCCGCCAATAACCCCGACGACATCAAGGCCTTTTCCAGTGGTGCGGTCTATGCCAAAAACTCTGCCGGATTCTGCAATCAGATCAGCGATACCAACCGCGACCTGCGACAGTATGTGCAAAACACCCTTGTTTCCATAGCAGATAAGATTGAGCATAAAGGGGTTCTCAACACCGCTGAAGAGTCTTTTCTGGCCGCCAATCCCCTCTCTGCCCTGCCCATCCTCAAAACCGCCGTCAGCGCTGGCATGAAAGAGGCTGCCGTGGCGGGTCTTGCCGATATCACCGCCAATGCCTATGCCCTGCAGATGCTCTCCGATCTCTACGTACGGGCCGAGACCATTGCCTGGAAGGCCAGAGAGATGCTGGAGAAACAGGCGGAGGCCGCCACCGGCCAGCCCTCGGAAAACTGTGCCGCCGTCATCTTCGCCGAACATGCCGATCAGAACATCTCGCTGATGCAGAACCGGATCAGGCGTCTTCAGGATGCCGCCCGGGCCGGCTATGTCGCCTCGGCCAAGGAGATGTCCACCATCATGCAGTATCTTGAACATATGCAGAAGATCGAAATGCAGATAACCGCCGAGATAACCAGGCGCTACGGCAAGGATGTCGCCGCTGGGATGCAGATGTAGCCGATATGAAAAAGAAGACACTCACACTAATTGCTCTATTGTTTGCCGTGCTTCAGGCCGGTCAGGCCCTGGCCCTGGATATGGAATACTACACCTATGGCGGTTTCAAGCCGATCACCCAGGCCTTTGTCAAGATTGGTCTGATCTTCAGTGATGCGGGCTATCAGGGCTTACTTTTTGTCATCATGGTACTGGGCCTTCTTGCCGGGGTCTGCATCTGGCTGGCCAGAGCGGCCACCGGAACGCGGGTTATCCCGCTGGTGTGGGCGGTGCCGGTGGTCTTTGGCGCCGTTCTCTATCTCGCCCTGTTTGTCCCTAAGGGCAATATCACCGTCTATGATCCGGTGTTGAACCGGTTCCAGACCATCGGCCAGATTCCCGATGCCCTGGTCTTTACCGCCGGATTCCTCAATAAGATCGAACGGGGCATGGTCGATATCATCGATACCGCCGCCGCACCCGATGCCCACTACCGGACAACCGCCGGCGGCATAGGCTTCAAGGCCCTGGAGTCGGTCAAGGGATCCGCGCCGAAAAACAATTATGCCAGAACGAGTATGATCCGCTACGTCAAGGACTGCGTGACCTTCGAGCTGCTCCGTCCCGGCTCGACTTTGTCTTTGGATGATCTGCGCAACACCAGCTCCGATTTTCTGGTTGATCTGGAGGCCGCAGTCAACCCGGCGGTCTATACGATCTATTATGATGCCACACGTGCGGAAGGCACCAGCCTCACATGCACCGAGGCCTGGAAAAACCTGCGGCCCATCTATGCCAATCCCACCAATTACGATGAAGCCATCAGAAAGGTGTGCAGTAAGGCCTATTTTGATCCGGATAACACAGCCGAACTCAACACCTGCAAAACCCTGCTCAGCAGCACCCTGAACTTTACCACCGGCGCCAGCGTCACCCCGGAGAAAATCATCCAGCAGCGCCAGATAGCCGAGATCCTCTACACCTTCTATTTCCAGGACGATTACGAAACAGCCATGCTGATGGAGAGCAACCGCAAGATCACCTCAACCGGCTTAGGGATAGGCCTCACCATGAACGAGTGGATCCCCATCATCCGCGCGATCATGACCGCTATTGCCATCGGTGTCATGCCCTTCCTGATTCTGTTCCTGTTCACCCCTGTGGTCGGCAAGGCTCTGTCGGTGATGTTCGGCTTTTTCGTCTTCCTCACCACCTGGGGGATCACCGATGCCGTGATCCATGGCGCGGCCATGGATTATGCCTCCTACGCCTTTGAAGACATGCGCCAGTCCAGCCTGGGGGTGTATGCCATGGCCGCCTTCCCCACCATCTCCATCAAATTGCTGGCCATGTTTGGGGTGATTCGCTCAGCCGGGATCATGCTGGCCAGTTTCTTCTCCATGATGCTGATCCGCTTCGGCGGTCACGCCCTGGCCATGCTGGCAGGCAACCTCAGCAGGATGGTGCAGTCCGCAGGGGCACAGGCCGGACAACTGCTCACCCCGGAAGGCACCTCAGCCGCCATGAATCAGCAGGTGCGGGCCGCCGGGTTGCTTGCGGGAATGCCGGAGCATCGCTTTTCCAACATGGCGGCGGCACAGGCCTGGAATACCCACCGCTCGGTCGGCGGATACAGCGCCGCCATGAACGCCAAGGATTCCCTGCAGCAATCAGGACAGATCCCTCAAGGCACATCGGATAGCGAAATGGCCACCATGATGGCCTCAGCACGAATGGGTGTGGGCACGGGCGCTGGTCCTGTAGAAGTTTCCACAGCACCGGATGGCCATGCCACCAGAACGAAATCGGAAAGCGTCAATGCAGATGGTTCGACCACGGTGACCACCACCGGCGCCGGTGGTACCGGTGTTTCCGTTGACACCATGGCCGAAGGCCGCGCATCGTATTCCGTTGACAGCGCAGGAAATCACCAGGCAACTCATGCGGCCGTCAATGGCCTGAATCCCGTTTCCGTAGGCGCCATGGCGCAACAGCAACAGATTGTTGCCGCTTCCAATAGCCTGGGAAAAAGTGATACCTGGCAAATGGCTATGGATTCGGCCAAAAGGGCCAGTTTGACCAGTAGTGAGGCAAGTGCTTTCACATCACGGCTGGATAATTCGACTCGTGAGAACTGGCAGCGGGCTATTAGTGATAAGTCGAGTTTTGTAAACACGATGGAGGAGAATATCAGAACTCAATTTCAAAGCAGTATAGGCGCTGGCTTCAAGGGCATCTTCAGTGGTGGCGGTCAGCTTACTGTTGTTGGCCAGAATAATGAAAAGGTAAGCTTTAATGTTTCGGAAGAGACGGCCAGAGCCTTTGAAAATACAGCCACACAGGTTCGTTCGGAATCACTCCAGCAGACTCTACAGGATTCCAGAAGCCTGGATTATATGACCAGACTGGCAAAACAGATAGGGGCCACTGAAGCCTATTCTTTCTTAAGCGATGCCAGAGACATCAGCGGTTCGACCGAGTCGTACGGTGCAGATCTGACCACCGCCCTGGTCAGAAATTATGCTACGGCGCGCTATGGGAGTGAATCACCCGAGAATATTCGCAGGACAATCAACGACTTTAACAGTTTTCTGACGCAACAGGGCAGCCAGGGCGTAAACAATATGCAAGATATCGCTAATGGCTTTGTCAGTGGCAATGGATATGGCTGGGGGAGCACGGCCGGTGCCGTCTCCAATACTATAGCGTCTACTAAAGGAAGTATTCAGGACCACAATTTCAAACACAATGTGGGAATGGCTGCAAGTGTAGCAGGGTCAAAGACCTATGGTATCAACGATGATAGTCTAGTGAGCCCATCATCAGGCATGCCGGTAGACAGGCCTAATGCAGAGTCCGTTACGGGCTCTGCTAACGATATCCGCAATAGAAACCGGACTGAAGAATCCGGCAATGGAAGTATTCATACCACCGCAGGCGATCTCATGAAAGACATATCCGGACTAAGTAATGGAACTCCACCACGACCGACTCACGATTTCTACAGAAACCAGTCTTTCTATTATGACGGTAGTCTGGCAGAACAACAGCCTCAGAATGAAGGGCTTGTTTTACCCTCAGGGAGGGTTATTCATGGCAGGCAATAGCTGCACTGCTACATCATCGAATGACAAGGAATTTTTCAAGAAAAGCGTGTTCGAAAGACAGAAATTTATGCATCCTTCAGTATAAATCATATCACTCATCATCAGGATGATGAGTGTTGGAGGAAAGGACAGACCAACTTGGATCAAATTCCAGATCTTCTTTAAATAACTCATCATGGTCAACTCCATGAAACCCTTTCTTCAGATCAGAGCTTTTCTCTTCACCGAAGAATGATTTTAACAGAATCAGAAGGGCAACGCCTATGATTATACTGATTGTTCCGATAGTCATTGATGCCTCCATTTCCTTCTTAGTTGGTTAATATGTCTGTTATGCTTTTATCTTTACCATTCCTCAGGTGTAAGTCAAGAAACTTGAAAATCATTAAAAGCACTATCAAGCTGCGTATTCCATTGATTCCGGCCACCGATTCCAGTCGAAGTCGGCCAGCCATTCCACGTGATCCCGGCCACGTTGCAAC
The DNA here is from genome assembly GCA_964446655.1 of uncultured Desulfopila sp. Taxonomy (GTDB): domain Bacteria; phylum Desulfobacterota; class Desulfobulbia; order Desulfobulbales; family Desulfocapsaceae; genus Desulfopila_A. Next base: position 8,853 of record CAYUPL010000044.1, read on the forward strand.
TTCAAGAGCATCAGATATGTGTATTCTTGTTGGAAATCCGGTGCTATTTGAACCTGAATGCCGGACGCCAAATCAAATGAAAATGGCTAATGGTTCTGCTGTTATTATGAACTGTCATATTCAAAGTGAAGCCAACACACAATTACTCATATTTCGTATGATACGTAAGCCCAAGAATTGTTTCAACTTGCCCAGCAGCTCTCATTATTTGATAGAGATCAAATTGCTCAATGTTTTCATCTTTATCAACATAGCCGGACAGGTAGGTTTCTGATTTTGGTGAAATACCGTTTCGCTTACAAACAAGGTACGCTACTGATTCTGCTTCTAATTCTACTTGTTTCTTGTCCATTTTGGGGCGTTTTGGAATTCGCAGTTTTTTATCTGGTCCGAGATGCCCAAGGAATAAATGCCCCAACTCATGAGTTAATGTTGTGAACTGAACTGAGCTCGAATGATTCCGATTTATATTTATTTGATATATCGAAGCATCATCTTGAGATTTGGCACGATGGGCAACTTGGATAGACCCTGCTTTATTGTCTCCTGCATCAAATGCATTCCACTTGATACTCTTCTTTGCGAGCAATCTTGGAAAAATAGCAAGTTTAAATTCGTCTATATCACCCACTGATAAAAAGGAAGCTACATCTTCGGGGAGCTCATCTCCTTCAGTATCCATCACATCATAGACCAATACAACAGGAGCAAATGGCCAAAGAATAAGAAGAGGGCGTGCATCTTTTTTAGGATATCGGCCAAATCGAAACCGCCAATCATATGCAGAAGCCGCATAACTCAACCCTGGTTTCTGGACTTGCAAAAGCATTGCGTTAAAAGGTGCAAAATTACGTAAACGAACTGTAAAATTCAAAAGCTCCTTAAATTCTTTACTTTTAGTATATAGACGAGAATCATTTAAGAGCTGATCAAGAAGCGCTCTAGAGTCTGCAATATCATCTTCCTGTATCGATGATGTTAGTTGAAATTGTTCGGGATCCATATTTTCTCATGACGTAGTAAGGCTGAAAACAGTAATTTCTGCAGATATCCAAGGAGATCTAATGGATCTTCATCGTAGCTCATAATAGCGCTCCAAAATTGAAATTGAGTGTATTTTGAGCCAGGGAGTGCGCATATCTATCCTGTTTTTGTATATGTGATGGTTGTTGCTTTGCACTCTCGCTTCGTCTGATCAACAAAACCAAGGTTGAATCTTCCCTCGGGTTTTTTAAAGATATCCAACCCTCGTCCTAAAGTTATAGTCCAGCCGGTATCTGTTCGAACAGATCGGTCGTGCTGATTTCTGTCAAAATCAAATGTGAGTTCAACTCGCTCCTGTTCCAATGTATCTTTTAATTCCTGATATTCAGCAGACAGCGTAACCTCTTCTTCGTTTGAATCTGCACCAGCAAGAAGATGAATTTTCAGCTTGCCTTGTGCTGGAGATGCACATTCACAAAAATTGAAAAAATTCCTTATCTGATATTGATATCTGAGATAAGGATCTATGATTTTAATTTCCTTTGCTCCCTGCAGATATGGAAGAAACAATTTCGCATACGATATCCCTTTCTGTCCCTCTCTAATATCGATAACAGTATCAACAGGTTTTCTACTACTGGAAAGAGGGTCAACTTCTATCTCATCTTCTTGAATCGGCTCTGGTCTTGTTACCGGGTGTGAATATTGAAATTCATCAGGTAATTCACTTTTTATTGTTACCCACTTGAATTCCTGATCAAGTTTTGATAGTTCATCTCGGACCTGTTGACGCATTCTAACTGCAGGATTGACGCAATATTCAATAAACTCCTCATTAGAGACATTTAAATCAGGAAATAAGAGTTTTAAGTATCCTTCTGCTAGACGAGCGACAGCCTTATTGTCGCGCATGTCTTCGCATTCCGGAAGGCGTAAACTGTGAGATACGTAGTCAGCAAACTGCAGATCAACGCGCATTTCATGTAAAATTTCGCTAAAAAAATCACCTTTGAAACCTAAATAAGGCGAGGGGGTGTTTCTTGTGATCCTTGGCATGAACCATCCCTCAAGAAATCCCTGGATGCGGTCAACAAAAGCTGATTCTTGTAGAGCTGTAGGCAGCTCTTTAAAGATACCATTGGTTTCATAAAGAGGCATTTTATCAGGACCAATGGTTATATTTCCAAGTAACATAAAACCAGCTTCCGCGGTACCCATATCACCTGTCTGTCGACGATACCGGCCGCTCTCTAAATACATTTTAAGAGCTGCCATGGCTTCACCCGAAGCATCAGTTTGAATCTTCTGCACCTCATCGACCACAACAACATCGTATCTCGGAATCAGGCCAATCTGTTTCGAATTACTGTTAAAGAATAGCGAAGGGGCAGACAATTTTCCACCTGGAATTACAGCTGCGTAACGACTTATATTGTCAAAAACAAAGGATTTACCCGTTCCTTTTGGCGCCAATTCTGCTAGATTAACTCGAGGTTGAATTAAAGGAATGATTCTGCTCAACAAAATCATTTTTTGGGGGAGCTGAAGTATATCGGGATTAAACTGACAACTTGAAATGAGAAGATCGATCCATTCATCTAAATTGAATTGCTTTCTACATTCTTTAAAATAACCTATATCAATACCAGGAGACTGAAAAGGTTTGAAATCGACCATCCAGATTTGACCTTTCAGAACTTCCTCGCCGTCCGGTGGTACGTATCGCAGGGTGCCTATTCCCCACATACCAGTTTTCAATAGCATGGGATTTTCATCTACAATTCCTTGCTGAATTTGGGCCTTACTAACATCAAGAAGTGGAATGCTGAGCTCGTGGGCGTTTTTATCAAGATTTACATTAACCCTAAAATCATCTAGTATTCTTACTTCTTCTTGTTCTTTTAAGCGGTTCAATATACTATTCTTATCTGCTTTCTGAGGTAAATATTCAGAAACAATTCGAACAATTTCAGCCCGACCTTCCTCTGTGATATCACCATCCTCTACAAATTGGCCGATAATCCATTCACCCACATATACCGGTATTGCTCTTGCCCCAAACCCAGCCTTACCCATGAGCCCCTTGTTTATTACAACCTCTCCGTAATAATCTCTGGCCTTTATCTCAAATGATTTCATATTGTATTCCCTTAGTTTACAAATTCTTCAGGCTGAATCCACCGGTCATTGCAGATTTAAATGTTGAATTTATTGAAATAAGCAACTCACGTTCTTCTTCACCATATTGGTAGATGAAACGCATCGACAATTCCGTTTCTTTCGTCGCCGCTTGTTTAAAATAACATTTAATATTGAATAGTTTTTCACTATTAGCGGCAATATTGCTGGTGTGAAATTCTCTTATTTCAGACGACTCTGGCTTAACAATTTCTGCCCTCACAATACGCAGATTTTCTGGATTAGGATTTTGTATTGCTACATTTATTTCTACAAGGCGCTGAATGTGAAATATTGCTGCACTTGTTGCTGAATCCAACTTAGTATCAACAAATCGCGACAATGGATCTTTCCACTCACTTTTAACAGCTTTAAATACCGCAACTGGAATTATTACTTCTTCAGGTGTTGCTCCTCCATGAACAAAGCCTGGGGCGCGTTTCTTAATTCCTGCGGTTTTATGTCCTTGTGGAATAAAATAGGTCGTCTCGGAATCTCCAAATGGCTGCTCGAATTGATATCCAATATCCCATAGATTCTTGGGTATTGTAGAGCTTTCTTGTTTTAATATCGTAGCAAAACGATGTTTAGGATTATCAAAGAGCTCGTTAACCACAGTAGATTCGAAGCTTCGAAGCTCTGAGTCTAATATCCGGGCTGCACCATGATCAGTCACAATATAGATCGACACATCATCACTTTTAAATTGCCTCCGTTGGATAAAAGAATGGACAGTCTCTGCGAGTTTCGTGAAACAGTTGAATAACTCGTCGTCATACGTCATCCCTTTTAGGGCAGGATTACTATGCATTACCTCATCAGAAGGAAGATAGTTCAATACATAAACTACCTCTTCTTCATCGTCCGAAAAATCTATTGATGCCATCGCCTGCAAATCAGCCAAGTAATATCCTTTTTTGCCAGGCCAACTTGTTTCTACTCTTTGCTGGACAATTGATTTATAACTCGCCTTATCATTTGAATCCCAATCTCCGGTTAACAGTAATGACTTACATGTTTCAGTATTAGTTGGAAGAGGTGCAAAGCGGACCCCTTCTTCATGTTTGTGAAAACCATTGATATTCATGGCCTTTAGCAGTAAGTCAAAATAGGTCAGGGGCAAACAGTCAATGATGAGTATCAGCGACACTTTGTCCTTTCGAATGCGATTATCCCAAGATGATAAAATATGAACCAAACTACGTTCACTATCTTGCTGAATTTCAGAAAAATTCTCAATATACCAATCACTAAAAAAGGCAACTGTTTCTTCCAGATCACTATTCTCCTTACTGCTCTCTGTTAACCAGCGACGGTATGGCACATATTCATTTTTTGTCCAAGTGCACCACTCCGAACTACTCCACACTTCTCCTTTCTTTAGTATTTTGGGAATAGTGGGAATCAAATAAGTGTTAAGTTTCATTATGTCACTGGTCGAGATGCCGGGACATGAAGAAAATTTTGTTTTGATACTTTCCAGATGACTTGTTTGTACAAAAGAAGAATATTTATTTATTATCTCAAGTAACTTAACGAACTCAACTCTGAGTTTTCCTGAGCAACACTTTATAATTCGGTCGATATCTTCTCCATTCTCAGGGTCATTTTTAATATCATTAAAAAAGATTTCCACCTGGTTGGATGCCTCTTCGACAGCGACAACATGTAACTCCAGATCATTAAGTTTGCCTGGCAGTAGCTGTTGAACTAATGCAATACGGTGTAGAGGTAGTTGGTATTCTAGTAGTTGCTTAGGGTATTGATGGAGGAGTACCCATAGTGACATATCATGCCAGAGCGTCTCTGGTTCACTTTTCAGTTGCTCACAGACCTTCGAAACCCATGGCTGGTTTGATTGTTGCGACCATTCAATACATTTGTCTTCAAAACACCTATTCAATACAGGGTAACGTTCAAACAAGGACTGGCTCTCAGCAGAAGCTATATTCATAATTAAGCTTAAGTCTTCGATAGATATCTGTGACTTAGCAAGATAGTCTCCAAGCAATTCCGACAAGATAGCATCTGTAAAGTTATTGAAACGTATTTCCACCAAATTAATATTTAGAAGTTTTTGGTCTAGAACCTCTTTGTCTGTAAGCCAGTCGGGGATTGAAACATTCCAAGATTCAGCCAATATTAACCTTGGTGTTTTCTCTTTAAATTCAGCTTTGAATTCAATAGATTCAGCATATGCCTGTAACCAGCTATAATATGCTCTTTTTCTCACCCATATTTTCGTTTCCTTCCCAAGAGCTAGGCTTTCACGTATTTGTCTGGCAGCAACAGCATAATCCTTATCTTCTTCTACTAAGAGAACATTTTCAGGGATAGTTCCGGAAAAGTCTCCAACTAGGCTTATCTGACTCCTAATATTGTCACTCACTTTCTGACCCGACCTTTTCACAGATTCTTAAACATATCTTTTAAACTATCAGCCTGAGCGCCTGTAATAACACGGTCTTTTTGGGCTTGCTCAACTGTTGAAGTCAAAACTTTCTTTAAGGCCTCAAGAGAATCTGGCACCTTAAACGTTCCTTTTTTGGTAAACATATCGTCTTGGCCAATATGTACTTCGTACTCTTTGCTTTTATTAACGACTAAACAAGTAATACAATCACTGTAATTACCAGAACTATCCAGTCCTCTAATGCTTACTTTTATTGCTGGTTTTTCGGAGAATTCGCTATCAAGAACAGTACTCTCAGAAATTTTTTGGCCCGTTGAAGAGCTTCTAGGATCTGATCCATCAAGAGTATAGACAGCAGTGCTAAGACCGTCTGTTAGTACAATTTCCAGGCTCCCTCCATCCTCAACTTCCCACTTTAAGTCACTGATTTTTTTAAACTTCTCTTTTCCTTTTATTTCTGGTAACGGGATGATTATGGCCGCTGCTTCAACCTCTTCCTTGGCTTGTTTCAATTTAGCTATATAATCTGTGGTACGCAGCACCCCCCAATCACTAATGGAATCAAGACCAAAGGCATTTGGAATGGACTTCATTAGTTTCGTTTTGTAAGGAGCTGATGGGTGCGCAAGTTGTTGAATAAAACTTTGTGCATCAGGCTCAGTATCGTACCTTGTGGCATCTCTCTGGTTGGGGTTTAGGCCTTCGAACCATTTCTTAACAGCTTTTTCACATTCCACGATATCGCCCTGTACATCAAAAAGCTCACCAATAGCACCAGCTACTTTGTTTTGAGCTCTGACCTCCCCCGTTTCCAGCAATTGTATGTCTTTCGTAAAGTTTTCTAATATCTTGGTTATCTTTTCCTTCTCATCAGTAGCTGTCACCTGATCTTCGCCGTACATTTCTGGAATTATGCCAAAAATAATTACATAGCGATCAACACCGGTTAATTTGTCGAAATTCTTTTTGAAATTTTCAACTCTGCCCTGTTCATCCGCCTCATAAACAGTCTTAACTTTGGCGATCTTGGGCAATTCTTTCCACCACAATTTTAAAGCATCACACATTGAGGTCAGACTACGTTTTTCACCGTGCAGGAGTTTGGTCGCATGTACCGCTGAGGCAATACCCTCTATTAACTCTTCTTGAACTGGGGAAATATCCTTTACTTCAAAAACCAACTTTGGTGCAGGATTGTTCATAACTTTTTCTAGACCTGCATAATCAGTTATGTGCTCCTCAACCATTTTGGTAGAATCTTTGTAAATCCTCAGACGCTCACCATAGGCAGAAATGACATGTGAAAGTGAGAGCATAAGTGCTGTTTCTCCTGCACCCCAGGGATCACCTTTTACTTCCTTTAAAAAAGAGCCAACCTGAAAGGTCTTCCCTGAAGGCAGGTTGTTTAAGCGTTCAATAATTTCTTTTAAAACAGGAAAGGTATCACTGATTTTTGAATCATCTCTCTCACACTCAAAGAAAGTGACATTGTCTTCACTTCTAATTTTTCTAAGAGCTCCAGCTTTTCTCAACAGGACTTTTTCAAGATATTTTTTCTCCCCGTGATTATCAGGGTTGCCATTGTCGATCTGCACAGTTGTCACTGACAATAGCATTGTAACGGCTTCTTTTAGAGCTCTATTCCTTGCATTTTTCCATTTATCATCATGCACGAAATTCAAGTCAGGGTGTTTAATCCGGCATCGTTGAGAGAACAGTTCTTCACAAAGATGGTCAGCAGGTTTGTGCGATTGCATCGGCATATCCACAACAACCACCCCATCTTTGCCATACCAGCAGGCTGATTCACCACTTACTATCTGATTCAATATAGTTTTTAGCTTTGGCAATAGCCCATCTTCACTATTCTCAAAAAGGTCGCGAAAGCGAGCTTCTGTCTGAGGGTTAAGTTTTTCTGCTTCACCTGCTTGAAGATAATATCTGCATGCCTTTACTTTTATAAGCGCTTCGGTAAATGGTTGAGGCTCATGGGGTATGCTGAGAACAATTCGCTTTTCTCCCATACCCGCCAAGGTATCTTTTGCTATCTTAATATCAGTGTCATCTTCACAAAGGCAGTAAACAGCAATCCCTTCATAACTGGTCCCGCAATTTTTTTCTGCTTCTACCATCTCATCAAATAAGGCTTTCCATAATTCAGGACCAAGATCTTTTGCCTTTTTAAATACACGAAGTAACCTTTTGTCTTCATTATAGGTGAGGTTATATTGCTTGGCTTCGAGGTAAGTCAGTTCTTTCTTATCACCAGCTTCTTCTACAAAGGCTCTTACTAAGTCGGCTGGATGTTTTTCAGGATCATCTACATAACGATCAATGAGGTCATAAGGATCTTCTCCACCAACAGCTGCAAGCTCATAAGTATTTGACTGTTTGCGATAGAAAACTGCCCCCATCTTATCGAGCTTCTTGATCTGTTTATCAAATGTTTTACGTTGAGCGTTTAATCCGTAATAACCAAAGAAGATATTATCTGGAGATGTTGGGATGTTACAAAGCTGATAGAGCAGAATAATTTTCAATATGAGAATTCGCGTGTCGTCCTCAGTAGCGAACATTTCACCTACAGCCATCTGCCCTTTTTGCAGAGCTAACTCACTGCTGTTATAACCATTTACGAGTTGGCGCTGCCTATCTCTGAGTTCACTATTTTTAAGATCAAGTTCCTTGCTGAAAAAATCATATAAGCCTGCGACGGTATAGAGATTCAACTTACCCCCATTAACAGTGAGTTCAGCATTCTCTATAAAATTGGCATATGACCCTTGAGATTTATCAGTATCACCAGTGAAGAACGTAAAGGTACTTCGAGCATCAGAACCAATTTCTGATGAAAGTTTGAGCAGGCAGGCAAGAGCGATTGGATGCACACCGTAAATATCTTCCAGGACGCGTTCCCGAATACGCTGAGTTTCCTTAATCCATGGAAAAAGCTGTAAAGCTTCACACACTGGAAGCATTGTATCCAGTACACCAAGTTTGGGTTTTACTTCCTCCTGCCATATTGTTGATGTTTTGTCCGTTTCAATAATTGCGCCAATAATCTCCTCTATTCCTTCATTCAACAGGTTCACATGGGTGATTCTTGCGCTCATGACTTTCGCATCGGATTTACTGAAGCGATCTGCATAGGCGTCGAAGTTTTTGTGAATACAACCAACAAACAGGATATTTGGTTCATTCTGACAAATTTTCTCCATGAAACCCTGAAGAATGTCTTTAGAATAGGCTACTTTTTCTAGAGTAAAACCGAATTCATCAAAGAGTATGACCAATCCCTTGAAACGGCTCTTAAACTCTTGGCTTTTGACAAGCTTTTTCAGGATTGGAATGAGGTTTCCAGCCTGGGATTGAAATTCTGTCCCTCCCTGTGCTTCTCTGTAAGCATCTCTAAAGGTCTCAAGCATAGTCGAATCATAGCCACGCAAACCTTCTCGCAACTGTTCAACCGTAATTGCTGGAGCAATTTTCTCTAAAGATCTGGAAAAATCTTCATAGAAATCGCGTACTGATTGGGCATCTCCCGATTTTGCTTCCCAGTTGGCGAGAAGGCGCTCTGCCTCATCATGCTGGGTCTGAACGAGGGACTCAATCCCCTTTGCTTCACATGCTTCAAGGACTGCTTTTAAAACTACATCTTCAAAATTCTGCCCCGAGTTATAATCACAAATAGCAACGAGATATTGCCCACCTTTTCTCAAGTTTCGGAGTTTTTTCCCTTCTTCTGCATCAAGTTTTTCATAGTTGTCGTAAAAGCCTGCGACTTCAGGGTCACCACTTGAACGGCTGAGAAAGTTGGCAAACATCAGACAGAGGTGAGATTTACCCGTACCGTAAGACCCAGTTAATAAGTAGAACTTTTTGTCAGTAGGACTGAACAAACCCCGGCAGAGGCGTTGAAAAGCTCGGCGATGAGCCGTTGTCGGTCGGTACATCGCCATTCTGTCGAGGTTTTCCTGGTCTTTCTCGAAAGAGGATTTAAGCTCTACAAAATTCGCATACCCTGTCCTAATCTTTACGATTTCACTGATGGTTGCCATGCAAGCTTCCTTATGGTTCAATGAATGATTCAATAACGTTAAAGATTTTTAATCTTAAAGTATCTGTGCAATTCGATCATATTCTTCCAAACATTTCCTTTTGGATATGAACTCACCGAAGGCCGCCTCTTCTTTCCTTTGTAAAACCGGAAAGGTGTCCAGTATATAGCTGAAATCTTCGCGAGATATACCGTATAAATGGGCAACATAGGCATCAATTTCGGCTCTGAGTTGTGCTCTGTCACCGGTATCTCGTCGATCTGGTAGCCGGTCATAGACTCCACATTCAGGAGTCCAAACGTCTTTGAGGTGGTCCGCTTGGTCTTGAAGTCTTATTCGAATATCTTGTTCATGTTTTGGTCCATAATCCGCCATTGCAGAGTCTCCTGGGTACCAAAAATCTTTATCATTCCATTTATCATTGAATACAGAAGTCCAGAGTTCTGCAAAGGATTGATTAGTAGAAATTAATCGGGCTGCCCGGACAGTAATAGCATGTAGGAAAATTAGCAATTTAGAACCAGAATCACTGTTTACACGAGCAATAGGCAATGTGTTCATATAAAAGAAATTCATATGAGCAGATACCTTTTGTCTAATGATGTACTCTATGCAGTGACTACATAGTAAAGCTGACAAGAAAAGCGATTCAAGGTTGTTGACACCTTTATGAGATATGCCTTTTTGGAAAGGAACAATTGTTGGTAAAGTGTTGCCATGAACTGATGGAGGTAACACCGACGAAATTAATGTTCTTTCATCAGTACTTCTACCTATATCTCTAAATGCCACTCTGTATTTCTTCATCTCCCAAGAAGCGTCACCGAGTGCTTCAACAGCCTCATCATAATCAAGCCAGTATCTTGGGTTTTCATAGGCACTATCAAACTGCCAAATCATCTTCCCTTCATATAGTGGCCAGGGAGTGGGTTCTGATTTGAAAAGATGGCTGGCACTGGTCATGTGAAATTCTGCATTAAATTTTACATTCCAGCTATCATCTACCTTCTCTCCAAGCAACGGCCAGTCACCATATATTTTTCCAGTTATATCTATATCGAGCTGAGTATTAAATTCCATAACACTCAATGTTTCCGGCGAAAACTTCCTGACTTTCTCTACACTCATCTTCAAAGCTCGTTCTTCAATGACAGGAAGTTTTTCAGGGTCATGCTGCATGAATGCGCATTTGAACTCGGTAGTCTGTTTGCCTTTTTCTGTACAGAAAACAACAAATTTAAAACTTCGATGAATGTTAAAAATTGCCTTCTTATTTTCAAAACAGTAGAGGCAGTCAATTTTACTTTGATCAAAAAACTGCTCGCGCAAAGGTTGACAGCCCTTGTCCGTATAGACGCCACTCGGTACAACAATCCCTTCATGTCCTCCATTTCTGAGCAAGGTAAAGAATTGTTCCAGGAAAAGTTTATATGTGTTGATATCACCTTGCCCTAGAACATGATAGGCGTCTTGTTCTCGGAAATATGTGGATTGTTCAGAAAAGCTCACACAATACTTCTCCCACTTCTCTGCAATTGCGCGACTATCAGCCATCAGGCGCTTCGATTGCTTATTAGCCGCTTGTTTTTCTAAAGCACGGAAGCCGGGCAAATATGCCGAAAAGAATTCTTGTGAATTAGGCTTAACAATATCCCAGGGAGGATTACCAACTGTGGCATTAAAACCTCCTGTTCCAGTTGGTCCAAAAATAGTTGGGAATTCCAGCATCCAGTGGAAGAATTGATGGTTGTTTTGAAGTTTTTCTACTTCTTTCCAAATATCCTGGAGTCCGGAGTCAGAAAACAGAGGTTTGCCCTTTTGTCGAACAAGCTGCGCATATAGTTGCCCATATTCCTCAAGAGTCATAATATCGCCCATAAGGAATCCTGTTCGCAGATCCGCCAGTGCACCTAGGTTGGTCTTTGCTGCTTTGTAGGCATCTTCAAAACTTTCTTTTTGAAAGTCAGTATCGTCTTCATCCGCTGATGCGATTTCAGCGATTGTGGCTGCAGCATACTCTAATGTTTCGTTAAAGCCGGAAGGCGCAATGACGGATAGCTGTTTCGGGTTCTTCTTTTTCCTCTCCTTGTTCTTGAGCGGCGGGTTTGCTATGTCATCAATAGTGCGAACACCAATAAGGGAATTTCCGCAGCGGAGGTGATGGTCAAGAAAAGTGAGTTTGTGATCTCTTGCAAAACAATTAAGCCAGAGAGACAGTTTGGAAAGGTGGGTGGATAGTGGATTTAGATCAACGCCATAAATGCAATGCCTGGTTATGAGGCGCCGCCAGTAATTTGGATCAGTGCTAATTTCTGCATGTACATTTTCGAGAAAGGGCAGTTCACAGAGCAGGCTTATGACAAACCCTGTTGTTTGATTGACTGCATTAACGAGGAAATGCCCACTCCCCATAGCTGGATCACAGATAGTGTAAGTGAGGACTTCATTTCGAATAAAGCTATCAAGTAGCGCTGACGCCGATTGCAGCGAACCTCTTCTTGTTGCCTCATCACGTCCTTTTTCTGCTTGCTCCACAAAATTATCAAACCGTTGTCGATGCCTTGCGAACCTCTCTTGTAAGGGTTTTATGACAACTTTTTGATTGATGAACCGCACTAATGACTCAGGTGTATAGTAGGAACCAGACTGCTTTCTCTCTAAGGCAGTTTCGGCGAAATACACCTCACCTTTTTTTATAATTGAATCTCCGCTTTTTCTTTCAGTCTCAGATAGAAGAATTATTTGGACGCCGTTTGTCGTTCTTCTTCTGACTCTATCTGCAACTGCAAGTGTAACATTGAATTCAAGAATATTCTCATAGAGTTCACCAAGGTGTCGGACTTCGAGATCCTCGTATGGTATTTCATATTCTTGGTTTTGATCTGCATCTGGTGGAGCCACATACGCCATCAAATAAAGAGCACGAGCGAGAAAATCATTACGCAGCCTATGATTACCTAAGAAATATTCCTGCTCATCATCAAATAAGCCCCCGTTATAACCTATTATCCCATATTCCGGATCACCATCGTTGACTGCGTTGATCAACCCTTTAAGGTGCTTCCATAAATCATATTCATCTGTATCATTACGTAATCCCCACTGAAACTTGTGCGCTTCATGGCAAAGGGCACGAATGGATCGTGTACTGTAGGCATCTTCCTTTTCTATCTTTGAGGGGAGTAGACTGCGTGATTCAGCATAAAAGAGGAAAAGGCAGCGGTAGAGTAGTTTTACTGCACTTTGAAATATCTCTTTTCGTTCTTCTTCGGTGTAGTCTTCGCCTGTTTTTCGGGTATCGTAAATGAAGCCGTTGCAGATATATTGCATAACCTCATCTACCTGGAAGAGGAAAGGTGATTTCACCTTGGCTTCCAGTATTTCTTCAGATGCGGCTTTTTTCAGGTCTAGTTCACAGGAGTAAACGCCTGCTGCCTTTTCATCTTCACTTGCCTCATCATCGCTTTCTTGGGCTACAAATGATCCGGCATGGAAAAAGTTTTCAAATAGAGCATATTCGGCAGTGTTATTGTCTGCCAAGGTAGCTTCAAGATCCAGGTCTACATAGTCTTCGTAAGGTTTTGCACTCTTGGTAGAATATAGCCTCCAATGCGAACCATTGGTGAGTATTCCATAGTTGAGATTTTTTTTTGTTAGTTCCGCGATGAGCCTACCTGGCCAGAATCTACCAAGCCTGTAATCGTTGATATCTGCTTGTGGATCTACAAGGCAAACTACACATATTGGATTTGCGAAATCCCAATCGTCATAAAGTGTAACGACCCCGTCTGATTTGATTGTAGGGTGAGTGACAAATTCTAAGAAACCAAGCGATTGCTTGACAAAGCTTTCCCAGATACCGGATAGAGATTCGGTATTGGACTTTTGCCACGCTTGAGCGAGGGTTGCCATCCGTCCTTCTGCTGCATCGTCTAGGGATAAATTGTTACGTAAATTATCTATATATAACTTGCTGAACAGTCCTTTGTTTATCATAGGGATGCATACTTCCTTTTAAAGAGCAATTGTATTTTGTTGATCAACAACAAACTTCAAATCTTTAAATCTTGAGAAATTCATCTTTGCAATCAATGGATCATATTGCATAACAAACATCAGAGCAGGATCTTTACTCCAAAACTCTATTTTTGTAGCCAATTCATCCATTGCTTTTTGAGGATTGTGCGCCCACGTTGCTTTTATGAATTCAACACCTGATATTATTAGCAGCTGTGTTGATGCCTTTTTCTCTAGATAATTAAATAGACCATCTACAGTAAAAGAGGAAAGCTTGAGTGAACCGTCGCTGTTTATGAAATCGTCCAGTATATTGCAGTGAGCACTACCAGAGAGATTTGCGAGTTTATCGGCCCATTCTTTTTGGCCTGCGTAATCCTTTGCAAGCACTATACAGGCCTTTCCTCGCCGCCTTCCGGGAAGAGAATTTGCCAGCTCAATTAAATCAACAGCTTTCATTAATTTTTTGCCTCTAGTTACTGTGTTTTGGGTTCTCTATTTTCAAAAAATGCTTCCAGAAAAGAATTTGTTGTGTACTCTTCTTTTAACCGTATCTGATTTAAATCATGGGTGCCTTCGTAACGGAGATAGCCTTTGTCATGAAGTAATTCTATCGTTCCATCAAATACATTTCTGTCCATGAAGAAGATAGTTGTCGGACTTCCAGGCATGTCTAACAGTTCTTCAACCTGTAAAAGTTCAGTCCCCACTTTTTCACCGTAATGGTAGAGAATTGCTCCGAATATAAGCGGGGTTGGATGAAGATATCTTCTTTTTTGCAACAGGTTATGCTGATCAATTGCCACAACACTTATTTTGCTAAACACATTATCAATGTAGGCCTGAACAACGAAACGTATTTCCTTTCCTAAATGTTCTTTGAGGGAATTCTGTGAATAGCTGCCAGCTAGGAATTCTCTGAAATATTTGAGCCAACCTGCAGCATCCAGTGCCTGCTCGCGTTGGAGCAATGTATTAAACACTTCGTACCATATTAAGTTTTTATAATTACTAGCTGCCAAATAATGGGCAAACTCCAGGGTTCCTTTTGCTTCAAAAAAGGGATCATATTGAGCCACCAAATTGCCAAAAGTTGTTAGCTCCAACTTTCTCTCTTTAAATAACCCCATCGCTCGGGCAATACTGACACGATTTCGTACTTGTCGAAATGGGAGACCAGACTCTTCTTCGAGAGCTGTCATTGTCGCTTTCTTTTGTTCGTCGGTATTTACTAAGGCATGAATCAATCGGGCAATCTGATCAACATCTAAATAATGGCCATTGGAGACCTGAAGTTTACGTTTTACACTGTTCGTCTGCACCTTAACTTATCCTTTTCATTTCGGTTTGTACGGGTAGTACAACTGCCATAAGCTCACTGCTTGGAATTTTGAAGGGGAGAGAGAAGCTATCTATCTGCCTAGATAGCAGATCACGAGTTCTTTCAATTTCGGAATCAACAAAATCAATATTTTCTGGTGGCTCCGATATTTCAGGTTTTTTAATTCCTGATAGATTTATAATTACATTCATTTCCTGAAGCAGTTCCCAATCTTTTAGTATGGTATCTCTACCATCCTCATCAGGTGCTACTCCTACAAGAACTGACCGAACAGAGCCACCTGTATCTGTGACTCTATCAGTAATTCTATAAATATACAGAGGTCTTTTGACTCCTTTGGCTGTCATTAGGCAAGAAAAGCTTTCGCGAGCCTGCTTTACTGCATGATTTACTATTTTATTCCCAACTCCAAGAATCTTTACTGCACCGTCTTTGCCCTTGTACTCTCGATCGAAGGTCAATCCTTCATATTTTCTTCTTACACCTGTTTCTTCTCGCCAAAGGTCAGGTGTAAGAAAACCTATTGTATCAGTGTCTTGGTCGTGTTTAACCTGTCGACCATTCAATGACAACATTCCAAGCATAAAAGGTTTTAGTTCCGGTAGGTCAACTCTTGGAATTTGATTAGAGACCTCCTGATAATCAAACTTTGCGCTATGCCCTACTAGTTCTTTCACTGTTTCAATAACATCTTTGCCACCAAAGCTCGCGCTTTTTTCATCGAACCAATTTGACAGGGATTCTTTGGGAATGCTGTTTGCTTCTGTAAAGGTCTCGGTAAAGAGAGTGGATGGAGTCATCCCCAGTACGAGTTGAAAGAGATCATCTGGATCATCCATGACATGTCGTAGTGACTGCATGATGTTATCAATTTTCTCATTCAGTTTATCCCAGATACGTGATTCAACCGTCTGAGGATTGCGCAATGTCATTACTTCTACCTGTTTTTTTTGGCCATGACGATTCAAGCGCCCAACGCGCTGATGGAGACGCATGGGATTCCAAGGTAGGTCTACATGGATCAAAGTGTAACAAGCCTCCTGAAGATCAATGCCTTCTCCTGCTGCTTCGGTTGAGACCATGAAACGTACTTCACCCGAGTTAAATCTTTCAACGGCACTCTCCCGTGCTTCTTTGATGTTGATTTGCTCACCGTTACCCATTCTCACATCACGTGCTTCATTGTCTCCATTAATGAAGGTGACGCAATTATCCCCATATTCTTTTATTAGAGCTGACATGAGGAGCGATTGGGTGGCTTTGTATTCGGTGAAAAACAGAACATGTCTTTCAGAAAACCGTGTTTTGGTTAGTTCTATAATCTCATTTATTTTTGTTTCATCAATAACATGCCCAGCTAACTCCACAAGTTCCTGTAGACGAGGCTCTTCATCTTGCATTAGACGTACTTCGTCAGACAGTTGAACTATTTTCTCCTCAAGCTTACTTAGAAAATCAAAATCGTTGAACTCATTGGATTTTCTCATACTCTCAAGCTTTTCTCTGTAGGCGTGCATCTGTTTTAATCTTGCTTTACCGTCCCGCAACCGATTGAGGCGCCCAGCCAATGCTCTGCGTATTGCAGCCACTGAACTTGACGCTAACTTCTGCATGGAAATCAAAACAAGCATAACGGCGCTACCTGCCGCTGCGTCGAGAGATGATGCGTATGCTTTTCCTGTAGATATGAACTCTGTCATTTGTCTGTAAAACAGTTCTTCTTCCGGTGCATATTCATAGGTAACGGAATCAACAATTGGTTTCTTGAAAAGTCGTTTACCATTGAGATCAGTAACGTTCTGTTTGTTGTTGCGTATCATTACCTTGCTGAGGTTCTGCAACTGATCAGCAAGTGAAATAGATGGATCGAAAAGGTCTGGTCTCAATAAGCTCAGCAACGACAGAAAGCCATAGTTTTTCCCACGATGAGGAGTTCCAGTCAGAAACACCATCGAATTAACTAAATTGTCCTCAACAACTTTTTGCACAAGCCTGAAAGCATGAGTAGGTCCACCTTTTTCATCGGCGTTCAGATGGTGAGCTTCATCCACCAGAATTAAATCCCATGGTTTAGCTTCAAGAAATCTATCATGACGCCCCTTATGATCTTTGCGCAAGGTTTGCATCGAGACAATAACTTGATTATGGGTATTCCAAAAATCTGATTTTTCGGTGTCAGCCTCCGGCAAATAGACGGACATGCGAATATCAAACATCGTTCGGAGTCTAACCTGCCATTGTTCTGTGAGCGAGGCCGGACATAATATCAATATCCTTCGGACGGTGTCTCGAGATAAGAGAGGCCAGAGAATGAGACCTGCTTCGACTGTTTTCCCAAGTCCTACATCATCAGCTACAAGCCATCTTGCAGGCCATCTTTCCAATACCCGTCTACAAACCCATAATTGATGAGGAAGCAATGATATGCGCGAACATGAAAATACACCCCAGGCATCATTTACTGACTGAATAGCCTCTGCCTGGATTTTAGTAATAACCTCAAGAGGACGATGCCATTCCGGGTTATGTATTGCCTGTTGCGGAGTTAACCTCCTATTTAAACTCGATTTCTCACATTCCTGAATTCCGGTGTCAAATCGAACTATTACACTGTCACCGTTATCTATGATAACTTGCCCAGAACCATAGGTTTCGTGGAACACATTGTCATTAGGAAGATATTGGTCTTTCATAATTTCAACACCGATTGGTTTCCTTACATGAATAATTGTTCCTGCAATTCCAGGTCTTCAGCAATAAACTGAAAAGGTATATCGAATGATTTGGCAAAATCAGCCCTTTCTGAACCAATATGTTCACATAAAAATCCATAGATAATCTCGGATTTGACCAAATGCGATTCTCCGTTTTCTAGATCCCGACACCCCATTTTACTGAAAAGATTTCGAACTCTGCCTAAAGGCACATAGCAATAGGGGCTGATATTCTCGCTATTTTTTTTGAACAGGCCTTTGCGCATCATTTCACGCAAAATAAAAGTAACCCCCATACCTAGTGTTCTGGCTATAGGAGCTGCGGTAATTCCACCACCCTGAAATTCAGAAAATGTTTTGGGTGCCATGGTTTGTTTTACATCAAGATTTTCACCTTGTGTTTCGAGGCTGTAAAACAGTTCTACATATTCCTCTACTTCTCGCGAAAATTTATAAATGGTTGGGAAAAGTCGCATCCAGTATTCGAACCTACTGTCTTCGGACTGATCATCTATAAAGTCTTCAAGTATACCCATCCAATCATCGGAGTGACTCTTCGGGTTTCTTCGAGAGAAAATCTCCCACCATCCTTTTCTATTGCATAAAGCTAAAAAGTTTCTGTGTTGTTCTGGCTTTGCCCTTCCAAAAGTATGAAAAGATCCTAACATCAGCATTGTTAGCCAGGCAGACCTATCATCATCTGACAACGAATTAATTGCATAATTATCTGGGTAGGTGCTTAACTCATATTTATCAAGATAGTCAGATCTATTTTCACTCCACCATTTGTATATATTCTCTAGGGCCTTTGGAACATCCACTGGGGAAATTACAGTGGTCTTCTTATTGTAATCATCTTCACCACCCCCTCTTTCAAGATCCGAGAGAGAGGGCAGTTTGCGAAACAGTAACTCTTTTATGTCTTCATCATCCCATCCCTCAAAGAGCTCACAGTCATAGCGCAAACTCGATAACCAAGTATCTTTTGTTCCCATATATCGAAGCTTATAAGTAACGGTATCGCCTAACTCACCTTTAACGAGATACCATAATGCAGCTGATTTCTGTATCGAAGTGTCACTATCCAATACCCACTTAGCTAAAGTATCTGTCTTTGCACTCATTTCACCTCTGCAGGTGATAAAAAAATCAATGGCTAGTCCTTTGTAGGAGGAATGCAATATATTCTTCTTGGGTGCAAAACCTGCCCTCAACAATTCATCATCAGCTAAACCTAGT
>CAYUPL010000045.1:0-27668 GCA_964446655.1 uncultured Desulfopila sp.
CTTGTGGCAATACAGCGCAAACTTTCCAAGATCATTGATCTTTTTGAAAAATAATGGAGCTTTTCCGGCAGAAGCGGTTACCGTTCTTCAGGGGCTTCAGTTTGAAGACGTTGCTGGAAGTAATCCAACATGACGGAGGCGCTGCCCTGAAAAAAGTAATCACTGAGCGGTGCACCTCCCGGCTCGCCTCTGCTCAAGTGGGTTTCATCCAGGTTGAATTCATAGACCAAGCCACCCGATAATTTGACCTGCTGCGGCAATGAAGCTGCGGGATAGACCTGGGCCGACGTACCTATGACCATGATGAGATCACAGCGATGGAGCAGATCATTGATTTCTGTAAGACGACGTACATTCTCACCAAAAAGTACAACATCAGGCTTAAGCACCATTTCACAGAAACGACAACGCGGCACCATCTCTTCATGAAGTAAAGAAGGCGCCGGATCGCTGACATCACCACAGCCCAGGCAGTGAAGGAAGTGGTGATTACCGTGTATTTCCAGGACGTTTCGACTGCCGCCCTCCTGATGCAGATTATCAATATTCTGTGTTACAACACCTTGCAGAAAACCTTTATTTTCCAGCTCAGCCAGTATCAAGTGTGCCGTATTGGGCTTTTTGCCGAGGAGCGCTTTGCCCAACGTGCGAAAGAGTTGCCACGATTTCTCCGGATCACTACGAAAGGCCGCCACGGTAGCATATTCCTCAGGGGGAAACTTCGACCAGAGGCCTCCGGGACTGCGAAAATCATCAATGCCGCTTTCCACGGATATACCTGCTCCAGTCAAGGCGACAACCTTGCGGGCTTTCTTAAACCGCGAAACCGCTTCATCGCCATATTTTCTATCCGACAAGGTGATCTTTTTCATATCTCCCTCTCCTGCGCACTCACTCAGCAGAGCAGCAATGGATATTGACCACAGGCCCTGCCCTTTTTACGCGCCGTCTCCCCAGGGCAGGGTGATGGTAAAGGTACTGCCGACATTCAATTCACTGGTAACATCAACCGTTCCGTTATGGGCCAGAACAATATGCTTGACAATGGCGAGTCCAAGTCCGGTGCCGCCCTTCTCTCTACTGCGGGCCTTATCGCTTCTGTAAAAACGTTCGAAAAGCCTGGGAAGATGATTCGAGGCAATTCCAACCCCGTTATCAGTTACGGTTATCTTTACCACTTTATCATCATTCTCCGTTGTCGTCCAGGCCGCCACGGAGACCACACCTCCTTTTTTGCTGTACTTTATGGCATTGACAAGCAGATTTACCAGAGCCTGTTCCAGCAGGGTCTCATTCATGTTGAGCTGTAAACCCTCGGGACAATCGAGGACTACGGAGACGCCCTCCTCTTCGGCTCTATGTTGACATGTTTCCACGGCAACATCAAGCACCACACACAGGCTCCCTCGAACCAGTTTTATCTGTTTATGGTCCGCCTCCTGCTCTATTCTGGAAAGCGCCAGCAGATCATCAATTATCTCATTGAGCCGCTCAGCCTGGCGGAGAACCGTATCAAGGAAACGAAGTGAATCTTCCCGGTTGTCCAGGGCTCCATCGAGCAAGGTTTCTACATAGCCCCGGATTGAGGTGATCGGCGTGCGGAGCTCGTGGGAGACGTTGGCGACAAAATCGCGTCGGACCCGCTCAAGGCGGCGCAGTTCTGTGACATCGTTCATGACAACCAGAACACCCATCACATTTCTTCCCTGATCGTTCAGCGAAACGATATTCGTCTGCAGAAATTTCTGCCCCTCATCGTCCGTATGAACAATCTCGTCCACCAGAGAGACACCACTGTCAATTACCTGACGAATCTGCTGCTGCAGACCGATGTTACGGAGAACCTCCTGAATTACCTTACCCTTTGCCTTGTTTTCATCAATGCCGAACAACCCGGCCGCGGCCTTGTTAATATTGATGACCCGCCCATCGCCATCGACGGCAATAACCGACTCTACCATGCTGGCAAAGACGGTTTCCAGCTCATTCCTCTGCGTCTTTATGGTTTCGATTCGCTCATTGAGTTGGGCAGCCATTTTTTCCATGGCGGTTGCCAGGGCGCTGACTTCAAGCGAAGGCGACATCTCCTGAAAAAAGCTCTTCCGCCGGGAGAAATCACCTTGAGAAAACCTTTGCGCCGCCCTTTTAATTTCCTCAAGAGGTCGGGTTATATTCCGGGCAATCAGATACGAGGCGATACTCAGCAGAAATGCTATGGCGATAGCGGCGCAAAATATCCTGACAGACATGATGCGCAGTGCCTCTTCAATTGCATCCACTGTGACAGACATGCGTAAAGCCGCCTTCACGGCAGAGCCGTTTTCCACAGAGCGCTCTTTTGCCTGTCCGCCATATATGGGTATGGCGACATAGAGCATCTCCCGATCAATGGTTCTGGAATAACGCAACGATTTACCTGTGTTACCCTGCAGAGCTGCCGCGATCTCAACTCTCTGATGATGCGGCTCCATAAGGGTCGGATCCTCATTTGAATCCGCCACCACCAAGCCATCCGGTAAAACAACCGTCACCCGGGTACCGGATTCTCTGCCCGAATTCTTCACATAATTCCGTAATTTTTCATTATTGTCCTGCGCCAGCATTTCGGCGACAACCGGCTTCACAAGTTGGAGACGGGCCATGAGTCCCCTCTCCTGATCCTCAATATAGAAACTCTGCAGTGATGATCGACCAAACCAGGAAAGACTCACCACGGTGAGGAGCAGTACAAAAAAGTTAACCAGGCAGATCTGCCAGATCAGTTTTGTATCTTTCATAATTGTTATTCTAGTAAAAATTCCATATATAAATACTTCCGGCTTGACGGTCTCTTCTCAAAGATCTTCCCGGCCTTCTCCGTCCCAGTTGGCATTAAGGCGATAGCCTATCCCTCTGACTGTTTCGATCATTCGGCCGGCCTCCCCCATTTTCTTACGCAGGCCGAAGATCTGCACATCGATGGCACGTGGAGTTATGAGAAAATCATAGCCCCGTACGGAATCGATAATCTGTTGCCGGGTGAACACCCAACCGGGCTTTTTGGCAAGAAAGGTGAGGATACCGAACTCCGTCATGGTGAGCTGCAGCATCTCCTCTCCCAGACGCGCCTCGTGCCGCGCCTGATCAATGCGCAGGTTGTGAATAGCAACCATTTCCTGGCCGCTCTCGTTATCCTCGTTTTTTCGTTCCTCGGCCCGCCGCAAAACCGCCTTTATCCGGGCGATGAGAACCTTGGGGCTGAAAGGTTTGGTTATATAATCATCGGCCCCGCTCTCCAGGCCGGCTATAACATCCTCTTCTTCTCCCTTGGCCGTCAACATGATCACAGGCGCCCCGAATTCCTCGTTACCCTGTTTTTTACGCAGATGCTTACAGACATCAAGACCGGACAAGCCGGGAAGCATCAGATCGAGCAGAATGCAGGCAAAGGACTCTTTATCCAGAATTTCAAGGCCCTCCTCGCCGGAATCAGCACAGGTTACATTGAAACCGGCCCGAATAAGATTATAGCTGACCAGCTGCTGGATATCGGTATCGTCTTCGATTATAAGAATATGTTTTTTCATTTTTACTAACTCTCTTTTCTTTCTGCGTCGTAGAGGGCCCTTGAGGGGGTAATGAGGCGGCAAATTTCTCTCTATTCCTGCCGCCTCTATCTGCATCGTTCCATGGCTTAATCCCGGATTTCTCCCACCATGACGTAAAAGGATGCATCATTTGCAGATGCGCCGCAAGCCATTTCCCCCGGCTAACACAATCCTAATATTTTTTTAACCAAGGTGAAATACTTATCCCGTATCTTCTCCTCACAATAGATAATTATCCGAACAGGTGACTTTATGCCCCCACAACGTGTCCGGCTGTGAGCGGCACTGGAGAATATAGCGCTACCATGCAACCACATTATACCTTCCACCATGAGCTGGAAAAATTAAACAAAAAGCTTTTCGAGCTGAGTTCAATAGTTGAAGACCGAGTACGCCGAGCCGCCCAGGTCATACTGACCAAAGACCCCGCGGAAATACAATCGATAATCGTCTCTGATTATGAAATAGATGAAATGGAGATTGAAATAGAAGAGGATTGTCTGAAAATCCTCGCCCTGCATCAACCCGTGGCCGGCGACCTGCGATTCATCATAACAGTAATCAAAATAAATAATGAAATTGAGAGAATTGCCGACATTGCCGTCAACATAGCAATACGTGTACAGACTATATCCAAATGCCGCCCCCTGGAGGTGGAATTTGATTTCAATATTATGTCGGAGAAAGTGACTTCGATGTTGAAAAAAAGTCTCGATGCCCTGGTGTACCGTGATGCCAAGGCCGCCAGGGCTGTGTTCCTTATAGATGACCAGGTTGATACCTTACGAAATCAAGCCTACAAACACATTACCGCACTCATCCCCAAACATCCCCATCAGGCTGATTGTCTCATCAACACCTATCTGCTGGCCAGGCATCTGGAACGAATCGCCGACCGTGCAACCAATATTGCCGAAGAGGTTGTCTACCTTGTCGAAGGCACCATTGTCCGGCCGGTATCATAAAATGGAAAAATCAGGACAACAGGCCAAAATGATCCGGCAACGACTCTACCTGCCTTGGTTTGTCTCATGATATTCTCATATTTCATACCTCTATTATTGCTCCTTTGCATCACTGTCTACTATCTTGGTTCCAACCGCGCCAAGCAGGTCGGACAGATGGAAGGCGGCGGCAGAGCGCTTCATTCACTGCCCGGCTATTACGGCATCTATGTCGCCATCTGGTGCGCCATCCCGGCACTGGTGCTCTATGGCATCTGGCACATATTTGAAAGCCGCATACTGATGTCTTTCGCCATTCAGATGCTGCCGCAGGATATGCTCAAGGCATCACCGGCGGAAATGTCCCTTATTATTAATGATATCAAAAATGTGATTGCCGGAAACTATTTTACTAACATCGACAATGACACTGTTCAAAAAGCAGCCGATACCTTCACCAGGTTACAGCAGCAGTATCGATTTTTCATTGGCATCATACTGATTCTGCTTTCCATGGCGACCTCGTTTTGGGCCTATAGAAAAATAGAGCGTCAACTGCGGGCTCGCAACAGAGTGGAAAGGCTTGTTAAATATTTTCTCATCGGTTGTTCGGCCATCGCCATACTGACCACAATCGGCATTGTTCTCTCCGTCCTTTTCGAGGCCATCCGCTTTTTTAAAGTTATCCCGGTAACGGATTTTCTCTTTGGCCTCACCTGGAGTCCTCAAACCGCTATACGCGAAGGCCAAACAGGCTCTTCCGGCGCTTTTGGTGCGGTCCCTATCTTCGCGGGCACCATGCTCATCGCTTTGATCGCCATGCTGGTTGCCATACCGGTGGGCTTGATGTCGGCTATCTATCTTTCCGAATATGCCAATAAACAGTTCCGCACCGTAGCTAAACCGCTTCTGGAAATCCTGGCCGGCATCCCCACGGTTGTATATGGATTCTTTGCCGCCCTGGTCGTAGCCCCGATGCTGCGTGACGCCGGGGCAGTGATAGGTTTACCGGTGGCCTCGGAAAGTGCCCTGGCAGCCGGTGTTGTCATGGGTGTTATGATCATTCCCTTCGTCTCTTCTCTTTCCGATGATGTTATCCACGCCGTACCCCAGACAATGCGTGACGGCAGCTACGCCCTTGGAGCAACGAAATACGAGACTATCCGCAGTGTAGTCATCCCGGCAGCTCTGCCCGGTATTGTCGGAGGTGTTCTTCTTGCCGTCTCCAGAGCTATCGGCGAAACGATGATCGTCGTTATGGCAGCCGGGCTGGCAGCCAATCTCACCGCCAACCCTTTTCAGGCCGTCACCACGGTGACCGTCCAGATAGTGACCCTGCTGGTGGGTGATCAGGAATTTGACAGCCCCAAAACCATGGCGGCCTTTGCCCTTGGTCTGGTGCTGTTTGTCTTTACTCTTTTCCTGAATTTTATCGCCCTGCGGGTTGTGCGTAAATACCGGGAACAGTACGAATAGAACAAATCACATACATCCGAATATGTATATACAAAGGCAACCGGCTTCATGAAAAACGACACAACCACTACAGCAATCATCGAGAAAGGGTTACGGCGACGCTATCGTGCCGAGCAACGCTTTCGCCGCCTGGGAATAGCAGCAATCATGACCGCTCTCCTGTTCCTGTTCTTCTTGTTTTATTCGATTATTTCTAATGGATATCCTGCATTTCAGCAGACCTATATAGCACTGCAGGTATCCTTTGACGAAGATATCTTTGCTAACGAAAACATTGAAACGGCTAATTTCATAGGACTGGTGAAAACATCCCTGCGTCAAATGTATCCCGATGTCACCAAGCGAAGTGACATCAGAGAACTCTATCAGCTGGTCAGCTCCGGGGCATCCTTCACCTTACGTGATGCGGTGATAGCAGATCCGGGCCTTATAGGCACCAGCAAATCCATCTGGGTACCGGCCGACGATGATGTTGACATGTATATGAAAGGCAATATAGATCCCACCGTAGCCGAATCATCCAGGCGGATCTCGGATCAGAAACTGGAATGGCTGCAGCGCCTTGAAAAGGACGGGGCAATTAAAAAACGTTTCAACACCGTTTTCTTTACAGCCGGTGACTCTCGTGAACCTGAATTGGCAGGCATTCTTGGAGCCGTAAAAGGGTCAATCTATACCTTGCTGATCACTCTCAGTCTAAGCTTTCCCATCGGTGTCGCCGCAGCCGTCTACCTTGAGGAATTTGCCCCGGACAATCGCTGGACCGATTTGATCGAAATCAATATCAACAATCTCGCGGCGGTGCCGTCTATTATTTTCGGTCTTCTTGGTCTGGCCATATTCATAAACTTCTTCGGCCTGCCCAGATCAACTCCGGTTGTCGGCGGCCTTGTCCTGACGCTGATGACATTGCCCACCATCATTATCGCCAGTCGGGCCTCCCTCAAATCCGTCCCCCCGTCCATCCGTGAGGCTGCTCTCGGTGTCGGCGCCTCAAAATTACAGACCATAACCCACCATGTATTACCACTCGCCCTGCCCGGTATGCTTACCGGTACGATTATAGGTATGGCACAGGCCTTGGGCGAAACCGCACCACTATTGATGATAGGAATGGTGGCCTTTATTGTCGATGTTCCTCAGGGAATAACCGACCCGGCCACCGCGCTGCCGGTACAGATATTCCTCTGGTCCGACAGCCCGGAGCGCGCCTTTACCGAAAGAACCTCTGCGGCCATAATGGTATTACTGGGCTTTCTGATGCTGATGAACGCCACCGCCATTGTGCTGCGGAAAAAATTTGAAATTAAATGGTAGCAGCAACAGGGGATTTTCCCAAAAAAATTAAAATATTACTAAAAAAGGATTAAGGAGAAAAAAAGATGAAAGTAATACATTTTATTATGGCAGGGGCTGTGTCGTTGTCTCTGTTGGGTGCCGGCAACGCAATGGCAGCCAGAGATTACATTTCGATCGTCGGTTCCTCTACCGTCTATCCCTTCGCCACGGTGGTCGCTGAACAGTTCGGCAAAACCAGCAGCTTTAAAACCCCTAAGATTGAATCAACCGGCTCCGGCGGTGGTTTCAAACTGTTTTGTGCCGGAGTGGGCGTCTCCCATCCCGACATCACCAATGCTTCCCGTGCGGTGAAAAGCTCCGAGCTGAAGACCTGTGCCGCCAACGGCGTTACCGAGATTGTTGAGGTCAAAATCGGTTATGACGGCATTGTTCTCGCTAACTCTAAAGCTGCAGCTCAGTTGGAGTTAGGCTTGAAAGACATTTTTCTCGCCCTGGCCAAGCAGGTACCGGATCCTAAAAACCCGGAAAAAATGATAGACAACCCCTACACGACCTGGAAAGATGTGAACAGTGCTCTTCCCGCAACGAAAATAGAGGTTTTAGGACCTCCTCCCACATCAGGAACCCGCGATGCTTTCGTTGAGCTGGCAATGGAAGGTGGTGCTAAAAAATTCGATAACCTGGCAGCATTGCGCTCATCCGACAAAAAAGGGTTCCAAAAGATTGCTCATACTCTGCGTGAAGACGGCGCATTTGTTGAAGCCGGTGAAAACGATAACCTTATCATACAGAAACTGCAGGCCAACCCTGCCGCACTTGGTATCTTCGGATTCTCCTTCCTTGATCAGAATACCGACGTTGTCCAGGGGAGCATTGTGGAAGGCCAGGCCGCAGATTTCGACAATATCGCCTCCGGCAAGTACCCGGTTTCAAGACCTTTATTCTTCTATGTCAAAAAAGCCCATGTTGATGTTATTCCCGGCGTGAAAGAATTTCTCGCCGAGTTCACCTCCGAGCAGGCATGGGGAGCAGATGGCTACCTGGCCGATAAAGGCATGATTCCAATGCCTGATGCAGAACGAAAAACGTTTGCCGCCAATGTCAAGAACCTTAAAACTGTTGAAATTAAATAGTCTTTTCTAAAAACTGGTTCCCTCTTTATCTGGAGGGAACCAGATTAGTTACCTAAAAAGTGCCATAACACATATTACTTTATACATGGAAAAAGCAATGGAAGCCATGGCAAATGATGCCGCAAAACCAAGCGCCACAACATTCTTTTTTGGTGAAACAACCGAACCTGCGGAGCAGAGCGCAGATGATCTCCGCCAGAAACTGGGAACTGTGGGAGCCCCCTTCGTCGACAACCCGCGCATGACTTGTCGTGATGTCTTCGTGTACTATGATGATGAGAATGCCATTCGCGATGTCAACATAGATGTCGGTTGTAATGAGGTGCTTGCCATGATCGGCCCATCCGGCTGCGGCAAATCCACCTTTCTCCGCTGTCTCAACCGAATGAACGACACCGTGTCCAGCTGCAGAGTAGAAGGTGAGATTCGTCTCGACGACATGGATATCTACGACAAGAGCGTTGATGTTGTCCCTTTGCGCGCCAAGGTCGGTATGGTCTTTCAGAAACCGAATCCTTTTCCGAAATCGATCTATGACAACGTCGCCTACGGCCCCAGAATACATGGACTCACCACCAATAAAATTGAGCTCGATGAAATCGTGGAAAGCTCCCTGATCCGTGCCGGCTTATGGAATGAAGTAAAAGACCGGCTCATCCAGCCGGGAACCGGGCTGTCAGGTGGCCAGCAGCAACGCCTCTGTATCGCCAGAGCAATAGCCGTCAGCCCGGAGGTAATTCTGATGGACGAGCCCTGCTCGGCTCTGGACCCCATCGCAACGGCAAAGATAGAGGAATTGATTGCCGAACTGCGCCTCCAGTTCTCCATTGTCATCGTGACCCATGCCATGCAGCAGGCGTCACGAGTCTCTCAGCGGACGGCATATTTCCATCTAGGAGATCTGGTGGAGGTCGGTTCAACCGAAAGGATTTTTACCAATCCCCGGCATAAGCTGACGGAGGACTATATTACCGGAAGATTTGGTTGATGGACAGTGGTATTTCTAAAGAGACACTGGATAGCGTATCTATTTCAACTCATTGCTTTAAAGAAGAAAAAAGCAGCCGGGAAGACACCTCCGGATCAAAACCGCAGAGGTGTCCGGCTACGCCGCCTCGTGTTGCCTGGCCGCCCATTGCCCCAATGATTTCCGGGGATTAAAGTGAGACGTGCGTCTTAACTCTTCCAGGAGTTCCCTTTCTGCGTCCGTATATCCGTCCGGAACATGGACCTCTATCACCACATGCATATCTCCGGCGCCACCATCCTTTCGAGGCAGACCTTTCCCTTTAACCCGTAGCTTTCTGCCGGTGGAGCACCCCGAGGGCAGAGTGAGATTGATCTTGCCGCCTATGGTATCAACAGCTATTTTGCCGCCCAAGGCAGCCTCCCATGGCGAAACCGGTACCGTTGTGATGATATCATAGTCATGAAGGGTAAACCGGGTATCGGGACGAACCCGAATACGCAGGAGCAGATCGCCATCCTGCCCCTGCCCCTGTGCTTTTTCACCCTTGCCTGCCAGACGGATAACGGAACCATGAGTGAGTCCTTTCGGCACCCGGAGCTGCACCTTCTGTTCCTCAGGCTTGATTGTCGCACCGGATCGCTCCATGGAAACCCAGCTGATGGTTTTTTCAGCACCATTGAGCAACTCCTCCAGGCTGACTTCCAGTTCCGCTTCTATGGTTCTTCCTGCCGAGGTAAAATCTTCCCCCCAGCGGCTTTCCTGTCTTCCTCCTCCACCAAAAATACCGGAAAACAGATCACTGAAGTCCCTATGTTCAAAAGGATCAGCTCCTGTTTCAAAACGAAATCCTCCGCTGAAATTCTGCCGCTCAGCACCAGCGGAAGATCGCGGCCTGAAAGTATCGGACTGCTGTTGCGCTTCTCGCCAGTTCTTGCCGTATCGATCATACAGCTTGCGTTTCTCCTGGTCTGTCAAAATGCTCTGCGCTTCATTTATCTCCTTAAACAGCTCCTCCGCTCCGGTTTCTTTGTTGATATCAGGATGATATTTTCGCGCGAGTTTTCGGTACGCCTTCTGAATCTCTTCTTTGGAAGCGTTTTTAGATACACCCAACACTGTATAATAATCTTGTGCCTTACTCATATGTTTCCCCTCGACCTGTCGAGCAATGTTTAGGTATCTTTACCTTGAAGAGCATCCTCAATTCTCTTCCACTATCATTCAGGTATACAATAAGGCGAAATATTACTTTGTCAAAACATTACTAATAGTAATTTTTGGGCAACACCGTTTTACCAATCTCCTGCAACGGCGGCCTTACTGCATCACCGAGCGCAGCCGGTATTGCAGGACACTCGAACCTTTGGCGCCAACGTTGACTTTCCAGGAAACGGTCGTGGCATTTACCTTGTTATGAGGTAGCGATTCACTCAGGATCTCCCAGTCACCGGGCAGATTTTCCTCAACCGTCACTTCGACATCCTGATCTTCAGCATTCTGTAATGTGATAGCATAGGCGGATTCGTAGATTGTCAGGAAGATCGGGATAGAGGATTCGCCCGTCGAGATCGGTTTCCAAAAGATTTCCAACCTGAAAAACCCCTCCCCCTGCAGTGCTTAAGACTCGGGCCTGTACCTGTGATTCTTCTCCGCTTGCCGGATTAACTCGAACAATTGTGACATCCCTGCCGACGTAATTATGCAATAAGGACTCCGGCGAGAGAAGGTCGACAGCCTAACGCAGGACAGTCGGTCTGACAAGGCATGCGGCCGAACAAAAATATTATCGGATATTAACAAAAAACTCATCCGACCGGGTCATAGTCTGGTGCGAGGCGAAACCACTCACTGCAGAGCGATAATCCCAACGGAGGAATCAGTATGGAGCGTGACACCTACGAAGCCATAAAAACGGAATGGTGCAAAATCAGCAACACCGAGCAACGCAGTCTCATATACAGATATATCCAGGGAGACAGTAATGGTCTGAGGGGGAGCTGGATGGAGTTTCTCCGAAAACAGTTTGGACTGCGTAACTCTACTGCTCAATTTTCAGAGCAATCCACGGCCCACAAGCGCTCAACATGCCGCGCCTAGGTCAGGCTGCTATCAACCACCGGCAAGTTTGACGTTGTAACCGTGTTGGGAGAGGTGAGCTGCCAGAGTTTCACGCTTGTCACCTTGAATTTCAATAACTCCGTTTTTGACCGTGCCACCACAACCGCATTTCTTTTTCAACTGCGCCGCTAAAGCCGTTAGTTCGCTATCCTGCAGCGGTAATCCGGTAATAATGGATACGCCGCTCCCTTTGCGTCCCCTGGTCTGCCGGCTTATTCGAACTATGCCGTCTCCCGCTGGTCTATTCCGTTCTGGCTTGCAGCTGCACTTTCGCGCCGGTTTACCACAAACCCGACATTTGTCGTCATTTTCAGTGGAATATACCAGCCTTCCATCTTCTGCTTTTTTCATGACAGCACCGGTTCCATATTCCTAAAACTGAGAAAATCATGCATAAACATCCTCACCGTCAACCGCACTTCTTTTTCAGATTGGCCGCAGTACTGATTTCAATATAGGACGCTCCCTGCTGCGGCCCGAAATTACCGGCAAGAACAATGATCAAATCGTCATCGGCGAAGTACCTGTCGTTGATAAGGCGACATATTGATCCCTGCAAAGGCTGAGTCGAGGTTATATCCAACTGGATATACTCCGCATACACACCGAAAGACAGAGAAAGCCGACGCATCACCTGTCGGTCATACACCTGAGCATAAATAACATTGCTCCCTCGATAGGCGGATAAAGCCAGAATTGACTTTCCGGTCAGGGAATCGGCGACAATGGCCTTGGTACCAAGCCGCACTGCCGCTTTTACGGCAGCCTTGGCAAGATAGGCCGTCACTTTGTTTTCATTACTATAGGGAATATCGATAAACCTGCTGCTCTTGCCCTCAACCTCATTGATTATTTTGGCCATTGTCCGGACCGCCATTTCGGGATATTTCCCATTGGCGGTCTCTCCGGAAAGCATCAGGGCATCGGCATGATCAAGGCAGGCATTAGCTACATCGGACACCTCGGCCCGAGTCGGCCGAGGTGATTCAATCATGGAGTGCAGCATTTGGGTGGCAACTATAACGGGTCGACGCAGGATGACACATTTTTCGATTATTCTTTTCTGAATCAGAGGAATCTGCTCCGTCGGTATCTCAACAGCCAGATCACCGCGTGCAATCATTATACCGTAGACATACTCTAATATCTCATCCAGATTGGCCACTCCTTCGAAGTTTTCAATCTTGGCGATAATCTTCATGGCCGATTTCTTTTCATCGAGAATTTCCTGAACAGCGATAACATCTTCTTTGTTGCGCACAAATGAATGAGCGATAAAATCAAGATCATTATCCGCCGCAAAACGAATAAATTCTTTGTCTTTCTCGCTTAAGGCCGGTAATTTCACATGTACAGATGGAATATTGATACTTTTTCTCGCATGAATGACACCATCATTTTCGACGACACAGTCCAGATATTCGCCGCTTTTTCCCATAACCCCCAAGGCGATATAGCCGTCATCTATCAGGATCGAGCTGCCCACCGGTACATCGCCCGCAAAATTTTCATACGATACGCAGACGACATCATCCTTGGACAGTTCGTTCGGAGCCCCCTTAATTCTTATGGTTTCACCGCATTTGACTTCTAAAGGCTCAACGGCATCACATGTGCGAATCTCCGGACCTTTTGTGTCGAGCAGAATACCGATCTTGTCTGATACCTTTCGGGTATTCTGTATTACCTTTAAAGCATCCGCATGCGTCATATGGGCGGTGTTGAGCCGAACAACGCTCATCCCGGCTTTATACAGGTCTTCGATAAAGGTTACGGAGCAATGTAGTGAGGAAATGGTTGCAACAATTTTTGTGTTTCGCGGCATAAGCGGTCCTTCCTGATGACTAAAAAGAGGAGTTTCTTAATAAAATTGCATGTAACATGCAGTAACGCACTATTTCTCCATGGCGGAGACTCCTGTTCGGGCAATCTCAATAATGTATTCCCGCCCGACTTCGTCGAGGAATCCATCTATGTGGCGCGTAGATCCGGCTACCTGCAGGATATGAATATCTTCGCTTTTTCGATCCAGGATCTCAAAATTATAGCGTCCCTGAAATGTTTCCAGATGGGCGGCATCAACTTCGAGTTTCACCACGGCAACTTCGCGCCAATAACTGTTATCGGCATCAAGCTCTTTGACGGAAATAACTTCGGTGAATTTCTCCAGCTGCCGTATGACCTGCCCCACCTTTCCTTCATCGTCCTCTTGCAGAGTGATGGTCATTCGGCTGATGCCCTGGACACGTGAGGAGCAGACAGTCAACGTGTCAACATTATACATTTTCTTGCGAATCAGCATGGATACTTTGTTGAGTACACCGGGCCGGTCAAGCATAAAGGCTAGAATTGTTCGTCGTCTCATCTTTGTACCTCTTTGGTTGACCCCTTTGTACCTGCTTCCGGGGAGGAGTGACTGATGATCATATCGGCAAAACCGCCTCCGGCCGGGATCATCGGTAAAATCACTTCAGTGGGATCGCAGACAAACTCGAGCATGATGGCTCCATTATGATCCATAGCCTTTTGCAGGGCAGGTTTGATCTCTTCAGGTTTTTCCACCTTCACATAGGGGATGCCATACGCCTGCGCGATCAAACCAAAATCCGGACTTTTCATCGGCGTGCCGGCAAAACGACCGTCGAAAAAGAGCGTCTGCCACTGTCGTACCATACCAAGATACCCGTTATTGAGCAGTACGATCTTAATATCCATCTGCTGCTCCATAATGGTGCCCAGCTCTTGAATATTCATCTGAAAACCGCCGTCACCACTGATCGACCAGACCCGCTCAGAGGGGCGAGCCAGCTTCACCCCTATGGACATGGGCAGCGAAGCTCCCATGGTGCCGGCGCCACCGGAGGTAAACCAGCTGTTTTCCTTCTGAAAATTATAAAACCGTGCGGCCATCATCTGGTGCTGGCCGACATCGGGCACAATCAAATCCAGACCTTTTGTGACCTCGGAGAGCTGGTGAATAATTGTTTTCATCAAGAGCCTGTCCTCATCGCCAGTGCCCCGTTCAATCTCGTTTTGCAGATCCTGCCGCATTATCCTGCGATACGATTCAATCGTGGCAAACCAGCGTTTTCTCGGTTTGAAGGTCAGCATCGGATCTCCCAAAAGAACATGAAGGGTACGATACACGTCGGCATTGACAGCCACCGTGGTGGCCACGTTTTTCTCTATTTCGGAAGGGTCTATCTCTACATGGATAACATCGGCTTTACGAGCATATTCGCTCAGTTTGCCGGTAACCCGGTCATCAAAGCGCATGCCGAAAGAGATCAAAAGATCGGCCTCCATAATGGCCCGATTGGCCTCCACGGTACCGTGCATTCCCATCATCCCCAGACTCAACGGGTGATCGGCAGGAACAGCCGAAAGACCATGAAGAGTAAAGGCAAAAGGAATATTGACTTTCTCGGCAAATTGGCGCAACAGGGAACCTGCCCTGCTGTTGATTACACCGTGCCCGCAGAACATAACGGGGCGTTCGCTTCTATTGATGAGATGCATGGCCCGCTGCAACGGTTCGCGCTCAGGAGTCGGATGGTAGAAAAAACCCGGAATATTAGGACGAAAAGCGGCAGCATGAAAAGTATAATCCTCTGAAACTTTCTCATTCTGCACATCTTTGGGAATATCCACCACCACCGGTCCACCCCGGCCGGTGGTGGCGACATAAAAGGCCTCGTGCAGGGTCGCCTCCACTTCATCCGCGGCCAGAGGCATATAGGTCTGTTTGCTTATGGGCATCATCACCCCGACGACATCGCTTTCCTGGAAAGCATCCGTTGCTATAACCCCTGTTGCCACCTGGCCGGTTATGGCAATTATGGGAATGGAATCCATATAGGCATCAGCAATGCCGGTGGCCAGATTCATGGCTCCGGGACCTGAAGTGGCGATACACACCCCAACTGCCGGGTGGGAATTGGAAAGCGAAGCCCTGGATATCCCTTGTGCCATGAATGCCGCACCCTGCTCATGTCGCGACATAATGAAATGAAAATTGCCGCACCGATCCATTTCATCAAAAATGGGCATTATAGCCCCGCCGGTGTAGCCAAAAATATACTTTACCCCTCTATCCCGCAGTGCCTGCATGACCAACTTTTTTCCCGTCATAAAAACCTCTTTATAGAATACCATCACCACGAGATGGTACTTTCCTGTTCTCAGGGAAAAAAACGTCTGTAAATCCCTGGTTTGATAAAAACATAGATAACATAGACAGCATAGGTGGTTTTTCGGCCAGCCCGAAATTATCAGCTCATATAGCCAGATAACCAGCATAAAGGCAATGAGATATTTCCCGGGTAGAACAAGGTCTCGGTCCCGATTTGAAATTTAGTAATGCGGAGATTGTTTTTTATTGTATCATGGTCGTCAAGCTCAGGGGGAACAACCGTCGCCCAAGCACCCATCTGCGCCTTAAATGCGCCTTAATCATATTAACGTATACAACAGATTGAAGGATCCGCAATGCTCCAGACTCTCAAGAACCTCTCCATCCGGCTGAAGATTTCGGGATTCATAATCCCTTCCACCATCGCTTTTGGTATTATGATGACCCTTCTCGCTCTCTATTTTCTCCATGATTACAAGGATACTACACTACACGACTTTAAGCAGATAGTTGTTAAAATCCAGCAGATGGAGGGACAAAAGACCGGCAATGCAGAAATAGAGCAACTTGTTGCCGAACTCTCGGCCAAAGCAGATGAAAAGATTTATACTATTGCCGTTCTTCTTATCTCCATTGTGGGCGGAGTCGTCATCATGGCCACTTTCGGAGCGTTGCTGATATCCGGCTTTATCGGTAAACCGATACAGCGGGTTGCCGACGGTCTGGCTAATATCAGCTCCGGCGATGCCGACCTGACGCAAAGACTTCCGGTTGACGGAGAAGATGAAACCGGCAAAGTTTCCACTTTTTTCAATACCTTTCTGGCAAAACTCCAGGGTATAATCAAAAATATGCAGACGAATGCCGACGACTTAACGGCTGCGGCTCTGTCAATCCATACCCTGCTTGAGACCGTGCGGAAAAAGGCCTCCTCGGCAAAAGAGATTTCACAAACGATGTTCCGTTCCGCCGGGTATATGAGCAACGACATGCAAGAGATCTCCGCCCTGCTGGAAGAATCCACCGGCAACATCCAGGTCATCTCTACGGCGGTTGAAGAATTGACCGGAACTGTAACGGAAATCTCCACTACCTCAAGCAAGGCACATCTCAATACGGAAAACGCCAGGAATAAAATGGAATCGCTGGAGCAAAACGTCCAGGAACTGGGCAGTGCCGGCAACGATATCAGCAAAGTAACGGATACCATCGCGGAAATCTCCGATCAGGTCAACCTCCTGGCCCTCAATGCAACCATCGAGGCCGCCCGCGCCGGTGAAGCGGGCAAGGGTTTTGCCGTCGTCGCCCACGAGATTAAGGAACTGGCGCAACAGACGGCCAAGGCCGCCACGGAGATTCAGAATCGGATCGAGCACGTTCAGAGTGTCACCCAGACCACCATAACAGGAATAGTCGAGGCCGCCAAACTGGTCTCGGAGAATACCGATGTTGTTTCCACCATCGCCACCGCGGTGGAAGAACAGTCGGCCACCATCAGCGAAATCGCAGACTCACTCTCTTCCTCTTTTGAAAAACTCAATCATGCCAACACCAAGGTGGCCAAGGCTGCAGAGTATGCCGGGGATATGGCCGGAATGGCCACCTCCGTCACGGATTCCGTCTCCGAGGTAGACGACGCCGTCATCACAATCAGTGCGACCTCGGACACCTTGAAAAATATGGCCGAAGAGTCGTCAACTGCCGCGGCACAGTTCCGCACGGAATAATAACTGCACCTCGTGGCGGAATCTTTTACGCAGGCATAAAACAGTCTGTTCTCCTTTTTCTGCAAAACAGACTGTTTCAGGACGTCCAGAGCAGCGGATTTTATCATTCTCTGAACCTGCAGTCGGGTACCGGCATCTCTCTTGGTTTTTACTCACTCCGGATAATCATGACAAAGATCACAGCTTTGGGAGATCGTTTTCCCAAAGCTTGTCTGATGCTCGTCATCGTGACAACGGAAGCAACCATACCCTTCATCTTCGTACATATGGCCGTTATGCCCTTTATACGTGCCCCAGGTAACCTTCATTTTCGGCCAGACATTCCCCATATACGCCTCGAGAAGATATGCTCCTGAAGAGATAAGGCTCTGCTGGTTTTCCTCAACAAAAGCAGAGCCGTTACGCTCGGCCTGAAGCGCAAGAAGGGTTTCCACCAACTTTTCCTGAGCCTCCTGCCGCGATGGATATTCCTTTTGCAGAACAATCAGACTATCCTCGCGAATACCCGGCAATTCAGGATTTATTTTTTTGCTGTAGAGACCGAAATCCACCTTTGGTTCAAGCGCGTCATAGACATGTGTAGGACGATTATGACAATCAATGCAATCCATGGTCCGCCAGACAATATCTTTCTTTGCAGCATCTTCGCTATCTTCGAGAAAATACTCTTCGGTTATACCGGAGGGCTTTGACACCTTTATCCTGCCGATTGCGGTCCTGGTATCATCGAGAGATTCATATTCAACTTTTACATTGTTCGAAACATGCCAGTGAATTCCTTCAAAAGCAGCTGTAATCGGATTTCTGCCGCCGATATGGAGGGCAACTTCCTGGATCTCGGGATTTTCCTGGTCGTCATTGGAAAAACTGATAAACTGTTTTACTTTTTTGCCGTGAAACTTCTCCGGCCAGTGACATTCTTCGCAGGTATCCCGCGCTGGGCGAAGATGCTCCACGGGTACAGGAATAGGTCTGCTATAGCTATTGTCGATAACGGCTTTAACCTGTCGTAAACCCGAAAACTTTGCCTTGACATACCACTCGGCGCCGGAGCCGATATGGCAGGAAACACAACCAACCTTGGCATGTGCGGAACGTTGGTAGGCAGTATACTCCGGATCCATAACCGTATGGCAGACAGTACCGCAAAAAAAGTCTGAGTCGGTGAAATGATATGCTTCGTAGGCCACCAGTGAAAAAACAACGACATTAATCACGGTGAGAATAACAATGACAAAGGCTGTCTTTCTATGAGCTTTATTCCCGAAATCAATGACAAGGTTGCTTTTGTTGAGAGTATTTTTAAACCAGTTTTTCCGCCGAAAATATCCCGAAAGCGGGATAAGAATAAGCCCAAGCACCGCTCCCGCCGGAAAGATCAGAAAAGTCACTATAGCCGCGTAGGCATTCTCAATCAGCCCTGTCATATGCAGAAAGAGTCCTATCAGGATGAGGGTGAAACAAATAGTGGTTAAAGCTATCCCGAAAAGACCGATGGGTGTCTTGGTTGACAGGCCGATCTTTTCCCATAAACTGAGATCACCCTCCTGTTGTGTCTTCTCTTCATCTTTGCGGGGACTTTGCTTTTCCTCAGTCATGTTTTTCTCCTGATTGTTTTTCATCAGTGCTGTTTGCTACTGTTGCAACTGATTACATATTGGTATGCTGTATAGTGAAAAAAGGAACATAGATCTGATAAAGGTCGACATCGTGGCATCCGTCATGCGCATTATTTACGGCGAAATTATCAGCATGTAAAGCACAAAATAATTTTTTATTGAAGTCGGTTATCATTTTTTCTGATACCTCTCTGTTTTTTCGTGCCGTTTAATCATTTTCTTTCTCTCCCGGAAAAGAAATTCTCTAATGACGCATGGCCTAATATCACAATGTGACACAATAAAATGGCGACATCATGAAAAAATCGGGCTTTTATGCACCACATAAAACGCAGGCAAGAACTGAACGACGGGCCTATGACGCTGGAGGATATCCCCGTTTTTCCTTGACACAAGTTGACAATCTCAACTATAAATCAGGAACTGATCAATGGATATTATGCCTTTCTTAACAGTTCAGGAAACATCCTGAGCCAAACACTTATTCTTTCTGTCGGAGTGCGCAAAAGATGGACAAACCGAAGATAATACTCATCTGGTTGCTGGCTGCAGTGGTCATTATGATGTTCGCGGTCAGCGGTACATCGCAGCAAAGCTCAAGCGACGATACACCCTATGATGAAAGTGAATACGGCCCCGAAGAACCCATCGTCTGGACTACTCCGGTGCAGGCCGGGTTCAGCCACTACAGCCACACCAGTATCGGTTTTTCCTGCGAGGACTGCCATGACGGCCTTTTTGAAATGTATACCGGGGCAGCCACAGAGGCCGGTGATTTCACCATGGCCGCCTTCGCTGAAGGCAAATACTGCGGCGCCTGCCATGACGGCGGTATGGCCTTCAGTACCGATACCCAGTGCGGTGCCTGCCATGCTGCTCCGGCGGAACCTGTTGTTTTCACCTATCCCGTAAAGGCAGTCCTTTTCGATCACGATATTCATGTCGATCGGGGACAGATTGCCTGCGAAAGCTGTCATAAAGAAGTTTTTACCATGAAAAAAGGCGCCGTCGAAGAAGAAGAGCGACGTACCATCGATACCGAAGAAGATAAACGGCAATATCTGGAAAGAATTCATGCACGATATTGCGGCACCTGTCATGATGCCGACCATGCCTTCGGCTACCTGACCAGATGCACCGTCTGCCATATAGGTGTCAAAGGACTGCAGGAACTGCAGAAAAAGGCAGACAGCAACGGAAATAACTAACAAACCCCCAGGAGGGTTTGCCAGACAACAACGAACCAGCATACAGGTGAGCAAATGATTGGTGTAAAGGTTGAGATCGCGAAGAAATGGGGTTTTCATGGAGTTGAAGCCCTGAAATCATCGAGCCCTGGTTACAAAGCGGCAATGGCTTTTTTCGCCCTGCTTACCATTGTCGGACTTATCGGTGGTATTCATGCATATTTTGCCGGATACCATCATGTCTATAACGTGACTCGTGAAATCATCTGGGGCCTGCTCGTCGCCGCTTATGTTTTCTGTGTTGTCACCTCGACCGGGCTGTGTATCGTCTCCTCCTTCGGTCACGTCTTTGGCGGTGAAGCCTTTATGCCCATCGCCAAACGAGCCGTCTTTCTTTCCATAGTGTTCATGCTGGGTGGGTTTCTCATTCTTTTTTTCGAAATCGAGAATCCTTTTCGCATGCTGGTCTACAACGTTATTTCACCGAACCTGACATCCAACCTTTGGTGGATGGGAACCTTATACGGCGCCTACCTGGTCTTTATGATCATCGAATATTACTGCCTGCTGGAACAGAACCATTCCATTTCCCGAATGATGGGTTTTTTCGGGCTGGTGGTGGGGATCGCCGCCCACAGCAACCTTGGCGCAATTTTCGGCATGCTGCATGGCCGCCCCTTCTGGTACGGTCCTTATCTGCCCATCTACTTTATCTTTTCCGCAGCCATGTCGGGGGGCTGCACCATCCTCTTCTTCACCTCCCTGGCCTGGAAGATCAATCCTGAAATCATGAACCAGCGCATGGAGAGGGCTATGAAGGCCATCTGCCAGTTGACCATTTATTTTATTGCGGTCATTATCTTCTTTACCGTCTGGAAAATCATCACCAGCTCAGTCTCCCACGGCAAGGCCATGGTGATCGTTTCGCTGCTGACCGGTGATTACGCCTTCAGTTTCTGGGTGTTTGAAGTCTTTATGGGCATGCTCATTCCCATGTTCCTGCTGATCCGCTCACGGGGTAATAATTTCAATATGATTCTGGTGGCCACCGGACTGATGACCGTGGGCATCTTCTTTATGCGCTACAACATTATTGTCCCCGGCCAGATCTTTTCTGTATATCACAGTCTCGGCGTTGAAGAAGCCCTACAGAAAATCGACTATATGCCGTCCTTCCATGAAATCATTGTCTCCATCTTAGGACTCGCCTTTGTGATGCTGGCCTATCTGGTCGGTGAAAAGATGCTTAACGGTCATCAACTTGAAAAGCATGAAATTGTTCCTGAAGGAGGGTATGTCTGCCCGGGTTGCGGCGGTATTCATTATATGCAGGAAGGAGAAACGGAAGAAGAGGCCATGAAACGCCATCACAAGGTTTTTTAAGTACGATTTAATGACGTGTACAGGCGATAAACAACCAAGGAGCATACTACGCACATGAAATTTCCTGCGATAGATACATTGAAAGACGAAGGAACCGCAAGCGTCACATCCAAAGAGCGGCGCAATTTTCTCAAATGGGGTTTTGCCATCGCCGGCGTATATGCCGGCGGCAGGATTCTCTCGCTCACCTCGCTGGTGGCAACGGGCCATGCCTCATCGGGCTACCCCATCGTGGAGAAATATCCCCATAATCCTCACTACAGCATGGTCATGCGGCAGGCACTCTGTATCGATTGCGAATTATGTGTCGAGGCCTGCAACACCACCAATAATGTGCCGGCGCCGGAGTACCGTACCCGCATTCTGACGAAAAAATTTACCGGTACCCTGGACAAACAGGTGGAATTCATCCCGGTGCTCTGCAACCAGTGCAACAACGCGCCCTGCTATCGCGGCTGCCCCACCAAGGCAACCTACAAGGATCCAATCACTGGAATCGTTAGAATGGAGCACAAAAAATGCATCGGCTGCAAGACCTGCATGCTGGCCTGTCCCTACGATGCCCGTTATTTCAGCAAGAATCACCGGGCCATCGACAAATGTGACTTCTGCTGGGAAGCACGCCTTTCCAAAGGTGAAACCAATACCGCCTGCGCCGCTGCCTGTCCCACCGGTACACGGACCTTCGGCAACCTTTCCGATCCGGAAAACGTGGTCTATAAACTTGTACATCAGATAGAAGAGGCCGTCTGGGTGCTCCGCCCGGAAGACGACACCAAACCCAACGTCTTCTACATGAAAGGCAACTTGGTTTCGGTGGACAATATCCTCAAGGGACAGAGTTTTAAATTCAGCAACCCTTCATGAGCAGGCTGTATGCTCCTCATGGGTGCCGGCAATCCAGCATAACACAATTCAGCCTGGAGATCGGCGCCCCTGTATTTTACGAGATTATCAAAAATGAGTTTGAGGGAAAAACTCAATCGAAATGAAAGCCGGAGAGGTACTTCGCCAGGGCTTCTTTGTTCTCACCTTCCAGTTGCGGGCAATTATTGTGGTCCTTCGCCCCTTCCATCACCCGCACGGCAAAAACCATACAGGTCGCCTCACCGCACTCTCTGCAGTTGGTCTTCGGCAGCAGCTTGAGGATATCCATCAGGGTCGGCGGCTTCGCGCCTTCCATACTCGGTTCGATGTCGCCGCGATTTTCCCAGGCAGTGTTGATCTCGCGCTGCAGCCAGGCAACGATCTTTTGCGCCTGCTCTTCATCCTGGAGGGCATTGACGGCGATCTTGCGGGGATGAATGGTGATCAGTTTACCGGAGCTCTTCAAGGTCAGGGCCGGCGGTTCCTTTATGTAGCTGAAACCGCCGAGCACCGTATTCAGATAGGGCAAAGCCTCGCCGACATCTTCATCGAGATGGGCAAAACAATGTAAAGTCTGCGCTCCGGAATGACACTTCGACCGG
This sequence comes from uncultured Desulfopila sp., assembly GCA_964446655.1. Lineage (GTDB taxonomy): Bacteria > Desulfobacterota > Desulfobulbia > Desulfobulbales > Desulfocapsaceae > Desulfopila_A. The sequence goes on from CAYUPL010000045.1 coordinate 23,045, forward strand.
AAAATCTCCAGATTGTATCCTTTGAGTAACATATCCGCCTCCTCAAGCCATCAAATGTGTTTACAGGTTTCTTTGTCGTTTTGTCGCCATCGAAAATTTTAAAGACAACGAATCCCACCTAGATTCCATTGGCAATGGCCGCAGGGCACACCGCTGCCATAACAGTCGTTGGCCGAATGGATGTTATCATTGATCAGGTCCGCACATGGCCCCTGGGTACAACTCCAGCAGGACGAATAATCATACTCTCCGGCCTCCCGACGAAATCGTGAATATTCAGGACTCTGCCAGATATTCTCCAGCGATCGCTGATGAATATTGCCGAAGGAGTATTGCCGCACCTGAATATCATCTCCAAGCACACGACAACCATAGGTGTGCCAGAGGAAATGGCAGGGCATGACGGCGCCGTTGGCGGCGATAAAAACCGCCTCATCAGCTATGAATGGGCAGCTCCGTTGCACCAGGGCCTGATTAGGCGGCAAAAAAAGCTCTATTCCACCGTCTTCGGCAACGACGCGTGCAGCACCAAAGAGCTGCTCGACGAGTTCTGCATCATCAGATACGTGCCGCAGCAGACTCTGCAGATGCAGGAAAATACCTTTGTCCCTGGCCTCGTCCTGCATTTTCTGGAAAAGTTCGACTACTGCTCTTTCCTTCTCATTTTTTTTGTATTTGAGATAGATGGACGGATACTCCTGCAGATCGAGTCCCCGGGCTGCGGCCCGTTCGTTATAGGAGTGAAACAGCTCAATGGACTCAGATGAGTTGGGATTAAAAAGACTCTGTTTTTCCGAAGAAGGGTTATAGAGAAAGAGATGCGTGACGATAACATAGTCAGCCCCCTGCTCGGCAGCCCACTGCACATATCGGGGCAGATCATTGAGATTCTCACGGCTCAGAACCATCTCCAGTCCGATCTTGAAAGCACCGTTTCCTGTCTGCTTCCTCGCCGCAACAAGCCCGGCAATGGCTCTTGAAACAGCGGCAACGGAATGTTCGCCATTTGGCGCCTCCTCCGCAACCTCAAGACTATCCAGCGACAGACAGACGGTTGACAAGCCGGCGGAGAGCAGCTGCAGGCTTTTCTCTTCATCGAGCAGAACACCATTGCTTTGAAAACCGATAACCGCCTGCGGAGCCATTCTTTCCCTGGAAAAAGCTACTATATCAAACAGCTGCGGATGCAGCAGCGGCTCGCCTATGCCGTTCAGGATAAGCGTTTTGGCCCGTGTAAGGGCTGAATCCAGATTCCTGAACAACGCAAAAGGCAGGTCTTCCTCGACAATTCGGCTGCCGGGGGCGTATTTGACACACATCCGGCATTGGAGATTGCATCTGGTGGTCAGCTCGACATATATTTTTTGTGGGTATGACGTATTCATAAAGTAAAAAGTATTTCTGATTATGTACGAAACTCAGCCAAATCGCATGGGTTGCTAGTGACTCGGCAGCTAGGGGACTGATTTTATTTTTCTTCTTCGAATACGGGAGACAGATTTATTTTCACAAAACAACGTGAAAAAAAAATCAGTCCCCTCAGTCTATACAAGAAAAATTAATCTGTCTCCCGTATAAAGAGATCATAGCTGAGGATTATACGTAATCAGAAAAGTATTCGATGCCGTTACCGTTTTTTACCTCAATCCTGCAGGCAGCAAGGCCGGATTGAGGGGGAGCTGATTCCTTTAAAAATCATGGAGACGGCGCAGATTCTCAGCACCGCTCAGCTCCGCCGCCACCCACGGGGAAATAACAGCTCGCTGCGCATACTGCTCGAGAATTTCCCGCAGATAGACAATCTCATCGAGTCCCTTAGCGCAAAGTGCCGGGTCTTCAGTGCCGGAGAAAGCAAAACACCGGTTTACAATCCAGCCATAGGGCTCAATTCCGGCCCGGCGCAGATCCTCCTGCAGAGCAACCGCCTCATGGGTTGGTGTAGCCTCCGGCAGGGCGACAATAAGTACCTTGGTAAATCTGGGATCGCGCACCCGCGGCAGAAGGGTCTGTACCACTTCGGGCAGATCACCCACCGACTTGGCCACCTCCCGGTGATAGGACTGGGTGGCGTCCAACAGCAACAGAGTGTGGCCGGTAGGAGCGGTATCAAGGACGACAAAGCCTCTCTCACCCCCGGCAACGGTATGAGCAAAGGCCTGGAAAACCGCTATCTCTTCGATGCAGGGCGACCGCATCTCCTCTTCAAGAAGAGCCATATCATCGGCCGAGAGGTTGCCGCGATTTTTCTCCAGTACATTTGCCACATAGCGTTCGGTTTCCACTTTGGGATCGATCCGCTCAACGGTGAGATTGGGCAGATCATCGCCGATGGTCTGGGCCACATGAGCCGCAGGATCCGTGGTTGACAGCACAACCGTATGTCCGCGCCGCGCCAGTTCGGAGGCAATGGCGGCAGCCATGGTTGTTTTGCCGACTCCGCCCTTGCCCATGGTCATGATAACCCCCTTGCCCGCTTCTTCCAACTGCCCCAGAAAAGCCGGCCAATCGGAGACCTTTGCCTGCACACCATCAGCTTCTTTTTGCAGACGAACTGCCACTTCGCGGGGCAGATCGCTGCCCTCTTGCCGGCAGATACTGCGCAGGGCGGCAACACCCATGACTCCGGTCGGACGAAAAGCCACCCTGGTCAGCGGCAGGGACTGCAACTCCAGCGGCATAGCGGCCATGGCCATATCGGACTTCTCGGCAAAGGCCGCTGCGACATGGTCGTCGGAAGATGGGGTAAAAACACCGTTAATGATCAGGTGCTGGTTATGCAGCCCCAGCTCCTTCAACTCACTCCCGGCCCGCGAAGCCTCGACAAGCGACATGGATTCGGCCCGCGACACCAGAACCAGCAGAGTCTGGGAAGGATCTTTCAAGGCGGCGACCACCTGCTCGAACATGATTTTCTGCTCCTTCAACCCGGCAATCGGCCCCAGACATGAGCTGCCTGTCTGGTTGGATGCGATAAAATCGTTCCAGGCCGAGGGCAGATTGAGCAGGCGCAGGGTGTGTCCGGTCGGAGCAGTGTCCAGCACAATATGCTCATAGTCCCGCATGGCCTCATTATCACCAAGCAGTTTGGAAAATTCGTTGAATCCGGCAATTTCAACGGTACAGGCCCCGGAAAGCTGCTCTTCCATCTGGGCGACCGCGGCATCGGGCAATACCCCCCGATATGGCCCGACCATCCGTTCCCGATACTCCGCAGCCGCATGAATGGGATTGATATTCAGGGCAGAGAGGTTGGCGACACCCTGCACCGGTGTGGGAGTCGAATCTAATACCGTCTCCAGCACTTCGTCCAGGTTGGAGGCGGGATCGGTGCTGATCAACAGCACCCTCCTGCCCTGTTCCGCCAGACCAAGAGCAGTGGCGCAGGCCATGGAGGTCTTGCCGACCCCACCCTTGCCGGTGAAGAAGAGGTATCGTGCGGCCCTGGTTAAAAATCTTTTCATCAACAGCATCCCCCTTCGCCGCAACATGCACCGTCTCCAGCGCTTTCAGAAGAGGATGCCACTGGGAATGCCATCGGGTCACTTGTGATCTCCAGTGCTTGTAGTAATTCCTCCCTGGAGGGATAGCGCTCCTGCAGCCACAACCGATCATCAATAAAGAGAAATGGAAGCCGTTTCTCGCCACCATCGGCGAGCAGCTCTTTGACCTGGGCGTTTTCGACAAAGGCCTGCGGCTGCTGGCCGAGGTTGTAGCGCTCCACCTCTATTCCCGGTTGAGCGGCGACGAACTTGATGGTTCCGGCAAACTGGGCCAGCACCGGATCGACACTCGGTCCGCAGACCCCGGAAGAGCAGCACAGGGCCGGATCATAGATCTTCAATACTTGTTTTTCGCCCTCTCCAGGCACAACCTCTTCCGGCTGATCCGGAAAAAGTTCGTCAAGGGATGCGGCCGTGAATTTCTTCATGGCCACCAACGCTCCTTTTTCCAGACTATGGCCCACTTCAACCGCCTGGCGGATCTCCTCCTCGGTTACGCCGAGTTCCAGTGCCGCCTGGATATGATGGCGAAGGCAAGGCTGGCAGTGAGCCCCGACGGAAGCCCCTATGGCCACCAGTTCTTTGATGGATGCATTCATCCGTGTTTCATTTTTTTCAGTCATGATACTCCTTCTTTTCTTTCTTTTTGATGCCGACAGAGCTCTTCCGGGTCACATGAAAGAATAGTCCCCAGCAGAACCTGATCAGCCTGTATTTCTTTTGATTCGAGCAACGATTCGTCAAGCCAGGTCTGAAGTGATTCGGGAAATGGCTGAAAAAGGCGATAATACACCCATCTGCCGTCCTTGCGGCTCTGTACCAGGCGGGCATGATAGAGAATACTCATATGACGCGACACGGTGGCCGTTGCCAGGCGCAGCATTTCAACAAGCTGACAGACACAAAGCTCATCATGCCGCAACAGGGCTGCAATAACACGCATTCGGTTTCCGTCTGCCAATGCTTTTGCTATGTTCAGTGTAGATTCCATGTATTTTCTCGCCATTTATTTATATGATTGGCGAAATAGCGAGATATGATCTCGCTCAAGCAAACACTTCTTGTTTTGCATCAGCCTGTAACAATCTCCCCAGCCTCCGGGAAATCATTTTGCATCGCCTTAA
>CAYUPL010000046.1:0-5429 GCA_964446655.1 uncultured Desulfopila sp.
CTACCAAGTCATTAGCAGCGCATCCGATTTGGCTGAGCTTCGTACGTAATCAGAATTTTCTTCAATAAATAATCTGCCATCATACCAATGATGTCTCAAAATTAAATTGTTTTTTACGTGGATTATCGCTATCTGACGTCAGGCGATACCGACTATTATCTTCGTGTTATCTGCAAGGACAGTGAAGACTACAAGAAGATCCACGGCAAACTCACCAACCTTCCCGGAGTGCAGCGAGTCCATTCATCCTTTTCTCTGCGAACCATCATCAAAAAAACGGAACTTCCCATCAGAGTAACCCTGTAATGCTGATCGACAGGGCAAGCTCCGTTGACCAGAATCCGCCTTTCCCGCAAAACAGCTTTTCTTTTTTTCATCCTGAGAATCATGGTGGAAAAAGAAAAGAACAGAAAGAGCTGATCACCCCTAAATCTCCACCCACCTCCTCGAAACCAACAACCGATCCTCTGCAATAGCCTGAATATTTTGGGTTTTACGGCTTGTCATTTTCATGGATTGTATGGTACATTTTGCAGTGCTAAACTATTGTGCTATGTTCTTTCTTTTTTACAGAACAAGGCACCGCGAACCAGTATTCAGCAAGAGAAAGGACCAATGTCAATATCCATACCGGTATCCTGGGGGGAATTTTTCGATAAGATAACTATCCTCACTATCAAGAAAAACACAATCAACGAGCCCGCCAAGCAGCAAAATATCGCTCACGAATTGACGCTCCTCACTGAGCTTTGCAACAGTACCGTCACCATATCAGCAGAGTTGCAAAAAGAGATCGAACAGCTGCAGAAAGTCAATCAGAAACTCTGGGACATAGAGGACAGAATTCGCCTCTGCGAACAGAATCGAAACTTCGGCGATGACTTTATCGCCCTGGCCCGATCCGTCTACATCACCAACGATCAACGGGCAGCCATAAAGTCCAGAATCAACGTGATCCTGAATTCCGATGTAATGGAAGAGAAATCCTACCAGCGATACTGAAGCACACCGTGAAGGAGATTCTCATCATCAAACTCGGTGCGTTAGGAGATATTGTTCAGGCCGACGGGGCTTTGCGCGATATCCGACTGCACCACCACAGTGCCCGGATTTCGGTACTGACCACCGCCCCCTATCGGAAGATCATGCAGCGCTGCCCCTGGATTGACAGGGTGCTCGTTGACCCACGCTGCTCATGGCTTCGGCTCAGACAGATGAACGAGCTGAAAAACACCCTGCGAGACAGTCATTTCGATGTGGTTTATGACTTGCAGCAAGTGGACAGAACCAGGCTTTATCGACGTCTCTTCCTCCCTGATGTGCCCTGGATGGGGGATTGCCGCAGCGCTACATATTACCGCAAAAGAGCAAAAGACTGCTGTGCCGCGGATCATTTTGCCACACACTTGAAAAGTACGGGCATTACACCCCGCTTTACCCGTCGCAGTGATATATCCTGGATGGCTGACGAAACGGATGAAATCCTGCGAAGTTACCGGATCCCTGATTATTTTATCGCCCTCCTCCCCGGAGGTTCCGTCGAACACCCTCAGAAAAGATGGCCCGGATACGGCGCACTTGCCCGGAAAATCCTTGATGCGGGCCTCACCCCCGTGACCATACCGGGCCCCGATGAAATGGAGCTTTGCAATTCCCTGCCCGCCACACCTTTGCTGTACGATAATGGTTACCTCGACTATTTCCAGCTGGCGGGAATATTGACAAAAGCGGCCTACATAGTCGGCAATGACAGCGGCCCGACACATATTGGCGCTCATCTCGGCAGGCCCGGCCTGGCCCTCTTCGGCGGCCACACCTCGGCAGCCTCCACCGGAATTCAGCATACCGGTTTTCAGTGGCTGGAAGTCGAGGACTTGCAGCAGCTCGATCTTGCCGACGTCTGGCAGAAAATTATAGAGAATACCGGTATTGCCTGAAGATTCATTCCAGCCGACATCGTTCCTTATCCGCTTTCCTTGATAATTATTACCCCAAAACCTGCAAATATGTTAAATTATGAACACAGTGTTTTAACACATGTTCAAACAAAAGTTTCTCTCAAGGTAGAACTATGCAGGAAGCAACCCTGAAGCGTTATTGGAAAACCGTGGTGGATATTATTCATGACGGGGTGATGATCATCGACGTTAGCGGAAATATCATTTCAGCAAACCAGGCATTGACGGAAATCACGGGATACAGCCAAGATGAATTACTCGGCCGGCCCTGTCTCATTCTGAAATGCAGCAGCTGCCGTAAAATTTTCGACCCCACCGGCCGGCACTGGTGCCGACTGTTCAGCACCGGTAACGTCAAAATGCAGAAATGCACCATTAGCCGTAAAGACGGCAGCCTTGTGCATGTCATGAAAAATGCCTCCGTCCTGAAAGAAGACGGCCGGATTGTCGGCGCCGTGGAAACCCTCGCCGATGTCTCTGAATTAATAGAGAAAAACATTCAACTGGAAGCCTATCGCCGCGAGCTTCAAGCCGAATACACCTTTGCAGGCATGACCGGCGCATCTTCCATAATGCGAAAAACCTTTGCCCTGATTGCCAATGTAGCCGAATCCGATGCGCCGGCCCTTATTATCGGCGAAAGCGGTACCGGCAAGGAACTGGTAGCCCGGGCAATCCACGAGAGTTCTGCCCGCAAAGATCGCCCCTACATCCAGGTCAACTGTGCCGCCCTCAACGAATCCGTGCTGGAAAGCGAGCTTTTCGGCCATGTCAAGGGGGCATTTACCGGGGCATACCAGAACCGGGAAGGCCGCTTTGAGGCTGCCGATGGAGGCGATATTTTTCTAGATGAAATCGGGGACTTACCGCAATCCATCCAGATCAAACTGCTCCGGGTCCTGGAGGAGAAGGTCATAGAGCGGGTCGGAGATAATCGCTCCATTGCCGTGGATGTACGGGTTATCACCGCCACCAACCGCGACCTCAAACACCTGGTTGAATCAGGCTCATTCAGAAGTGATTTTTATTATCGGATCAATGTGCTCCCCATCGAAATACCACCTTTACGAGAACGCCGGGAAGATATTGCCATGCTGGCGGAGATGTTTTTCAAGCATGTACAGTTGAAAAGCAGTAAACCCATTAACGGCATCTCTCCGGAAGCCATGGAAGTACTGGTGCGCTACTCCTGGCCCGGGAACGTGCGGGAGCTTAAAAGTGCTTTTGAATATGCCTTTGTGACCTGTATGGAAAATACCATCGAACCCCGTCACCTGCCCCCCGATGTACTCACATCGACAAACAAAACCGTACCGCAGGCTGTTACGGAAATAAGCCTGGATGAGCGAAAAAAGCAGGACCTGCAAAATGCTCTGCAGCAGGCTGGTGGCAACAAATCTCTGACAGCCCGCATTCTGGGCGTATCACGCGTTACCGTCTGGAACCGCATGCATCGCTATGGTTTAGCCTGACCTAAAAGGGTTCGCCTCTCTTCTTCGCTCAACCCTTTGACAAAGCAGTACTGCATAATGGCTGCGATACCAGCTTACAACCACTTTCCCTCCTGATCGTACGACACCTCTCTCCATTAAAATCTCCGCCGGCTCACGTAACTGCAGCATAGTTTTGTGCATAATTTAGTTTGGCATGCAATTTGCTATTTTAAATATCACAGGGGTCGTTTTCGTGGCCTGTTCCAACGGAACGAAACTGTGATTTAATTATGGTATGTATCGGAATTTATATTTTTTTTTGGAGAAATATTATGACAGTTGAGATCTCACGAAGGAGATTTCTTCAGGGCAGTGTGGCACTGATCGTTATAGGGGGAACATCCGCATCCGGAGTGAAAATCTTTGCGGACTCCAATGAGAGCGTCAAGAATCCAGTCACCCAGAAAGTGCCGACTCTTTGTGAAATGTGCGTTAACAAATGTGCTGCCATTGCCCACGTGCGTGACGGTATTGTGAAAAAGCTGGAACCGAATCCCTACTTCCCCAAATCAAGGAATATGCTCTGCGCCAGGGGTGCCGCCGGCATTCATGCCCTGTATGACCCGGACCGCCTCAAATCCCCCCTTATCAGGGCAGGTGAAAGAGGTGACGGTAAATTCAGAAGAGCTACCTGGCAAGAAGCCTATGCGCACATCAGAGACAAAATGGTGCAAATCCTGGATGAAGAAGAGGACAACCGCTCCTGCATCGGTTACTGCGCCGGAGAGGGCTTAGGAGAACATACCTATAAAACATTTATGGCGGACAAATTCGGCAGCGCCAATTTCCTGAACCATTCCACCATCTGTTTGCAAAGCACTGTTTCCGGTTTCACGCTGACCCTGGGTGGCTATGGCCAGGCCGATCTGGAGAACGCCAGATATGTCATAATGGCAGGCGCCAACAGGGCAGAAGCCATCCTGACACCCGACACCATGGATATTTTCAAAAGAACCCGCGGCCGAGGGGCCAAACTGGTAGTGGTGGATCCTCGTTACACCAACACCGCCATGCATGCCGACACCTACGTACCCATCAAACCGGGTACGGACCTGGCCTTCGTCCTGAGCCTGACCTACGTTGTTATCGCCGGTCATCTCTATAATAAAACCTTTGTAGAAAACAACATCAATGACTTTGAAAAATACCGGCAGCACATTCTCGACAATAAGTACACTCCGGAATGGGCCGAAAAAATCACCGGCGTGCCGGCAGACACCATCTGTAAAATAGCGCACGATTTCATGGCGGCAGCCCCCCAGGCCATCTACTATCAGGGCAGACGCTCCACCTGGGCTAAAAACGACTTCCAGCTTCGTCGCGCCATGGCGATCTTCACCGCGCTTGGCGGAGGGGTCGATGTCAAAGGCGGTATCGTCTTCGGCAAACAGTTGCCCTTGAATGAACATGCAGCCAATGCCCCCATCTACTTTAACGCCCTCTCCCGGATTGAGAGTAATTCCGCCGCTGTCATCGGCGCGACAGGATCCTGGGTAGCCTGGAGAAATATGGTAGCGGAAGGCAAAACCCCCTACCCCATACGGGGAATGTTTGTCTATAAGCAGAACCCGATACTCTCTGTTCCTGATTCCGCCAAGACCAGACAGATGTTTGAAAAGATGGATCTGGTGGTTGTGATCGATACCATGCCCAGCGATACGGCCATGTTTGCCGATGTCATCCTGCCGGAATGTACCTATCTGGAAAGAGAAGATCCGGTGCAGTCCTTTGCCGGCATCGAGCCCGCCATCGCCTTGCGCCGCAAGGCCATTGAGCCGATGTACGAGACCAAACCGGTCATTGAGATCATGCGCGGTCTTGGAGAAACTCTCAGCAAACCTCTCTGGGAGATTACCAAAAAATACGATGAAGAGCTCCAGAGCGAACTGGAAACATCATCCGAGGAAGAAATCTATATTGACGGAGGCTATGACCTGGCCGAACCGTTCATGCATTCCCAGGAAGAGATCAACAAACA
>CAYUPL010000046.1:5529-27437 GCA_964446655.1 uncultured Desulfopila sp.
CTGGGTGCCGACAAACAGCGCATCTGGGTGGGTCTGGTTGAAGGAACGGTTTTCGGCAAACCGTTTGCCAATACCTACCCTTCCCAATGCAACCATTGCATTGAAGCTCCCTGCGTCAGGGTCTGCCCCACCAACGCCAGCCATTATGAGGTGGGCGGCATTGTCAAGGTAGAGGCGAAACAGTGCATCCTCTGCAAAGCCTGCATGGAAGCCTGTCCCTACGATGCCCGCTTTGTCGATGACACCAGGGTTAAAATAGATAAATGCACATTTTGCGACCATCGCATCGGCGCAACCGGTACAACCGCATGCCAGACAACCTGCCCGACCAAGGTACGCACCTTCGGCGATCTCCTTGACGAGAACAGCGACATTGTCAAGCTCCTCAAAACGCGACGATTTTTCTTTCAGAAAGAATATGCCGGTACTTTACCGAAGCTCTTTTATCTTCTGCCGCAAGATGAGGCATATGCCAAACAGAGTGTTGCCCACAATACCAATATCTACACCTGGAACGATATCAAACCTTTGTATGACCAGGCCATCAACAAGAGGAGTAAAGAATGGATAAGATAGCCTTTGCCGGTGTGGAGATCAACAGAGTCACACTTAAGCGACTGTTTTTCAGCAAAACAATGCTTTTTGGCTATACTCTTCTAATCGTCGCTCTTATAGGAGTATACGAGATCTTTGACATCCGCTATTTCAGTGTAGCTGCCAACGCCCATGACGCCGGCATAAATCCCACCGACCCGGCCCTCAAAGAGGCCATGAAGCTCGCCGTTTTCGGCACTGTGGGAGAAATTGACCGCAACCTTCCCTGGACCATACTGATCGCCAACTATATGTATATGATCTACACCGGAAGCGGCATCATTTTCCTGGTGGCCCTGGCGGAGTTGATGAACTTCAATCTCGTAGCCAGAGCTGCTGCCGGTTTTATGGTGGCAGGCCTTGCCATGATTTTCGCAGGCCTTTTTACCATAGCAACCGACCTCAACATGCTGAATATGCACTGGATGCTTCTCTCCCCTAACGTGAAAGCGGGCATCTGGCTGATGCTCCCCCTGTATTGCACCTATATTCCCTTCGTCTTGCTGGAAATATACCTTCTGCTCACCAACAAGCGAGAATGGGCCAAGCGACTGGCCATGCCCATCCTGATGCTCAGCATCGGGGTCGATCTGGTGGAATACTATATTCAGGCCAAACTGTTTTCCATGAATACTGCCCGGCACCTGTGGACCGAGTTTCCCGCGCTAACCTTTTATTTCATAATCTCAGCCTTTGTCTCTTCTCTAGGAGTCATGGGGGTCAACACCTATCTGGTGCACCGCAAAAAACCGGAATATGAGTCACTCATGGACCTCATCAGAAGGGCCATGCTGTTTTTTGTCTTCGTCCTCGGCCTCTATGAAATCATCGGCTATATGACCGTAGACAAGGACTGGGCCTTTCTTATTCTCTTTGGCCCCTTCAGTGTCTTCTATTTCCTCGGCTATGTCCTGCTCACCCTGGCGCTGCCCTTCCTCTTCATCGTCAAACCGGGCAGGCCGATCTTTACCCTTATTGCCTCCATCTGTGTCATTATCGGCGGCTTCGTCGGCAGGTATCTGTTTGTGTATGGCGGTAATGCCAACCCGATGTCGAATCGATTCGGCACCGGCTATGAGCGCTATGAATTTTACGGTCAAGCCAAAACCTTTATCTACAACGCTCCACACCTCGGTGAAATCCTGATTGTGGTTGGGTCCATCGGTGTCGCCGTGGTTATCTACAAACTCTTTGATATGCTTTTCTCTGTTGGGAGACTGAGAGAGCATCACTGAAAAAAAACAGGACAAGAAACCACCCTACGACGGACTGCTCTCCATCTCCTCCCAGGATGACAGTCTATCTGGTGATAAAAAATCTACGCATTAATAAAGGAGAATTTTTATGAGATGTAAATTGTTAGGCATAACTCTGCTGGCATGCGGTTTAGTATTTGGCGGAATGGGAACTGTCGCCACAGACAAAGCTGTTGCCGCGGCTACTTCTCCAAGTCCACAGGTTCAGGAGTTGATCGACAAATTCAAGCTGGAAAATGTTGATTATGAGTATGCACTGCAGGCAATAGGCGACGGTACCAGAAACGGCGCCAAGGCATTACTTATTGATGCCAGGCCGAATCCGAAATACCTTCGCGGTACGATTCCTTCCAGCATCAGCATTCCGGACACACAGATAGACCAATATATCGGCCAGATGGACGGAGTTGCCAAAGACAAGGAGATCCTGGTTTTCTGTGGCGGCTGGGGATGTGAGAAAAGCCCCATCGTAGCCGGTCATCTGCAGGGCTTGGGTTTTACCAACGTCAGGCTCTATCAGGCCGGTGAGCCCGAATGGAGCTCCAAAAACTATCTCGAAATCGGCCTGCCGGTGGTCGAATCCGCCCTGGAAAAAGACAGCGCCTTGTTGATGGATGCCCGTCCCCGCCCGAAATTTCTCGGAGAAACCATTCCAGGCGCACTCTATATGAATGACGTCGAACTGGACAGACTTGCCGGTCGTTTTCCGGCAGACAAAAACACTGCCGTAATCACCTTCTGTGGTGGATACGAGTGTCATAAATCCCATGTTGTCGCCAATAAACTCATGGAACTGGGCTACACAAACGTCAGCGTCTACGCCGGTGGTCTGCCCGAATGGAAAAAAGCCGGCATGCGCACCACCTCCGGCGGCAAAAAAGTGGCAGCAGATACTGCTCCCCGGGAAGACGTTTTTGTCGACGGTATCAAAGCCGGTGTTGACGAAGGAACAGTGGACGGCGAGTGGCTTTATGCTCTGATGCAGGAGGAAAAAGTACCAGCCAACGTCAGCCTCATTGATGTTCGCAAGGCGGCCGATTATGAAGCAGGCCATCTACCGGGCTCAATCAATATCGAAGCGGGAGAGCTCAGCAGTGCGGACCTTGTTGCCAAACTTCCCCAGGATAAAGTCTCGATCTTTTTCTGCGGCAGTGGCGCCCGGGCCATGGAAGCATTTCTGAAACTCAAGAATGACGGCAAGGACGTCAGCAGAGTGATGTATTTCGATGCCAATATCAGCTGTGATGGCGACAATGCCTGCGAGATCGAGGTGAATGAGCCTCTGGGATAAAAAGGTCTCTTTAGCCCGAATTTCTCATGAACATTATGCCAATTTTCATAAATTAGATGATATTCCAATATGTTCAAGCAGATTTTTCGAAGGGCTGGATTTATGAAAACTGCGGGCCGTACTGCCCCGCATCAATTTAAAGTACGTACCAAAACAAGGAGAATGTCATGAAAAAAGTGTTAGCCCTGCTGTTTATAGCAATCGTTGCCATCGGATTCACCGGCACGGCGTCATTTGCCGATGCCAACAAAGGCCAGAAGATTTTTATCAAAATGATGAAAGGCCCCTGCGGTTTTGATGGCGGCACCATGGCCAAAAAACATACCCAGGAAGAATGGAAAGCCATTAACGACGCCGGTCAGCTCAATGACGAATTGCTGAAACATTGTCCCGACGCCAAGCCGTTGAAAAACTCTTTCGTCCCGCACGTTTATGATTTCCTCCACAACTATGCCAGCGACAGCGGCAACGTGCCGGCCTGCTGAGACATCAGTCCAGACCGGCAGTACCTCGACAGACTACGACGCTTCATGCCGGATGACATAGCCGTCGTGGTCTGTTTCTCTCCTTCAGCATTGCAAGATCGCCTTACCAATCAAACTGTTCACCTACCAATTCTTGTAAATTCCCCATACACTTAGAGCAAGTTTGAAGACATTAGCCTTTATCTGCGTGCTTTAGGGCAGTTCAAGCTGTCAGAGATGCACAGTGATGAATAAAGTAATTCACCAGCAGGCTGTTTTCTCTTTCACGGTGAATAAGAAAAGAGTACTTACGCCGCAAATTCAGGTATGGTGTCGGTAATATTTTTAAGGTACCGCTGTCTACTTCCTTTCGTATAGCAAACCGAGAAACACAACTGATGGCATCAACATGTTCCACAGTCCTCTTTATCGCCTCTAAATTATCCATGATCATCAGCACCTTGAGCGGTTTGGTCTTTTCCGACAAAGCATTATAAAGAACCTCGAGAGTCCCAGAGCCCTCTTCTCGCAAGATCCAATCACATTCGGCTAAATCCTCAGGTCCAACTTTTTCCTTTTGGGATAAAGGATGCCGAGCTGAAGCTATTACACAGAGTTCATCGGTAAGCCATAACTGACTTTTCACATTCGCCCGATTACCGGCACCTGCGATCACACCGATATCTAGTGAAAAGTCTTCGATCTGTGATATTATCCCGGTTTTGTTCCTCGAAATTATTTCCAATTTCACCGCGGGGTGCTCAACGGCAAACCCTGAAAGAATCTCAGGTATTACATAGCTGGAAACGGTCCGGCTTGCCCCGATACGCAAGGTTCCGCTTATCTGAGAATCTCCTTGAGCAAATATCTGGTTGACTTCACGGACACCGGCAAGCAGCGAACGTGCCAGGGGAACAAGGTTACGCCCCCGATCGTTGAGCACCATTCTTTTCTTCCATCTGTAAAACAGTTTCGTCTCGAGATTGGATTCTAGACCGGCAATGGCCGAACTCACCGCAGGCTGAGATATACCGAGGACTTCGGACGCGGCAAGAGTGCTGCCATTATTAACAACGGCAAGAAAAACTTCCATTTGTTTTAAGGTAAAATCCATAAGTAGAATATTAATAGAAGTTATAAAGTTTATAATATAATAAAGATTTCCGTAATATTACTTTAACTTCAATCTTATTCCAAACTAATTTTCTCCAAGTACATTCTCAGAAAAGGATACCTTACGCTTGGCGGCGACCGATACTGAAGGACTTGAATTGCTCCAGTAATAATTCGGAGCAATTAAGGATATTCTTCAAGCAAGACTGGGAATGGATGTCCAACTTTTCCCGATTCACAAGCAAACCGGCGCAATTGAAGCCGTAATTTTTTACAGAGTTTTTTTATTGTTAAGCATCATGGCGAGATACGAAAATCAACCAACCCAAATATTATCAATGTATTCTAAAGGAGATTTTGAATGTTAAAAAAAATCAAGCTCGTTTCCGTAATGTTGTTAATGTTGTCATTCTTAGCGGTTTCAGTCGTTCAGGCAGAGACCATTCGAATGGCGGTCACTGACGTTGTTGGACTGGAAGAACTGCAACGCGAATTTGGTGTCTTTCGCGATAAGCTCTCTGAAGTCACCGGGTATGACATTCAATTTACACCGGTCACAAACCGTACAGCGGCTGTAGAAGCGCTGCGCTTCGAGCAAGTAGATTTTGTACTTACCGGGCCTGCAGAGTATGTCGTCATGAAAAATCGTGCCGACACCAAAGTAGTGGTGGGGTTTTCTCGTCCTGACTACTTTGCCATTGTAATTACTATGGCTGACAGTGGCATTACATCTGTACAGGATCTGGTCGGCAAGCGCATTGCTCTTGGCAGTGTCGGTTCTACCTCACGACATCTTGGCCCGATCCAGGTGTTGGTTGACGGTGGTATCGATCCCATGGGCGATATGGAGATCATCCATACAACGTATCCAATAATGTGGCAATCTCTGACACGTGGTGATGTGGCGGCGATTGGTATGCCGCATACAGTATTCCTCCAGTACCGCCAGCGTGAATTGGAAAACAGTGGTTTACAACCGGGAGCTTTTCGCGTAATTGCGCGTGGCCCCGACCTGCCGAATGACCTTCTGATGGCCGGTAGTCATGTCAGCGACGAAACCATTACTCGGGTCCGGAACGGCATCGTCAAACATTCTGATGAATTAATCGATTCGATTGTCCGAGGTGGTGGTAGTGACGCTAAGAAATATACCGGCATGCGCTTCATCAGTAACATTAAGGACAGTGACTACAACTACGTTCGATCCATGTACACCACCATTGGCTACCCGGAATATTCTGAATTTGTAGGCGATTAATCGCCTTTATACAGGCACACGACAGGGCAGGCCATAACCGGTCTAGCCCTGCTTTTTAAAATCAGTGTTTTCAGGAGATATTCAAAATGAACTCCGTCGCTCAGCTGAAACTGCAGCAGAACATTACCTCAGCGGAAGCCATCTTGTCGGATTCCCTGGAAGTAGAAGGATTGTCAAAGCATTTCGACGGCCAAGAAAACCCGGTATTTCAAGATGTGAGCTTTATCATCAGTGAAGGCCAGTCCGTTGCCTTGATTGGTGCCAATGGATCTGGCAAGAGTACCTTACTCAGATGCTGTATCCGGCTTATAGAGCCTGATACCGGCAAAATCAGCTTGTCCGGCGAAGAATTGTCAAACAAGTCAGGGCGAGCCTTAAAGCGGGCACGCAATCGGGTTGGATTCGTCTTTCAGAACCATTGTCTGGTGCCGCGTCTGTCGGCTCTTACCAATGTACTGCATGGTAATCTCGCGCACAGATACGGGCCACGCAATTGGGTACAGTGTCTTGCACGTCAGGTTGACCGCCAACGGGCTCTGGACTGCCTTGAGCAGGTCGGGATGGTGGATGTGGCCTATCAACGCTGTGACCAGCTCTCCGGTGGTCAGTCACAGCGCGTGGCCATCGCCCGAGCATTGATGCAAAAACCCACTATAATGTTTGCCGATGAGCCTACCGCCAGTCTGGATCCGCAATCTGGTGAGGCGGTAATGGAAATGTTCGCTCGACTGTCGCGGTCCCGTAATATGACCCTGTTCTTTATATCGCATCATGTTGAGCACGCACTGCACTACGCAGATCGAATCCTGGGTCTGCGATCATCGGAGTTACAACTTAACAGTGCCAGTCATTCAGAGAGCATTATGAGTCTGCGAGAATTCTATGTCTGAACCCAGTCAACGTCATCCGGTACCCCCTTCACAGCGCGGCCGTTTTCAACGACCTTCCTGGCTTAGCAGCGCGCTTTTTGCTATTTTTATCGGGTTCTTTCTATGGTCACTCGCGGGCGCTGGTATGTCATTGCAGGGCTTTTTGCGCGGTCTGCCAAATATGGGCATCGTCGCAGGGGAAATGCTGCCACCAGCAACCAATCGAGCCCAGCCCATTCTTCAAGCCATTCTGGTTACGTTTCAAATGGCTCTGGTCGGGACAGTTGTCGGTGTTATTTTAAGCGTGCCGATGGCACTACTGGCCGCCCGAAACACCTCCCCCCTTCCTATTTTGCGGTACCTGGCCCGTTCAATCACCAGCTTTATGCGCACGGTACCTGATCTGGTATGGGCTCTGTTTTTCGTGGTGACAGTCGGTCTGGGCCCCTTTGCCGGCACGTTAACCATCATCGTTGACACCATTGGCTTCTGCGGTCGTTTTTTTGCTGAGGCCTTTGAAGAAGTTGACTCGGGACCGTCTGAAGCGCTGGATGCCATTGGTTCAAACCCACTGGACCGTGTCGCAGTGGTACAACTACCGGGCGCACTGCCTAGCATGATTAATACCAGCTTGTTTTCTCTGGAAAAAGCCGTACGGTCATCCGTTGTCTTGGGCTTGGTGGGAGCTGGCGGTATTGGAGCAGAGCTCGCTGTCTCTATGGACATGTTCCGGTACGACCAAGCGTCCTTCATCATTCTCTCAATCTTTGTTTTAGTCTTCGCGGTGGAGCATTTTTCTTCACATATGCGTGAACGGCTCCTCCATCAGAATGGATAGGTGACAATTTTTATGACAATGTCCAAATAAACCCGTACCAACACTTTCGCCACCTTTATACGCAAAAACAAAAGGACAGATATGACTTTAACACTCAAAAACAAATCGTTGATTTTCATGATTGATGGTTTTGACATACGGTACTTCAGAAAAACGGCCATGCCGGTTATGGAAAAAATGGCACAGATAGGTTTCTTCAAAATGGGAAGCTGTATCTTTCCATCGCTTACAAATGCCAACAATATCTCCATTGCATGCGGCTGCTGGCCGGAACAGCATGGGGTAACCACCAATTGTTATTTTGACGAAACCCGGAACGAGGCTGTCTTTCTCGAACATCCTGACTTCCTCACCACAGACACAATTTTCCAGCAGGCTGCCGCAAGCGGAACCAAATCAGCCCTGCTGACATGCAAGTCCAAGACTACAAAAATTCTCAGCAAAGGGGTTTCATTAAGCGTTGCAGCCGAAAACCCTGACAAAGAAATCTGCGAAAAATATGGCCAACCACCACCGATGTACTCCTCGGAGATTAACTACTGGTTGTTTGATATCGCTCTGGATTTGGTCCAGTCAAGGCCGGATATAGATCTCATTTATGTGCATACTACCGATTATCCAATGCATATGTGGGCACCGGAAGAAGCGGAGTCGCAACTACACATGAAAACACTGGACGAATATCTTGGCAGGTTTATTAAAGCAGCCCCGGACTACACTATAGCTCTCACGGCAGACCATGGCATGAACAGCAAAAAACGCTGCTGGGACTTAACCAAGGCCTGCGCAAACAGAGGATTACAGCTTAAATTTGCCATTTCTCCCGTTGCAGACCGGCTACTGAAGCATCATCGTGGTTTTGGCGGAGTATCCTATGTCCACTTAAAAGACCCGCTCGACCAGGCACAGGCAGTTTCAACCCTGCTCTCTCTGGAGGGCGTTGAGGCTGTTATAGAGAGACAAACAGCGGCGAGAAGATTCGGACTTATGGAATCCCGCATTGGCGATCTTGTTGTACTTCCAGACAAAGATACGGTTTTTGGAGATTTACCGGAAGAGAGCACGACACTGGCCTCGAATTATCGCAGTCACGGTTCTCTCTATGAGATGGAAATTCCACTTTTGCTCTATAATTATAAGGGCATCACCCCTCGGTATCGGGATATCAACTACAATCTTGATATAACGCGACACTTATTTGGGCAGACTAATGAATAACAGTACAGTACTCAGGTGTGCTTCGGCATCAACTACCAATAAATTGTAACAAGGTAAAAAATAATGGCAGAAAATGATCAGCGCATAATTATCGGCATGATGGATGGACTTGACATGGCGTATCTTGAAGAGATAGAAATGGCCGGGTTCAGCCAAATGAAAAATGATGGCTTTTTCAAAGAGGTTGGAGGTGTCTTCCCCAGTGTAACGAACGTCAATAATGTCTCCATCGCTTGCGGTGCCTGGCCGAATGAGCATGGTATCAGCGCAAACTCCTTCTACAACAAGAATACCTCTCAACCGGAATATATGAATTCTGCTGAGCTAATCCGTACTCCCACGATATTCAAAAGAGCCAAAGAAAAAGGAATAAAATCCGCCCTGTTGACTTCAAAAAAGAAAACACTCGAACTGTTCCATGAAGACGTTGAAATTGGTATTGCTGCGGAAGCACCGACCGCAGAAATCATTGCGCAATATGGCCGGCCTGCAGACATATATTCAAAAGAGATTAATTACTGGCTCTGGCAGGTTGCCGTACAGATAGTACTTGAGAGACCAGATATACAGCTGTTATACGTACATATTACCGATTATCCCATGCATACCTGGGGGCCGAAAGACCCAAACTCTCGGGAGCACCTGGACAGATTGGATAAACTGATAGGTGAAGTTCTAGAAGCAGCTCCGGATGCCGCATTCTTTGCCACTGCCGATCATGGTATGAATTACAAGAACAAATGCTGGGATCTCAATCGCGTTCTCAAAGAGAAGGGGATTAAACCCAGGTTTGTTCTTTCACCGGAGCGGGATTATTATATCGCCCATCACCGAAATTTCACCGGATGTTCCTGGGTCTGGCTGCATCATGCGGAAGACATCGAAAAAGCTGTTGCTGTTCTCAGTAATCTTGATGGTGTAGAAGATATCCTCATCAGAGAAGAAGCGGTACAACGTTTTAATCTGGTCCCGGATCATATCGGTGATCTGATCGTGTTAGGTGACAGGGAAACCATGTTCGGAGAAATGGATGTTTCCTTTGAGGAGCTACCACCGGATTATCGTGCTCACGGCTCACTTTATGAAATGCGCCTCCCCCTGCTCATCTGGAATTACCGGAGAGCCTTGCCGCCTGAGGATCAATTCCGCCACAACCTCGACCTGACCCGATTTCTTTTTCGTTGAGCAATTTTCTGACCAGATATCGAGTAATGCCGAAGTAGCCTGTTTGTTTAAACAAGCCACTTTTGAGATATTTTTCTATCGGGTGGAGTTCGAATTAGAAAACAAAGAGCACATTCCGGACGTGTTCCCAAAGCACAATATACATATCTGCCGAAAATACGTCGTACAGACTGCGGTCTCGAATGATGTAAAAATTTAAATCCCCGGTGTCCTAACAATTCAGATCGATCAGGTCCATGGCATGACCGCGGCCTGGCCGCGATTGTTGCGAACGATGGCGGACTGCGGTATCAGGATGGCTGCCTGGGGCTGGGCCGATGTCAGGCGGGCACGAACAAACATGCCCGGCAACAGTTCCTGTTTCGGATTGGCGATAATGGCCCGGATTGTGACGGTACCGGTGGACTGGTCCACAGTGACATCGGAAAATTCCAGAACACCGGTTTCCGCATATTCTGAACCATCGTCCAGAATGATTTTGACCTCGGTTGCAGAGGCGCTGTTCGCACCAGGCTCTGCTGCCAGTCGCTTTTTCAGCTGAAGATATTCGCCGGCAGACTGGCTCACATCGACCAAAAGAGGGTCAAGCTGCTGGATAGTTGCCAGGGCGTTGGCCTGCTGGGCGGTAACCAGAGCTCCCTCGGAAATCATCGACTTGCCGATCTGTCCACCTATTGAGGCAGTCACCCGAGTATAGGCAAGATTGATAGAGGCATTCCGTACGGTTGCTTTTTGGCGGGTAATTATGGCGTCTTCCGTAGAATGGAGTAAAGTGCATGTGCAGTTGTAGCAACATCAAAAAAAATATAGAACAGACGATGCATATAAAGGAGAAACTCGACAGATGCTGAAAGACGGAGAGAAAGGGGTTATTTTGCAAAGAGATAAAGAGACCTACGCGATCGCACCGCATATTCCCTGCGGCATGGTCACACCGGAAATGCTGGAAAAACTGGCTGCAGCAGCGCGGAAATATAATGCCGCCGCTCTAAAAATCACCAGCGCGGCCCGTATTGCCATGATCGGCATACAAGAAAAAGATATTGATGCTATCTGGCAGGACCTTGGCGCCGACCCCGGCCATGCCGTAGGGCTCTGTGTACGCAGTGTCAAGGTGTGCCCCGGCACATCGTTTTGCCGCCTTGCCAAACAGGACAGTATCGCGATGGGCATGAAACTGGATAAAAAGTATCATGGCGCAGCTCAACCAAGCAAGATGAAAATGGCTGTAAGCGGCTGCAAGATACAGTGCGGCGAAAACTGCATCAAAGATCTGTCACTCTATGGCACCGAACAAGGCTGGACCGTTATGGTCGGCGGTATGGGCGGCATTAAGCCGCGTCTTGCTGAAATCCTGGTGGAAGATGTTCCGGCAGCGGAGGTAGAGGAAATTATCGAGAAAACATTGGCCTATTATCGGGAAAACTCAAAAAGGGCCCGCCTGGGATTCATGATCGACCAGATCGGTATCCAGACCCTGCGCGATGCTGTTCTCGGAAAATAAAACATAGACTGTGGCGGGCAGGACAGACAAAACGCTCCGTTCCAGCGAAAAAACGGTAGGAATTGATAAAGTGAGACATAAGACGATCTTCACTCCTCCAGGACTTCTCGAATCTTGCGGGCCAACAGAGCTTTGGCAAAAGGTTTCTGAATAAAATGTACATCTGCACTCAGCACACCCTTGTGGGCAATGACATTTGTGGTATAGCCGGACATGTAGAGGCACTTGAGCTGTGGCAGATCAGCCCGCAGTCGCCGGGCCAGTTCCTTGCCGTTCATTTTCGGCATGACAACATCAGTGAGGAGCAGATCTACGGCAACATTTGCGCTCAAAGCGAGCGCAATGGCTTCCATCGGATTTGCCGCAGAGAGCACCATATAGCCCAAGCTCGTCAACATTGACTGCACCATGGTCCGGATTGCACCATCATCTTCGACCAACAATACGGTCTCACTTCCACCAACCGTTTTCTGCCGCTTGGATACCTCCTTTTGGAGGATTCCCTCGTCGTAATAGATGGGCAGGTAGAGTTTGACCACCGTTCCCTGGCCGGGTTCGCTGTAGATATTAACAAAACCTTCATTCTGTTTAACGATGCCATACACCGTAGATAGTCCCAGCCCGGTACCCCGGCCCAGTTTTTTTGTGGTAAAAAACGGCTCAAAGACACTCTCCAGATCCTTTGCCGCTATGCCAAGGCCATCGTCCGTCACCGCCAGCATGGCATACACTCCCACCTTGAATCCTGCGTGAGCGGTGCAGTAGTTCTCGTCAAAGACTGTTTTTACCGTTTCAATGGTGATGTTGCCATGATCTGTGATTGCATCTTTGGCGTTGACGCAGAGATTGGCCAGAATCTGATCCATCTGCGAGGGATCCATTTTTACCGGCAAAGATTCCGCCAGCGGATGCCAGTGCAAAGAGATATTTTCCCCAATCAACCGTCTCAACATCTTCAGCATACCCGCAACCGTGTCGTTGAGATCAAGTTTTTGCGGGGCAATGGTCTGCCTGCGGGAAAAGGCCAGAAGTTGACGGACGATCGCCGCGGATCGCTCCGCCGCATCGAGTATGACCTGCAAATCATCATACACAGCATCTTCCGGACTCACTGAAGAAAGGCCCATTTCCGCATGACCAAGAATAACGGCAAGGATATTGTTAAAATCGTGGGCAACACCACCGGTGAGGCGGCCGATCGCTTCCATTTTCTGGGCCTGCTGCAGTTGCTGCTCTATTTTCAGTTGGCTGCTGATATCCCTTTTTACGCCGACATAATTAACGATTGTCCCATCCGCTGCAATAACCGGCGAGATCGTCGCCTCTTCGGTATACAAGCTGCCGTCCTTGCGTTTGTTCACCATCCTGCCTTTAAAGGTCCGGCCGTTTAAAATGGTGTGCCACAGCTCATCATAAAAAGCTTTTGTGTGTTTTCCACTCTGCAGGATTCTGGGATTTTCTCCCAGTATTTCATCTCTTGTGTAGCCGGTAATTTCTTCAAAAGCGGGATTGACAAACTCTATCACTCCCTGCGGATCAGTAATAATGATGGCTTCGCCGGCCTGCTGCACCGCCGCAATCAGCTTATCACGCTCCGCTTCACTTTTCTTCTCCCTGGTGACATCCCGCATAATGCCGAGATTGCCGATCCATTGATTCTCCTGGTCATATAGTCGTGCCGCAAAGGTGGCGCCGGGGAAAATCCTACCGGCCTTGTGACGATAGTTGCCGGAGTAAGTCCGGCTGGCAGGTTGTGTTTGATCATTGAAAACTTTTTTCCCGGCATCCTGGTACTCCTGTTCGTCGGCGTAGAGCATACGGGTAGACTGCCCCAGAAGCTCCTCTTTGGAATATCCAAAAGTTTTCAACATGCCGTCATTGGCCAGCTCTATTTCGCGACGCGTATTGGTAACGACGATGCCGTCCTCGATGGCATTAAACATTGTTTCGAAAAGTTTTCTCTGGGCAGCGTTGGTTTTCTCCAGTTTTTTGAGATTGCTTATATCTCGTGTTATAGAAATGATATGCGGTTCTCGGTTCAAGCCGATGAGACGGGCCGACATCAGCGCTTCGGTAAGACTGCCGTCTTTTCGCCGAAAAACAGCTTCAAGGTTTTCGCAGAATCCTTCTTCCCAAAGACGCTCCACCAGGAGCTGTCGGTCGGCTGGATCGTGCCAGATCCGTATATCCGCCGAGATTCTGCCGACAACTTCTTCGGCTGTATAGCCGGTTAAATCGGTGAAGCCTTTATTGACTTCCACATAAAGACCATCCTCAAGACGGTTAATAGTAATGGCATCGGGACTGGCATCAAAGGCCACGGCGAACCTGCCCTCACTTTGCGCCAGTTTCGCTCGTGTTTCTCCGGCCTTTTTCTCGAGCAGCACCTTATGCGCCTTGAGTTCTTTCTCAACGGCTTTGTGCGCGGAAATATCAACCAGCAGTACCAGCACGCCGGACACATTGCTTTTTTCATCCGTTATCGGAGTGGCAAAATGCTCGACAAACACCGGCCGACCATGAATGTCGACGTGGTCCTGCTCCGCTCTCCACGGTTTACCGTGTTTATATACATGTTTGACAGGGCAATTCACACAAATCGCATCACTCTGCTGGGTGACCTCATGGCAGCGCTTGCCGATGATATCAGCACCGTAAACAGCGAGTCCCTTATGATTTGCCGCAACAATCCGGTACGAGCAATCGAGTTCCCAGACAGAAATATCCATAAAATCGACGAGATTGGCAAGGACTGCACCAAGATTACGGTTGTCATTCCCATAATCAGATGAAAACAGATGAGGTACGCTTGCTTGATCGGTCATTATCTTTACCAAAAGAGGGGTGAGGGAAACAGCGATTGCATCATAAAATAAAAGAGTACTACATCGTACCTGATATACCCACGGCAGTCCACAGGGGATGCCGAGAATATCGACAAAAAAACGTCAGCATATCATCAGGTACAACCTGTCAATTCTAGCGACTTTGGATTTTTTGTAGAGAGGTTCGCAGATTGGTCTTTGCTTTATGGATGCCCAGCTTTTGCCGAATATTGTTTCTGTGAAAGAAGACCGATCTGGAGCTGATGCGAAGAATAGCACCAATTTCTTTACTGGTTTTACCTTGTACAATCAACTGAGCTACCTGCACTTCCCGGGGAGAAAAATTCATCTGATTGAAGGACATCTGCCTTTTCAGCCCTTGAAGACTAATCCGGACGTTCTCCCGAATAATCTCCATAATGGTCATGATATCTTTCCTGCTATGGCTTTGTGAAAGTGTTTCAAAATAGGGGAAAACCAGCTTGTCGAAATTCTGCTGGATTCTGCGTGACAATTCACTGCGCTCATCCCTGCGGTTGTCAACCATCACATTCAAGGCGATATTGGTCTGCTTGAGCTTATGCACCGAGCTGCGCAGATCACTGTGCATCCTTTCCTTCTCCAGATACATCTGCAGCACGGGACCGATAAATTCGGCCAGAGATTCGAGCTGTGCCTGTATTGCCGCTGTAAAACCCGCAGGAGTATCGGCCAGGGCAATCTGGCCGACAACCTCTTCGTCAGCAACAATGGGAACAATCAGAGCATTCGTCATTGCGACATGCCCAGACGGTGTTTTCAGTTTGCCGTTACGCCGCAATGAAATCTTTTTCAGGAGTGACTCCCCCCACATACCACCCCATTGTTGCCGCGGAAAAACAATGGATTTTTCCGGCACCCTGCATTCCTGCCAGACTTCCCGGCTCATTGACGGGCACACCAGATCACCGTTGACATCAACATAGCCGATATAGCCAAAAGCAGCGTCAAACCGCTCCAGCAGTATCTCAAGAACCTGATTGAACAATGTCTCAGCCGGCGCGGTGAGAAACAGCCTGGCGACCCGCACCCGGATCTCAATATCCCTATATGATTGCAGAAGCTTTTGTTCGGTGTTTTTACGCGAGGTGATATTGATGGCGATGCCATCCCAGAGAATCTCTCCGGTGGGGAGTTTTCTGGGAGTAGAGATAGTCCTCACCCATTGCTCCTCTCTATTTCGAGCTTGTATACGATGTTCGACATCATACCGGTCCAGTGTTTTGGCAGAAAGGGCTATCTCCTCTTGGACCAGGATAGCGTCCTCGGCAGGCAGCAAAGCAAACAAGGCAGCAGGGTCAGCCATAATCTCTGCCGCGCTCAGACCAAAGAGTTCTTCACACCCTCCCCCTATAAAGGTAAAAGACTGTTTTCCCGCCGCTGTGAGTTTGAACTGGTACGCCGTACCCGGAAGATTATCGATCAAAGCCTTGTATTGCTGCTCTTTCTCCTTGAGAAGCAACGCGGTGTTTCGCTCGAGAAACCCTGGAGTCAAGAGCGAAGCAAGTCGCTCGTACACGGCTATGCTGTTCGTATCGAAACGATCCCGCCTTCTGTCATTGATCTGCAAAAGCCCTATTGTTGTGTTACTATCCTGCAGCGGAATCAGAGCTACCGATTCATACCCTTCTCTATGGCAATGGCCCCGTAAATTACTACACTTTTGGCCACTTTGTAGGGAATTCAATAACTCCGTGGTACTGTTTGTCCAGAAAGATCCCTTCTCGGTAAAAAAGGACAGATCGGGGATCATGCGACCACGTATCACATGGCCGCATAAACAATCGAGTTCGGCATTACCGTTCTGGGCGCGCCTGAGTTCTCCCTGGTCGTCTACCCCGCACAGCCGGCTTTCTCTTGCTATAAAGGAAGCCGGAAATCCTCTGGTTTCATAATAGGGGAAATCTTCGCCCTGCTGCAGTCTGATGCCGACGGCCTCACAACCGGACCAATCCCGGATCAGTTCCACAGCCTTGCGGGCCAGCGCCCGGATATCCTTGTGCTCGTGGAGAGCCTCGAGCAGACGAAAAGTAATCCGCTGCTCAGCAGCCGAATCATGCCAGGCGGTAATGTCTCTGGTATTGGCAATTACCCCCTGAATGCGCTTTTTTTTATCACGATAGGGGGAATAGCTGACATCCATATATCGTTTTCCCAACTGGGGAAATTCGAACCACGCCTGATACGTGATGGCCTCACCCCGCAGGCACCGGTCAAACTGTTCCTTGACGACCTGCTCAAAAGTCTCCCGGCCAAGATACTCAGACACTGTCAGGCCAATCAGCCTGTCACGGCTGATGCCGGAAAACCTCTCGTAGGTTTCATTCACCACAACATATCGATAGTGCCGATCCAGAAAGGCAATTCCATCGCTTGTTGATGAGATAATATTTCGATATATCTCTATCTCTTCATATTCGGGATTTTGAACCATTTCCGTTTCTTTTCTTTTAGCACAATAAAAACATTACAGGCAGCCCCTCTACTCTTCTTACCTGATTAGTCGGGAATTTGCATGAAAAGACCGAATTTTCTACACAGAGCTTGCCATGCAGGAAGCACCTGTCACAATTCCATTTTTTCCAGTCGATAACGCAGGGTAGCCCGGGAAAGCCCGAGCATCCTTGCCGTTCTGGAAACATTTTGATTGCAGCTTGCATAGGCAAAGCAGATGCATTTTGTTTCCAGCTGCTCCAGGCCGACCCGATAGTCGCGAATGAGGAGGGAAACGATCTGATCAATGTTCATGGCGGAAAAAGATCGCTCATGAGTCTCATCGAGAACCACATGCCGTCTGGTAATGCGTTCCCCCTTGGAGAGAATCATAGCCCTCTCCAGCACATTTTTCAGTTCACGAATATTCCCCTTCCAGGGATGATTATAGAGCATCTCCATAACCCTGTCCGACAAGATCGGCTTCTTCCGCCCGAAAGCTTTACTGAATTTCTCAATAAAATGATGAGACAACAGAGGGATATCATCGCGTCGTTCACGCAAGGGTGGAATACGGATGGGAAAGACGGAAACCCGGTAGTAGAGGTCTTCACGAAGACGTTTTTCGGCAACCATTTTTTCCAGGTCTTTGTTGGTGGCGGTAATAATGCGGACATCCGCCTGAATGGATTTGTCGCCGCCCAGCCGCTCAAATTCATGGGACTCCAGAACCCGGAGAAACTTGGCCTGCACGTCAGTCTGCATATCACCTATCTCATCAAGAAAAAGGGTGCCGCCCGAGGCCAGTTCAAACTTGCCTTTTTTGCGCTGATGGGCTCCGGTAAAGGCGCCCCGCTCATAACCAAACAGCTCCGCCTCGAGGAGCGCCGAGGGGATAGCAGCACAGTTCACCGGCAAAAAAGGACCCTTGGAACGGGGACTGTTGATGTGGGTCGCCCTACTGAGCAGTTCCTTGCCGGTACCG
The DNA here is from genome assembly GCA_964446655.1 of uncultured Desulfopila sp. GTDB lineage: Bacteria > Desulfobacterota > Desulfobulbia > Desulfobulbales > Desulfocapsaceae > Desulfopila_A. The sequence continues at coordinate 23,402 of CAYUPL010000046.1, forward strand.
CTTTCTCCTGTTATCAGCACCGTCGTATCGGTCTTGGATACCTCGCCGGCCATACGCAGGATTTCACACATCTCCGGGGAATTACCTACGATATTGTTGAAGTTGTACTTTCCCTCGATCTCCTGCCGCAGATACTGGACTTCGCTGGTCAGCTTGCTGATTTGCAACGCCTTTTTAACGCAGGAGCGCAACCTGTCTTCTTTAAATGGTTTAGTGACATAGTCGAAGGCGCCCTGACGTATGGCGGTGACTGCGTTGTCAATCGAGCCGAAGGCGGTAATGATGATGACCGGAACCGCGGATCTGCTTTCCTTGATATGATGCAGGACTTCCATACCGCTTTTTTTGGGCAGCTTCAGGTCCGTTATAACCAGATGAATGGTTTCATTTTCGAAAATGTCGATGGCCTCTGCTCCATCGGCCGCCTCAAAAATTTTGATTTCCATATCACTGAGAAGCATGATGATGACTTCACGCATCCTGGTTTCGTCTTCGATGATCAACACATTAGTCAACACTGACATTCTCCTTAGGTATGCAGGGAAAAAGCAGGTGAAAGACGGTTCCCTCTCCTTCTCTGCTGTCCACCTTGATATGACCGCGGTGCAGTTTGACGATCTGGGCGACGATGGAAAGACCAAGGCCGATACCGTCGTCCCGAAAGCTCACAAAAGGATCCATGACCTTCTCGATCTTGTCTGCGGGAATACCGCAGCCTTCATCCTCAATGGAAATAACCAGCCATTGACGAGGAGCGGCAAAGGGATTCTCCAGAGACATTCCCGGATCAACCCCCTGCAGCTGCCCCGGAAACTTCTCCATTTTCACCCGAATGGTGATTACACCGCCTTCGGGCATGGCCTGCATACCGTTGAGGCAGATATTCCAGAACACCTGGCGAATCTGATACGGGTCCGCCTCAACCGGCAAAATATCCTCCTGATAGTCACGCACAAATTGATAGCCTTCCTCGAAATAGCGTTCTTCCGTTGCGGACAGGGTTTCTTCGAGAAGGCGTATCATATCGATCGCGGCAAAAGAGGGCGGCGCCGGACGAGCAAAGGAAAGAAAAGCCGTCAGGGTGTCGTTAAGCCGTTCGACCTCGTCTATGATAAACTTGGCGGCACGCTCCCGCATCTCCCAGGGACGCTGCCTGTCAATCACCACCTGGGCAGACCCCAGTATCACTCCCAGAGGATTTTTAATCTCATGGGCGATACCGGCCGTCATCTCGCCAACGGCTGCCAGTTTCTCTTTTTCGGCAAGCTCAACATAGGTTCCTTTTAACTCAGCCAGGCTTCGGCGCAGAGAAGAGGCCATACTGTTGAACGAGCCGGCCAGGTCACTGGCAATATCGGGGTCGGTTATCTCGACCTTGTACTCCAGATCACCACTGCTGATTCTGTCGATACCGCGCTGCAGGGTATGCAGCGGCCGGATTACCGTCCTGGTGAGCAGATAACTGAGCAGACTGGAAAGCAGAATACCGACGACCACCAGCAAAAAAGTTGTTTTTTTGATAAACCGGATGGTTTCGTTATATTCAGAAAACGGCAGAGTAACCCCGACGGTCCATTCGTTGCCGGGATAGTCGGCATAGGCGGTAAAATAGTCTTTGTTATCAAAGGTTGTCAGACCATAACTCTGTCGTTTTTTTTCCAGGTTTTCGCGGCAATGGCGTAGCAGCTCCAGATGGCTCTCATTCCAGGGAAGCTGGACGATACCGGGATAGGCGATAACATGACCTTGTTTTTTCTCAAAAATATAGGCAAATCCTTCTTTCCCTATCTCAATACCGTCGAGAAAGCGGGAAAAGGCCGATAAATCAATATCAATGCCACAAACCCCCAGGAGCTGACGATTCTCATCAAAAATGGGCACTGAGACGGTAATTCCCGGTTTCCGGGTCGAGGCAAACAGATAGACATCGGTCCAATGGAGGTCCTCGGTTTGCACGGCTCCTCTGTACCATGGGCGAATACGCGGGTCAAAGACCTTATGGACCTCGGGAATCTGAGGCGGCACCATAAAAAAACCGCCATGGATATCACCGTAGTAGATATTGACAAACTCAGGATGATCTTTCTGAAACAGGCTGAAATAGTGCAGCAACTCCTTTTCATTGGCCCCATCCACCAGATTATTTTCAAGCAACGATTTTATCAGACGCACGTTGTAGCTATGCTGCGCCAGAAACGAACTGATCCGTTTACTGATCTGCGCCGCCGTGCCGACGGTGTAGTGCTGCATCTGGTTTTCCACCACTTTATAGGCCTGGAGAAAACCGATATAACCGGTGCCCGGAATAAAAATAAAAATAACCAGTGACAATACCAGGAAAACACGTATATGAAAGGAATGGATGGAGCGCTGCAAAAGGCTGCCGAGCTTCATTGTCAACCTTCTCCTTCGCCCGGATGCATCGCATTGATGAGTTGTTGTATATCTCCGAGGAGATGCACATTGGAAAAATCGTTCTCGAGAAACTCCCGGGCCAGCAGCAGTGCTTCATCGACATGACAGCGCCGCGCCAATATCAGACGCAGACCAAAACCGACGGATACGGTCTCCCGGTAGTTCCGCCACAGCGATAGAAAGGATTGCCAGGCCGTCTCATCGTTTTCGGTATAGCGTATTATCTCTACCAGGGCTAATGCCGCCCAGTAATTTGCCGGTGGGCTGTACAGAGTTTTGCCGATGTCCTCTTCATCGGGATAGATAATGCTGACCCAGGGCGCCGACGGCAACAGGACAACCTGTTCATTGGGAAAGTCGTGCGCGACCCGTTGAAAATATTCCAACCCCTTGTGTATGTCCTGGAGCAAGTCACTGTAAATCCAGGCGATATACCAGTAGGCCTTTGCCTGAACATATGGGAACTCGGCGTAGTTCCGTAAAACTTCCTTGTAGGCTTTTAAAGCTGTAAATGCGGCATGTTCCGGGGCAAACCGGTAGTCACCGCCAAGCTCGAGATAGGCAAGATCAAGTTCGGCCAGGGCGCTGTATTGCCTTTTTTCCGGATAGAGCTGTACCAGAGCGCGCAAGGCGGCCTTTTTATCATCTGTTTCGGCAAACCATGACCTGCTGTAATTAAGCTGTTCTTCCGCACTCAGAAAAACCGGCACACGCCTGCCGCTAATTTCGACGAACCGCTGTTCTGCAACTGTTTCGGAATTCTCGGAAGGAGCCTCACTGCAGGATATCAGCAATAGAGCAAGCAACAGTATGACAAGACTGCAACGCAGCAGCCCATTTTGGGTACCAAGGTTCCTGCGATGAGTTTTCAAGACGAGCAGTAGCACCTGTAGATCTCCTCTGCCGGGATACGTTTTTCTGCAGTGCCTGTCACGACCACCACCTGTCCAGCAAACATATGATTTCTGAACTGCCTCTTCTCGGATAACTCCTAGCAATTCATACGCCATGTCCGTGCAAAAGAATTTCCCTGTCCTGGAAACAGCGCTTCTTGAAAATCAAGTCCGTTGTTTTCCAGATTTTTTAAGGCAATACGACTATTAGAAGTGAAAAACAGCTGCCAGAAAACTGCAGCTTCGCTGGTGCAGATCCGGCTATCGAAACTTTGCCCTTCTCTCTCTGCTGGAGCAGCATAGCTGAATTTGACGATATGATCAATTTTTTCTTTACCATTTTTAAATAAAAGCAACTACGCTGCGTACTCGAGGATGCAGACCTTGATGCTTTGAGGAAATAATCAAACATACCATAATTGCACACAATAGCCTGACACCAAGATAGCACAGCGGTTATACCTGCATCCCTTGGGTTCGGGCCGCGCCGGGTTAGCAACAGACACCTGCTCACCATGGGACGAAAAAAATTGAGATACAGAGTGTCTTTAGCACCCTGTTTGGCACAAAGATTGCTTATATTGGTGGGTAAGCTGTAATCGCTGTTAATATTACGGCATGACTGCAGGAGGGAGAAGCTGCCATGTCATACCGGGCTCCGCCTTTTTCTCGCTCCGGCACCAACACCACTCGCAACGGTTTCGTCTCTCAGGCGTGACCTGAAATCT
>CAYUPL010000047.1:0-26855 GCA_964446655.1 uncultured Desulfopila sp.
AAAAAAGACAAGTATCCCGCTCGTTCGGTGTATAAACTTGAAGAAGTGCAGAAAAAGTACCAGCTGCTTCGTCGGGGCGACAGTGTCCTCGATCTAGGCTGTTATCCGGGTAGCTGGTCCCTGTATGCCTCTGAAATTGTTGGGCCGAAGGGAATTGTCGTTGGCGTTGATCTGCAGCAGGCCGACAAGCAGTCTCGCCCCGATGGCGCGGATATCCACTGGATATGTGAAGATATCTGCAGTGCGGAAATGGTTACGGCGGTGCGGAAAATCCGGCCTGGTTTCAAGGTGCTTCTGTCTGATCTTGCCCCGCGAACCACCGGGAGCCGCTGGGCGGACCATCAGCAGTCCATCGAGCTGGTTCGTACAACGCTTAAACTGGCTGAAACCCTGCTGCTGCCGGGAGGAAATTATCTGGTCAAAGTCTTTCAGGGCGAGGACTTTCCTGCCTTTTTTGCCGAGGTAAAGGAAAAGTTTGCCGGAGCGAAAACACTCAAGCCGCAGAGTTCCAGAACAGAGAGTCGGGAAGTGTTTGTTCTGGGATCAGCATACCGGGGCTGAGTCTGCTGAGCTGCAGCGGAGGTGGAAGGATAAGCGGTTCATGCAAAAAGTCGAACAAGCAACAGAATCTGTTGCTGTTACAAGGTACTCAAATATAGGAATAAAGCATGTCAGGACATTCTAAATGGTCAACAATTAAGAGGAAAAAAGGAGCCATTGATGCCAAGCGCGGCAAGATTTTCACCCGCTTGATAAAAGAGATTACCGTTGCCGCAAGAACAGGCGGAGGCGATCCCGATGGTAATCCACGGCTGCGTGCGGCCATCACCACGGCCAAAACAGAGAATATGCCCAAAGATAATATCGCCAGGGCGATTAAGAAGGGCACCGGGGAGATTGCCGGTGAGGTGTATGAGGAAATTCTCTACGAAGGATATGGGCCTGGTGGCGTGGCGGTATTGGTTGAATGTATGACCGACAATCGCAATCGAACCGTAGCCGATATTCGGCACTATTTTGCCAAAAGTAACGGTAATCTGGGGGAATCCGGCTGCGTGGCCTGGATGTTTGAGAAAAAGGGACTCATCCAGGTTGAGAAAGACAAATATACAGAAGAAGAACTGATGGACCTTGCCCTTGAGGCCGGCGCCGATGACGTCGTCGAGGAAGACAGCGAATTTCAGATTTTGACCGAGCCCGAGGACTTCGAAGCTGCTCGTGATGAGCTTGTCGACAAAGGTGTTGAGTTTACCGAAGCATCCGTCACCATGATCCCGAAAAACACTGTCGAGGTTACAGAGGAAGCACCGGCGCGGGCCTTGATGAAGCTGCTTGAAAGCCTGGAAGATCATGATGATGTGCAGAATGTTCATTCGAACTTTGACATCGACGAATCGTTGATGGAGCAGATATCCTGACGCTGCGGAATAGTGTGGGCAAAGGTTGCCTCTGCAATGATGGTACCGGGACAATATGGAGAGAATACTCGGCATAGATCCGGGATCCCGGATTACCGGCTATGGAATCGTAGAGTCCGACAGGGGCAGGCTGCAGTTTGTGGCCTGCGGTGTTGTGAAAACCACGCCTTCATATCCTTTTGCGGTGCGGCTCAATGAGATTTTTGACGGCATAAATGAAGTCGTTCAGATCCATGGGCCTACGGTGGCGGCAATAGAGGAAGTCTTCCTCTCCTCTAATCCCGGAACAGCACTCAAGCTGGGACAGGCCCGGGGCGCTGCCGTTGTAGCGGCCATGCAGAATGGTTTGCCGGTCAGCGACTACAGCCCCCGTAAGATAAAGCAGGCCGTTGCCGGATATGGTCAGGCGGAAAAGCAGCAGGTGCAGCATATGGTGCGCATTCTGCTCAATCTGAAGGGGGCGCCCAGCAATGACGCCGCCGATGCTCTGGCTGTGGCCATATGCCATGCCAATACCTTGCAGTTTTGATCTTTTAACCCGGATTTCTCATGAACATTGTGTATGATTTTCATATAACGGAATACTGCTTGAACATATTGATATATGGGCTAAAAAGGCATACTCCGACAGGCTCCTAGTCTGACCCAGACGATGACAGCACCTGACAACGCAACTTCAGTCGTATGATACTATCTCTCTTTCCAGTGCGAGACCTATGATAGCAACACTTGCGGGTAAACTCCTTTTCAGATACTCCGACAGGGCGGTGGTGGAGGTCGGCGGCGTAGGGTATGAGGTGTTTTTGTCCACCGACGGCCTTGCCAGACTCGGTGAGCTTGGTTCCGATATTTTCCTTTTTGTGCATACTCATGTGCGGGAGGATGCCATCCTGCTCTACGGGTTTGTGGAAGAGGAGGAGAAAGAGATGTTTCTTATCCTGAAATCGGTATCCGGGGTCGGACCGAAGCTGGCCCTTGCTATTCTGTCGGGTATGAGGGTTGCGGAGCTGTGTCGTGCCATCGGTGCAAAAGACATTAAACTGCTCACCTCTCTTCAGGGTGTGGGGAAAAAAATGGCGGAAAGACTCTGTCTCGATCTGCAGGAGAAAGTGGGGCACCTCGCGGCTGCAGGTGGCGGCGCTGGTGGGTCTTCCGCTGAGATAGGCCCTGCTGCAGGTTCTGTAATGATGGATGTTCTGTCGGCCCTTGTCAATCTCGGTTATCCCGATCCCGTGGCACGGCAGGCACTGGTGGCGGTCAAAAAAAGGGTCGGAGCTGAAGGTTTTGCCGGCATGACTCTTGAGGATATGCTTAAAGAAAGCTTGCGGACATTGGCATGAATATAGAAGAAGAGCTGGGCGGCGACGACAACAGGTTTGTCAGTCCTGCACCGAAAAAACGAGAAACGGCCGGCGATAACGCGCTACGGCCCAAACGGCTCCAGGAGTATATCGGCCAGGATCAGTTACGGCATAGTCTTGGAATTTTCATTGATGCGGCCAGGGGGAGGAGTGAGCCGCTCGATCATGTGCTCTTCCATGGCTTTCCAGGGCTCGGCAAAACCACCCTGTCGTATATTATTGCCAATGAAATGGGGGCGGGCATCAAGGTGACCTCTGGTCCCGTTATTGAGAAGCAGGGTGATCTGGCCGCCATCCTTACCAGTCTGCATGAAGGTGATGTGCTTTTTATTGATGAGATTCACCGGCTCAATCATGCGGTAGAGGAGATTCTTTATCCGGCCATGGAAGATTTTCAGCTCGACCTGATCATCGGGCAGGGTCCTGGAGCACGCTCGGTCAAGATGGATCTACCTCGCTTTACTCTGGTCGGAGCGACCACACGTACCGGGCTGTTGACCCCTCCATTGCGTGATCGGTTTGGGGTAATCCTCCGTCTGGAATTTTATACCGCGGAAGAGCTTGTTGCTATTGTACAGCGCTCCGCAGCTATCCTGGGTATGAATATTGATGATGAAGGCGCTTTGGAGCTTGGCAGGCGGTCCAGGGGAACACCCCGAATCGCCAACAGGTTGTTGCGTCGGGTGCGTGATTTCGCTCAAGTAGGTAATCATGACGTTATTTCCCGGGATGTAGCTGACGGCGCCTTGAACATGCTGGGGGTCGATCCCTATGGTCTAGATGAAATGGATCGCCGTATCATGCTGACCATCATCGATAAATTCAGTGGTGGCCCTATAGGACTGGAAACCCTGGCCACGGTGGTATGTGAAGAGAAAAACACCCTGGAAGACGTCTATGAACCCTTTCTGATCCAGTCCGGTTTTCTCAATCGCACGCCGCGGGGACGGGTAGCCACCACAAATGCCTATGCTCACTTTGGCCGGGAAAAAAAGAGGCGTCGTCAGAACCAGCCGACACTGTTTGATGACGAATGATGACGTCGTATCACTTCTCTTAGTTGTAAGGATCGGGTGGATGTATGACAATGCGAAAAACAGTTAAAGAAATCAAAATGATGAAAGCCTCCGGGCGGCGAATGACCATGTTGACCGCCTATGACGCCTCCATGGCGAGGTTGTTTCACTCCTGCGGTATCGACCTGCTGCTGGTCGGCGACTCACTGGGAATGGTTATGTTGGGGTACGATTCCACCGTGCCGGTCACCATGGATGAAATGCTGCATCACTGTAAGGCGGTGCGGCGTGGAGCTCCTCAGGCTTTTGTGGTAGGGGATATGCCTTTTGGTTCCTACCAGGTGGAGGTGGAAGAAGCGGTTCGTCACGGCGTCAGGTTCCTCAAGGAAGGCGGTGTCGATGCGGTCAAACTCGAAGGAGGTCTGGAGGTGTGCCCAACCGTTGCTGCTCTGGTTCGCGCCGGAGTCCCCGTCATGGGGCATATCGGGCTGACTCCGCAAACAGCTTCGCAGATGGGTGGGTATAAGGTTCAGGGTAAAGATGAAGAATCCGCCACAAGGCTTTTTCAGGAGGCCAGAGGTCTGCAAGATGCCGGTGTTTTTGCCGTCGTGCTGGAATGCATTCCGGCCCAGCTGGCGCAGCTCCTTTCGGAATCGATTTCCATTGCCACCATAGGTATAGGCGCTGGGGCAGGCTGTGATGGGCAGGTGCTTGTCGGTCATGATTTGTTGGGAATGTTTCCCAAGTTCACGCCCGGTTTTGTAAAAAAATATGCCGATCTTGCCCCTTTAATAGAGGAGGCGGTCAAAAAATACATTTTTGAAGTACAGGAAAATACTTTTCCCGATGAAGCGCATAGCTTTATGGCCAAGCAAGACTATCGTGCTATCCTGAAAAATCAGGACCTCTGATTCCCTCCAGTCGACAGCAATCCGATTCAGGAGCGATGCGAAGGCCGACAGTAACGTTCCTGAGGTAACCGGTTGCTTGCACCTCTGTCTATTATCGTGATCCCTTGAAAACATTATGCTGCTGGAGCACCATTCTCTACGGATGATACTGTTGTCCGCATCACCTTTTTCTCGTTGTCGCTCCATTTTTCCAAAGGGAACCCCTCTTCGCGAGAAATTATTTGTATATTTCTTCAAATCCCCCACCTTGCCCCACCAACTGTTTTTTCCTTCACTATATATTAGTAATTACTATATAAAAATATAAATCGAGTGTGCCTGACACAGGTTTTTGCTGTGATTTTTTGTTGGGTGTGTTTGCGAAGTTGTACGGGAAAAAATGCAACATATGGTACTAGATCTGCATTAGGCGTACTATATGAAGTAGTGATTTGGTGCGGTGCAGGTTATCTATGCTCTTGAAGTAATGCGCTAATTTTTCTTGACAACAGGCGAGCTCCTGTTATACAAGTAATGCAGTGGGGAAAAGTGGGTAAATGTGGTGGATGGGGGTGGGGCGGTGCATAGCAAAAACAGATTTCGCAGCAGATCCGATCATACTCTTGATTCGAAAGGAAGGCTTATCTTTCCTAGTCGTTTCAGGGATGTGTTGCGTAAATTTGACTCGGATATCCTCATGGTAACCATTTGGGGCAAGCATTTGCGCGCCTTTCCTGTGGGGGAGTGGGAATTGCTGGAAACCAAATTGCTGGCTCAGGGAAAGGAACAGCCTGGGCTGGCCAATGTCGTTCGCCTGATTGTCTCCAGTGTCACTGAATGCAGCCTTGATAAACAGGGCCGTATCTTACTTCCTCCTTCCTTACGGAGCGAAATCAATCTTCGTAAGGATGTGGCGTTGATGGGGATGTTGGATTGGGTTGAGATCTGGGATAAAGAAACCTGGGATGCAGAGCAGAAGGAAATTCAGGAAAAACCGGAAGTATTCCAGGAAAAACTGGCACAGCTGGGCATGTTCTGATGCAAGCAGAGGCCGCAGGCATTCACACTCCCGTCCTTGCGGAAGAGGTCTTGCACTATCTCAATCCTCAGCCCGGTGGGCTTTATGTTGACGGCACACTTGGTCTTGCCGGTCATACCGAAGCTATTCTGCAGGCAAGTGCACCGGACGGCAGGGTAATCGGCTTTGAGTGGGATGAAGATGCAATTGCATTGGCGCGGCAAAGACTGAGAAGCTATGGTGACCGGATAACCATTACGCGTAGAAATTTCGCTGAGTTGGCCGAGGGGCTGACCGAGCTGGGACTTACCGTTATTGACGGCCTGCTGATTGATATCGGTCTTTCTTCGCTGCAGTTAGACCACGGTGGACGGGGATTCAGCTTTATGCAGGACGAACCGCTGGATATGCGGATGGATATACGAAGAGAGGTAACGGCGGCACAATTGATAGCCGATTGTACCGAGGAGGAACTGGCGGACATATTTTTTTACTATGGCGAGGAAAAACAGGCACGAAGGATAGCTACGGAGATTGTGGCGCAGCGAAAAAGCCTGAAGATCGATACATCAAAGAAATTAGCGAATCTAGTGGTCAAAGCGATACCGCGACGCTTTCACCCCAAAAAAATTCACGTAGCCACCAAAACATTTCAGGGTCTGCGAATAGCGGTGAATACGGAGCTGGAGAATCTGTCAAACATCATTGAGGTTGCAGATCGGTTTCTAAAACCGGGAGCAAAGTTCTGTGTAATAACCTTTCATAGCCTTGAAGACAGAATAGTAAAGCGAAGATTTCGTGCACATGATCGGCTTGAAGTGCTTACCCCAAGGCCGGTAATTGCCTCGGCGAGAGAAGTGAAGGATAACCCGAGGGCGCGGAGTGCAAAACTCAGGGTAGCGATAAGAAAAGGTTGAAAAGGGAGGATAGGATATGAATATACATAGTACGGCAGGTAATTATTTTCGTAGCGCAGCGCAGGCCGGTATTCGTCAGAAGGTGGCGAGGCGTCGGATTTTTGATTTGCCGGGTGGCCTCCTGCTCTGGAAAACCGTGGCGAAGACCATGCTGTGGGGACTTCCTCTGGTTCTGGCATGTAATCTCTGGTGTGCTTCGGCAATAGATACGAACAGAACCCGGCATGCCGTAATGCAGCAGTCGCTGATAGCTCTTGAAAAAAGCCGGGATGATCTGGCCCTGCAGGAAGAGCGTCTCACTGCGCCGGTTCGTGTCAAAATTGCCGCAGGGGCAAAGTTTTCCTTATTTGAACCGACCCCGGCACAGATTCAACCAATGTGATGGTAGACAATGTGATGGTAGACAATGGGTAAACGGTCTCGTCTGCGCCATGACAGCAGAGGGAAAGGACGGCTGTTGATGATGATGGTCCTGGCAGGTGTTGCCCTGTTCATGGGCCTTCATTTTTTTGAGCTACCGGGCAAATTCGGTTTTCAGCAAAGATTCATTGAAGAAAGTGGAGCAGCAGAACCGCTTCTTGATAGTCGTGGGACAATTTTTGACCGAAATTTCAAACAACTTGCGCTGACATTGCAGAAGGTATCGGTCTATGCCAATGTACGTGAGGTACAGAAAGAGAAAGTTGCAACACAATTAGCACCGATTTTTGGTGTATCTGCGCTGGAGCTGCAGCAGGCAATGAGCAGAGAACCTTTTCAAGCCTGGCTGGCGCGGAATATCAGTCAGGAAGAAGAAGAGAGCGTCGCGGCACTCGGACTCCGGGGTGTGTTTCTGCACCGCGAACAGGCCCGTTATTATCCGGAAAGGGAAACAGCCGCGCATGTCCTGGGTTTTGTCGGTAAAAGTATGGGGTTGGCCGGAGTGGAGCACAGTTACAACACCTTGCTGAGCAAAGATGGAGCCGCTTTACGTCAATCGGGTGCGCAGGTCGTACAGCAGCGTGATTCTGCCGGCGGGCATGACAGGTATCTTGTTTTAAACATCGATTTGAAAATCCAGAAAATACTGGAAAACCTGGTTGTCGAGCTCGGTAAAGAGCATACCGGTGCTCGCCTTGGTGCTCTTCTCATGGAGTGTCAAACCGGAAAAATAATTGGTCAGGCCGGATATCCGGCCTTCGACCCTAACGTTTTTCAGGATTATAGCTCCTCGGTGTTGGAAAATATTCTGGCGCAACAGATTATAGTGCCGTATCAGATCAGAAGGTTGCTGTGGGACGCTTCTCTGATTCAGTCTCATTATGAAGGCGATGATAAAACTCTTCCCTGGAGTGTCAATTCAACCTCACGCAGTCTTGGCAGTCAGCTTCGCCTTTGGGATCGCCTTGATTTGAATGATGCTCTCCATGTCGATTTTATTCGACCTGAATTGGGGGCCATGAAAACTGCCGATAGTCGGGAAGTAGCAACCTTTCCTCATTCTTTTGACTCCGTTGCCGAACAGGCAACCCCTTTACATCTCGTGGCTGCAATTAACGGTTTGGTTGTGGGCGGGAAACTGCCCGTACCTCATGCCATTGATCGTATTGCTTTTGGTGACGGGCAGGTATTGCAGTTGCCGAATGATAGGGGAAAGCCAACGGTTGATCCCGATGTCGCGGCGGAGATTCGTTCCTTGCTGGCGGCACAATTACAAAGTGGACCGTTATCCTCCGGATATCTGGAGCTTGACTCTGTGGCATATGCTAAGACCGGTAAAGGACGCAACTATAGTCGTAATAGTATGTTTATGTCCCTGATTCCAACAGACAAGCCTGAGCTCATGCTCTTCGTTTTCGCCCAACTTCCTCCCTTTTCTCCTATCTCCGCGGAAACGAAGAGCAGGTTTGTCGCAGCAGAGTCGGTCCATAAAGTGATGATTCCGATGGTGGCAATGGAGAAAGTAATGTCTAATCTAGCGGATATGATGACCGCAGAGGAGAAAAAACAGATGAACTTCGAATTGCAGCGAGAGGTTGGCAAAAACAGTACTGTCGGTACTGTTGTTAAAGAAGATGTCTACGGCACAATGCCGGATCTAAAAGGACTCAGTTTGAGGAAAAGTTTGCGATATCTGCAGGATCTGCGTCTGGAAATTCAAATCAACGGCACAGGCGTTGTGGTGGACCAGAAACCGGCTGCCGGACACCGGATTAAGCAGGGTGAACTGTGCCGACTTGTTCTGAAACCGCATTGATTTGCAAGAGGGTTCAGATCTCGACCGGCAGGCCGAATCTTCCCCGGGTTTGAATAAAATGATGCAAAGCAAAAGCCTTAAAAAATTACTGAAACAGGTTACCTGTACGACAGTTCTGGGAAAGGAACCGGCAGATGTGCTGGTTGATTCGTTGGCGACCGACTCCAGAAAAGTAGGCCGAGGAGTTCTGTTTCTTGCTCTGCCGGGGGAAAAACAGGATGGACACACTTTTCTTGAAGCCGCGGTTCGAGCAGGTTGCGTTGCGCTTGTGGTTGAAGAAGGCAAGATTGATCCGAGGACCTTTGCAGACAGGGGTGTCACTGTTGTTAGCGTAATCGACACCAGAGAGGCCCTTGGCTCCATAGCGGCGGCCTTTTTCGACTATCCGGAAAAACAGTTACGCTTTGTCGGCATCACCGGAACCAACGGTAAAACAACCATCACCTACCTCCTCGAAAAAGTGCTCAAAGACCAGGGAGAGCAGGTCGGTGTAATCGGTACCGTTAACTATCGTTTCTCCGATCGGTCAGGGAGGTGCCGGCAATTTGGTGCACCCTTTACAACGCCTGATCCGTTGACTCTCCAAGATCTGTTGCGGCAGATGGCTGATGCCGGAGTCGGAACGGTTTTGATGGAAGTCAGCTCTCATGCGCTGGTGCAACAGAGACTGGGAGACATCAGGTTTGATCTTGCTGTTTTTACCAATCTCTCTCATGACCATCTCGATTACCACACCACCATGGAAGAGTATTTCCAGGCCAAGACACTCCTGTTTGTCAAGCATCTGGATCCATCCGGTACGGCGGTGATATCTTTTCAGGACAGTGATGACGCCTCTGAAAACAGATGGTCTTCTGCATTGATGACTCTTTTGCAAAAACGTGGTGTCCCTTTTGTAACCACCGGCAGGCAGCAAGGGAGTAGTATAGAGCCATTGCAAATCGGCATAGAGCTCGACAGGACCACGCTGACGTTTTTATCGGCTGGGCGCCGCTTTTCCCTTGTTTCGCCACTGGTAGGTCGATTTAATGGTGATAATGTCATGACTACTCTGGCCGTTGCTCAGGTTATGGGATGTAATATTGCCGATGTCGTTACGTCTTTAGCCTCGGCAAAAGGTGCACCGGGGCGACTTGAAAAGATCACCCAGGCAGGAATTGCGGAGTCGAAGGCCGTTGCTTTTGTCGATTATGCCCATACTCCCGATGCATTGCGGAATGTGCTCAGTACTTTGCAGGGACTCCCTCATGACCGTCTTATCTGTGTATTTGGCTGCGGAGGAGACAGGGATAGAACAAAACGGCCTGAAATGGGGAAAATTGCGGCACAATATGCGGATATCGCCATAGTTACCGATGATAATCCGCGCTCGGAAGATAATAAGGCCATTCTCGATGCCATTGTGGTGGGAATACGCTCAGCCGGAATGGTTGAACATGCACCGGACTGGCTTTTTACGACGCAGCCGAATGGCGGTTGCGTCGTCATTGCCGATCGACAACAGGCGATCATCTCGGCAATTCAATGCGCCGGAGAACGCGATGTCGTGGTTGTCGCCGGCAAGGGTCATGAAAAATATCAGCAGACCAGTGAAGGGAAACGCTTTTTTGACGACAGTCTGGAGGTGCGGGAAGCGCAGCTGTCCTGGGATGTTGCCGATCTACGCGCGGCGCTGGGCGCGGATTCAACCGATTTCAAGGGAAACAGAACCTTCTCAGGGATCAGTACAGATAGTCGAAAGATCACAAAACGGCAGGTGTTTGTCGCTCTTCAGGGAGACTCTTTCGACGGTCACGACTACATCGAAACTGCGCTGGCACATGGAGCGGGCGCCCTTGTGGTGGCGAAATCCGCAGCAATAAAGTACAATCAGGAAATTCCGGTTTTTACCGTTGCCGATACCCTGGAGGCCTTAGGGGCTCTGGCGGCATACCGGCGCCGAAAACTGGCTTCCCTGTCTGCTCCTTGTGTTGTGGCCATTACCGGCAGTACCGGAAAAACCACGGTAAAGGAGATGAGTGCTGCAATTTTTTCGCAACAGTGGCCCGATACTTCAACCGAGCCTGATGGCAGAGTATTAAAAACACAAGGAAACTTCAATAACCTGGTTGGACTTCCCCTTTCTCTTTTGCCGTTGGGGTTGAAGCATAAAGTGGCAGTGTTGGAAATGGGAATGAACACTCCGGGTGAAATTTCACGGCTTGCCGGGATTGCGGATCCTGATATAAGTTGTATCGTGAATGTGCATGGAGCTCATCTGGAAGGTCTCGGTTCCATCGCAGGGGTCGCACAGGAAAAAGAACAGCTTTTTCGTGGTACCGGCGGACAGGGTATTTTAATAGTCAATCTGGATGATCCTCATGTAAGGGCAGCAGCTGAGAAATATCAACATAAAAAGATCAGTTGGTCGGCAGAGGAGCCGTGTCATAGTGGTGCGGATATTTTTGCCGGCAATGTCCGGTGCCGCGAAGATGGGTGCATGTCTTTTAAGCTTCATCTGGCCGGCACCATCCATGACGTTGCTCTTGGTGTTCCAGGCAGGCATAACGTAGGCAATAGCCTTGCTGCTGCTGCTATTGCCTTTGCGGCCGGACTCTCGGGGGAGATTATCGTCAAAGGGCTCGAATCGTTCTCTTCTCCTGCCAAAAGGTTGGTGGTGAGAAAGGCTGCAGCCGGATATTCCATCCTTGATGACACCTATAATGCCAATCCAGCCTCGATGGCAGCAGGGCTTGCTACTCTTGCGGATATGGCAGGCGACAGCAAAATTGCCATCCTGGGGGATATGCTTGAACTCGGCGCTGCCTCCGGGGACGCCCATCGGGAAGTAGGCCGGCTTGCCGCTGCTTCCGGTACTTCGTACCTGCTTGTTGTCGGTGCTTTTGCCCGGCACATTGCAGATGGAGCAATTGCCGCGGGAATGGATACCACTCATATTCAACTCTTTTCCGCCAAACAGGAAATCGTCGAATGGATGAAAAACAGTGAAAAAGAAGGCGTGGTATCAGCCGGTTCCTGGGTGCTTGTCAAAGCCTCCAGAGGCATTGGGCTGGAGATGGTAGTGGAGAGCCTCGTTGATGCTCGGCAAACAGAATGAATCGCATGGTAAACTATCCACGACTGCAGCAGCTGCCGCCGAGCCTGGAAACTCGAAGTGACACTGGAAAATGTTACGGTGCAGCACTCTCTGTAGATAACCTATTTTAATTTTAAAATATAAATAACAATGCTGTATTTTTTACTTTATCCGCTGCATACCTCGTTTATAGGCTTCAATGTCTTTAAATATATAACCTTTCGCAGCATTGGTGGTGCGCTAACGGCCTTTTTGATATTACTGATCTTCGGTCCTTTGTTTATCAAGGCAATGCAGAAGTTTCAGATAGGTCAGGTTGTCCGTAGCGATGGGCCGGAAAGTCACCTGGTCAAGCAGGGCGTTCCCACCATGGGTGGCCTGCTGATTATACTGGCAATAACCGTCTCGACGTTGCTGTGGGCTCGTCTCGACAATGCTCTGGTCTGGCTGGCACTTTTTACGATTCTATTTTTTGGGGCCATAGGTGCCTATGATGATTATCGAAAGATCGCCAAGAAAAATTCCAGGGGGTTGAGTGCCAGGGCAAAACTGCTGTTGCAGGTTGGAGGGGCACTGCTGGTCGGCCTGTTCATCTATTTTCACCCGGGATTTGATGGGCATCTGAGTGTCCCGTTTTTTAAAAACATCTATCCTGATCTCGGCATCTTCTATATACTTTTTGCCGTGCTGGTTATTGTGGGGGCTTCCAACGCCGTTAATCTGACGGACGGACTTGACGGTCTGGCTGCCGGGCCGACCGTGATAAGTGCCGCTGTTTATCTGCTCTTTTCCTACCTGGCAGGCCATGTTGTGTTGGCGGAGTATCTTCAGATACCGTATGTGGCGGGTAGCGGAGAGCTTGCCATATTTTGTGGAGCCATTGTCGGCGGGTGTCTCGGCTTTTTGTGGTTCAATGCGTATCCGGCCCAGATATTCATGGGCGATGTCGGCTCTTTAGCCCTTGGCGGTGCTCTGGGAGCGGTGGCGATTATTATCAAGCAGGAGATCCTGCTGGCCATTGTCGGCGGTATTTTTGTGATGGAAGCCATGTCTGTTATCATGCAGGTCGGTTATTTCAAACTGACCAATGGGAAGCGAATTTTTTTGATGGCTCCTTTTCATCATCATTTTGAAAAAAAAGGCTGGCATGAACCAAAGGTTGTGGTTCGTTTCTGGATTGTTTCCATAATACTTGGACTTTTTGCTCTGGCAACTTTGAAGCTGCGCTGATGAAGAATCCGATGATCAGAAAAGGTATGGTGGTGGTTGTTATGGGACTGGGTGTCTCTGGAAAGGCCGCTGTCCGCTATCTGCACCAATTGGGGGCCAGGGTGTATGTTTCCGATTCCAGGCCGGAGAACGCTTTGTCTCGTGACGAAAAAAGCCTGTTGGCTGAATGTTGCGAAATGTATGAAGGTGGATCGCATTCGGATGATTTTATCGCCAGGGGTGAGCTGATCTTTGTCAGTCCGGGCATCGACCATGCTCTGCCGGGCCTTGAGAAAATGCGAAAAGCAGGCATAGCGGTGGTGGGAGAACTGTCCCTGGCTGCTCCTGTTCTGCCTTGCAAGGTTGTGGCCATCACCGGAACAAACGGTAAAACCACGGTGACAACCCTTATTGGCGAATTGCTTCAGGCTGCCGGATTGAAGGTGTTTGTCGGCGGCAACATTGGTCGGCCTCTTCTGGATTGCCTGATGAGTGAAGATGTCCCCGATATCGCGGTTGTGGAGGTGTCCAGCTTTCAACTTGAGACTGTGGGTCGGTTCAGACCGGATGTGGCCCTGCTTCTCAATGTTACGCCTGACCATCTTGATCGCCACCGTAGTTTTGCTGAATATCTCCTGGCGAAAAAAAATATTTTTTTGAATCAACAGCCGGAGGATAAGGCGATAATTTGTGCTGATAATGTCATATGTCTGGAACTGGCCGAGCAACTCACCAATGTTGAGACAGTTCTTTTTGGGCACAGTAAAGAGTGCCGGGCCTTCATCTGTGATTCCAACATTTATCTGAAGCTTGATGAAGTACAGGAAAAATATGACCTTAGTGGTACCTATTTCGATAATCCCATAGGCAGAATAAACTGCGCTTCGGCTCTACTTGCGGCAAAATTCTGTGGCTGTACACAGCAGGAAATAAGCCTAGTGTTACATTCATTCAAGGGGTTGCCGCACCGTATGGAAATGGTGGATGTTATAGGAGGAGTAAGCTATTACAACGATTCAAAGGCAACCAATACCGGCGCTGTCCTGTTTGCTCTACAGCAGGTCAAGGGCAGAGTGGTGCTTATAGCCGGCGGCAAGGATAAGGGAGATGATTATGGTCTCTTGCGTGATTCGGTGCGGCAAAAGGTAAAAAATCTCATTCTCATAGGCGAGGCTGCCGGAGGGATTGCGCAGCAACTGCGGGATGTTGTCGCTATCGATTATGCTGCCTCCATAGAAGAGGCGGTGGTCAAGGCGAGCAGCCTTGCGGTGAGCGGTGATACGGTGCTTCTGTCGCCGGCCTGTGCCAGTTTCGATATGTTTTCAAGCTATGCACACCGAGGGCGAAGTTTTGCCGAGGCAGTCAAGAAACTTCATCATACCCGTTCGGCGCAAGAAGTTGGGATATAGCATGATGCAGAAGAATGACAAACCCATCAGACTACTTCTTACCGGAGGCGGTACCGGTGGACATCTTTTTCCAGCGATTGCCGCAGCTGAAGAATTGTGTGACCGTTTGCCGGGATCACAGGTTATGTTTGTGGGGACCAACAGAAAAATCGATACAACCAGTCTGGATAGATACGGCTACGCAGTGCGAAGTATATACTGTTATGGGCTGAAAGGGAAAAGTCTTCCTCATTTGATAAAGGCCGTTGCAGCTTTGCCGGTGGCATTTTTACAAGCGCTCCGCATTATCCGCGCCTACCGGCCTGATGTGGTTCTGGGTGTGGGCGGCTATGTTACCGGGCCGGTTATAGCGGCTGCGAAGATACTTGGCAAAAAGACGGTTATCCACGAGCAGAATTCCATTCCAGGACTTGCAAATCGAAAGCTTGGTTCTCTGGCCGAGAAAATCTGCCTTTCACTGCCGCAGAGTGCTGGGTATTTTCCGCGGGAAAAAACGGTTTTAACCGGCAATCCCGTGAGAAAACCGATTCTTCAGCTTGGCGTGGCCAGGCGGAAAAAAAGGTTGCAAGCAAAGAAGACACTTCTTGTTCTTGGCGGAAGCCAGGGAGCGCATGGCCTAAATAAGCTGGTCACGGAGGCGTTGTGTCAGCATGGTCTTATGATGCCGTTTCGGGTCATTCATCAGACGGGTGCTGCCGATTGTGATGGTGTGCGGCAAAATTATCAAGAAAGTGATATTGATTGCAGGGTAGAACCATTTTTTCACGATATGGTGGAGATCTATCAGGAAGCCGATCTGCTGGTTTCGCGGGCGGGTGCGACAACACTGGCGGAAATCGCCGTTTTGGGTCTTCCCGCTTTTCTTGTTCCCTATCCCTATGCGGCAGATAATCATCAGCAGAAGAATGCGGAATATTATGTCGACGGCGGTGGTTGCAGAAGCTGCCCGGAGATACAGTTGAGTGGTAAGCAGCTGGCAAAAGATATAGAAGAACTGCTGGAGAATGATACTCTTCGCAGTAATATGGCAGACAAGATGCGAGAGCTCGCGCTTCCTGAGGCCGCCTCCAGGATTATTGATGTCTGCCTCGGCGCCGATATGGTTTGCAATGACAGGCATGCCCGGCGGAAAAATGCAACGGCAACAGGTAACTAATCGTTATATGTATAAAAAAAGCAAACATATTCATTTTGTCGGAATCGGCGGGATCGGCATGAGCGGGATAGCCGAACTGCTGCTTAATCTGGGCTATCATGTCAGCGGGTCAGACCTTAAAGAATCGCCGATCACCCTGCGGCTGGAACTTCTTGGCGGAAAAATTACCATCGGGCACGACGGTGATTCAGTTCAAGGAGCTGATGTGGTGGTGACTTCATCGGCTATTGGCGAAGAAAATGCAGAAGTTCTGGCAGCACGGCAGTACAAAATACCCGTGATTCAGCGAGCTGAGATGCTGGCGGAATTGATGCGCTTGAAAAAATACGGCATTGCCATTGCCGGGAGCCACGGCAAAACCTCAACAACCTCCATGGTGAGCTGGATGCTCTACCGGGCTAAGCTCGATCCAACCGTAGTCGTGGGCGGTAAGGTCGACAGTCTCGGTGGCAACGCTAAGATGGGGCAGGGGGAGTTTCTTGTGGCCGAAGCGGATGAGAGTGACGGCTCTTTCCTTAAACTGGCGCCGGTGATCGAGGTTGTAACAAATATTGACCTGGAACATCTCGATTATTATAGAGATATTGACCATATCAAACAATCGTTTCTTCAGTTTATCGAGAAGGTTCCTTTTTATGGTGCTGTCGTTCTCTGTCTTGATGATAAAAATATCGCCGATATTCTGCCCGACATTCAGAAACGGACCATGACCTACGGTTTGACTTCTCAGGCAGATATCTACGCAGAGCGGATTTCTTTCGTTAAGGGGAGAGTTTATTTTACCGTGATGAAGGAAGGACAACCCTTAGGAGATATTGATATTGCACCACCGGGAAGGCATAATGTCTATAATGCTCTGGCCGCTGTGTGTGTCGGCCTTGAGCTGGAGATACCTTTTGCCGATATCCAGGAGGCTCTGCGGAGTTATCAGGGGGTACAGCGAAGGATGCAGCTCAAAGGATGTGTGCACGATATTACCGTAGTGGATGATTATGGTCACCATCCAACTGAAATATCGGTAACTCTTGAAGCCATCAAAGAGGCCTGGCCGGAAAAACGTCTCATTGTTGTTTTCCAGCCACATCGTTACTCGAGAACCAAGGCATTGTACAAAGATTTTCTCACCTGTTTCCATCGGGCCGATTATCTTGTTATGACGGATATCTATTCTGCCGGTGAGAAGCCTGTTGCCGGAATTTCTTCAGAGAGCCTCCTGGATGAAATCAGCCGACATGGTCAGCGCCACACGCTCTATGTCGACAGGATCATGGATATTCCGGAGAAATTGCAGCATATCCTGAAGAAAGATGATCTGGTCCTCACCCTCGGAGCAGGGAATATTGTCAATGCCGGAGAAAAACTGGTGCAATTTTTACAAGAACACAACCCTGTGTATCATGGATGAAAACTGTAAAAAGGAACTGAGCCGGCTGTTTCCTGCTCGGCTGCGATGGGACTGCCCCCTTTCTGCATATACTTCTTTCAGAATCGGAGGGCCCGCCGATGTGCTGGTTATGGTCGACAATGGTGTGGAACTGGCAAAATTACAACAGTTCATTGTACGGCATGGTCTTTTATGGCGGGTCATCGGGCGTGGTACGAACCTGCTGGTTCGTGACCAGGGTTTTGCAGGTGTTGTAATCGTACTGACGGGAGATTTCAAGCTATGTCGCTTTATGGAGAAGGAAGGAGATAGCGTTATTGCTGATGTCGGCGCGGCTTATGGTCTTATCAGGTTGTCATCCATGTGTATGGAAAAAGGATATTCCGGTCTTGAATTCGCCTGCGGAATTCCTGGAACAGTTGGCGGCGCAGTCCTTATGAATGCAGGTGCCTGGGGCAATTCCATGGAAGATGTGGTACAGAGTATCGAGATCATGACTTCCGGTGAGCGAAAAAGGTATTGTAAAAATGAGCTGTCTTTTAGTTACAGAAAGATGGCAATTACAGCCGGCGAGCCCGGAATTGTCGTTTCGGCACAATTGCAATTGGGTAAAAAGACTAAGGAACAGATTTTTGGAACCTGTCAAGGTTATAGAAGTAAGCGAGAGGCCGCTCAACCTCCAGGATATGGCAGTGCAGGTTCAATATTTAAAAATCCGAAAGGGCAGAGTGCCGGTCGTCTTATCGAAGCAAGCGGTTTGAAAGGTGCAAGCATAGGTGATGCAGTAGTATCGGATAAACATGCCAATTTTATAGTGAATCGCGGTAGGGCGTGTGCTGAAGATGTATTACGGTTGATTGAGCGTATCCAGGTGACAGTGGAGCGGGACAGCGGTATTTTTCTCGAACCGGAGGTTCATATCTTATGAAAACGGTACGGAAATTTCAGGAGAGTGTGCAGGCACTTTACAAAAGATACGGCAGAAGAACAGTTGCCAAACAGTGGAAGTCGGAACTGAAGGGCTATGGTAATTTCAAGAAAAAAAGGACATATCCCTGGTCGGATCTCCTTCGCCGCATAGAAAAAAAAGTAGCCTCTTACCGGAGGAAGCAAAGCTATCTCTCCAGATCGGAAAAGCGGAAAAATTATGGCCGTAAGGCGATGAAACTCTGTCTCGCCATCGGCTTGATCTTTCTTTTGACGACGGCACTGCTAAACCCCTTGCGTTATGTAGCTGCTTCCCTGGATATGTTCCTGATCAGAGATGTTACGGTTTCCGGTTGCAGCGAGACGAGTCCTGCGGAAATTCGAAGGCTGGCTGGAATTGACCACAATACAAGCATGTTTTCCGTTTCGGCTAAAAAGGTTGTTGCCGATCTCGTCGACCATCCCTGGGTTGAAAGTGCTCAGGTGCAAAAAAGCTGGCCGGCGGGCATAAATATCCGCCTGAAAGAGCAGCGCCCGGTTGCGTTGATGGTTACAGATGTTTCGGGCCAGGGTAAAATGATGTATATAAATGGAAAGGGAGAAATAATTGCGCCCGCGGGAAATGGTGACGATCTGGATTATCCGGTTATTACAGGAATGAGTTCCTATCCTGAGAGAGAACGTCACGGGCTTCTCAGTGATGCCGTCTCTTTTCTCAGGTTGATCGCCTCGAATAATCCAAACCTGCCGGCTCAGTCGGTTTCAGAAATCCATCTTGATCAGAAGGAAGGCATGATAATTCGATTGGTGGATTTTCCTTTTCCTATTTATTTTGGTTACGGCGAGGTTACCAAGAAATACAGACAGTTGTATAAAGTACTGGCAGTTTTATACCAAAAAGGAAAAAACGCCGTTGATATCAGTGGTGTGGAGTATATCAAGATGGATTATCTTGAGGATAAGGTACTGGTAGCACAGTCAAATTCAGGTTAATAAGAATGGAAGAGAGACAGGAAATAGTAACAACCATTGATGAGGAGCAGAGCAGGAAGAAACGGGAACGTGGTGAGCTTGTTGTCGGCCTGGATATCGGTACAACAAAAATCTGCTGCATCGTCGGTGAAGCCTTTGATGATACCGTGGAAATTATTGGTGTGGGTATTGCTCCATCTCTTGGTATGAAAAAAGGCGTGGTTGTCAATATTGAAAGTACCGTCAAGTCCATTCGAGAGGCGGTAAAGATTGCAGAAGATATGGCAGGTTGTGACCTGCATTCCGTCCATGTCGGCATTGCCGGCAACCATATCAAGGGATTTAACAGTCCTGGAATTCTGGCTATTAATGGCAGAGAGATCAGGAAGTCCGATATAGACGATGTGATCGCGGCAGCCAGAACCGTGAAAATATCAGCGAACCAGCAGGTCATTCATGTTCTGCCACAGGAGTATATGGTGGATGATCATACCGGCATTCAGAACCCACTCGGTATGACGGGGGTGCGTCTGGTGACAAATGTTCATATCGTAACCGCCGACATGGGGGCGGTGCATAATCTGGTAACCTGCTGCAATAAGGCCGGACTTGACGTCGCCGATCTTGTTTTGGAATCAATTGCCTCTGCCGATGCAGTGCTCAGTTCCGATGAGATGGAGCTGGGAGTGGCATTACTTGATATCGGTGGCGGAACCACTGATCTTGCTGTTTTCTGTGAAGGAACCATCCGACACACCTGTGAGATCGGCCTGGGCGGTCATAATCTCACCAATGACCTTTCCATGGGGTTGCGCACCCCATTACAGGAGGCTGAACGGCTCAAGGAAGATTATGGCAGTGCCATCTCCTCTTTTATTAAACCGAATCTGGTTGTCGATGTTCCAACGGTGGGTGACAGGGAGCCTCGTAAGGTTACTCAGAAAGTTCTTGTTGATATCATCCAGGCGAGGATAGTCGAGATCCTCGAAGTGGTGAATAGAGAACTCATTACCTCCGGCCAGAAGAACAGGATTAACGGCGGTATTGTTATAACGGGCGGAACTGCTTTGCTCGCTAATATTGTTGAGTTGGCTGAGCAGATATTTGATTTGCAGGTCCGGATCGGCTACCCTGTCGGGGTGAGCGGAGCCGTGGAAAAAATTAATACACCTCGGTGTACAACCGGAGTGGGGCTGGTTCTTCAAGGTAGAAAAAAACAGCTTGTCCAGCGGAGCGGTGATCTTTCCATGATCGGAAAGTTCCGGGGATGGGTAAAAAAAATCATGTGAAGAAAAAGTTTTTTTGTTTATGTGTCGTACGGCAGATGCTATATTGCTGTAACTCTTTGGTGACACCATCAAAGTGCAATCAAAGTGCAATCAAAGTGCAATCAAAGTGCAATCAGGAAACGTATTGAGCAGGGGGATGAGATGCCGTTTAGAATGGCTGAATCAGAAAGCGTCGCAAAAGTAAAGGTTATCGGCATTGGCGGCGGCGGTGGAAATGCAATCAACACCATGGTTGCCAATAGGCTGCAAGGTGTTGAATTTATAGCTGCCAATACGGATAAACAGGCACTTAACATGTCTAAGGCGGATATCTGTCTGCAACTTGGCCCCAGTATAACGAAGGGTCTTGGCGCCGGTGCCGACCCCGATATGGGCATGCAGGCGGCGCACGAATCCATAGAGGAGATTAAAAACAGCCTCAAGGGAAGTGACATGGTTTTTGTGACCGCCGGTCTTGGTGGTGGCACCGGCACAGGCGCCGCACCTGTTGTTGCAAAAATAAGCAAGGATTTAGGAGCGTTAACCGTTGCCGTGGTGACGAAGCCCTTTGCCTTTGAAGGGAAAAACAGGATGCGGAATGCTGAAGAAGGCTGGAAGGAGCTGCAGAAATATGCCGATACCATCATTACGGTGCCGAATGATCGTCTGCTCTCGTTGATGCAGAAAAACTCAAAACTGGCGGACATGCTTGCCCAGGCTGACGATGTGCTTCTGCAGGCGGTCAAAGGAATAACGGACCTTATTAATGTACCCGGTCTCATCAATGCGGATTTTGCCGACCTGCGCACGGTTATGCGAGAGGTTGGTCCCGCGGTGATGGGGTCTGGTTCCGCGGTTGGTGAGAATCGAGCTACTGAGGCGGCCAAGCGCGCTATAGATAATCAGCTGCTGGAGGATATCGGTATTGATGGTGCGCGTGGGCTGCTTATCAATATTTCGGCAACGGAAGAGAGTTTCGCCATGTCTGAATTCATGGAGGCGTCAGCACTCATCCAGGAGAAGGTCGACGATGAAGCCAAAGTAGTGATCGGTGCTCTTTATGATGAAACCCTCGGCGATGAGATGCATGTGACCGTTATTGCTACAGGTGTCGGAAGCTCGGTTTCCACGGGAAAGACCATTAATCAGGTGGACGATCTTCCTAGACCAAACCGGCAGCATAAAGAATCCATGAAGGTTCAGCTAGCTCAGAAGAACCCGCGACCTTCGGGCACCATTTTGCCCAACTCAAATTTTGATGGATTTGATAATCTCGGCACCTCTCACGGTGGGCCGAGCGAACATGACAGCTGGAATGATGAATATCTTGAGACCCCTACTTATCTGCGCAAAAAAGCGAATTGATAGAGCGGAGTTTCTTCCCATAGTTGTAGAAGAGGAATTTGAGGTCTGAAGAAGAAAAACGACAGGTCTCCACTTACCCGTCAAGACAGACTGAGGCAGGAAAGGGGCAGCTATCTTAAAAAGTGGACGGGCAAAACCCCTGTTGCGCTCATCTACCCCAACACATACGCCGTCGGCATGTCGAGCCTCGGCTTTCAGCTGGTTTATGCACTCTTAAACGAACAGGAATACCTTCTCTGCGAACGGTTTTTCCTACCGGATAGCAGCCAATCACTTCTTTCCATAGAGTCCGGCCGCTCCCTGCAGGATTTCCCCTATATTTTTTTCTCGGTAAGCTTCGAGAATGATTATCTCAACATCGTCAAAATCCTGTTAGCTGCCGGTATTGAACCGTTTGCCGAAAAGCGTCATGCAGGTGCCGGCAGAGCTCCTCTGGTGGTGTGTGGCGGCGTTGCCACCTTTATGAATCCAGAGCCCATTGCACCGTTTGCCGACTTTTTTCTGGTGGGAGAAGCAGAGCCGGTTCTGGCTCCTTTTGTCGATTTTCTGGTGGAACAGTGGCAGTTCTTATCTATAGAAAAGCTGGGCATGGCGGCCGTGCAGCAATTTGACGGAGTCTATGCGCCTAGGCTTTATACACCCTGTTATGACGAAAACGGCAGATGTGCGGCAATTGTCGCCCAGCATGGAGCTCCGCCTTGTGTGCAACGGGTGAGCTTAACGAAAAGCCGTAAAGCAGGACATTCCGAGTTGATGACACCGCTGGCTGAGTTCTCTGATTTATATCTCACAGAGCTTGGCCGGGGCTGTTCCCGCGGCTGCCGTTTCTGTACCGCCGCCTTTATATACCGGCCACCCAGGCTCTGGGATGCCGATGCCGTTGTCGAGGGTTTGCAGGAGATGAGCGGCGATGTCGATAGAGTCGGCCTCCTGGGCATGGAAATGGCGGATGATCAGACTCTTGATCATATTTCCACATATATCATGGAGAGTGGTTGTGCCCTCTCTTTTTCTTCCCTGCGGGCGGATCGTATTAACGAAAAACTTCTGCGGCTTTTAGCCGGCTCAGGGCTGAAAAGTGTTGCTATTGCCCCGGATGGGGCGTCAGAACGTTTGCGTCGGGTCATCAACAAAGGGCTCAGTCGAGAGGACCTGCTGAGCGGCGCCGTTCGGCTTGTCGGGGCTGGTATTTTTAAACTTAAGCTCTATGTTATGGTTGGACTGCCTACTGAAACGGTTGAAGATCTGCAGGAATTTGTCGATCTTGTGCTTACCATAAAAAAGGAGATTGATATCCTCGGCAGAGAGCGGGGCAGACTTTCGGAAATATACCTGTCGGTCAACTGTTTTGTCCCAAAACCATGGACGCCCTTTCAGTTCCACCCCTTTGGTCTCAGCAGGCAGCTGCAGCACAACGAGCTTGGCAATGTTAAGGAGGCTTTGGGGAGCCTGAAAGAGAAGATCAGTTTCCTCAAAAAAGGACTGAGCCATCTTGGCAATATTCATTTTCAGGCCGATAAGCCGGAAAATGCTCTTTTCCAGGCGCTGTTATCCCGAGGAGATCGCCGTCTGGCTGCTGTTCTGTATGACATGGCCGCAGCCGGTCTGTCCTGGAAAAAATCGCTGGCAAAAAACCATATCAACCTTGAATCATTTGTTTTGGCAGGTTTTGGTGAAAAGAGCTTTTTTCCATGGTACATCATTGATCATGGTATCCGGCACGAACATCTTTATCATGAATACATGAAGGGGCTTGCCTCGGAGTTTACCAGCCCCTGTGATCCATCCATTTGCTCTCGTTGTGGGGTCTGCGGTGCGAGGTAAGAAAAAATCATACGAAATGCTCGATGCGATTCGACAGCAGAAAATCGACGCCGGCCTCCAGCCTTTCAAGCTTGTTAAATATTTTTCTTTCTCAAGCCTTGCCGTCATTCTGGTGTTCACCCTGTTTCTTTCCTATGTCATTTCAAACCATGCCCGAAAGATTATGCTGGAGCAGAGTGAGGAGTATTCCGTTGCCTTTGCCGAAAATCTTAACCAGCAGGTTTTCAGGCGTTTTGTTGTTCTGACGGCATTGCGCTATGGCGCGATTAAGTTGAGTAATCCTGAGCAGTTTCAAAATCTTGACAAGATTATCAGGGAAATTATTCAGGGTATGAATGTTGAGTCGGTAACTATTTATGACTCAAAAATTAATATCATCTCCTACTCAACCATCAAAGATCTTGTGGGGAAGCAAGATATAGGCGGGGCGGAATATGACAAAGCCCTGCAGGGTATTACTAATTCAAATATCCTGACTTCCGGCTCAGTCTTAAACCTTATCCCGGGAACAGAGCCTCTCAATTGCCGTCTGAAAACCTATATCCCCTTCCGGCAGGTTAGTCCGAGCGGTGAAAGCGGCGATATTATCATGGGAGTTATTGAGATCGTCAAAGATCTCTCCAGTGACTACAGAGCCATTATTCGACTTCAGGGCAGTATCATCTTTGTTTCCAGTGTTGTAATGATGGTCCTTTTCCTGGTATTGCGCTCCATTGTCATGAATGCTTCGAAAAAAGTAGAGCAGTGGGTTGTGGAGAGGCTGCAGCTTGAAGAAAAGTTGAATCAGTCAGAACGCCTTGCTCATCTTGGTTCAATGGTAGCTACAGTATCGCATGAGATCAAAAGTCCTTTGGGTATCATTCGCAGTACCGCGGAAATTCTCGAAAAACGTATCAAAAAAGTAGCCCCGGGTAATGATCACCTCGCCCGGATTATTGTCGAGGAGACCAACAGACTTAACACCATTACCATGGAATTCCTTGACTTTGCCAGGCCGCAGCAGGTTAACCCGGAACGAGGCGATGTTAATGCAGTTGTCAAAAAAGCACTTATATTTATAGCTCCCAAGGCCGCTGAACAAAATGTCGAGATCAGTGAAAACCTGGCTCAGTCCCCTGTGACAACCTCCTTTGATGGTGATTTGCTGTACAGGGCTTTACTCAATATTCTGGTGAATGGTTTGCAGGCCATGAATAATGGGGGCTGTTTGCAGGTTTCCACCCGAGCTATTGACCGTAATGGTATCGCAATAGAAATCGAAGACAGCGGGGAGGGAATGTCGGAAAAAAAGATGGAGCTTATCTTCAACCCCTTTTTTACCGACAAAAACAAAGGAACAGGTCTTGGGCTTTCCATTACTAAAAACATTATTGAATGTCATAACGGACAATTACAGGTAAAAAGCCGCAAAAATGAAGGGACGGTTTTTACTGTCATTTTACCTTGAAATATACATAATCTCTCCAGCGGGTGAACCAGGCGGAACCCCTGTGCCACAGGGGAAAAGTACCTCTCTTGAACCTGCCTTCCCAGTGGTGCCGAAAAAGAAAGAACTTGATAATTAGACCACGTGGTGTTCATATGCAAATAACAGTTCGAGGTAGTATTCATTTTTTTTAAGGAGCAGCTCATGTCTGAAAAAATAGTAATTGTAGGTGGTGTCGCCGCCGGTCCCAAGGCGGCTTGTCGAGTAAAACGGTTGCTGCCGCAGGCAGATGTCACGATTATTGATCAGGATTCTCTTATCTCCTATGGAGGATGTGGTATTCCCTACTATATTTCCGGAGATGTAGCCGATGAATCCGCTTTGCGATCCACAAGCTTTCATGTGGTTCGAGATGAATATTATTTTGAGAAATATAAAGGAGTGAAGACACGGACCTCAACCAGGGCTCTGGCCATCGACAGGGCCAATAAAAAGTTGTTGGTCAAAGATTTAAGAAATGGCGTGGAAGAGTATATCGACTACGATAAGCTGGTGCTTGCCACGGGATCACAGCCTTATGTCCTGCCGATTCCAGGAGCTGAGCTCGATGGAGTCTTTACCATAGCCAATCTGCACAAGGCCATTGAAATAAAAGACCGAATAGCCAAAGGCAAGGTGAGCAAGGCGGTTATTATCGGCGGAGGAGCAATTGGTATAGAGATGGCTGAAGCGTTGACCGATCTCTGGGGTGTGGAGACTTCCATCGTCGAGTTCAAGGACCAGCTGCTTCCCGGCATAATTGACTGGTCTCTTGCCGCAATGCTTTGCAAGCATCTGCGTGACAGTAACGTCACGGTTCATTTAGGAGAAAGTGCATCGGAAATTCTGGGTAAAGATGGAAAAGTCACGGCTGTGAAGACGCTGCAGCGTACCATCGAGGCGGACCTTGTCATTATGGCTGTGGGGGTGAGAGCACAGTCGGCAATCGCCAAAGAGGCGGGGCTGCGTGTATCCGACATGGGTGGTATTGTCGTTAACCGCAGGATGCAGACGTCTGATCCATCTATATATGCAGCAGGCGACTGTGTCAAAATCCAGAACCTGATAACGGGAAAATATTTCTATGCCCCTTTCGGCTCTCTTGCCAATAAGGAAGGTCGTGTCGTAGGTGATAATCTGGCCGGCATTCCGACGGTCTTTGAGGGCGCGGTGGGCAGCTTCATTATGAAAACCTTTGATGTCTGTATCGGGGCTACGGGACTGAGTATGGAGATGGCAAGGGCGGAAGGATATGACGCTGATTTTTCTCTTACCGCGCCTGCGGATAGAGCGCATTTCTATCCCTCGCAGGAGATTATCTGCTGTATAATGATTTTTGACAGAAGAACACGAAAGGTGCTGGGAGTTCAGGCTTTTGGCTCCATGAATGATAATGTCTCGGCCCGCATCAATGCGGCTGCAGCCTATTTGAGTAAAAATGCCGATATCGACGATTTTGCCAATCTTGAAATGGCCTACGCCCCGCCATTTTCGGCAGCAGTTGATACTATCAATGCCGCAGCCTATGTTGCCGGAAACCTCTGTGATAATCGGTTGCGGCAGACATCCATAGAAAATTTCTATCAGTGGATGAGGGATTTTTCTTCGAAGGAGGACTGGGTCTGCCTTGATGTTCGTCATCCTCAGCAGGCGGAACCTTTTCAGCAGAAATTCGGCAAACAGAGATGGATTTCTCTGCCGGATGATCAAATACGGGAACGATATGATGAGCTCCCCAAAGATAAAATATTGATTATTTTCTGTAACGCCGGGAGCAGGTCATACGAGATTCAGGTTTTTCTCGATTCGGTGGGAGTTACCAACAACCTGGTTCTATGCGGTGGATATAACGTTATCAAGCGAATCGGTGCGGACTGGCTTCCCGCGTGATCTTTTTCTAGGAAAATATCAAGGGAGATATTTTCGACTACTTCAAGGAAGAAT